>NZ_CP136910.1:4440000-5095000 GCF_033100115.1 Anaerocolumna sp. AGMB13020 | reverse complement strand
TTTCCCAATTCTGACCGGTGTATTCCATAAAATATTCTCTTGATGTGATTATTTCTGTTAATTTTTATTTTTCTTTTTTTACTACTTATTACCTAATTATTATTTCATCTATCTCGACTTTTTATCTTGTCTTTTTATCCAATCTTTTATCTGCCTTTTTATCTTGTCTTTTTATCTTGCCTTTTTATCTTGCCTTTTTATCTTGCCTTTTTATCTTGCCTTTTTATCTTGCCTTTTTATCTTGCCTTTTTATCTTGCCTTTTTATCTTGCCTTTTTATCTTGCCTTTTTATCTTGCCTTTTTATCCAATCTTTCTAATTTATCTCTTTATCATTTTCTCTTATATCCCTATGTTCCATAATTTATTGTTACGATAATATATACGCGGGATTCGCTTGCCTACATTACAAATAAATTCATAATTAAAGGAATATGTCATATCTGCCACTTCCTCAACAGATATAAATTCCTCCCGATCTCTTCCAACCAGTGTTACGGAATCACCTTGTTCTACACCCGGAATATCTGTTACATCCACCATGAACTGATCCATACACACTCTTCCTATGATAGGCGCAGACATACCATGAATCAGTACTCTCCCTTTAGATGAAAGCTGCCTGGGGTAACCATCTCCATACCCTACCGGAATCGTAGCAATTTTTGTTTTTTTAGAGGTTACATATGTACTTCCATAACTAACCCCTATTCCAGCTTCAACTTCTTTTACATAACTTACATGTGATTTAATCTCCATTGCTGGCTTTAATTCCAGCACGTCTTTCTTTACCTCATTTGAGGGATAAAGCCCGTAGGTAGAAATACCACTTCGTACCATGTCTAACTGAGCCTCCGGCATATCGATAATACCAGCGCTATTTGCTATGTGCCTGATGGGGATATTGATCCCCTCTTGTTTTAGTTCTTCCACAAAGGCGAGAAATTTACTTAACTGCCTGTTGGCAGAGGTCTTATCCGTTTCATCAGCACAGGCAAAATGAGAAAAGATACCTTCTATCTCTATTCCCTTAAGTTCCGATATTTTCTTTATTTCCTCTATACTAAGTCCATCATCAAAAAAACCTATCCTTGACATTCCCGTATCAATCTTAATGTGAATCTTTGCTGTTTTCCCTTGACTTAGTGCTTCTTCTGACAAATCCTTTGCTGTGCTGTATTGAAAAATCGTCTGTGTTATGTCATGTTCTAGCAGCTTTTTGTATTGCCCCTTAGGGGTATATCCCAACACCAGTAGCGGTTTTTCAATTCCTGCCTTCCTTAATTCAATTCCTTCTTCCAGAATTGCAATACCAAAACTGTCTACGGCCATCTCGGAAAGTGCTTTCGCAATAGGTACCGCACCATGGCCATACCCGTCAGCTTTTAATATTACCATAAGTTTTGTTTCAGGCTGTAATATTTTTCTTGTATTATTTATATTGCTGCAGATTGCATCCAGATCAATATTCGCTGATGCTCTGTAATATTTTGAATTAAATTCTTCAATTGATGTCAGGTCTATATTTCCTGCTGTCATAGGTTCCTCCATTCATATCCGCAGTAACAGTGCATGACTTTATTACCGCTGAAATGTGATTGATTATATCATCTGCCATTAAGGAGTGCTGACCAGATTCTTCCGCCGCAAGGTCACCGGCTAAACCATGGATGTATACACCAAGGGCTGCCGCTTTATCCTCTGTCAGACCTTGGCCTAACAATCCCGCTATCATTCCGGTTAACACATCTCCTGAACCTCCAGTAGCCATACCGTTATTACCGGACAAATTAATATATCTGCTTTTCTTTTCCGCCACAATGGTTCTGGCATCTTTTATAGCATATACCATATTATTATCCAGAGTACATAGACTGGCTGCCTTTAAAAGATTTTCCTGAATCCATTTTATGGGAACATGAAGCAAATAGCTGAGTTCCTTTAAATGTGGTGTAAGTATGGTTCTGTCAGGCAGAAGATGCTTAAGAAATGAAATTCTGTCAGCCGCCTGCTGTTCTTCCATTGTTTCTGCTTGCGGTAAAGGTGAAGCTCCCGGTGAAAAATCCTGTTCTTTCATGTAATTTGCTGCTTTTTGACCAAGCAGCCAGAGGGCATCGCCATCAATAACAATCGGCACCTTTACTTCCGCAAGGACTAGCTGCAATAAACGCTCTGCCTGCGTACTTCTCCCTATACCAGGTCCGATTACTACTACATCCGCCCATTTGATCTCCTCTTTTAAAGTATTCATATCCCTAAGGTTAAGTTCCCCGTCAGAATAAGTATTTATAAGAGCTTCCGGCAATATGGTCTGCAAAATCGTCCTGTTTTTCTCATTGGTCAATATCTTGACTAAGCCGGCTCCCATACGGTATGCTGCCTTGGCAGAAAAATAAGCTGCCCCTGACATATCTGCTGAACCCGCTATAACAAGGATCTTTCCATAACTGCCTTTATTTGAATAGGCTTTCCTATTGGGTATTAAATTTAAATCTTCCTTATTAAAGGTATAGTGATGGAATGGAAGCTTAAGGTATTCAGGTGCTGCAAACCCAATATCCGCAACTGTTATAACCCCTGCATATTCACATCCGGGAAAAAGTACAAGTCCTAACTTAAGGTATCCAAAGGTTATTGTATAGTCTGCCTTCACTGCTGCCCCTAAAGGAAATCCAGAATCGGCTGATATTCCTGATGGTATATCAACAGCAAATACCTTCTCTTTTTTTAATCTGTTTATTTTATCTATTATATTCTTATATTCACCCTGAATATCTTTATTTAATCCGATGCCGAAGATGGCGTCTATAAGAATCGTGTTTTCATCAATAGTATATTCCGGGGTATCAATATTGCTAACTATTTCAACACCGAAATTCACAGCAATTTCTAATTGCTGCAAAAACAAGGCGGATGCCTTATTCCTGTCACCCACCACATATATTGCTGCTTTGTACCCTTTACAGGTTAGAATCCTGGCAGCCGCAATTCCATCAGCTCCATTATTCCCTGTACCGCATAAAGCAAGTATTTTCAATTTTGTATCTTTCTCACAGCTTGAAGTTATGATATGTTCATCAATTACTTCTGCTACCTTTAAGGCAGCACGCTCCATCAAAACAATAGCAGGTATCCCCATTTCTTCCGTGGTTTTCCTGTCAACTTCCTGCATCTCATTACGCTTGACCAGATATTTCATATAAACCTCTTTTATAAACTTGACTTTCTGAATACCTATCTACGTATTTTCTGAATACTACGAATTAATGCTTTCTCCAACAGCAAAAGCACTGGCGAACTCCTTTGTGTTTGTGATAGTTACCAGTATCCTTTGACATGCAATTTTATCGGCAGCCTCTTTGGCTCCTTTCAATAAATTCACAAAAGGTTTCCCGTATTCATCCCGCAATACTTCTATATCTGAAGGATGAATTCCTCGAAAACCCAGACCCAGCATTTTTACAACTGCTTCTTTTACAGCAAAATTTCCGGCAAGCTTTCTTCTGTCTGTCTGAGCAAGTTCTAACTCTTTTGGAGTAAAGATTCTCCTGCAGAAATGTTCCCGCTCACAGGCTTTCATGACTCTTTCGATTTCAATTAAATCTGTACCGATACCAACAATCATGCTATTTATTCCTTTTTATCTCTTCATCCAGTTCCTGCAATAGTTCCGGTCCCAGCAGATCATGCATGTAATTATAGATATCTGCATTTTTCATTTCCATATCCTGTTTCTCTAGGATTTTTATTTTCAGCTGTTCTCGGATGTTTTGAATCCACTTATTAATCTCATTGATTTTCTCTGTGTTCTCACTGAGCCGTCTATAGCAGATTTGTGAACTTTCTATTATTAAAGCTTCGTTAGCCGCCTTAATTTGATAAGGCAGATCAACCAGTTCATTCTCTGAGTCTTTTACTTTATCGCCAATTTCCCTTATCAGTCTCTGGTTCTGATCAAGTTTCTTTTCTTTGGCTTTTCCCAGCTTTGTGTCATTGACATCCATGTGAGTGATAATCTCACCCATCAGTTGATTCTTTATCTTCTTGTAATCCTTTAAATCATTGGTAAGTTTGCCTTGCTGTTTCATCAGCTCATCCAGTTTATTTTCCATTGCTTTGATGTGAACAGGTTTATCATAATCCGGAAACAGCTGATGCCAGCGTTCATCCAATACTACTATTGGTATTTTCTTACCCTTAAAGATTTTTTCAAAGTTTATGTCTTCCTTTTTTCTCATGTATACTTATACCCCATTTCTGGTGCAAGCTTTCGCTTTGGTGTCCTTTTTAATTATTATCGGATGAAATGTCTTCTTCCGTAATACCTTGGGACTCTTCCAAATCTTTTAGGGTATAGGATAATCTCATAAGACTTTCTAACAGATGTACATTCTCTACAATGACATCGGAGGGGAGATTTAAATCTACTGGCGCAAAATTCCAAATGGCTTTAATACCTAAGGCCACTATTTCTTTAGCAGTCTGTGGTGCCTTTATCTTTGGTATGGTCAGTGCGGCTATATGAACCTTGTTGCTCTTCACAAATTCTTCCAGTTCATCCATCATCTGTATCTGAGTTCCCCTGATTGATATTCCTTCCAATCGCGGGTTAACATCAAAGATACCCTTAATCATAAATCCTCTTCTTTCAAAATCACCATAGTTTGCCAATGCCTGTCCCAAATTACCCGCTCCTATGATGATTACATTGTACTTTCTGTCAAGTCCTAATATTTTTCCAATCTCAGTAAACAGATATTCAACATTATATCCGTACCCCTGCTGTCCGAACCCACCAAAATTGTTCAAATCCTGCCTTATCTGGGAGGCAGTAACCTTCATCCTCTCGCTTAACTCCTTAGATGAAATACGTACCACGTCATTTTCCAGCAGTTCTCCCAAGTAACGATAATATCTGGGTAAGCGCTGTATTACGGCTAATGAAATTTCTTTCTCTTGCACTTCTGACCCTCCTTTATTTTTTATAACTGAAAGCAGGTAATTCAATATTGCAAATTAAAACTGATATATGCATATATTCATTAACCTGCTTTTGATTTTCTTATGTTTAAAGGAATGTTTTAAGTAAACTGTTTTTACTCTTCCTGTGTAAAAATACGGTATTCAGGTATTTCTACAGAAAGGATCCTACAAATTCTTCATTTAACTTAATTTACTCCTGAATATAGCTTTCTAATAAGATATTATATGTGAATGATATTTATTTGTCAAATGCTGATTCCTATATGAATTTTCCAATAATTCCCTCGGTTTATCTGCCGGCGCGTATATTTAAAACCGTTCTGTGCTCCAGCGATATATTCTCAAAATAACGTTCTCCGCCTTCTCCAATTGGTGCTTGTGCCACCAAACCAACTTTGATTGTCTGACTGGCGGGCAGAATAAAATAACGCATCATATCATATTTTATACCATCCAAAGAATAGTGAAAGGCAAAGGCATCTCCTACCCTGGCTGCCTGAAGCCAAACCTCATTTCCTTCTATATTACAGCCGTTTGCATCATCAGACAAGGGATTTGTTACAACACTGACAACTGCATTGGTGTCAAAATCCGTCTTCTCAAAGCAGGCCTTAGCCCAGATGCTGTCATTCTCCATTAACATTATCGTTGCTGCATCAAAGGTATCCAAAAAAGCATGAGATACCTTGGCTCTAAATACAAAATCCCCAAAAATTTCTGTATAATAAAATGGCGCATTATCACGTACAAATACTCCTGTCCCACGGAAGAAATCACTCTGCCCGGGTGCTTTTATCACAATTCCTTCTTTTGTATATCGAATACTGCTTTCATTTAACCATTTAAAATCTTTGAAAAATTTCTTACTCATGTGTAAACCCCTTTCCTAATTGGCTTATAATAGTATCTGCGCTGTAAATTACAACCTTCCCGCAGTCTGTAACAGGCACTTTTTCTACATGATATCATTGATACAGGCACTTTTTCAAGTTATTTATCTCACTTAATAACGGAAGTAAATCTTTAACAAAAACTTTGTACATAATCCGAGTTTCTTCTTGAGACCTCCATCAAAACAACAGATCAGCCATAATCTCTCTCTTATATGTCATCCTCTTTGGTTTACCTTAGCTGGGACATGTCAATTACTTGACTTTTTACAGTCATTCCTTTATGATTCTAAATAGAAATCCAAAGAGAAAGGTAATTTGAAATGATTTTAGCATGCAGAAATATTTCTAAAAGCTTTGGAACAGACCAGATTCTTAGCAATGTTTCTTTCCATGTAAACGAAAGGGAAAAAGCCGCTGTTATCGGTATTAACGGCGCAGGAAAATCCACCCTTTTTAAGATTATTATGGGAGAACTGGCACCGGACGACGGAGAGATTATATTTGCAAAGGGTTGCAGTGTTGGTTATCTTGCACAGCATCAGGGACTCTCCTCTGAAAATTCCATTTATGATGAAATATTAACCGTCAAACAGGATGTTATTGATATAGAAACCAAGGTTCGCCAGCTGGAGGAATCCATGAAGGAGGCATCCGGAACCGAACTGGAGCAGATGCTT
The DNA here is from genome assembly GCF_033100115.1 of Anaerocolumna sp. AGMB13020. Taxonomy (NCBI): domain Bacteria; kingdom Bacillati; phylum Bacillota; class Clostridia; order Lachnospirales; family Lachnospiraceae; genus Anaerocolumna; species Anaerocolumna sp. AGMB13020. The sequence goes on along the minus strand of NZ_CP136910.1, from coordinate 5,088,449 downwards.
TCTGCCTATACAAGATTAAATCACGAATTTGAATTGAAAAATGGCTATGCTTATAAAAGTGAAGTTATTGGCATTTTAAAAGGACTGGGTTTTACTGAAGAAGAATTCTCAAAACCTGTCACTACATTATCAGGCGGTCAGAAGACACGTGTTGCTCTTGGTAAACTACTCCTAAGCAAACCCGAGTTAATCCTTCTGGATGAGCCTACCAATCATCTTGATATGGAGTCTATTGCCTGGCTTGAAAACTTTCTGGTTAATTATCAGGGTTCTGTTGTTGTAATAGCCCATGATCGTTATTTTCTTGATAAAGTTGTAACAAAGGTCGTAGAGTTGGAACAGGGTAAAGCCGTCTCTTATGATGGTAATTACACAGCTTATGCCGATAAAAAAGCCATGCTGCGGGATGCAATGTTAAAACATTATCTCAATCAGCAAAGAGAAATCAAACATCAGGAAGAGGTAATAGCCAAACTTCGTTCCTTTAACCGTGAGAAATCCATTCGCAGGGCTGAAAGCCGTGAAAAGATGTTAGATAAAGTAGACCGCCTGGATAAGCCGGTTACTTATGAGCCCCAGATGCACATTAACCTAGAGCCTTCGGTAATCAGCGGTAATGATGTGCTGCGAGTTGAAGGACTTGCTAAATCCTTTGGCAGCTTAAAGCTATTTGATAATCTGAATTTTGAAATAAAAAGAAGTGAAAAGGTCTCTATTATCGGAAATAACGGAACGGGTAAGACCACTTTATTGAAAATCATCAATGAGATAATACCTGCGGACTCCGGAAAGGTAACCTTAGGTTCCAAAGTAAAAATCGGATATTATGACCAGGAACATCAGGTTCTTGATTCAGACAAGACTCTTTTTGTGGAATTAAGTGATGCTTACCCTAATATGGATAATACCGCTATCCGTAATATTCTGGCTGCTTTTCTCTTTACCGGAGATGATGTGTTTAAGCGTATTAAAGATATCAGCGGCGGCGAAAAAGGACGTGTGTCCCTGGCAAAGCTAATGCTCTCAGAAGCAAATCTATTAATCCTGGATGAGCCTACCAACCACTTGGATATCACCTCCAAGGAAATTCTTGAAAATGCAATTAATCGTTATTCAGGAACCGTATTATATGTTTCACATGACCGTTATTTTATCAATAAAACTGCTACCAGGATTATGGATCTTACCGGTAATATGCTGGTCAATTATATCGGTAATTACGATTATTACCTGGAAAAGAAAGATGAACTTACACCCAGTAGCATTTCTAACAATACGGTTTTTTCACAAAAAGAAAAGGATTCTGAGGAGTCTGATACGAAACAGGATTGGAAACAGCAGAAGGAAGAACAGGCTAAGATACGTAAGCGTCAGAATGATTTAAAGAAAACAGAAGAAGAAATACAAAAATTGGAGCTTCGGAACGAAGAAATTGATGAATTATTGACGAATGAGGACATCTATACCAATTCCAGTGAACTTATAAAGCTTACCACAGAGAAAAAGTCTCTGGAAGCAAGATTGGAAGAACTCATGGTAATGTGGGAAGAACTGGCAGAGTAGAATTAATACATTCTGTTATCTGGGTTTTGTTAATATTAAGAAACAATTACTTTGTAAAACAGAGTGTTGCATCATAAAATCCAGTAACTTCTATAACAGGAATGGCTCCCGGCTTATAGGTTGTACTTTGTAACCTGCAACATATATACCGGGAGCATTCTTATTGTATTCGTTCATATGGTATGTTTTAATCTCAAAAGCCGAGCTAATCTTCCAGCAGGTAAGCATCATCCGGAGACAATCTCCGTTCAGGTGTAAAAATCAGCCAGTCCGTAATATCTTCTATCGTATAAGTGCCTTCGCTGCCGGTATGCATATCCTTTACATAATAGGGTTCCTGGGTAAGTGTTCCCCTGACCTGGTCCTCTGTAATTTCAAGAAGTTCAAACCAGATATGCTCATGGAAATTATCCTCGGTTTTATACTCATCATCTACTGTCAGACCAATTTTTACAAGTATCTTATTTTCTTCTGAGGTTATTGCTTTTCTTACGTAATCAAGCCGTTCCAAAGCCAAGGCTCTCATTCTATCTGTTTCTTTGTTGGAGATCATATAGATTGGATTATCTTTGAGTATATCATCATAGATAGAAACGGGCTTGTATTTCTTCTTTTTATAATCCTCCTCCGTTGGATAAGCAAAGACAGCACTGGTATTTCTGTTATGACTCTCCTCCCTGTCTCTTCTCCCCCCCAACATATCGAAAGCATATCCTTTCACAGCTTCTTCCCAGGGTATCAGGGTTATCACCAGATAATCCTCCTCTGATAATCTTGCCAGGTAGAGAGGCTCCTTGTGCTTTAAAGGTTCTTCTGCCTCCAGCATCCGATTAGCAGCGGTTTCAATGATATTATAATGATTGTTATAGGTATCTTTGGTAGAATTCAATACCTCCAATTCAGTGATACCACAACGCGATAATCCATGGGAATGCAGCCATACCTGATCATCATCGGATACGGCCTGAACGGTATAAATATAACGAGGAGCGGGCGGTACATCGGAGCTTGCCGCCATGGCTACCCATCTTCCGGACAGAATCTTTTCAGAGCTGATATCAAGCAAAGCCAGAATATCCGGTATTATTCCATTTACTATTTTTAGCTGTAAGTGATAGGACTCCAAACTGTCATCACCAAAAAGCATATCAATCCTTAAACCAGATTCAGCTCTTACAAGCTTATGCATGTCTACATCAGGAAACAAATGCTGCTGTCTGTAGAAATCCGGTAATGCAAAACTATCCGGATAGAAAATCAATGGATACTCATTTTTCTTGTATTCTATTACTACTTCAAACTTATAATCCTGCATTTTCCTGGACAATATATTGATCCCGGGAATCTCGCTGAGACGTTTTATAAGGACTTCAGGTTCTTTTATATCGTCTTCTTTCTTTGGTATTGCCAACATCATGCTGAAATCATCAAATTGCTGTTTTTCTTCTACCTTTCGGTTAAATAAATTAAATAATCCCATTCGTATCTCCTTATCGGCGGTATCCCTTAAAGTTACAAAATACACTTAAACCGTCTTTGTAACTATTTACAAAGGCGGTTTAAATGCAACTATATTTCATTACTCATGAGGGTCTGCTTTCAGGCACTTGCTGCCTGTGTTTCCTTTTACAACCCTCTATCACTTATGTTCTTGATGGTATTCATAATATGTTCATGAGCCAGCATTTCTGCCTTATCACCATCTCTTTGACGGATAGCATCCAATATGGCGGTATGTTCCTTATTGGAGTTTGCCGCCCGTAAATCCGAGGCCAGGGTTATCTTTCGTATTCTTTGTACATAGTGATGAAAATCAGAAAGTATATGATTTAAAATCTTACTGTTGGAGGCTTCATATATCAATTGATGAAACTTATTGTCCAACTCCACAATCTGTTCGTGATGTTCTTTCTTTGCGTGAAATTCAGACAAATATACAACTTCCTCCAGCTCATCTATCTGTTCTTTGGTAATGTATTCACATGCCCATTTGGCACAAAGTCCCTCCAGATAAGACCGGATAATATAAATATCATGGATATCTTTTTCTGAAATGCCATTCACATAAGCACCTTTGTTGGGTACTATGTTTACCAGCCCTTCCAGTTCAAGCTGACGTAAGGCTTCTCTCACCGGCGTACGACTGACCCCCAGTTCCTGTCCGATGGTGGTCTCTTTTAATTCGTCATTCTGTTTATATTTTCCTGATAGTATATCTTCCCTGATCTTTGTAAACACTCTGCCTCGAAGGGAATATTTATCCGTATTTTCCTTATGAACATCTTTTTCGTCCACAAAATTCCTCCTAAAGCTTTTCAATGGTCTCCATTAGGTAATCGGCAAATTCCGCGCTGGTTGCTCCGGTATTTCTTCCCGTAATGACCAGCTTCTTCTCAGTAATGGTGCAGATATCTAGTGCTTTATATAGCTTATCTGCTTCATTCTGATATCCGATATGTGATAATAACATAGCACCTGCACGGATTACGCTGCAGGGATCTGCATAGATATCTCTTCCTTCATCCACCATTCTGGGTGCTGATCCGTGGATTGCTTCAAACATAGCATACTGCTTACCGATATTGGCACTGCCGGCAGTTCCCACACCGCCTTGAAATTCTGCTGCTTCATCCGTAAGAATATCCCCGTAAAGATTGGGTAACACCAGCACCTGGAAATCTTTTCTTCTCTTTTCATCTACCAGCTTTGCAGTCATGATATCAATGTACCAGTCATCTGCTTCAATCTCCGGATATTCCTTCGCTATTTCTTTAAAGGTATCAAGGAATTTACCATCTGTTGTCTTAATGATATTCGCTTTGGTTACTGCCGTTACTTTGGTTTTATTATTTGCTTTGGCATATTCAAAGGCAGCTCTGATAATTCTTTCGGTTCCCTGACTGGTAACCACTGTAAAATCTACTGCCAAATCCTCTGTTACAGGAAAGCCCTTGCTGCCTACTGCATATGCACCTTCTGTATTTTCACGGAAAAAGGTCCAGTCAATTCCCTGCTCCGGAATACGTACCGGACGCATATTAGCGAAAAGATCCAGTTCTTTTCTCATAGCTACATTGGCACTCTCAACATTGGGCCAGGGATCACCTTTTCTTGGTGTTGTTGTAGGTCCTTTCAGAATAACGTTGCATTTCTTAAGCTCTGCAAGCACATCATCAGGAATCGCCTGCAATTTTTCTGCCCTATGCTCAATGGTTAATCCATCAATCGTCTTAAAGGTTACTTTTCCTTTTTTTACTTCCTCACTTAACAGGAACTCAAGCACTCTTTGAGCCTGACCTGTTATGGCAGGGCCTATACCGTCTCCTCCGCATACGCCGATTGCTATGGTTTCAAGCTCTTTATAGTTTACAAAATCCGCCTGATTCTTCATTACCTCAACCCGCGCCAGCTGCTCTTCTAATAATTTCCCGAATTTTTCTTTTGCCGCCTGTATAAACTCTGTCATCTTACACCGTGCCTTTCTTTTGCATGTTAATAAGTTTCTATTGAAGCATTCGAATGGTAGTCCCATACAATGCAGATCTAAATTCCTGTGATAGCTTATCAATAGGAATTTACAACCGGTTTTCTCTGATGTCCGTAATTACTCCGATTAATTCTTCATCTGTAATTACCGTTACACGTCCGCTGTCATATTCCTCATCTACCCATTCTTTTACCTTAATTACAAGAGGGTCATTCTTATCAACAATTTCATCTCCCTTTAGCTTAAAGTAAGTATTAATCCAATGAGCGATACCGGCAAGCCCTGAGGTATTGGATACCGCAACCAGAGCAGGCCTGTTTAAAAATTTCTCCGTATCAAATATATTATATATTTCCTCATTTTTCAATAGTCCGTCTGCATGAATTCCTGCTCTTGTAACATTAAAGTTCTTTCCGACAAATGGTGTTCGGGGAGGAATCTTGTAGCCGATTTCTTTTGTAAAATAATCTGCCAGCTCAGTAATTACGGTTGTATCCATACCGTCTAAAGTCCCTTTAAGCTGGGCATACTCAAAGACCATGGCCTCCAGTGGTGTATTACCGGTACGCTCACCAATACCGAAAAGGGAACAGTTTATACCGCAGGCTCCATACAACCAGGCAGTAGTGGAATTGGTAACCGCCTTATAAAAATCGTTATGTCCATGCCATTCTATCAGGTGCGAAGGTACCCCTCCATGCGTTAAAAGCCCATAGATGATACCCTGTACAGACCTGGGTATCACAGCACCTGAGAAATTAACTCCATATCCCATGGTATCACAGGCTCTGATCTTAACTGGTATACGATATCTTTCTCCCAGCTTCATTAATTCCATACAAAAAGGTATAACAAAACCATGGATGTCAGAGCGCGTAATATCTTCCAGATGGCATCTGGGCGCAACACCGGTCTCAAGACATTCCTGGACAACATTCAGATAGTGGTTCATGGCTTCTCTTCTGGTCATCTTCATCTTATAAAAGATGTGATAATCAGAACAGCTTACCAGTATTCCGGTCTCTTTCATACCGATATCCTTCACCAGTTGAAAATCCTTCTTGCTGGCTCGAATCCAGGAGGTGACTTCCGGGAACTGATATCCCTTCTCCATGCATTTATACACGGCATCCCTGTCCTTTTTACTGTACAGGAAGAATTCACTCTGGCGTATAATCCCTTTGGGACCTCCAAGTCTATGTAAATAATCAAATATGGTAACAATCTGTTCGGTGGAATAAGGAGCTCTGGATTGCTGTCCATCACGGAAGGTAGTATCTGTAATCCATATCTCTTCCGGAAAATTATGAGGCACTATTCTGTCATTAAAAGCTATTTTAGGGACCTCATCATAAGGAAATAAATTCCTGAAAACATTTGGTTCGCCGACATCAACCAGAGTGTATAAGTGCTCCTCCAGCTGAAGCAGGTTATTCTGACGGTTCATAAATACTTTCCTGTTTTCCATTGCTCTGCTCCTCATTCCTATAGTTTTGTCTTTTATAATTTGTCTTATTGTATACAATTATACCTGTGTTGTCAAGAAGAAAATTTTGCAATGTAAACAGATAATGAATTATCACGTTACTACAGTAAACTATAAATCATAAGATATCCTATGGCAAGTACATAACCGTTACTTTTTAAAAAAATCCGAAGAAATTTTCTTATACTCATCCATTTTGCCGTTTTAGTTCTATATTCCAATAGAATGCAAATAAGCTCCATCTGCTTATTTATAAGTAATTCCTTTATAAGGCCTCGTACAAAGTCTAATTTATACTTTCCTTTTAGGTCGTATTATTATATAATTTAAAATATCTATATAAGCTGATAATTGCTTTATTTAATAGTTCATTTCAGCTTATAATTGCAATTACAGGAATTCTTTCTGCTCTTACGGACAGGATTCTTCGTGAAATAACCTATGAAAGAGGTAATAATATGCCTAAAAAAAGAATGGTAGTTGTATTAGGCAGAGATGCGTTTGCCGAAACTTTTCCGGAACAGCAAAAAGCAATTAAGAAAGCGGCCAAAGCTATTGCCGACTTAATTGAAGATAATTACGATATTGTAATCACTCACAGTAATGGTCCCCAGGTCGGCATGCTTCATACCGCAATGACTGAATTTGCAAGACTCGATAACCTGTATACTGCGCCTCCCATGTCAGTCTGCAGTTCCTTAAGCCAGGGTTATATGGGTTATGATCTTCAGAACATACTGCGTACCGAACTGTTAAACCGAGGTTTATATAAACCGGTGGTAACTCTGATCACACAGGTTAAAGTAGACCCTTTTGACGAAGCTTTTGCTAATCCTACGAAAGTCATTGGCAGATATATGACCGAAGAAGAGGCAGAAAAGGAACAACAGAAAGGGAACCATGTAGTGAAGCAGGAAAAGGGCTACCGCAGAATAATTGCTTCTCCAAATCCTCTGGAAATATATGAAATTGATTCTGTGAAAGCACTCCTGGAAGCAAATCATCTGGTAATTGCCTCCGGTGGCGGCGGAATTCCTGTGCTGGAGCAGGGTACGAATTTAAAGGGTGCCAGCGCCGTTATAGAAAAGGATGCAACAGCAAAGTTACTGGCTGAAGGTGTGAAAGCAGATACCCTTCTGTTCTTAACCGGTGTTGAAAAAGTATATTATGGTTTTGGTAAACCGGAGGCCCGTCCTCTTGATACTATTTCCGTTGCAGAGGCGGAAGGTTATATAAAAGAAGATATCTTTGAGTCCGGATCAATGCTTCCTAAGATTAAAGCAGCCGTTGAATTTATCAAAGGCTCTGATAACAGAGAAGCTATCATTGCTCCCATTGAGAAAGCACTGGATGCTGTTCATGGCAGAGCCGGAACCCATTTTACCAAATAAGAAACTTATTCCCATTATAAAATGCACCTCAAAAGGATTTGATCTGTCTGTCCTTTTGGAGGTGCATTTGCTTTGGATTCGTATTTTCTTTTGGTATAGAGTCTTAGATAATATAATTTCCCAAGTCTTCCTGGAAGTTCTGAATCATGGTATCAAATACTGTAATCTGGTCGTTCAGTTTCTTTATCTGTTCAACATAAACGGTAACATTGGAATTGGCTTCCTGTGTGGACGCCGAATTTTCTTCCGCTATAGCCGCAAGATTCTGTATTCCGTCAAACAGGTCTGTAATATTATCTGCCTCTGATTTCAATTCAGTTGAATTCTTGATTAAAAGCTGGGATACCACCTTTAATCTCTGATTCATCTGACTTGATGTTGTAACCGCATCCGAGAGCTTGGTATTTTCATTTTCCAGAACCGTATACTGTGTATCGATACCTTCAACGACTATTCCTATACTGGAAACAAAGCCCATAAGACTCTCATTAATCTGTTTAACCGCTTTATTGGTTTCCTCTGACAGCTTTCTTACTTCTTCCGCTACTACGGTAAAACCTTTTCCGGCCTCACCTGCTCTGGCGGCTTCTATAGAGGCGTTTAATGCCAGCAGATTAATCTGCTTGGCAATCGAGGCCACGATAAGAACGATCTGAGTGATTGCATCGGCATTATTCTTTAAGTCCGTGCTTTCTTTTTTGATATTACTGAAACTATACAGGACATCTGCAATCTGGGAAGCTGTAGCCTGAACATTCTTAAAACTGTCTTCGATTCCAAGTACTGCTTCTTCAATCTGAGTCTTATTCTGCTGGCCTTCATTAGAGATTGTCGTTACGTTCTGTACACTATCATCCAGAACACTGATAGCCTTTGTAGTATCCTCCGCCTGAGTTACAGCTGCCTGGGCTACCTGATCCAGTACTACCGTAATATCATCGGAGGTATTCATCATGGTTCCGGCAATATCAGAAACTGATTTATTAAAGGTATAGAGCTCATCTACGATTGCATTGAAGCCGATAAAATCTTTCTGAATGTTTCTCTTTATCTCGTTTATATGTTCCATGTAAATCTCGTATTCATCCTTTGTCTTAAGCTTTATGGTCTCTACGAATTTACGCTCGCTTAAATTCTTTAGTTCTTTCATGATCATCCTGCTGGGGCGATTAAGAGAAAGAGCTGACAAAAGGGAGAAACCAAAAGCAACAAGAGCAAGTATTCCTGTCTTTAGGATACCCTGGGATAATAACAGGGAGGTCACGGTAACAGCAGCGGTATTTACAATTGAGGACTTTACAGCAGTATTCTTGATAAATCCAAAAGACAGTAATCTGTTGACAAGATATTTCTTAGTGGATTGAATTTCTCTTTCAAAGGTCAGTTTAAGCTGCGTCTCTTCTTCATTCTGATACAGAATTTCAATTTGGGCTTTTTCGTTAAAATGCTTAATGGCCCCATTGGTAAGACCAATCAGGTAGTCCACCATACCTCTTTTTGACCGGTACGTAAATAAAATTTCATGTGAAGATATTGTTTCTACATCGAGAAGAGGAGGTTTTGCACCTCGGAAGCGTTTCATAACAATGATATGGACATCATTCATAGATTTCAGGAACTGATAAGCAGACTCATGCCGGAAGAAACCAGGGTAGTTCTTACTAAAGGTCTTAATATTTTCCTCTCCCATGGTATTCCATATTTCTTTGGTTGTTTTTCCTAACTGATCTCCGATGTGGTCTATGATTCCCCTGGCTACTCTGTCTTCCACATCTTCAAAAGGTGTAAAAATATGCTCACTTGTAAGGTTGAAATCTTTTAATGCTTTATTGACAATATCATTGCCATACAGCTTCCTGCATGATTCCACCCAAGACGATACTACTGTACCTTTCATAACCTTCCTCCTTAAGTTAATAAATTACCGCATTTATCTTAATTTTTCGATTTTTTAACATAATATACTACATCATTATAAATCATCTGTCATTTAAAAACAAGACAGAGCCATTACTTTTATCCTGCCTTAAGTATCATTGCCTTAAGGCTTGCATAGAATAACTAGCAGATATCTATAAATGTAAGGATGGTGGCAGAATTGTGCGGAATAGCAGGTTTTTGCAGCTTCAAGGAAAATTACTCTAAGGAGTCTGCCAAATGGCAGGAGACTCTGGCTAACATGAAGAACAGTATTAAGCACAGAGGTCCCGATGAGGACGGTTTTATGCTGGAAGAGCATGCGGGTTTTGCTCACGCCAGGCTCTCTATCATCGACCTGGCAAATGGTAAACAGCCAATGACCAGAAAAATCGGTAATCGTTCCTATACAATTATATATAACGGAGAACTCTATAACACCAGCGAGCTTAGAGAGGACTTGGAAATCAAAGGCTGGCGCTTTAAGACCACCAGTGATACAGAAGTTATTCTGGTAGGAATCATTGAATACGGAAATGAATTTGTAAAAGAATTAAACGGAATCTTTGCATTTGCAATCTGGGATTCCTATCAGGAGACCTTAAGTATCTTCAGAGACCGTTTAGGAATCAAGCCGCTTTTTTACACCAATACCGGCAATGCATTGATTTTCGGCTCTGAGCTTAAGGTGTTATTTGAATATCCCGGCATCAGGCCTATAATAGACAAAGAAGGGCTGTGTGAGGTCTTTGGAATCGGTCCTGCAAGAACATATGGAAAAGGTGTATTTAAGGGCTGTAAGGAAGTACTTCCGGGATATTATAACGTTTATACCAGAGACGGAATGAAAGAATATCAGTATTGGAAATTAGTAAGCCGGCCGCATACGGATTCTTATGAAGAAACCGTTGAAAAAACCGCCATTTTGTTAAAGGATTCTATTATCAGACAGATGATATCTGATATTCCTATCTGTACTTTTCTCTCCGGTGGTGTTGACAGCAGTATCGTTACTGCCGTTTGTGCTTCTGAGCTTGCCAAAAGAGGCGAACAGCTTAATACCTTTTCTTTTGATTTTGCCGGAAATGATCAGTACTTTAAAGCGAATGATTTTCAACCCTCCAGAGACAGACCTTATGTGGATTTGATGGTAAAGCATTTTAATACCAAACATACTTATCTGGAATGCGATAATTTTAAACTTGCAGATGCCCTGTATAAAGCAGTGGATGCAAAAGACCTTCCCGGTATGGCAGACGTAGATTCCTCCCTGCTGTATTTTTGCAGTGAAGTCAAGAAATACAATAAAGTTACTCTTACCGGTGAATGTGCCGATGAAATTTTCGGAGGATACCCCTGGTTCCACAGCAAAGAGGCTTTTGAATCTGCTGCTTTTCCCTGGTCCAGAAATATCGAACCCAGAAAACAACTCTTGCAGGATGACCTGCTTCAACTATTGAACCTGGAGGATTATATCAACAAGACCTACGAAACCTCCGTAGCTGAAACCCCCAGGCTCTCATCAGATAATGCAGAGGAAACGAGACGTAGGGAAATCTCTTATCTCAATATAAAATGGTTTATGGCAACACTACTGGACCGTATGGACAGAACCAGTATGTTCTCCGGTTTGGAAGCCCGTGTACCTCTTGCGGATCATAGAATACTGGATTATGTGTGGAATGTCCCCTGGGATATTAAATGCAAAGGCGGTGTAGTAAAGCATCTGCTACGCGAAGCCGCGAAAGGACTGCTGCCGGATGAGGTTTTATACCGCAGAAAGAGTCCTTATCCCAAAACCTATAATCCCCATTATGAAGCAATCCTTGCAGAAAGATTAACGGAAGTACTGAATAATCCCTCCTCTCCCGTTAACCGGCTAATCGACAGGAAGAAAGTGGAGTCTTTCCTTTCCGCCCCTTCTGATTATGGTAAACCCTGGTTCGGCCAGTTAATGGCTGGCCCTCAGATGCTGGCTTATTTACTGCAGATAAATTATTGGCTTGATAAATATAAAATCGAGCTGGAAATCTGAGCAATATAAGTTCCTTTCAGTTTGTCATTATAGTCAGCTTTGCGATACAACAACTCAAATTCTGCCTTAGTTCTCCTTACAGGCATAACAAAATACCCTGCAGGCCGGATAGTTTTAGAACTGTCCCAGCTTACAGGGTATATTTGCTTCAAGTTCTATCTTAGCAGGTTATGCTGCTTTGATATTTCATTACTTAATTTAATTACTTAATTTTAAAGAAACCTACATGTTCATTCAATTTAGCAGCACTTTCTTCATTCAGTTTAGCCTGCTGCAGTACTTCAGAAGTCTTCTCTGCTATGGAGGCGGATTTTTCAGCAATATCTGTTGCCCCCTTTGCTCCTTCATTTGTAGCTAAGGTCACTTCATCGATGGCAGTTTTTATATATTGAATGGATTCCTTTAGAATCTGGGTGGAATCCTTTATTTCAGCCACCATTGCTTCTACCGTACCAGCATCAACATCATACTGCTCTCCGATGCGAACGGTATTTTCATAATCCTTTATTACCTGATTATCCACAAAGGATAATATATTCTGAGAGTCAACAACCAGTTCATTTACGGCATCAGCAACTAGGGTTGTAATATTTTCAATCTTCGAAACCGCCGATTTGGAATCTTCTGCCAATATACGTATCTGCTCGGCAACGACCGCAAATCCTTTTCCAGCCTCTCCTGCTCTTGCTGATTCAATAGAGGCATTCAATGCCAGCAGATTAGTCTGTGAAGTTATGGATAATATGGTCTGAGACAATGACTTGATTTCCTCAATGGCCTTTGTCTTTTCAATGGACTGACGAAGCCTCTTATTAGCACCTTCATATGCCGTTACCGCTGTTTGCTGGGATGAAAGGGCAGCTTGCTTTAGATCATCTGCTCTTCCTTTGATTTCGTTCGACAAAGTAATTCCATGGTCTAATTTTCCTGAAACGTTTGATATCTCCTTCTCTATTTCAGTGGCAGTATAACCTATTTCCTGAACAGAAGCAGCTGTTTCTTCCATTCCTGCTGAAAGTTCTTCTGTTGTAGCGGAAATATTTTCTATATCCTCATATACATTATTTGAACCAGCCACCATATAATCGATGGATTCTTTTATCTTACTGCTTTCCGTATGAATATTCTCCATCATCCGGCTGATATTTTTCTGCATCTGTAAAAAGGACCTGTTGATATCACCGGACTCATCCCTTCTAAGAATCTGTTTGCCTGAAAAGATACCGGTCAGATCTCCGTTCTCAATTCTTGCCATGCTTTCTTTGATCTTAACAAATCCTTTGGATATGATTTCACCAAGCACATAGGATACAATTAGCCCCAGAACCAGCATCACTCCCAGGATAGCCAGAATGTAAATAGATTTTTGCAATATATGTTCATTGAGATCCTGCGCAAATACGCCGCTGTACCACATTCCTACTATTTGCTTGTTTTCATCATATAACGGTACATAATAAGCGTATGCCTTTTTCTCTAATACAAGGGCCTCCCCTTTATATTCCGTATTTTCTCCTATAACCCTTTGCGCTACCTTCTCAGAAGCCTTGGTCCCTACCACACGGTTACCGTTCTTATCGGTTATGGTGGTGGACACCCTGGTGTCCCCTGCAAAAACAGTGTACATATTATCTGTTTTTTCAGAAATTGCATCCAATATTTCCGTATTGTCATTTATAAGGGTTTCGCCTTTATAAAGGTCTTCTCCCTCCCTATGCCAATTGCCTGGGATCTTACTGTCCAGTAGCATCAACCCCAGGGCAGAGTTACCTGACAGTTTATCATAGATTTCTTCAACTATGACATCCTTAACGGTCATACGAAAAAATACACCTACAAAAATTATAAAACTTAGTAATACTGCTGCAGAAGCTATTGATATTTTATATCGTATCTTCATCGTTAATTTGCGCGGACTTACAGCGCTTATCCTTTCAAAGGTTCGTAATAACTATTCTCATTATACCTTTTTGTTTTTGACAAAACAATCCTAAAAATGATAAAACCAGCCGGAATATTCAGGAAATTTACCGGCTGGTTCTACAAATTATTTTTAAAAGCGATATTGAGTTTTAGAATACGGGTACTACAGCACCCTGCCACTTCTCTTCAATGAATTTCCTGGTTTCTTCTGATGTAACTGCTTTGATTAATGCTTTGGTCTTATCAGATTCTTCATTGCCTTCTTTTACAACGATTACGTTTGTATAGGTTTTTGCTGCATCTGAGGAAGCATCCTCAACTAAAAGTGCATCTGCTGCTGCAGAAAGGCCTTCTGTTAAAGCATAGTTACCATTGATAACGGATAAATCAACGTCCTGGAGTACTTTCGCTGTCTGTGCTGCTTCAATTTCATAGAACTGTATGTTCTTAGGATTCTCCGTAATGTCTTTAACGGTTGCTTCCAGTCCAATATTTTCTTTTAACTTGATAAGTCCTGCTTTTTCTAATAACAATAAAGCTCTTGCTTCATTTGTTGTATCATTAGGAACTGCAATCTGTGCTTTATCAGGCAAAGCATCTAATGACTTTGTCTTACCTGGATATAAGCCAAGTGGTTCGAAATGAATATTGGAAACTGCTACTAAATGTGTTCCATTTTTGGAATTGAAATCATCCAGATAAGGCACATGCTGGAAAAAGTTAGCATCCAGGCTTCCGTCTTCTGTGGCTGAATTTGGCTGAATATAATCTGTATACTCTACTACTTTAATAGAATATCCCTGCTCAGCTAAAGCATTCTTAACCGCGTCAGAATTTAAGATAGTGGCATGTGGCTCAACAGTGGCTCCTACAATGATTTCGGTTAACTCTGCCGGTGTAGCTTCTCCTTCTGTAGTGGGTTCTGCTGCTTCCGTTGCTTCTGCCTGTGTAGGTTCTGCTGTAGCATTATCGGAAGAGCCTGAAGTATTATTTTTTGTACCGCAGCCTGCTAAAAGAGCTCCCGCTAATAACAGACTTAAAGCAAATGCAGATAGTTTTTTCACTTTTTTCATAAATCAATTCTCTCCTTTTCCTCTTTTATCAATCTTCTTTGATATTGAATGCCCTATGCTCTGGATTATCTGTACCATAATTACAAGCAGTATTATAGTAACAATCATGACATCAGGCTGATATCTGTAATAGCCATATCTTAAGGCGATATCACCAAGTCCCCTGCCGCCAACGACTCCAGCCATGGCCGTGTAACCAACCAGAGTGATAGTGGCAAGTGATGCTCCCATGATCAGGGAGGGTCTTGCTTCCGGCAGCAGCACTTTATAAATAATCTGTCTGGTATTGGCTCCCATTGCTTTTGCCGCTTCTATAACTCCTCCGTCTACTTCCCTTAAGGAACTTTCAACCATTCTGGCAACAAAAGGTGTCGCTGCTATTATCAATGGAACAGTTGCAGCTTTCGGTCCTATTGTAGTTCCTGCGATCTGTCTTGTAACCGGCATTACAAAAACCAGTAAAATGATGAAGGGAATAGATCTGCCTATATTAATAATAAAACCTAAAAAACCATTTAGAGCCGGAATGGGATAAATACCGCCCCTCCTTGTTACCTCTGTTACTATCCCGATAGGAATCCCCAGTATGTATGCAACTGCAATGGAGGTAAATGTCATAAATAAAGTCTCCAGGACACCTTGCCCTATCATTGTTCCATAATCGGTATATAAGGTTCTTAAAGTATTTCCAAATTGTATGATAAAATCCTGAAATTGCATTATTCTTCCCCTCCCCCTAATAACTGTGCAACAATTTTTGAAGAGGTGTCGCCAAATACTGCCTGGGTATTACCAATTGCTACAATTTCTGACTTATCCAGTACTGCAACCTTGTTACATATCTTTTGTACCACATTCATCTCATGTGTTATCATAACAATCGTTACACCGGTCTCTTCGTTTATTTTCTTCAACAGTTTTAATATGGATTCTGTTGTTCTGCTGTCAAGTGCGGAGGTTGCTTCATCACACAACAGAATAGACGGGCTCGTGGCCAAGGCTCTGGCTATTGCTACTCTCTGTCTCTGTCCGCCGCTTAATTTCGCAGGATACTCGTATTTCTTCTCCTCTAAATCCACCAGCTTTAACAGTTCATCTACTCTGCGTTCTATTTCTTTTTTCTTTTGCGCTCTTTTCTTAAAATATCCAAGCTTCTTATAATCCTTATCGGCCATACCCGGAATCTTAAATTCATGTACACCTGTGATTTCAAGTCCAAAGGCTATATTCCTTGCAACATTTTTCTGCATTAACAGATTAAAGTTCTGAAATATCATTCCGATGTTTTTACGAAGGGAATTTAAGTCTCTTCCTTTTTTTCTTGTAATCTCTACCCCGTCGATTACAATGGTACCCTTTGTCGGCCTCTCTAATAAGTTCAGACAACGGATAAACGTACTTTTTCCTGCCCCGCTCATGCCGATTATACCAAATATATCTCCATCCTCAATATCCAGACTGATATTTTTCAGAACGGTCAGCTTCTTATTCTTCGCTATGGAAAATTCTTTTGTGAGCTGTTTTACCTGAATCATACCTTCACCTTTGTAGTTGAAATTCATTTCATACTTATTTGATATGATTTGTATGAATAATTTATACTACCTTTCTATAGATTTGTCAAGCTCTTTTTTTACTAATTAATCAAATTTTCATCACATGCTTTAATACTGCAAAAAGTTACAACATATGCAGTTATACTATACCATTATGCCTTCTGTCAAGGTTTCTGGTTTATAATTATACATTATTTTAAGCACATCTGATTCCATTTTTACATGTGCATAAGCACAATACAGGCAAATCCAATATTCCGATAAATTCATACTCAAATAAGAAGATAAACAGTAATTTCTTTCGGTTATTTATAAAAACCGATGCTTCAAGCCTGCAGATTTGCAGCTACTGAAACATCGGTTTTTATCCTATTACTAAATTAGCAGTTTTCGTTTCCTGCTTTGTTAAATGTATGAAATCTTAATCTAATTCCTATCATAATTAAATCTTGGTCAATTCTGACATATTCTTGTAGATTTCATAACGTTCCTTGGCCTGTTCCTCTGCTTTCTGGAATAATTCCTCTGCAATCTCGGGATATGCCTTCGCTAAGGAGCTGTAACGAACCTGTCCCATTATAAACTCTCTGAAGCTACCTGTTGGTGCTTTGGAATCCAGGATAAATGGATTCTTGTTATCTTTTTTCAGGTCAGGGTTATAACGGTATAAATGCCAGTAACCTGCTTTAACTGCTTCCTTGATTGTAGCCATACTCTTACCCATACCGACTTTCATACCATGACTGATACAGGGGGAATAAGCAATAATCAGAGAAGGTCCTTTATAACTTTCAGCTTCTCTTACCGCCTTATATAACTGGTTATTGTCGGCATTGATACCTACCTGTGCAACATATACATTTCCGTAAGTCATCATCATTCTGCCAAGATCCTTTTTACCGGATTTCTTACCGGAGGCAGCGAACTTGGCTACTGCTGCTGCAGGTGTGGATTTGGAAGCCTGCCCGCCGGTATTGGAATATACTTCTGTATCAAATACCAGCACATTGATATCTTCACCGGAAGACAGCACCTGGTCAAGACCGCCGTAGCCGATATCATAAGCCCAGCCATCGCCACCAACAATCCAATGAGATCTCTTAACAAGATAATCTTTCTTCTCCAGGATCTCATCAATAAGTTTTTTCTTCTCTTCATCCGGTGTTTTATATTCTGTTAGTGCCTTTACAAGCTTTTCACTGGCAGATTTACTTATTTCTCCATCCTGCTTATAATGAATCCAGTCATTGATAAGCTCTTTCACATTTTCCTCAAGCCCTGTTTCCAGGAGCTCCTTCATAAGTCCTTCCAGCTTGGCACGTATCTGCCTGTTACCAAGGTACATACCAAATCCATATTCTGCATTATCCTCAAAAAGAGAATTTGCCCAGGCAGGACCTTTTCCTTCTCTGTTCGCTGTGTAGGCAGTACTTGGTGCTGAAGCCCCCCAGATAGAGGAACAGCCTGTAGCATTTGCAATCATCATTCTGTCTCCGAAGAGCTGTGTGATCAATTTAATATACGGTGTTTCACCACAGCCTGCACAGGCTCCTGAAAACTCCATCAAAGGCTGCTTAAACTGGCTTTCCTTAAATGTGTTTCCATAAGACAGATTGTTTTTATGACCAACTTCATAGAAGGCATATTTCCAGTTCGGCACCTGGACTTCTGTCTGGGAATCGATGGGTTTCATCACCAGTGCTTTTTCTTTGGCCGGGCAGATATCTGCACAGTTACCGCAGCCAGTACAATCCATTGTGCTGACCTGAATGCGGAACCTATAATTTTCATATCCTTTACCAGTAGCTTTTAAGGCAACATAATGTTCAGGTGCCTTCTGCATTTCCTCCTCTGTCATCAAAAAGGGCCTTATAACCGCATGCGGGCATACATAGGAGCATTGATTACATTGGATGCAATTCTCACTGATCCACTCCGGTACATTAACAGCAATACCGCGTTTTTCAAAAGCAGTGGAACCATTTGGGAAGGTACCGTCTTCTCTTCCTTTAAAAGCACTGACAGGAAGTTCATTTCCTTTTAACTCCTGCATTGGCCGCATTATCTTTTGAACGAATTCCGGTTCATCTACAGCATTTACCGCTTTATCCGAAGCATTCTTCCAGTGTTCCGGTACCTTTACTTCATGAACACCTTTTACACCACGGTCAATAGCTTCGTGGTTCATAGCAACAACCTGCTCACCTTTCTTTCCATAAGAATAGGCGGCAGCTTTCTTTAATTCTTTCGTAAATACATCTTCCGGCAGGATGTCAATGAGCTTAAAGAAGGCTCCCTGCATTATCATGTTAATACGATTTCCAAGTCCGATTTCACCGGCAATGCTTACAGCATCTATGGTATAGAAGCGGATATTTTTCTCAGCCAGGTCTCTCTTAAGCCCTACTGGCAGCATCTCCTCCAGTTCATCATCCTTCCATTTGCAGTTTAATACAAATATTCCACCGGGTTTGATATCGCTTAACATATCATATTTGTTCACATAAGATTGGTTATGACATGCCACATAATCCGCATGGACCACCAGATAGGTAGACTTTATCTTTGTCTTTCCGAATCTTAAGTGAGACATGGTAATACCTCCGGACTTTTTGGAATCGTAATCAAAGTACGCTTGTACGTTATAGTCCGTGGAGTTACCGATTATCATAATTGCCTGCTTGTTTGCACCTACCGTACCATCTGACCCCAGACCCCAGAATTTGCAGGCTTTTCTGTCAGAAGGTTCTGTCGAGAATCTTTTCACTTCCGGAAGAGAGGTATCTGTTACGTCATCGGTAATCCCGATGGTAAAATGATCTTTTGGCGAATTCTGTTTCAGGTTCTCATAAACTGCTGTTATATCTGCCGGGGTCGTATCTTTTGAACCCAGACCAAATCTGCCTCCGATGATTTCCGGCTTGTCCTTTTCGTCTGCCAGGCTTGCACTGATGTCCAGATACAATGGCTCATACAGAGCACCCGGCTCTTTTGTCCTTTCAAGAACTGCAACCTTCTTTGCGGTGGAGGGAAGACAGCTTAGAAAGTGCTTTGCACTGAAGGGGCGGAATAAATGAACCTTTATAAGACCATATTTTTCACCATTTTTATTATGATAATCTATGGTTTCCTCAATTGTTTGGGTTACAGAGCCCATTGCAATTATTACGTATTCTGCATCTGCTGCACCATAGTAATCAAAGAGACCATATTTTCGTCCGGTAAGCTCTCCCATTTTGCCCAGATATTCTTCTACTATGGGTACAATGTTCTCATAATATTGATTAGCGGACTCTCTTCCCTGGAAATAAATATCCGGATTCTGGGCTGTTCCTCTGGTAACCGGATGGTTGGGAGATAAAGCTCTGTCCCTGAAATCCTTTAAGGCCTTATAATCAAGGAGGGAGGCATAGTCCTCATAATCAAGTGCTTCTACCTTCTGTATTTCATGTGAGGTACGAAAACCATCAAAAAAATGTACAAAAGGAAGACGCCCTTTTATCGCAGACAGATGAGCTACAGGTGCCAGATCCATTACTTCCTGAACAGAACCGCTTGCCAGCATCGGGCACCCTGTCTGTCTTACTGCCATAACGTCTTGATGATCACCAAAAATACTGAGCGCATGCGTGGCGATTGCTCTTGCACTTACATGAAAAACCCCCGGTAGTAATTCACCTGCTGCTTTATACATATTTGGTATCATAAGTAACAATCCCTGGGATGCGGTAAAGGTTGTGGTAAGAGCACCGGCCTGAAGGGAACCATGGAAAGCACCGGCAGCACCGGCTTCTGATTGCATCTCCACTACATTTACTTCCTGCCCGAAAATATTCTTTCTTCCCTTCGCTGACCAGTCATCGGTAACCTCTGCCATACTGGTGGACGGAGTTATGGGATAGATTGCTGCTACATCGGTAAAAGCATACGCAGCATAAGCTGCTGCTGAATTACCATCCATCGTCATTATTGTTTTAGCCATTTGTAACCTCTTTCCTGAATTTAGTAAGCTTTAATGTACTGTTTTTTAATCTATAACTGGCTTCCATTATCTACCCAGTTCTTTGCCTTTTCCACCTCATACTCTGAGGGAATTGATACCTGGCTGTGTTTTACGATTTTCTCTTCATTTGCCCATGCAGCTGTTTCTTCACTGTTTGTTGCACTAATCGTATCAAGCCTTTTATTCTTTTCCGAATTTAATGAATTCTCTTTTCTATTCTGCATTTGGTTCTCCTTTTCAATGTATTTTTAATGTATCAGGTGTGTATGGACACTTAAATAATGATGTAAAAAGTTCTCGTCACTACCTGGTTAAAAACTGATATATCAATACAGTTATAAATTAACCAAATACCTTAAAAATATACAATGTTAACCATTTCCTCTTTAAAAAACAAAATAACTGCTGCCATTTTCTGATTATTAATCAGTCCATTTGCAGCAGTTATAAACTACTATTTCATTATGAGATTATTATAAAACAATCCTGCTGGAGAAATTCTCATTATAAATTTCTTCAACCTCCTGGCAAGAAACAGGTTTACTGAATAAATACCCCTGAATCAAGTCGCATCCGCCTTCTTTTAACCGGTAATACTGATAAGGTTCTTCGATCCCTTCAGCAGTAATTATTAGATTAAGACTATGAACAAGACTGATTAAACTGCTTATAACACTGCTGTTATCCATATTAATGAATTTCTCGCAGAGAGATTTGTCCAGTTTAATCTTGTCAACGGGAATAAAGGTAAGATAGTTAAGAGAGGAATAACCGGTTCCAAAGTCATCCATTGCAATTTTCAGCCCCATTTCCTTCAGCTGGTTAAGGAAAGCAAGTGTATTATCTGTTTCCTCCATTAATATGCTTTCTGTAATTTCGATTTCTATGTATTTGGGATTAATGTTATACTGCTTTAATGTATTACTCAAAAATGATATGTATTCTTTATCATTTAACTGTTTTCCCGAGAAATTAATGGCAACCGGCTTTAAGGGATATCCTTTCTTCCTCCATTCAGCCATTTGCCGGATTACTTCCTTTGTAACCCATCTTCCTATTTCAATTATTATACCGCTCACTTCAGCAATTTCAATGAACTTTGCAGGGGATAAGTTCCTGTTCTTCAGCCTGAGCAGGGCTTCAAACTCGTCTATCTCTCCAGTATCAACATTAATCTGTGGCTGATACAGCAAGGTAAACCCGTCTTCTTTTAGTGCACCTCTTAAGATATCTTCGATTTCCGCTTTGCTTCGGATATCTTCAAAAATACTGTCACTATAGAACATACAATTGCCTTTTCCGTTGCTTTTCACATAATACATTGCAGTATCAACATTGATAAGCAGCCTCTCCATATCCCTGCTGTCTTTGGGAAAAAAGGTAATACCGGCACTAAAACTTACAAGATGCTCTTTACCAAGCAGGCTAATCGGTTCATTAAATAATTTTCTAAGCTTATTCAGATAGACTTCCACAGCTTCTTCACTCTTCACATCGGTAATCAATAGAAGGAATTCATCTCCTCCGAATCGATATGCCTTTAAATCCTCGTCCACAAGGCTGTTGATTCGTTCCGCTATAACAGTTAATAACCGGTCACCGTTTAAATGCCCCAGGGTATCATTTATTGTCTTGAAATTATCAATATCCAGTAAGAGGACAGCTCCATAGAAATTGTCTTTTAAATGACCCTCCAATTTCTCCATAAAACTCATACGGTTCGGCAGTTTCGTCAGGTAATCATTCCCTGCCAGGTACTTGATATATTCCTCCTGCTCCTTTATCTGTGTGATATCGATTAATAAACCATTTAAAGACATTACATTTCCTTGCAGGTCAAATACGCCTTTGCCGCTTAACATTACCCAGATTTTTTCATTGTTTCTATTATGTAAGGATAATTCAATATATATCTTATCGGTTTCTCCGTTTAAATACCTATTATACTCTGATAATACAAGATTCTTGTCTTCCTGGCACAACATATTATCAAGAAGAACATCGATATCCTTCATCTCTGCCAGCTTAGGATTTAACGGATACAGAAACTCTTCGGTTATTGATAAGGTTCTTAAGGTTACATCATACTCCCATACTGCACAGCCTGTACTGTCAACTGCAATACCATACTTCTGATTCAGGATTTCCATCTCTTCCATATGTTTTTGTGATATCTCATACTGAAGTCTTAATTCCTCCTCCGAAGCAGTTAATTCTTCATAAGTCTGTACCAGTTCCTCATGACTCTCCTGCAGTATTCTGTCCATTTTTCTTCTCCTGATATTATCTGAGGTCAATAGAATTATTACCAATGCAGACAGAGAAAAAATCAAGACTATATTTCCAGTCAGAACCGGATGCTGTTCTATGAAGGATTGCTTACGTCCTACAATCTGGGTATCAGACGGTAGTAATCTTACGGGGATATCGTATTTCTTTAAAACGTTGTAATCAATTATGTAATTATTTGGACTTTCGTGAATTATTGGGATTGAGTCGATGGGAGTACCTCCAAAGACTTTTAAAAGAAGTTTGGCTGCGATTGCGCCTGAATCATAATAGGAAATCATTTTTCCACCCAGGATGCCTTCACCGATACCTCCGACTTCCGCACGCAGTATGGGAACTCTTGCAGCTCTGCTTAACACTCTGGAGGCTTCAGGTATAGTTATATTGGCCCCTGTTTTATCCGTGTACATACTTAAATAAAGAAGTATCGTGTCATCATCAATATTGCTGACTTGATTCTCCACTTCTGCAAAGGTGTAGTTGGATACATTTATATGTTCAAATTTTAATTCCGGGAATTGCTCCTCCAGGGAATAATACTGTACTTTGTCACCAATGCCGGTCAGGGTATCATCCACAATAGCTACTATCCTCTTCGCTGCTTTATTAAGTGCGATGCCGAGTTGTATGTTTTCTTTGATAGACAGCTCTTCTACCACACCAGTTATGTATGGAATCCCTTCTGCTTCCTTCACCCTGTTCGTATCATTAACTCCCAAAAATACAATTGGTATCTCTGCAAAAAGTTCCTTCTGATAATCCATGGCAAACTGCAGAGCATAATCATCCCCTACTATAATACCATCATAAGGAGGTAGATGTTCTATTTTATATTTTATCAGATCATGAAACAATTGTCTGCTGTTATATGAAACAAAACGTTTCGAATCCATGAATTCCAGATCCACATTATATTCCTCTGTCCTTAAAACAGAACGAACTCCTTCAATCTGTTCTGGTACACTGAGAAAATTCTCATTATAAGAGCTAATATACAGAATATTCTTTTTTTCCTCATTTCCGGCAGCCAAGAAAACAGGTGATTTCCCAGATAAATTATTGGGTGCAAAAGTCAGCAGTAAGCAGATTATAATACCTAAGAACGTCCTTATCTTATGCATAAATTCCCCTCAATTCAATTCCATATAATGTAATTTTACTTATTATAACACATATTGACTGATTTCGCTATAGTTAACAACAATTTTCTTCTAAAGCAAATAACTATGTTTAATTGTTTAAATTTTCTTTACATTTCAGACAACTAAGTTGATTTCAATGAATTTAATGAATATATTTGTCCAGGCTCTGCTGTGAATTCTTCCTTGCTATGAATACATCCTTGCTGTTAAAAACATTTTATATCCACTAGATTTCCATTTATTTCATTACCTCTTCTCCTAAAAAAAAGATAAATAAAAAAACAGCAGTATACCAAATGGCATACTGCTGTTATCTTATCTTACTCCGGTCAGATCCTTTATAATTTCTCCGGCTATAATCAGTCCGGCTACAGAAGGTACAAAAGCATTGCTTCCTGGAATTTGTCTTCTGTCCGTACATTTGCGCTGTGCCCCGGGAGGACATATGCAGTTGCTTCTGCAGCTGATAGACATATCTTCCAAAGGTTTTCTAGCAGGTTCCTTGGAATAAACAACCTTCAGCTTCTTAACACCTCTTACCTTTAGCTCTTTTCGCATAACCTTGGCAAGGGGGCAAACGCTAGTCTTATATATATCTGTTACTTCAAATCTGGTTGGATCCAGCTTATTTCCAGCTCCCATACAACTTATAATAGGAACATTACATTTTTGTGCCCTTAAAACCAGCTCAATCTTTCCTGTAACGGTATCTATTGCATCTACAACATAAGTGTATTCAGAAAAATCATATTGATCTGCTACTTCAGGTGTATAAAAGGTTTGATGAGTATGTACCACTGCCTGAGGGTTGATTTCCAATATTCTTTCCTTCATTACTTCAACTTTGTATTTACCAACCGTTTTTCTTGTTGCAATTATCTGCCGGTTTATATTCGTTAAACATACTTTATCATCATCAAATAAATCAAAGGTTCCTACGCCGCTTCTGGCAAGTGCTTCTGCCGTGTATCCGCCCACACCGCCTATACCAAATATAGCAACTCGTGCATTCTGTAATTTCTCCATACCTTCGTTGCCAAATAAAAGTTCTGTTCTCGAAAATTGATTTAACATTTCCTGCTCCGTTCTTTCAAAACTCCTGTCTTTATTAGCCTGAATTATGATAACATCAAATTTCTGAACTGTCAATTGTGGCTTTCAAATCCTTTGAGGTTAAATATTTCAGGGATTGATTGATTGGTGTCTGACGGTTTTCTTTGGCAATGGACGATGATTACGGTTTCTAGTTAGCCATTTCTCGTTCAGAGTTCCAAATGACACTAAAATGCCAGTAACTGTTCCCGGAAGGCAAGATTATACCAAACTCGCTGTCAGGTTTTCTATATGTAAGGCTGTGCGCTCAAACATGGTATAATCTTGCCTGGTCACAGTTTCTGCCATTTAAGTGTCATTAAGGAACTCTTCAATAGAAAATGGCTAACTAGAAACCGAAATCATCTGGGTATTGATATTGGATAATTGTTACATTATTGAGATATCTCTGTAGATTTGAGTGCTTATAAGTCAGATGTATGTTTAGCAATACTAGAAACACTTCTATGTAAATAGGATTTGCTTTTTTTATTATAAGCTCTTTTAGATAAAATCCGTTGATATTATACTATTAAATGATTTAAATGATATCAAATAGCATTGAACGTATGTTCTTATCATGATATAATAGAATCTGCAGATTCTACTCTGCAATCTTTACCAGTAATTAGTTTGGATATATCTGCTTTATGGGGTATTCCATTAACAAATATCAAGTTCTCAAAGAATCATATATTGTTAGTAATAGCTTCTATGACCGTACTCCATTGACAAATATCAAGTTCTCAAAGAAGCATATATTGTTAGTAATAGCTTCTATGACCGTATTCCATTGACAATGACAAATATCAAGTTCTCAAAGAATCATACATTGTAAGTAATAGCTTCAATGACGATATTCCATTGACAAATATCAAGTTCTCTATGGACTTTGTGTTAGACATGTAAGAATTAAAAACGGGGAAGGCATAAGAATTGGGTTTATCAAGTTAATCATATGAACTCACTGCATTGTAACCTCAAAAGCGGATTAGCGTTTTAAAGGTGTAGCAACTATATAACCAATTATTTATATTGGTTTTAATGGCTGAAAAATTAAACAAAATAAAGATTTATTTATTTAGAGAACTCTCTTTTAGATAGTGTAAGTGAACCAGTTGAAGTACGGACATAACAATTCAAAGATAGACCGCTTAGGTAATGATTATTAATATTCTTATATTCGAGGAGGTACATATGCATTTAGGTTCAGTTTATCTGATAGTAAAGGATTATAATAAGTCAATTCAGTTTTATGAAAAGATATTAGAAATGCCGGTAAGTGTTCAGAATATGCAAAGGTTTGCTCAGTTTCATTTCGACGGACAAAACATTTCAATATTGAATGGTTACTTTGATGCATTGAATCCAGGTTTAACAGTACGCAAGGGGGAATATGTAGAGGAATTTGATAACTTAGTTTCAATTGCAGATGCTGATAATACACATAAGTTTGTATTAAATCTCTGGTCAGAAAATTTGGAAAAAGAGAGAAATAGAATAGAGCAATTGCATATAAGTGACAAACTGACCCAAATTAAATATATTAACAATGTAAGCCCCTATTATTATTTTCAACTAACAGACCCAGATGGAAATATTATCGAAATCACTGGTCAATATTCACCTAAAAAAGGAGAATTCGTTTAATAATATAATTTATTATCTTATTAGAAAATTAGCATATTTGACTGTAATTCAGCCAAATAGAACTCATAAAAATACAGGTGGCATAAAATGAAATAACGAATTCCTTGATTACAATCCACAAGAAAATACCGATACTACCTTCCAAATGCGCAATAATAAATGGTTTATATCTTATAAAGTTTTATCAGCATATTTTTTAGTATAATCTTAAGTTTATCAGGATGCTAATGTTCATCCGCCTAAAATTATATGTATTAATAATATCATTATCTAACAGGGCTCTCAATTAAATATCTAAATAAAATATAATAAAAGAGTAGAACTAAAAAATCCCACTCCAACTAAGACACAAAACTTATATTAATTTTTTCTATAAAAAGCTTACGTCAATACGAGTACAGGAAAATAGCACAAACCAGAAAGAACGAATGCGCCTATGGAAAGGCATTAGAAGTCCTTTCTCTGAATATTTTGTGCTATATTATAAAGCAGATTGTCTGAGCGAAGCGAGTTATCTGATTTATAATATGCCAAGCACAAAATAATCAGAGAATTAGGACTACTTATGCCTTGGAATTGAAGCATGAGTTTTTTCTGGTTTGTGCTATTTTCCGTCCCCTTGAAACAAACTGTCCTTTATCGTTATCCTCATTTTTTATTCTCAACCTATCATCTCTTTTAAAGGTCTTCCAGCATAAAACAGCTCCATCGCTTCTTTTCGTATTTTTGTAAACCGATCAAATACTCTGATAGCTTCCTCTGCATTGTGATACACTTTCCAATAGCCGCACATTACATAGTTCTCACCATTGTTTTTAATATACTCTTCAACATCAGTAACCGGATAACCCAGCATAATTCCTATTTCATGTGGGAAATCCTCATTCTGTCCTGATTCTCTGCATTTGCGGTAACTGCCGTATCGTTCGCCCAGGCGGGTTAGTGCCTTGTGAAGATAAGGACAGCCGCTTCCATAGCCGTTTAAGGCTAAAAGAGGATTTTCGATATTATTCTGTATTACCTCCAGCAGCATTTGTTTATCATATATAATAATATAGATGGCTTTTTCACATTCGCACAGCACTCTTGCATTGCAGCCAAATCCTTCGCATTCTTTGATTAGCGCTTTAAAAAAATTTACCCGGCTGTCTATATAGCACTTTCGAAAGCAGACCAGATTAGAGGGTTTTGACTTTAACAAGGCAGGCATGCAGCAATTAGCTAATGAAAATGCCACATAGGAACCGGTTCTGTCTTCTCCTTTTAAAAAAATGTCCTCACTCATATTTAATCTCCTGCTTTAAGCAACAAAATGATTTATTGATAATGATTCTCATAACACATTGTATCCTTTGACAACTAATTTTGTCAATTGTGCTTTTGAGAACAATTATCATTAAGTTTCATTATTAGGATTTGAGCTTTTGCAGAATTTTATGAATGCTTTATGATATTTTATGAATTAATTCTGTTTTACTGCCTGTCTTGCTTTTTCGAATTTATCAGGTCTTATATGGCAATAACCGGTAGGATTCTTGTCCAGATATTTCTGATGATATTCTTCTGCCAGATAGTAATTTTTAATGGGAAGTACTTCTATTGCAATTGGTTTTTCATACTGTTTCTGAAGTTCAAGCAAAGATGCTTTAATAACTGGCACATCTTCTTCTGTTTCATAATAGATTCCGGTTCGATATTGAGACCCTTCATCTTCTCCTTGCTTATTTACTGATGTAGGGTTTATAACATCATAGTATAATTTCAAAATAAAATCCAAATCGAGTATTTCTGTATCATAGACCACTTTAACGGTTTCTGCATGTCCGGTATTTTTGTGGCAGACTTCCTCATAGGAGGGATTCTCCGTATTACCATTAGCATAACCTACGTTGGTTTCCAATACACCTTGTACACTTGAGAGGTATTTTTCTGTTCCCCAGAAACAGCCTCCCGCAAGGTATATAACTTTTTGTTTTGATGTATTTGACATACCACTACCTACTTTCTATTGTAATAATCGGATATAATATATGAAATTTAAACTGCCGGACAGAATTTCATCCGGCAGTTTATTGCAGTACCTATTATAACACAGAAGGTTTGTTTTTAAAATAATCCCCATAGTTTTTTCGCAGTTCTTCTTCGTCCAGCTGATAACGGGATAAATGTTTTGTTATGATCTCTTTTGCACCCTGACTGTCTTTCCTTTTGATGGAATCCACTAAAGCCTTATGATCTGCCAGTATTTTCGAGTCCCTGACTACCGATAAGCTCAATCTTCTCACTCTGTCAAAATGAGTCATCATTCCCGTTAGCAGGTTATAAGTAAATTGCTTATTACAGATGGTAAATAATAGCTCATGAAATTCATTATCCAGTTTCAGCTGCTTATCCTCATAGTTCTGCCCCTGGTACATCTCCTGCAGCCTGATATTTTCCTCCAGCAGCAGAATGTCTTTGGTACTAGCAAGTTCACAGGCTTCTTCCACAATTGCACTTTCTAAAAGCAACCGAACGAATCTTGCTTCTTCTACTAATTGATGATTAATGAGAGAAATACAGCTGCCTTTTTGCGGATATATTTCAACCAGCTTAATCTTACTAAGATCAATTAATGCTTCTCTTACCGGCGTTCTGCTGATTCCAAGCTCTTTTGCCAATTCATTTTCACTAACCAGACTGCCCGGAACTAAATTCAGCGATATAATATTAAACCGTATTACTCTTAAAGCATAATCACTTGCTGTTTCCCTGTTATTTCTCTCTAATATTATCATGCAGACTCCTTAGCCTAGAATATCTTTTAATGTATTGCGAACCGCGCCGGGTCCTTTCATCATTTTACCAAAATACTCTTCTACCTGTCTACCCAAACCTGCTTCATATAAATCTACTCCAAAAATGTCTTCCCTGCTGAGAACTCCGCTAATCTGAGTGTGAATATCCTCTGCTTCACCAAATTTAATGTTACGAAATACAGGTGTAAGTGAAGCAAGGATTGGATCCGGACTTAATGTATACGTCTCTCCCTTATCATCAAGTTCTGTTAAATAGCGGCACCAGCCTGCAAGGACCAAGGGAATTAGTCTTAAGGATACCTGGCCGTCTTTCTTAAGGTATGCTTTGATGGTTTCTCCAAAGCGTATACTGAGTTTTAAGGAAGTATCCGTAGCTATTCTT
This sequence comes from Anaerocolumna sp. AGMB13020, assembly GCF_033100115.1. Taxonomy (NCBI): domain Bacteria; kingdom Bacillati; phylum Bacillota; class Clostridia; order Lachnospirales; family Lachnospiraceae; genus Anaerocolumna; species Anaerocolumna sp. AGMB13020. The sequence continues at coordinate 5,058,662 of NZ_CP136910.1, read as the reverse complement.
TGAGGTGAATCTGGAATAAAAGGGTTGGGCAGGCGTTTTTCCAGTACTTCCTCAAGAAACTTTTCAGGCTTGATAATTCCTGGGTTTTCAACGACTGGAAGTCCTTCTTTATAACCTAACTGATATACCAGTGTTTTCAGATCCTCATCTTTCATTTGGTCACTGATTTTATGATACCCCAGGAGACATCCAAATATAGCCAGTGCTGTATGGAGAGGATTCAGACAGGTACATACTTTCATACGTTCTACTTTATCTACGGTTTCACGGCTGGTAAATATGATTCCTCCTTTATCAAGGGCAAGCCTTTCCCCGGCAAACTTATCTTCAATCACCAGATATTGAGGTTCTTCTGCATTAACAAAAGGGGCACAGTAGGTATTTTTTGAGGTGATATAGGTCTGCAGGTCTTCCAGCCCGGTAGCCTTTAAATGCTCTTCTACCTCTGATGCTGGCCTTGGAGTAATCTTATCAATCATTGACCATGGGTATGTAATTTTATCCGTCATGAAAGCTAAAAACTGAGGTTCGGCTTTTCCGCCCTCAATCCACTTTTCTGTAATACAGATTACAGCTTCCTTTAATTTCGTTCCATTGTGAGAGCAGTTGTCCATACTGACCAGAGTAAGCGGTAAGCCGCCTGCCTTGTATCTCTCGTAACATAGTGCTGTAAGTTTTCCCATATAGCTTATAGGAGAATCCGGTCCATGTTTAAAATCTGCTAATATATCCTGTGTAAACTCTCTGCTTTGATTTACCAGACTATAGCCCTTTTCCGTAATCGTAAATGAAGCTATTTTCAGTGTCGGAGATTTGAAGATTTGAATCAGCCTGATCCAATCCTTTGTCTTACTGTTCATGCATAGAGATTCAGCTACACTGGCAATTACCGTCTTCTCAATCCTTCCATCCGGGCACAGAGTGGCCAATATGCTAAGATTATCATACTGCCTGTAAGCTTTTTCAACAATTTCATAGTCGAAACCTTCCGCAACGATGATTCCAGTCTTTAGTATACCCTCCTCCAATAGCTTCTGACTGACTGCTGCCGGAAAAGCTCTGAATATATTTCCACCTCCAAAATGTATCCATTCCGGGCCTTCTGCTGTTTCAGCCAACATGTTTTCAATATTAAATTGTGGCAGATGGTATCCTTCCTGTTCCCACTCATCCCTTTTTTTTATACCTTCGTAGGATAATCTCATAATCCTTTTCTCCTCCATATTATTGGAATCAACTTAAGCCTTTTCTTTTGCAATAGCCTCAAAAAGTCCATTCAAATAGCAAGTGCCAAGTGCTCTGTCATATAATCCATACCCGGGCATGGATACTTCTCCCCAGATTGCTCTTCCATGGTCAGAGCGGACGGGACCGTTAAATCCACATTCGTAAAGGGTCTTTGTAATAGCATACATATCAAGAGAGCCATCACTGGACAAATGTGCGGCTTCATCAAATTTGCCAGGTGCCAGATGCTTGATATTTCTTAAATGCGCAAAATGGATTCGTCCTTTCGCTGTCTTTATTATCTCACAAATATCATTATTAATATTAGAACCCAGGGAACCAGTACAAAGTGTTATTCCATTAAACTCCTCATCTACCGCCTTTAGGAGTCTCTCAATCGATTCCTTTCCAGTAACGATTCGAGGCAGATTAAATACTGGCCAGGCAGGATCGTCCGGATGAATGGCCATATGTATTCCATACTGCTTGCATACAGGTTTGATGCGATTTAAGAAATAAACAAGATTATCAAACAGGATGTCATTATCCACATGCTTATATTCTTCAAAGAGTTCTTTAACCTTTTCCAGTCTTTCAGGCTCCCAGCCTGGCAGTATAAAACCATTGCTGCTTTTATCCAATTCAGAAAACATTTTTGCGGGATCAATCGTATTAATTATTTCCTGATCATAAGATAATACCGTTGAACCGTCTTCTCTTAATTTGGCAAGGTCAGAACGCGTCCAGTCGAAAACGGGCATAAAATTATAACATATCATATTTATACCGCATTCTCCTAGATTCTTCAAAGTCTCAATATAGTTATCAATGTAATAATCACGGTTCGCATTGCCAGTCTTAATAGAATCATGAATATTTACACTTTCAATACCTATAATCTTTAAACCACTCTTTTCTACTTCCTCCTGTAATCCCCTTATTCTTTCAATTGGCCAGATCTCACCTGCAGGAATATCATATAAAGTAGTTATGACTCCTTCAACTCCGGGTATCTGTCGTATTTGTTCCAGGGTAACAGAATCATACTTTTTACCAAACCAACGTAAAGTCATTATCATTACAAAATCCTCCTTCTTATCTTGTATACTAGTATAACAGTATGATTTCTACCTGTCAATCTCACAATCTTTCTTTATGGATGCAATATCCTTATTGCATAAAGAAGGAGATATCCACCTGGATGAATTAATATCTCAATCCCTCGGCAGATATCCCCTTCTTTATTTAATAGGAGGTCTTTATTCTACTTTAAATAATTCCAAGTCCGGCACTTGCATATCCAACTACGCTGGTTGCAATTCCTGTTCCTGATACTACTGAAGCAGAGAAAATAAGAAGTAACCTTGTGCCAGCTGTTACTGGTATTGCTAATCCTGAGGTAATTCCACTTACTCTGTCACCAATAGAGATAATACCGGTTAAAGCAGGTGTAAGCTGGACTACAGCACCGGGTACTGGTGTGAAGGCATTGTTAACCGCAACTGTTCTATAAAGCTGTGCTGTTATTTGAACTGACGTTCCAATCAGACTGATTCCGGCATCCACGCTAAAGTATGCTGCCAAGGAACTGATTGTTCCGTCTCTTGGTACGGAAAAAGCAAAATTATTAATGTTGGTTGAATCAATAATACCATTCAGTATTTGAATTCCTGTTGCTGAACTTCCAAAACCTACTGCGGCTGTAGTTCCTACTAAACCACCGAGAATAGTTGTCAAAGCAACTACATTACCAGATGCATAAGGAATAATAGAAGCACCGCCAGGTGTTCCAGCTGCTCCGGTTGCTCCGGTTGCTCCGGTGGCTCCGGTGGCTCCGGTTGCTCCAGTAGCTCCGGTTGCTCCCGTGGCTCCGGTTGCTCCCGTGGCTCCGGTTGCTCCAGCAGGTCCCTGAGGTCCCGTTGCTCCTGTGGCCCCCGTGGCTCCTGTGGCTCCCGTGGCTCCCGTGGCTCCGGCAGGTCCCTGAGGTCCCGTTGCTCCTGTTGCTCCTGTTGCTCCTGTTGCTCCGGCTGCTCCGGCAGGTCCCTGAGGTCCCGTTGCTCCCGTTGCTCCCGTTGCTCCTGTTGCTCCCGTGGCTCCCGTTGCTCCTGTTGCTCCCGTAGCTCCCGTTGGTCCTTGCGGTCCCGTTGCTCCTACTGGTCCTTGCGGTCCGGTGGCTCCCGTTGCTCCGGTGGCTCCTGTGGCTCCGGTGGCTCCTGTTGCTCCTACTGGTCCTTGTGGTCCCGTGGCTCCTACTGGTCCTTGCGGTCCCGTGGCTCCTACTGGTCCTTGCGGTCCCGTGGCTCCTGTAGCTCCCGTTGCTCCTGTGGCTCCGGTGGCTCCGGTGGCTCCCGTCGGTCCTTGTGGTCCCGTGGCTCCTACTGGTCCTTGCGGTCCTACTGGTCCTTGCGGTCCTCTAGGTCCGGTAGCTCCCGTAGCTCCTTGCGGTCCCTGTGCTCCCTGTGGTCCTACTGGTCCTTGGGGTCCTCTGGGTCCGGGCGGTCCAGGAGGTCCGGGAGGTCCGGGAGGTCCGGGCGGTCCGGGTGGATAGGGATTAGGATTACAGCATGGATTCCATGAATTATAGTTCATAGCACTTACAATAGTGTCGTCTTGGCTGTCAGTAAAGGATTTGTTTTTTGACGAATCTTTACTACTCATGCAAAAACTCCTTTCTATATAAATCAGGATTTTGAAATCCTAATTTAATATATGACAGTTTTTGCTATATGTTCATTATTCATGACATTTTTCGATGAATTACATTTGACAATCTCTTTTAATGAAAAGTAAGGCGTCCTCTGAACCGGACGCCTTATAATTTATGATAATTTAAGGATAGTAAGTGATGCAACTACACTTCCTGGCGCAAGATCCGGGAATGTGATGGAAATAAATGAGTCATTTGTTACTGTTATTGTTGCTGGTACTGTAGTTACCTGAACAATAGCTGTTATTTCCACTCTGATCGTAGTCGCGGTATCACCTGTTGTACCTCCGGGAACGGGTAAACCATTAAGATTAATAGAAACAGAAGTGAGTGTTCCTAATACATTAGCTTCGAATATAACCAGATAATCGCCTGCCTCCGTCAATACTGTATCAGTAGTGTTGGGAAGTAGTATACCAACAGGCGTACTCGGAACATTTCCACTATCAAACACAAATTCTGCACCACCAGCAATAGTTCTGTCAGAATTGGTACTATAGCGGAAAACGTAAGAATTAATACCTGCGGGACCAGGAGGGCCTTGCGGACCTTGCGGACCTTGCGGGCCTTGCGGACCTGTGGCTCCCGTTGGACCTTGCGGGCCTGTGGCTCCTGCCGGACCTGCTACTCCTTGCGGGCCTGCGGGGCCTGCTTCACCCTGGGGACCTGCGGGACCTGTGGCTCCTGCCGGACCTTGGGCTCCTGTTGCTCCTGTAGCTCCTGCCGGACCTGCTTCACCCTGCTCTCCCTGGGGACCTGCGGGACCTGTGGCTCCTGCCGGACCTTGCGGGCCTGTTGCTCCCGTGGCTCCTGCCGGACCTGCTTCACCCTGCTCTCCCTGGGGACCTGCGGGACCTGTGGCTCCTGCCGGACCTTGCGGGCCTGTTGCTCCCGTGGCTCCTGCCGGACCTGCTACTCCCTGCTCTCCCTGGGGACCTGCGGGACCTGTGGCTCCTGCCGGACCTTGTGGGCCTGTTGCTCCCGTGGCTCCTGCCGGACCTGCTACTCCCTGCTCTCCCTGGGGACCTGCGGGACCTGTAGCTCCTGCCGGACCTTGCGAGCCTGTTGCTCCTGTGGCTCCTGCCGGACCTGCTTCACCCTGTTCTCCCTGGGGACCTGCGGGACCTGTGGCTCCTGCCGGGCCTTGGGCTCCGGTTGCTCCTGTTGCTCCTGTAGCTCCTGCCGGACCTGCTTCACCCTGTTCTCCCTGGGGACCTGCGGGACCTGTGGTTCCTGCCGGACCTTGCGGACCTGTGGCTCCGGTTGCTCCTGTCGGACCTGCTACTCCCTGTTCTCCCTGAGGACCTGCCGGACCTGTGGCTCCTGCCGGACCCTGTGCTCCTGTTGCTCCCGTTGTTCCTGCCGGACCTGCTTCACCCTGAGGACCCTGGGGACCTGTAGCTCCTGCCGGACCTTGAGCTCCTGTAGCTCCCGTGGCTCCCGTTGGTCCTGCTACTCCCTGTTCTCCCTGTGGGCCGATAGGACCAGTGGCTCCTGTGGCTCCCGTTTCACCTTGTGGACCTGCCGGGCCTTGTAGACCTTGGGGACCTTGGGGACCTGTGGCTCCTGCCGGACCTTGGGGACCTGTGGCTCCCGTTGTTCCTGCCGGACCTGCCGGACCTGCTTCCCCTTGAAGACCTTGGGGACCTGTAGCTCCTGCCGGGCCTTGGGCTCCTGCCGGACCTGCTTCCCCTTGCGGACCTTCCGGACCTGGTTCTCCTTGTACTCCCTGGGGTCCCTGAGGACCTGTGGATCCTGTTGCTCCTGTTAAACCAATGGGTCCCTGTTCACCTTGAGGGCCTGTAGGTCCAATCTCTCCAGGTGCTCCTGCCGGGCCGGTTGCTCCTGTAGCTCCTGTGGCTCCTGCAGGTCCTTGTTGTCCGGGTGGCCCTGCGGGTCCTGCGGGTCCTCTAGGTCCTGTTGGGCCTATTGGTCCTTGTGGGCCGGATGGTCCTTGCGGGCCTATTGGTCCTTGTGGGCCTTGCGGTCCGGGAGGTCCGGGAGGTCCAGGAGGTCCGGGTGGCGGACAAGGTTTCGGCGGGCATGGAGGAGGTGGACAAGGCTGCCCCTGTCCGTTAAAGTCACCGGGTCGGCCATTGTTCCAGCCACCATTAAAATTAGCTGCTGAAACATTAGATTTATCTTCCCTTTGTCGCCTTCCTGATTTATCGAACTCAGATGAATTAAAACCAGCGTTCATGCATAAAGCTCCTTTCCTGCATTATGTCCAATTGCCAGGCAAATCCCTGACAATTAGTATAAAGGAAGCTTTCTATGCTTCCTACCATATAAATATGATAGATACGCTGTTTTGTTCCAGTTTTTTACTATGCTAGCGAATATTCCTTAATATACTTTTCCAGTTTGTCCGCCTGCATAATAAATTCCTCACTCATAGCTGCACTTTCTTGAGCGGCAGCAGCATTTTTTTCTATAATGGGAGTAATATCTTTTAGGAACACATGTGTCTTTTGCAATTCATTCTGTACTAATTTTGTATTATACGCCAGCTGTTCCATTACATAATTTGTCTCCTCGGAAACTTTTACAATACGCTCAAAATTCCCTGCGGTATTATTCGCCATCAGGGACCCATAATGTATTGCGCTTACTGTACTGTTAATCAGTCCTGAAGTTGATTGTACAGCTTGGGTACATCTGGCTGCAAGTTTACCGATTTCAGATGCTACAACCCCAAATCCTCTTCCGTTTTCTCCTGCTCTTGAGGCTTCTATGGATGCATTTAAAGATAAGAGATTCGTCTGTTCCGCAATCTGCTCAATTACTGAAATAACCTGAGAGATTTCACCTGACCTCTGTTCAATGCTTCCCATGGCTTCCAGTACTTTTCTCATACTGATATTGCCTTCTCTTGCAGCAGTTACTGCTGTTTCTGAAAGTCCTGTCACATTTTTCGTCTGGTCGGTATTTATATTAATCATATCAACAATTGCCTCTACTTCACCTACCAGATTATTTATACGGTTATTCTGCTCTACACTTCCGTCTGCTACTGTCTTTGCCGTTACCGCAATTTGTGCGGCTCCTAAGGAAATCCCTTCAGCAGCCGTTGATATCGCCTCAATTACATTTTTAAGAGATATTATTGTATTTTCAAGAGATGATTTAATGGGTGTAAAATTACCTTCATACTCTATTCCGACAGATACTGTCAGGTTTTTTTGTTCCAATTCTCTTACTACATATGTTATGTTGTTAATATAATTTTTAAGTTTATCTATGGTCTGAGTAATTCCCTGACACAGGCTGCCCATTTCATCCGCAGATGAATATTGGAGGTCCACCTCTAAATTACCTGCTGCCATTTCATTCATAACAGCCATAATATTATCCACGGGGTGAATAATACTCTTTATTGTCTTTGACAGTATTCTCATACAGCTTAAGACACCGATCATAAAGAGCAGGAGAAATAACACAATACTTACGACTACTTTTATATTTATGCTGTTTATATACTGCTTGGCATATGTGGCTGTAAAAGCTTCCAGTTCTTCTAATTCCTCCACCATATGACTGTGAATGGGAACGTAATCATTTTTATAAATATTATAGATTTTCTTCTGGTCAAATTCTCTGGCACTGGTAAGAATCTGTTCTCTGTAACGTGCTCCTTTTCCTGATTCAACCTGTAAGCTTTCTATAATCTTCCTCTGTTCTCCTTTATTTATTGCAGGTATGGCGGACAAATCTGTTATGTACGCTTCCAGTAAATCATATTGCTGTTCAGATTCTTCAATATATTTACTACAAAGTTCTTTATTCTGTGTTATGTAGCTGCGGTAAATGTTATTTTCAATGATTTTCATAGATACCTGCGCTTTTATTACTTTCTCTTCTGTTTGATAGATCTGTGAATGAAACTCATTGGTCATGTTTCTTAAAGCCATAATATTTACCAATGAGACAATGACCATTAATAACATTACCGCACCCATGCAGCCAAAAGTGAACTTAAGTCTCCTTCCGATAGGCATACTATATATCTGATCTATCATATTTTTAATAGATTTCAACCTAACTTTCTTTTTCATGTTAAGATTCTTCTTTTCCTTTGTATTTTTCATACAACCTCCATTAACCTGTCTTCTGTTAAGCTAAATCTATCAATCTCATGTAAACCCATTATGGCGGGATTGTAAATTCTATGTAAAACAAAAGGACTGCTTTCGACAGAATCACCTGTCAAGCAGTCCTTCTAAAGATAAAATCCTTTACAATCTCTTAATATTGCTTCCAATTCTGGAAACGGATGGAATTCTCTTCTAGTAATGCAGAAGAGATTATAATTTCACCATTGCTCTCTGTTCTTTGTTCTTCCAGGATGGGCACCGGGTTGCAGCCGCCACGTTCCTGGGCTATTTTGTCTGTTGGAAAGACATTCTTACAGTTCTGACATTGGAAGTTGTCACCTGTCTGTTTAAAAAAAGCATAAGGGCTGCCGTTGCACACCTGGCACGTATTAAAAGCGGTTCTAATGCTCCCATCGCTTGCCTTGACTGCAAATAAACCTACTGTCATGCCACCGGCTTCCGTTTCGAAAAAGGATGCTTTGTCCGATATTTTCGAAGTATCAATAACAATGTCACTATTAGCGTTGAGAGTAATTCCAGCGCTTTGTACTTCTTCCCCTTTGTCAGTATCAGTTCCCTTTGATACGTTCTTTACTACAAAGACAACGAGCAGAAACAGCAATACTGCACCAATTGCAACTGTAGTTATGTTTTTAATAGATAACTGCTTCTTTTTAATAAATTTCTCCTCCACTCCATAAAATGATACCTTATAATACCATTCCTTTGTGGAGTTTGTATGGAGATATCTTACTGATTATGATACTCCTTGGAGAAGTAGTAATTTTTTTGTTCATCGCTATAGAAATAAAGATAATCGGTCTGCGGAGGGTTAAGTGCCGCATTGATTGCTTCTCTGCCAGGATTACAGATTGGTCCTGCCGGTAAAGCAGGGCATTTATAGGTATTGTAAAAGCTATTGTAACGGTTGATATCCCCATCTATAAAAGGTTTTATATATTTTTCCACATAATGGATGCTCGCATCTAACTGCAGTTTCATGTTTATCTTTAACCGGTTATGGATCACAGAAGAAATATTGTATTTGGTTTCTTTATCCTTCCCTTCTTTTTCCACCAGTGACGCAATGGTCAGTATCTGATTAATGGTCAATCCGAGTTCTGCTGCCTTTTTCTTATCAGCTTCTGTTATTTTTCCATCTCCGTTACGTAAAAATTTTCCTATAGCATCTTCACCTTTACTCAACCGGTAGAACTCATAGGTATCAGGATACAGATATCCTTCCAGCAGATAACAGCGGTCAGGATTATCCTCCAGCGCATCAATTAAAGAGTAATCCCTGGTAAAATCATATTCCTCCATCGCTTTATACAAAACCTCCTCTGAGGCACATACCCCTTTCCGAACCAAGAGGGTAAATACCTGAGGCAATGAATAACCTTCCGGTATGGTAACTTTTACTGTTCTTCCTATATTACTTACTTTAGAGGCTTCTACAAGGCTTGTGACTTTGCCATATGGATTGTACACGATAACCCCGCTTAAAGCAGTGGTATCGTATCCTTTTGCCTGCATATCCGATACTTTATAGGATTTCACTCCTTCTGTTTTTAAAAGGACCCATTTAAGTGCTGCCATATGTACCATAAGTGCTTTACTTTCCTTGGAGATATACATAGGTGAAGCCATCGTCTTTTTTACCCCTTTGGCCTTGGAGGAGGAATAATAATAAAAAGTACTGCTGCCCAGGGTAAAGGTGATTTTCTTTTTATTCACTGTATTGGTCACAGTTGCTTTTTTAGTCGTTTTATTATAGCTGAGCTTAAGTTCTGTCAACTGTGCCGCTGTTTTTTTCAAAGGAATCATGATATTGCCTTTGTCAGTGGTTTCAATTCTCCCATCAGTATCTTTGGAGAAATCCCAAAAGGAATAAATACCTTTTGCGTCTACCGTAAGGATTCCGTACTGCTTCACTATTACACTCGTGTTCTGGTTATCGTTCTCCGTCGCAAGCGCAGGCTCTGTCTCTTCTGTTGCTGGCATTTCTGCGGCAGTACTCGTCTGGCTTCTTAAAAATCCTGTTAATAACAGAGCGGGAATTATTAGAATAGCAGTCAGCTTTTTTATTTTTCTCATTACCTTTCCTCTTTCTTTCATTAGACATATCAGCCAGTTAGATATTTAAGGCTTTTTGTTATACCATATAATTACATAATCCTCTATATTTTAAACCTTTGACAGAAAATTGCAATGGTTTAATTGATATTCGTCATAAAGACAAGAGGAATCCTCATAAAATTACTAAGACCAAAAGGAAAGAATGGCTGCTATGAACAAACAGGAAAGAGTACAGATTATTGTACGATGCAGTGATTACGAGAACAATTACAATGAAATTGCTTCAATGGGTAAGCTCAAATATAAATTGCCTATGATTGACTCTTATGTTGTAGAGGTGGCACCGGATGCTTTAAGTAATCTCCAGTCTGAGAATCACCTCTGGAGTTTCGAGCTGGATACACACATAACCGCTCAAATGAACCGTGTAGCTGATATCATAGACTTAAATTGGGCACACGATAGAAATATTACAGGTGAAAATGTAGGAGTTGCAGTTGTAGATACCGGCATCTGTATGCACAAAGATTTTACAGAAGGAAAAAATAGAATAAAGGCCTTTCATGATTTGATACACGGGAGAATCGAGCCTTATGACGATAACGGCCACGGCAGTCACGTCTCCGGAATTATCGGCGGCAGCGGCTTTCTCTCAAATGGCAAATATACCGGAATAGCCCCCAAATGCGACCTGATTGGAATCAAGGTACTGGACCAGAAAGGTGACGGTAATATTTCAGATGTACTGGCAGGCTTACAATGGATAATTGATAATAAAGTAAAACACAATATAAGAGTTGTTAACATTTCAGTTGGTACAACAACAAAAGACAATGCCGATGAAAATTCACTTTTGGTGAAAGGTGTAAACGCTGTATGGGATGCGGGTATCGTAGTGGTGGTAGCTGCCGGAAACAATGGCCCCAGTCCAATGTCCATTTCAACTCCCGGTATCAGCCGAAAGGTAATTACCGTCGGTTCTTCCGATGACAGAATAACCGTTGAACTCTTTGGAAATAAAACCATGGATTATTCCGGAAGAGGTCCTACAGCCTCCTGTGTTAAAAAACCTGATATCGTGGCACCCGGATCTAATATTGTATCCTGTGGTACCATGAAGAATTACCAAAGATACAGATACAATGTACTTAATAATCCCAGAAATGATTACACCAACCTAATGTATACTGTTAAGAGCGGCACCTCCATGGCTACCCCCATTGTTACCGGTGCTATCGCTCTTTTACTTTCTGTATATCCGTCTTTAAGCAACAAAGATGTTAAATTGAAGCTGCGGGACTGCGCAATTGACCTTGGTTATCCCTGGTCAAAGCAGGGCTGGGGTCTGTTAAATATAAAAAGGCTTCTTCAATAACGAAAACGGCAGAACCTACCCTGTATTCAGCAGACATGTTCCTTCAAAAACTGTCTCTCTGTATTCATGGTAAGTTCTGCCATATTTTTTGTTGTGGTACATTTTTTACAGTCTTTATGTTCCACTTTACGGAGCAAAGAAAACATTTTACTCCGTGAAACAGCAGAATCAGAACTTTTTATATAAATCCTGTTTTGCACCGCATACAGGACATTTATCAGGTGCACCATCAAGAACTGTATGTCCGCAGATTGGACAGACATATACGGATTCCAGTTTGATATCCTGTCCGCCTTTTGCTGCATCCTGAGCCTGTTTAAACAATTCCGCGTGAATTTTTTCAGCCTCCAGTGCTAAATGGAAGGATCTTTGTGCTCCCTTTTCCTCCTGAAATTCTGCTGCATTCAGATACACCGGATACATTTGATCTACCTCATGGAGTTCACCGTTAATTGCTCCCTGCAGATTATCCACTGTTTTTCCTGTTCCAAATACTGCTCCCGCAACAACAGTAGCATCAGCAGTATCTCCTCCAATTTCCTTGAAGTGATTATTAGCATGTACCCTTTCTGCATAAGCTATGGCTTCAAACAGCTTAGCTATGTTCGGAAAGCCCTCTTTCTCAGCCATGGTTCCCCAGGTCAAATACCTCATATGGGCCATGCTCTCTCCACCGTAAGCGGAATGAAGAAAATCACTTGTCATTGCATTCTTAACTGCCATTTCTAACCTCCTTAGGAATTTATTGAAAAAGTAGGTCTACTCCTAAACCTGTCATACTCCCTGCATGAACTCTGTACCGGTTTCACCAGAGAATTATACCAGGCTTAGGTGTATTCCCGCTTTTTTTACTGAACACACTATTTAACCACAATATTACAATTTATAGGATTAACCATATGATATAAGTTAAACGAACTTTATACAAATCGGTTGATTAACGCCTCGATAACTTTTGTATTCCTCTCCTGTTCAATTAAAGTCTTACCGTCTTTTAAAAGGTTATGCTTCCTATGAAAATCCAGTTTATCTTCTCTATAGATAATACCGGTGGGAATTCGTTCTTCCCCTTCCATTGCAGTCATAATAGCTGCAGCTTTATTTGAGGGATCGTACTCTTCTCCTAAGGGTGCAACTTTACTCTTGTAGTAAGCAAAGGTGTTGATCTTATTAAAGCTGATACACGGCTGGAGGATATCCACAAATGCATAACCTGGATAAGAGATGGCTTCCTTCATAAGGGTTACCAGTTGTTTTGCATCACCGCTGAAACCTCTGGCTACAAAACCTGCACCGGCAGCTATTGCCATTAATACGGGATTTAAAGGCGTATTCATGCTTCCATCTGTCTGTACTTCGGTTACATGACCTTCCTTACTGGTTGGGGATGCCTGACCTTTGGTAAGTCCATAGATCTGATTATCATGAACAAAATGTGTAATATTTACATTTCTTCGTATGTTATGTATAAAGTGGTTTCCTCCTTCACCATAGGAGTCACCGTCGCCGGAATCCACTATAACCGTTAGTTTTTCATTTGCTATCTTGGCAGCAACTGCAGCCGGTAAGGCCCTTCCATGAAGTCCGCAGAAGCTATTGGCACTGATATACTGAGGTGTCTTTGCTGCCTGGCCGATTCCGGCTACCATCAGTACCTCTTTTGGATCTTTATCAAGCTCTTCCAAGGCTGTTTTCAAGCTATTCAAAATTGCAAAATTACCGCAGCCAGGGCACCAGGCTGTTTCGTAAGTCGTAAATTTTCCCATATCAGTCAAGACCTCCTTCCAGTACCTGTGATTCTATCTCTTCACCGGAAATCTGTCTGCCGTCATATTTTAATATACTCCTGTCACAGCTGATGCCGGTCTGTTCCCTGATAAGGGATGCCAGCTGTCCGGTTGCATTCTGTTCCACATTTATTAAGGTTCTTCCTTTTGAATACTTTTCAAGATTCTGTTTAGGCAGAGGATAGATATCACCGTATACCAATGCACCATAACTTCCTTTTCCCGACTTATTTAAGCGGCTAACTGCTTCGCTAATGGGACCATAGGTGGAACCCCAGCCAAGGAGCAGTACCTTGCAGTCTTCTTCACCGATAAATTCCGGTTCCTGTAATTCCAGGGTCAGTCCTTCAAGCTTTCTCATTCGCTTATCCATCATATTATTTCTGACTTCAGCAGATTCTGTTATCCAGCCTCTCTCATCATGTTCGTCACTGTCTGCTGTCACCAGATGTTCGGTTAAACCTGGTATGAGCCTTGGAGATATACCATTCTCGGTAATTCGATAACGTAAATATTCGCCTTCTGCCTCTTTTGCAGGTTCAGTCAGTGTAATATCCTCAAGATTATAGGGTTTTACGCAAGCTGTGGTATCGCCAAGATATTGATCACTTAACAGGATTATAGGTATCTGATATTTTTCCGCCAGATTCAGCGCTCTGATTGTTTGATAGAAAGAATCTTCATGATTTCTAAGTGCTATAACCATACGGGGAAACTCACCCTGTGCTGCAGAAATTACAAATTTCAAATCACTCTGCTCGGTTCTGGTGGGAAGCCCTGTTGCAGGTCCCGGCCTTTGAACATCTATTACCACCAGAGGAATCTCTGCTATACCAGAAAAGCCTAAAGCCTCTACTTTTAAACAAAAACCGCCTCCGCTGGTACCCGTCATTGCTCTGGCTCCCGCATAGGAAGCACCAAGAGCCATATTGATAGCAGCGATTTCATCCTCTGCCTGTTCCACCAGGACCCCTGAGACATTACCGATATAAGCCAGATATTCCATTACTGCGGTGGAGGGTGACATGGGATAAGCCGAATAAAATTTAAGCCCGCCGGCAACTGCTCCCAGTCCAACTGCCTTACTGCCGGAAATCAGCATATAATCCTTAAAAGGTCCCTCCAGATGTTCAAAGACAGGTTCAACGCTGTCGTATCCAATCTGAATTGCTTTTAAGTTCACTTCTAAAAAATCTTTTTTTATGACTCGTGGCATAACTTCTTCCACATATGTAAACGGTTCACCAAAAAGCTTTAAAATAGCACCGATAGCAATACTGCCTGATGCTCTAAGATTTCCAAGCTCCTTCGCTTTCTTATCCATATCCAGCTTGATTATTCTGTCGTCACTATATTCCAAGCTGCTGTCACACAGGATAAATCCCTTCTCAGTTAGTTTATCTTTATGCAGATGAATGGTTTCATCATTTAGTGCAATAATACCATCAATTCTGTCACTGTGAGAGTTGATCTTCTCGGTTCCAAAACGGATCATAGAAAAATTGTGGCCGCCGCGTACACGGGACATAAAATCCCTGGTGGTATATATATAATAACCGGAGTGCTTTAACAGCTTCTCCAGAATTGCAACAGTGGTGTCAATGCCCTGACCTGCTGCACCGCCTAATAATAAATTGTACATAGTTCTCCTCCTTTTCTAAAATCTGACTATATTATACTTCATTTTTATCTGAATTTCAATAATAATTATCGTTTTCTTTATTATTATTTATAAATAATAATTTTATCCAGAAATTATCTTATATCATCATCCGTTTCACATTTTAGCATGACTTTTATCTTGATTTTTCCATATAAACTGAAATGTCATTGTATCGTTCCGTAAAATCAGGTATGGCAAAATCAGATATTTTAGTATCAGAAATGCTATTTTAACAATAAAGAAGTCTGCTTCCCGGAAATCAAAAAAAGAATACCGATTATTTATATTAGTTAGAAAAGAAGATTATTCCTTTTATTTTATCAGGGCGGAAATAGCTTTAAAGATATCACTGCCTGCTTTTCTTGTTAATTCGAATAATATGGATTCATAAGTAGCCGCAATGATGCCTTCATATTCATAACGTTTTAGTGCTGCTTCCTTATCTTCGGTTTTTCTTGAACCGATACAATTGGTAACGGCAATTACATTATAACCAGCTGCTCTTAAATCTATGGCAGTTTGCTGCACACAGATATGCGCTTCTGCACCGCACAAAATTATATTTTTCTTTTGCAGTTTATCTATCTCTTCTTTTATCCTGCTATCCTCATAGCAGCTGAAACTTATTTTCTCCAGATACTGAAAGTTATCCACCCTGTCCTTTACTTCCGGTATTGTCATACCCAAACCTCTGGTATACTGCTGTGTCACGAGAAAGGGAATCTGAAGCAG
This sequence comes from Anaerocolumna sp. AGMB13020, assembly GCF_033100115.1. Classification (NCBI taxonomy): domain Bacteria; kingdom Bacillati; phylum Bacillota; class Clostridia; order Lachnospirales; family Lachnospiraceae; genus Anaerocolumna; species Anaerocolumna sp. AGMB13020. The sequence continues at coordinate 5,042,998 of NZ_CP136910.1, read as the reverse complement.
CTTAAAGCCCTCCAGCAGTAGTGTTATATTTCTTACACACGCTTCTCTATCCTTCACTACAGGAACCAGCTTTTCCTGTATATCAACAAGTAGTGCCATTGATTCTTCCGCTAATATTCTCATATCTGTCCATACCTTCCTCCTGCCTGCAACCTTAAGGAGGCAGGCACAAATTTTATTCCTTATCATAAATTACCCATATTATAACAATAGGGAACTGCTGAGACAACTTAAACTTTACAAGCCTTTTCTCTGAGTTTTGGCCTCCATCTTCAGTATTTCTGTAAAGGACCATGCAATTCTGTAATTTTCTGTCGGAAAAACACAACAATTTCTTCTATAAATATAGGAAATAGGGCAAGCTCAGATTCATATGATACATTGTAATAACAAATAGGAGGCTCTTACATGAGTGATTTAACAGCAACTAACTGCGGTTCCGGATGTGGCAATAATAGTTCCTGGATTCTTATTCTCCTTTTACTTTGCTGCTGTGGCGGTGGTGGTAACGGATTCTTTGGTGGCGGCTTTGGTAACAATGGATGCGGATGCGGCGGCAATGACGGATGCGGCTCAATTATTTGGATCATCTTAATCCTTTGCTTATGCGGAAACTCCTTCTAATTATTCTTTATCAGTTAGAAGCTACATCAAACAGAAAAAAGCTGCCTCACGGCAGCTTTTTTTCGTTCTATCTTCTATTCCAGTCCTGTCTTGCATTATGTCTGTTCTGTCTTACTCTTTCATAACAGTCCTGATCTATTTCATAAACTGAATTCCCATCTATAACCAAATCTCTTGATGACTTTTCAACCTTCTCATTCTTCTTGTCTATATATGAATAACCCGGATTAATCCCGTTATCCTGCATACTTTTTGCCTTTTGGTTGTCATTACCTCTGTTTGCATAATAATAATTTGGCATAGTAACCTCCTTGTAAATTATACTATTACATAAGCTGAATTTCAGCCCTTTTATATCAGCGCTGCATTCACTTTATATAGAACGCCCTAAAACAGCCGGGATTATAAAAATTGGATTTTTAAGAATTAATAGATGGATTAAGAATAAAAGACGTTCATCCTGGTACCTCAGGTAAATTATTCTCAAGCTATTTTTTTTACCAATCATTACAATATATGAATTGTATTTTTAAAATGTCCTCAAAAGATATTGATTAACAAATAGTTTTCTTATATACTTATATAAATTCATTAAAGTTTTTTACGTTAACGTGTAAAACTCTAAAACAAAGATAATCTTTATCAGAAATAAAAATATAAATCGGAAAGAGGTTTTATATGGCAGGTTCAACGTTTGGATCCATGTTTCGCATAACTACCTGGGGAGAATCCCACGGTTCAGGAATAGGTGTTGTTATTGATGGCTGTCCCGCAGGACTTCCTCTTGAGGAAGAAACTATTCAGGCTTTTCTTGACAGAAGACGCCCAGGTCAGACCAAATATGCTACCCCAAGAAATGAAGCAGATACCGTTAAGATTTTGTCCGGTGTCTTTGAAGGAAAAACTACTGGCACGCCCATATCCCTGGCTGTTCTCAATACGAATCAGATTTCCATGGATTACTCTGAAATATCCGGCTTTTACCGCCCAGGTCATTCAGATTATACTTATGATTCCAAGTATGGCTTCCGCGATTATAGAGGCGGCGGCAGATCCTCCGGAAGAGAAACGATCGGCAGAGTCGCTGCCGGAGCAATTGCTTCTGCTATTCTGAAGGAGCTTGGTATCAGCCTTTGCGCCTACACCAAATCCATTGGTAACATTAACATAGATTATACCAAATGCAACAGAGATAACATTCCGTTAAGTCCTTTCTTTATGCCGGACCTTGAAGCTTCTGTAGCTGCAGAGGCACTGATGCAGGAGAAAATGGAGGAGCAGAATTCCATAGGCGGTGTAATTGAATGTATCATCTCCGGTGTACCAGCTGGTATCGGAGAGCCGGTCTTTGACAAGCTGGATGCCAACCTTGGAAAAGCTATCCTCTCCATCGGAGCTATAAAAGCAATTGAATTCGGCTCCGGTTTCTCTGCTGCTCAAAAAACCGGTGCACAGAACAATGACCCTTTTATATACACGGAGGATGGAAAGATCAGCAAATTAACAAATAATGCAGGTGGTATCCTAGGCGGTATAAGCGATGGTTCGGAAATTGTATTCCGGGCTGCCGTAAAACCTACAGCCTCTATTGCCCAAACCCAGAGAACGATCAATAAAGCCGGTGAGAATATCAGCATAAACATCAAAGGCCGCCACGATCCGGTTATTGTTCCCCGAGCTGTCGTTGTTGTTGAATCCATGGCAGCCGTTACCTTAGTAGACATGTTGTTTGTAAGTATCACCTCCAGAATGGATTCAATTGTCAAATTTTTCAGATAACAAAAGCATTTTCACACCTCTTTGATTTCACGCGTACAAAAGCACGCAGATGGGAGTAATCTATGAAAAGAAAATTCCTGACTACTCAGGAAATGGTCCAAATTGCACTTTTTACTGCAATCCTTGCGGTACTGTCCCAGATATCCTTTATGCTTCCGGGAGGTATCCCGGTAACTCTTCAGACCTTTGGTATCGTTCTTATTGGTACCATTCTTGGTAAAAAATCAGGTTTCCTGTCCGTTTTCCTTTATCTTCTCATCGGAATGGTTGGTATTCCTGTATTTGCCAACTTCGGCGGAGGTATCGACGCATTGGTCGGACCTACCGGCGGTTATCTGTTCGGTTTCCTTCCCATGGTCTTTCTCACTGGCCTTGGAAGCAGAAAAACTTATCCTATGGGAATTAGCTTCAGTATCATAGGCTTACTGATATGCCATGTTATGGGACTTCTGTTCTATTATCAGATAACCGGTACCTGGTTATTGCCTTCTGTTCCTCTGATGCTGGCAAAAGATCTGGTAACTACCGTTGTTGCCGTTAGCCTTGGAAGAGAAATATATAAGATACTCTCCCGTATGTCCATGGGATTAAACAGATCCTGATTCTTTGTTATTCAGGTCCTTACTTTTTTCGTATTCATAAAATACGCTATCCGAAAGCTTCATAAACCTTAAATATACAGTCTGCTGTTTTATACGCATACAGTATTTGTAAGGGTTTATGAAGCTTTTTTCTGTTACTATTCATTTTCCTGTATAAAAATAAATAAGCCATTGACAGGACATTAATTCTGTGTATAATAATGATTATGCTGTTTAGCAACACTAAACTTTGAGTTTAATTTTATTAAGGAGCACAGGATGAAAATCGGTGAAAAAATCAAGGAACTTCGAGTACAAAAGAATCTGACCCAAGAAGAATTAGCAGACAGGGCGGAGCTCTCAAAGGGCTTTATTTCCCAGGTGGAAAGAGATTTGACCAGCCCGTCCATAGCTACCTTAGTTGATATTTTACAGTGTCTTGGAACCAATCTGGAAGAGTTCTTTTCCGATACTTCAACAGAACAGGTAGTATTTAAGAAAAGTGATTATTTTGAGAAGATAGATCCGGAACTTAAGAACTGTATCCAATGGATTATCCCAAATGCACAAAAGAACATGCTGGAACCCATTCTCCTGACCTTGGAACCTGGAGGTTCCACCTATCCGGACAATCCTCATGAAGGGGAAGAATTCGGATATGTATTAAACGGCAGTATTATTCTTCATATAGGGAACAAAACCTATAAAGCAAAAAAGGGTGAATCCTTTTATTATAAAGCTGGCAAGAATCATTATATTTCTGCTTCCGATAAGCAAGGCGCCAGTCTATTGTGGATATCCACACCACCAAGCTTTTAAGTAAAATCATATGCGTAAATATGTATGATTATATTAAGCTGGTGTGAAATGAACCTTATTTTACAATATACACAGGAGGATTAAACATGTCTGGCGATAAACTTATTGATCTGATAGGCATAACCAAGAAATTTGACAACAATGTTGTTCTGGACAATCTGGACCTTTATATAAAGGAAAATGAATTCCTAACGCTGCTAGGACCCAGCGGCTGCGGTAAGACCACTACTCTACGTATTATTGGAGGATTTGAAAATCCTGACAACGGTAAAGTACTTTTTGACGGCAAAGATATTACCAAATTGCCTCCCAACGAAAGACCGTTAAATACTGTATTTCAGAAGTATGCCCTTTTCCCTCATATGTCTATTTCAGAGAACATTGCCTTTGGATTAAAAATAAAGAAGAAAAGCAAAGCCTACATACAGGATAAGATAAAATATGCCTTAAAGCTGGTTAATCTTGAAGGTTTCGAGAACCGTACACCCGATTCCTTAAGCGGCGGTCAGCAGCAGCGTATAGCTATAGCCAGAGCAATTGTTAATGAACCAAAGGTACTTCTCCTGGATGAACCCTTAGGCGCTTTGGATTTAAAATTACGACAGGATATGCAATACGAGCTTATCCGTCTTAAGAATGAACTGGGAATAACCTTTATCTATGTAACCCACGACCAGGAGGAAGCCCTTACCATGTCCGATACGATCGTAGTCATGAACCAGGGTTATATCCAGCAGGTGGGTACACCGGAAATGATATACAATGAGCCCAAAAATGCCTTTGTAGCAGACTTTATCGGTGAGAGTAATATTCTCTCCTCCACAATGATCGAGGACGGACTTGTAAGTATCCTTGGTTCCAAATTTGCCTGCGTGGACAAGGGCTTTGGAAAGAATCAGCCCGTAGATGTGGTTATCAGACCGGAGGACATCGACCTTGTCAAAGAAACCGAAGGAACTCTTAACGGTGTAGTTACTTCCCTGATCTTTAAGGGCGTTCATTATGAAATGGAGGTTCTTGCAGGCGGACATGAGTGGCTGGTTCACAGTACCGATCTGAGTCCGGTCGGAAGTAATGTAGGGATTAAAGTAGATCCTTTTGATATTCATATTATGAACAAACCTCAATCTGAGGATGAGGAGGCAGTGACATCGGATGAAAACTAAGAAATGGCTCTCCTATCCATATTCACTTTGGATGGGTATATTTGTGATTGTTCCGCTATTTATCATAATATACTATGGATTTACCGCCAAAGAGGGAGGTCTTACCTTAAGTAATCTGGCACTGATTATGGACCCTATTAATTTGAAAGCCCTGTGGCTTTCCCTTGAGCTGTCCATTATCAGTACGGTGATATGCCTTATCCTTGCTTATCCGCTCTCCCTGATACTGCATGGTATGAAATTAAAAAATAATTCCTTTATTATTATGATATTTATACTTCCTATGTGGATGAACTTTCTGCTCAGAACACTGGCCTGGCAGAATATACTGGAGAAAACGGGTGTTATCAATACCCTGCTTAAGTTTTTCCATCTGCCCGCACTGGATTTGATCAATACCCCGGGAGCAATTATATTCGGTATGGTTTATAATTTTCTTCCCTTTATGATACTGCCTATTTATAATTCCCTGGCAAAGATAAGTGATGATTATGTCAATGCAGCCAGAGATTTAGGTGCTAATTCCTTTGTAACTTTTATAAAAATCATACTGCCTATGACTTTGCCCGGTGTTGTCAGCGGTATAACCATGGTTTTTGTGCCTTCCCTCACCACCTTTGTTATTTCAGACATCCTGGGCGGCAGCAAGGTAGTGCTAATCGGAAATATCATAGAACAGCAATTTAAGACGGTTAATAACTGGCATACCGGTTCCGGTCTTTCTCTGGTTCTGATGGTATTCATCTTCTTAAGTATGGCTGTCCTTGCCAAATATGACAAAGAATCGGAGGGCACGAAGATATGATAAAGAAATTTCTGTCCCGATTTTATTTAGGGCTAATCCTTTTATTTTTATATGCACCCATCTTTATATTGATCGTTTTGTCCTTTAACAAGTCAAAATCCCGTTCCAAATGGGGTGGCTTTACCTTAAGCTGGTATAACAGTCTGTTTCAGGATCAAGCCATTATGGAGGCACTGACAAATACCTTGATCATAGCATTTCTATCTGCCCTGATTGCTGCTATAATCGGAACTTGTGCCTGCCTAGCCATCAATAACATGAGAAAGGTGCCAAGAACAATCTTACTTGGTATCTCCAACATCCCCATGATGAATGCAGATATCGTTACCGGTATATCCTTAATGCTTCTGTTTATTGCATTAAGCTATCCCTTAAGTTTTTCCAGCGTATTGCTTTCCCATATAACCTTTAATATTCCTTACGTTATATTAAGCGTTATGCCAAGGCTTGCCAGACAGAATGTCAGTCTTTACGAAGCAGCACTGGATCTTGGGGCAACCAAATCCTATGCCTTCTTTAAGATTATACTTCCAGATATTTTCCCTGGTATATTTTCAGGCTTCTTATTAGCCTTTACCATGTCACTGGACGATTTCGTAATAACCTACTTTACCAATGGTGCTGGTGTTGATACCTTATCGACCATTATTTATACGGAAGTACGCAAGGGAATTAAACCTGAAATGTATGCTTTATCCACTCTGCTGTTTGTAAGTATTCTGATTCTGCTGGTTTTAATCAATCGCAAAAATGACAGGGATAATACAGGAAAAGCTCCTGGCAAAGCATAATAATTGCTGCCAATCTATATAACACATTAAAGTAGAAAAGAGTGAAAGAAAATTATAAATTGAAAGGATGCCACATCGAGATTCTTTCACTCCTTATTATTTGTGGCAGTATCGCAGCCAGCCTGCGATATGCAATGGTATAAACAATGAAAAGAATGCTATCACTGCTTCTTCTGTGCACACTGATCTTAACAGGAACTGCGACTCTGACTGGCTGTTCAAGCGGAGGCGGAGAAAAAATCTATGTTTACAACTGGGGCGAGTACATTGATCCCGATGTAGTAGACCTCTTTGAAAAGGAAACGGGAATCAAGGTTGTTTTGAAATACTTCGAACAGAATGAGGATATGTATCCGGTAATCAAAAATGGTTCCGTCAAATATGATGTGGTATGTCCTTCAGACTATATGATTCAAAAGATGATCGAGGAAGATTTACTTGCTGAAATCAATTATGACAATGTACCCAATATCTCCAATATTGATCCGGCTTATCTAAAAAGTGCTGCGGAGTTCGATCCCGGAAATAAATACAGTGTACCTTATTGCTGGGGAACAGTGGGTCTATTGTATAACAAAACTATGATCAAGGAACCCATTGACAGCTGGGCTGCTCTCTTTGATAAAGATTTCATTGAGAGAAATGGTTACAACGGTGACATCCTTATGATTAACAGTGTAAGAGATGCATTTGCCATTGCTTTAAGTTACCTCGGTTACTCCATAAATACTACCGATGAAGCACAGTTAGAGGAAGCAAAGGCATTGTTGCAATCTCAGAAACCAATGGTTGATGCTTATGTAGTAGATCAGGTAAGAGATAAAATGATTGGTGGAGACAATCCAATTGGTGTAATCTACTCCGGAGAAGCTATCTTTACCCAAAGAGAGAATCCTGACCTGGAATATGTTGTCCCAAAAGAAGGCTCCAATGTATGGATCGACGGCTGGGTAATACCCAAGAATGCACCAAACAAAGAATATGCCGAGAAGTGGATTAACTTTATGTGCGAACCGGAAATTGCATTAAAGAATTTCGAATATATAACTTACTCCACACCAAACAAAGCCGCCAGAGAATTAATCCAGGACGAAGCAATCAAAAACAGTACCGTTGCTTTTCCTTCTACTGATGTTCTGGATCGCTGCTCCACCTATCATTATCTTGGTGAAGATATGGACGCTCTCTATATTCAGAAATGGAATGAAGTAAAATCTACGCAGTAGGTAAATATTAATAACGAATCCCCCTACCCTACTTCCAATTAATAAAAACTCTGTGTCAAAAGTTAGAAATGTGTTCACACCCCAACTATTTGTACAGAACCCTAAAAAAGGGCAAATGAATGAAAAATATCTCATTCCTTTGTCCTTTTTTTATTTACAGACATTGATACTTCATAATTTTATTCAACAAATGTATTATTCCCAATCGATTTCAGGCAAATTGTGCAAACCAGAAGAATGAATGCGCCTATGGAAAGGTATTAGAAGCCCTTTTCTCTGGATATTTTGTGCTATCTTCTAAAACAGATTGTTTGAGCGAAGCGAGTTATCTGTTTTAGAAGATGTCAAGCACAAAAAATCCAGAGAATTAGGACTTCTTATACCTTGAAATCGAAGCATGAGTTCTTCTGGTTTGCGCAATTTTGCCGTCCCCTTGTGAAAAACCCACCCTTTTGCCACTCAAATCATTTTAAACACAGGAGGAATCACAAAAATACTACAATTGAGTTATTTATTCCTTTACAATATTCCTATCCTCACCCTTTAAGAATGCTTTCATATTCTCATATACTTCAGCCACACATCTTCTCCTGGCCTCAACCGTAGCCCAGGCTATATGCGGAGTTATTATAAGCTTTTTGCTGTCCTGAATAGCAAGAAGAGGATTATCCGCAGCCATTGGCTCCTGTCTTAAAACATCAAGCCCAGCACCCGCAATCCAGTTATTCGATAAGGCTTTACTGAGAGCGGCTTCATCAACAATAGGTCCTCTTCCAAGATTTAATAGCAGAGCAGTGGATTTCATCTTATTAAGGGCTTCTTCTCCAATGAGATTTTCAGTTTCCTTATTAAGCGGTGCATGAATTGAAATAATATCGGCTTCTTTTAGCAAAGTGTCAAAATCAACTCTCTCATATTCCTCATTCTGATTCCTGCCGGAGGTTGAGTAATAGATTACTTTGCAGCCGAAAGCTTTGGCAATGGAGGCAACTCCTTTACCGATATTGCCCAAGCCTATTATTCCCCAGGTCTTTCCATACAGTTCATTGAATTTCTCATCAAAACAGCTGAAGATATCACTGCTTACATATCCGCCGGATTTGACAAAGTGGTCATAATGACTTAACTTCTCATAAAGGTAAAATAAAAGAGCAAAGGTATGCTGTACTACAGACTGTGTGGAATATCCCTTTACATTTGCTACTGCAATTCCTCTGCCATTCACATAAGGAAAATCAACAATATTGGTTCCGGTGCCTGTAATACATATAAGCTTTAGATTAACAGCAGCTCTAAGGTTCTCTTCATTCATTGGAATCTTATTGACAACAAGGATGTCTGCTTCCTTGATTCTCTCACTATTCAGCAAAGGCTCACTTTTATTATATTTCGTTACCTTTCCTAAGGTTTCAAAGACTGATAAATCAACGTCATCGCCTAAGGTATCTGTTTCCAAAAAAATTATATTCATATTCAAACAGCCTTTCCTTCAAATTAAAGTTATCGTACTCTTTCAGGCAGGCCAATCTTTTTTTGAACCTTACGAAGTGTTTTCGTTGCAAAATAGTTGGCTTTATCGCTGTTTTCTTTTATGATTCCGTCAATATAGGCTTTATCCTTTGATAATTCATCCATTCTCAGATGGATGGGCACCAAAACACTGTTAACGGCCTCTCCTACAGCAAGTTTGAACTCTCCATAACCTTTGCCGTCAAATTCTCTTTCAACTTCTCCAGATGTTTTATTCGTAACTGCGGAGTAGATATCAATAAGATTCTTGATTCCCGGTTTCTCTTCGGTATAGCGTATTTCATTATCAGAATCGGTTACAGCTCTCTTAAACTTACGAATAACTGTATCCGGATCGTCCATCAGATAAATGGTAGCATTAACATTCTCATCGGACTTGGACATTTTCTTATCCGGCTCCTGAAGACTCATGATTTTGGCACCTACCTTACCAATATAAGGCTCAGGAATGGTAAATACATCTCCGTATACCCCATTGAAACGTTCGGCGATATCTCTGGTTATTTCAAGATGCTGTTTCTGGTCTGCACCTACAGGTACTACATCCGTCTGGAACAACAGGATATCAGCAGCCATAAGTACAGGATAGGTGAAAAGTCCGGCATTTATATTGTCGGCGTGTTTTGCTGACTTATCTTTAAACTGTGTCATACGGTTTAATTCTCCCATATAAGTAAAGCAGTTTAAGATCCAGCTTAGTTCTGCATGGCCGGACACATGTGACTGATAATAAATGCAGTTCTTAACGGGATCCAGACCGGCAGCAATATAAAGGCTTAGAAGCGTTCTCGCTCTCTTACGAAGTTCTGCCGGGTCCTGTCTTACTGTTAAGGAATGCAGATCAACCACACAATTAAAGCACTGGTAACTATCATCATTATTCAAATCAATCCAATTCTTTAGAGCTCCCATATAATTTCCCAGGGTAATATTCCCCGTTGCCTGCATTCCGCTAAATAGTACTTTTTTTCCGTCTAACATTGATTTTTACCTCCGCTTACTTTTCATTCTCTAAAAATTTCTTACTACGAAAGAACAAGAGTCCGACTTTCCTGACTCATGGGCTGAAACGCAGTCATCCTAGCGACACATTTCCTTAGGTGTGACATGTGGCACTTCTTCTGGTAGTCCTTTTTTATATAATGGGTGTTATTCCTTTACCATGCACTATTCCTATTACTCAGTATCATTCCCATTACCAAGGTACTGTTACCATTACCAAGTGCTTTTCCCATTACAAGGTGCTATCCCCATTATTAGGTGCTAATTCTCTAACAAAAAAAGACCTCTGCCACAGAATACTACTCTCGTAATATCACTGGGACAAAAGTCATGTTCACTTCTGCGGTACCACCCGGTTTGGCGCATAAGCGCCCACTCAATCCATATACTGTAATATATGCTTCATTGATAACGGCTGAAGACCCCGTCGGGCATTACTTGGAATAATTCCTTTCCTCCCGAGCCTATAAGTCCATTCATACAGATTCTGCTACTGTCTTCCACCCTGCGACAGCTCTCTGATAACAAATCTTCTGCTTACTACTCTTAATCATCGGCTTTTTGTTTTTCTATATTTAGTATACTCCATGAAGCAATCCAAAGTCAATATCAAATATTGCTCAGCAGCTCTGCAAAACTATCGATTGCTTTGTCGTATTCCTTCACATCGCCAAAACCGTATCTTGCATAAATAAACGGTATTTCCGCTTTCTTTGCAGCTAACTGGTCTCCTTCTGTATCTCCAAGGTATACTGGTGATTGCAGATGGTTTCTCTCTATAACAAGTCTAATGTTTTCAGCTTTTAATTTACCACTTCGGCCGGGATATTCAAAATCCTCAAAGATATCCCATAAGTTATGAGCATTTAAAAAACACTGGATATAACCTTCCTCACAATTGCTTACAATAAACAGTTTATATTTCTTTTTAAGCTCTTTTAAGGTACTGATTAGTCCAGGGTACAGGATACCTCCGTCCTTCTCAAGGTAAGGACATTGTTTGATAACGCTCTCTCTCATAATAGTAAGAGCAGTCTCTGTCTCTGCACTGGGAAGCAACTTGACTGCTATTTCTTCTAAAGGCCGTCCATATAAAGATTTTAATTTATCGGCTGTTATAACATCCTTAACGTCACTGTATTTTGCTGCTTCAGCCTGCCATACTACTGCTGCTCCATCCGTTGCATCCCATAGTGTTCCATCTAGATCAAATATTATACTGTCCGTCATAATGCTCTCCTTTAAACTATTGCTGCCTTTCAAAGAGAAAGGCCTTTCTGGGTAGTAAAATACATTGTATTCCTAATTCTTCTACAGAAGCAGTATCAAAAGTAATCCTATGATATCCCTGTTAATTTATTATATCTGATAAAACTGTTGTAGTATACTACTTTTTCTTAAGTGTGGTAATGCAACACCAATGTAAAGATAATTTTTTACTTTTAACTGTATCTTATCTATGTTATAATAAGTCAAAATTATTTACTGAAGGAGAGTATGTTATGGAGCAGATTGCAAGCTTTACAATAGACCACCTGAGATTACTGCCGGGTATCTACGTATCAAGAAAAGATAATGCTGGTGACACGATCCTTACCACTTTCGATATACGTATGACCCGACCCAATTTTGAACCGGTAATGAATACTGCCGAGATTCATACCATCGAGCATCTGGGTGCAACGTTTTTAAGAAATCATCCTGAATATACGGATAAAACCATATATTTTGGACCTATGGGCTGTCGTACAGGATTCTATCTGATACTGGCAGGGGATTATGCTTCAAGAGATGTAGTCCCATTGATTACGGAAATGTTTACCTTCGTACGTGATTTTACAGGCGAGGTTCCAGGAGCAGCCGCTTTTAACTGTGGTAATTACCTAGATATGAACTTGAATATGGCAAAATATCTTGCTAATAAATTTTTACAGGAAATATTAAACGGTATTACAGAGGAACACCTTAACTATCCAGAATGATAAATACAAATGGGCCGATGCCAGGTTATTTATATGCCATGGCATCAGCCCTTTTAAATTTATTCACTTGATTGGGATTATTTATAAATTCCAAAAGTTCTGTTGACATCTTGCACATAAATAATTCCATTACCAGGCTCATCTATTTTCAAATCATTTTTTATGGAATTAACAATTGCTTCTGTATCAGCGGCCTCGGATAGAATCAATACAATTTCTTTTTCTGGTTCAATATCCATAGAAAACAGCCTGCTGGTCTCATGAATTCCTGAGCCTCTTCCATTGATAATTGTTCCCCCTTTAGACCCTGCCTTTGTTGCAGCATCGATAACTTTCTCTGCATTACCTTTTTCAACTATAGTTGTAATTATATGATACATTGTATTACTCACACCTCTTTCATTTTCCATATTGTTGCAGGAACAGCTTCTGGATCCTACGGCAGCACTAATAGATGTTGTAAATGCGATTCCATGATTCGGCTTATCGAATTTATATTCTTTATTCATTATTTCCAAAGAACGTTGGGCAGTTTCGCTGTCAGCTAATAGTAAAACCACCTCTTTACGCACATCTGATAACCCCAGGTAATCCCATATCGTATTACTCGCAGTACCATGAGCTAACAGTACTGTTCCCCCCGAGATGCCATTCTCTTTCGCTGTCTTTAATAATTTACTACCCATTCCTAAATTAACAATGATACGTATCAATTCTATATTAACATTTTTAATACCCATTATCATTCACTCCTTTTTGATTTTAATTTAAATATAAAACCTAGTATCTGCAATGCAATTAAAGGAGTCATAGCAACCATTGCAATCATTCCAAATCCATCAACCAAAACATCAGCACCTTCGATTGCTTCTGCCGCACCTTGTGCATAAGCAAGAATGAAAGTAGCCGTCATAGGTCCAGAGGCAACTCCTCCGGAATCAAAAGCAATACCTACAAATAGTTTCGGTACAAAATAACTCATTGCAATTGATATTATATACCCTGGCAAGATATATTGCCATAGCTGTAATTCAGGAATAAGTATGCGTATCATGGATAATGCCACCGCCATTCCTACTCCAAGGGAAAGGGTTATCATAACGACACTTCTCTTTACATATCCGCTTGTTACATCCTCAATCTGATGTGTCAGTACATAAACAGCCGGCTCTGCCAAAATAGTTACAATACCTAACACAAATCCGATTACTACAACATATGCTTTGTTATCTAAAGATGCAATACTATATCCTACGACAGTTCCAACATTCATGAAACCTGCATTTACTCCTACCAGAAACATAACAAGCCCAATTAGCGTAAACAATATACCAAAAAGAATCTTTCTTACTTCTTTTTTAGATAGTCCGAAATGTTTTTTTTGAAAAATAAGAAAAATCACCAGAATAGGTAAAAGTGCAATAAAAATTTCTAAACCTACCTTTGGGAATTCATGTATAAAAGGATAAAATATTGAATCCGAAATAGTTTCCTGCTTAAGACTGCCTGTTATCTTATCTGTTTTTGACAATATACTCATTATCATTACAGAAATAATTGCACCGGTAGAAGCGATTGCTACCAGTCCAAAACTATCTTTTTCAGAAGCTTTGCTATCTTTTTTTAATTTGGATACACCGATTGCCAGAGATAATATGAATGGAACTGTCAAAGCTCCTGTAGTTGCCCCAGAAGCATCAAAAGATATGGCTAAAAACTCTCTAGAAGTAAAGATGCCGAGAATTAAGATAATACCATACAAAACAGTCAACAATTTATAAAGAGGAAAATTATATACAATTCTTATTAAACCTACCGAAAGAAGTATGGCTATTCCTATTGAGACAATAAAAACGATACTATTTTTTGATATCAGTCCCAAAGTTACCTGATCTATCTGTCCTGCTAAAATCTGAAGGTCAGGTTCTGCGATAGATACAATAAAACCTAACACTAGACCTGCAATTGCAACAACCCAAAGCTTATTGCTTTTTGTAATTGCACTACCCATGTTATTACCTATCGGTGTAATACCAGTATCTACTCCAATAAGAAAGATTGTCAGGCCTAAAATTACAAATACTGCTCCTATTAAAAATCTAATCATTATAGGTGTTTCAATGGGTGTTAAAGTAAAGTTAAGTAATACGACTATTGCTGTTATGGGTAAGACCGATGTTAGTACTTCTTTAAATTTTTCAATAAATACACTCAAATACTTGTCTTCCTTTCTATATTAAAATTACTGTTTCATGAACCCCTTTCTTTAAACCTATATAAGTTGATTGCATACTTATATACTTTTATATTATTATTTTTGCTGATGAGATCAGGTCTTTTTCAAGAATTTCCAATGCGATATTTCACCCTCTAATAATTCATTAAACTCAAACATATCGAAGTTCCTTATAACACCATTCTCAACAACATTGCTTATATTATTGTATTATGGATGAATTCCTCTGTCAAGGAAAGTAACTTAATTTCTGTATGGTGTAATAATGTCTTGTAAAATCCATTATTTTCGTACTTTTTAATGCATTATTAGGATATTGCATCTTTTCTATAGGCATGATAAAATTATCAAAATGTATAACTAATGATTTTTCTTCATAAATACTCACACATACCGGAGGTAATGACTTGCTAAAGACAATAAAAAGTAAACTAATTTTTCTTATTATGAGCATTCTTATTATGCTAATGATCCTCAGTTTTTATTTCATACATACAATGAAAACTATCAATCTAAAACTTCAGAGTACGAATAATGAACTGCTGCCTGGCATCGTTCTATCAGAAGATCTTAACACAATGACCTCTAATTATAGAATTCAGGAATATAATCATATTCTTAACAATGTATTAGCCTCCAAACTCGAACTGGAAAAAGATCTAAATGCAAGAAAAGACATCATAAATAGTAAATTAGAAGAATACAGACAGTATATACATACCTCTGATTATGAAATTCTATATAATCAAATTATCACAAGTTGGAATAGTTATATAGCCCTCCATGATAAGACAATAAGTTTTAGCAGAAATCTCGATACTGATTCAGCCCTTGAAATGATGAACAATGATACAAAAACAGCCTTTGATACAATATCCGCCCTTTTATCAAAACTGGTTGATTATAGTAAGAATACTGCCGCCACTGAATTGAAATCAAGCAATGAACTTTACCAAAATGCAACAAGAAACAGTATGATTATTGTTCTTGCCCTTTCTGTTGTAAGCCTTCTTATGATGACCGTTATTATCAATTCCATTCTGAAACCAATGAACTTATTAAAATCAGAACTAAATACCCTTGCGGAACAGGGTGGTGATTTAACCAAAACAATACATATTAAAACGAAAGACGAAATCAGCCAGCTGTCAATCAGCATAAATAAATTCATCGGAAATATTAGGGAAATCATTGAGAATGTCAGCCACTATTCTGCCAGCACAGATTATCTGGTAGTAGAAGTTCAATCAAATATGTTATCCTTAAGCAATACCATTGAAGACATCTCAGCTACTACAGAGGAATTGTCAGCAGGAATGGAAGAAACAGCCGCCTCCGGCGAAGAAATGACCAGCTCGGCGATGGATATAGAGAATACCGTTCATGCCATAGCCACCAAAACCGCTGAAGGTGCTGAGAAAGTGAATGAAATCAGCACCCGGGCAGCGGATGTAAAGTCCCATATCATACTATCTCAGGAGCGAACCTATAAACTGCTGGAAGAGGTCAATGGCAAATTAAGACTTTCCATCGAGGAATCTAAGATTGTACAACAGATCAATGTATTATCAGAATCTATTATGCAGATTACCAATCAAACCAACCTTCTGGCATTAAATGCCGCTATTGAAGCTGCCAGGGCCGGGGAAGCCGGGAAAGGCTTTTCTGTTGTTGCCGAGGAGATACGAAAGCTGGCGGAGGAATCCAAAAATGCGGTAAAAGAAATTCAAGGTATAACAGATAAGGTGACCATGTCTGTTGATAATCTGGCCGTGAACTCCAACTCTCTGCTGACCTTTATGGATATAAACGTACGCAATGACTACACTTCTTTTCTTGATATCATGGAGAAGTACAGTGAAGATGCTTCTTTTGTTGATACTTTAGTGAAGGATTTCTACCAGGCCGCCAGTAACCTTTCAGAAAACGTAAGCCATATGCTCGAAACCATTGACGGTGTTTCCGCTGCCTCCAGTGAAGGTGCAAAAGGCACTGCTGAAATAGCTTACAAGGTAACCGATATTAATAGTATGTCTGGGGAGGTCTTGAATAAAGTAAATGCTTCCAGAGACAACATGCAAAGCTTACAGCAGGAAATCTCTAAGTTCACTACCTAGAGCCTGCTTGAACAATTTTATCGAACTGGTATTTTACCCCAGGTAGCTTCCTGATTTTCATTATATGTATGATAATCAGGAAGCTTTTTCTTATCTTTTTTTTACTTCTCTGCTTGTCTGAAACAGCATCCCCTGTGGTTATATTTTTCCTGTATTTGAATATAGTATAATGATAAACAAGAAATGGAGAAGCTATGGAAGGTTACGGTATGACTAATTCTTTTAACAACGAGGATGCTGATAATGTTAACAATCCAAATACAGCAGGCAGTGCATCATCTCCTGAAAATAATACCATTAACTCTGTTGGGAATTACAATACCGGAAATCATGGTAGCGGATATCCATACGGATATTTTAACGGAGCTGTAAACCCTGCTGCATCTGGTTTTAAGAATACCTCCGCATATAATAATAACTCGGCCGGTAATAATGCATCAGATAATATTTCTGCTGACGATGGTACCTATGACAGTAATAATGCTTATAACAATGGCTTTGATTTTACATATCAGGATAATTCCGAAAGCACAGAAAGTCGTTCACAACCTGGGGCTGCTGACTTTGATTCTACTGCTTCTAATGATTCCCACGAACCTGATTCCGAAGAGATACCACCTAACGAAAATAGTTTAAAGCATATGCTGGATATCATGAAGGCTGCATTTCCGCATCTTGATAATGAAACACAGGAATCTGCAAGTCTGATTATACAGACCACTGAGCTCATGGACACCCTCCAATCAGTCAGAAGCAAAGACCGTGTTTCTGCCTTTAGCTTTCAAAAGCAGAACATTGATATCGTCGCATTATTGAACAGCATCCGAAAGGTTTGTTATGCAAGAGAAAGACAGATTATTGACAGTATTTTGAACATCATGAATATGAAAAGTATGTTTGAAACCTACTCTGCACTTTCCAGTATGATGGCTTCCCAGGCTGAGACTACCGATAACAGTACTGAAAATAAAACGAACAGCGCTGAAGCAAACAATGGCTTTGGTTCAGGGCTAAACCCTAATATGATGGAGCTTCTTAGTACTATGCTGTCACCAGAGCAAAAAGGTACTTTTGATAATTTAAGCATGATGTTTAATATGATGCAGGAAAACTAATATTATGGAGGTATAGGTATGAATAATTTAAATTGGATGAATCATCCGGCAATGAAAAACATTGACCCCAGAAAAATGGCTATATTAATTGATCTTTCCAAAGAAGCTGAGGGCAAATCCCAGGATAAGGTTGTTCCTCTGTTGGTAAAAGCAAATACCCAGCTAAAGGCAATGAATTTAACGTTTACCAAAGAAGAAAATGACCTACTGGTGGAAATCCTGACACAAGACATGTCCCCTGCCGACAAGCAAAAAGTAGAAATGATCAAAAAGATGTCTAAAAACTTCCGTTAAGCTATAAAAGCCTGAAGACTTCCAGGAATCTTTCCTTTCCGTCTTCAGGCTTTTATTTTATTTCATTTTTACACCATATCAGTTCTCCCAGTAAAGTCAATGGATATCTCTATCAAGTGAGGTTAAACACTTTATTTAGTTTGTTACAGAACCAACTGGAGCTGCTGCCGTGAGATAAAAATAACAGGTAACAGTAATTTCCTTGCCCTCCGGCAAATCCAAGCTGTAAGTTATTTCATAAGTTTTATCATCGATATAGGCAATACCCACCATTAACTGGTCTGTACACTCTATACCGTCTTCCCTGTAAGCTTTTGCATTAGCAAGGGCAGAGATGTCATCCATCGTGGCATCTGCAGGTAAATCATATCTGTTAGCTGCACCTTCTATTCGCACATCTTTAAAATAAGTATACTGGACCGTTTCTTTCGTAACGTTACCAAATTTATCGGCAACTTCATAATTTACGAAATATCCATAGTCTTCAATTGGCTGGACTGTAATCTTGATATCTTTTTGGGTAAGGGCTGTATAATTATCAGCTACTGATACACCTTCTTTTGCAAGCTTAAGAATCTCTTTATCACCAGCTGCAAGCTGTTCTTTTGTAATTGTCCGATGCTTGACACCTGTTAATACCGGTGCTTCATTATCTACGAATACAGTCGCAACAGCCTTGGCTGTTTTATTATTTTCTGCCTTTACACTGTAAGCAAGTTTATAGGAGCCATCCTCTGTTTTGGTGATTGTTACTTTTATATCCTTTACCGAAAGCTTCTTAACGGAGAGATATGCAGATACTCCTTTTAGTGCATAAGCTCTGTTAATAACCGTATCCGTACTTTCAATTTTGTCTGCAACACCTTTGATTTCGGGAGCATCTTTGCTCTGCTTAACTGTAATGGTTGCTGTTTTTGTTGTTTCTTTTCCCAGCAGATCTTTTATCGTATAGCTGACTTTGTACTTTCCGGCTTTATAGGTGTCAATCTTACCAACGGTCTTAATATCCTTTGTTATATCTGTTCCTGTAATAGAAACAGCCTTAATTCCCTCTTTCAGATCAACTTTGGAGCCCCATTCAACAGATTTACTCTTAACTCCAGTAATAACCGGACCTTTCTTGTTATAAGGGTTATTGACATCCGGATCTGTAGGGTCCCAGCCAGTACCTACTGGAAGTTTTGCAGCAACGGGTTTACCCAAAGGTCCCGGATCCTTCCCGTTATAGATCTCAACGGTAGTACCTACAGCACAATTATCATAAATCCATTTGGCATCCTCAACGGTTAAGCGTACGCAGCCATGAGAAGCTGTTGTACCCAGTTTGTTATATTGGGTTGCAGAAAGTGTTGATGCATCCATTTTGTAATACCAAACGGAATGGAATAAGATACCTCTTACGATTCTTGTTGAATACTGCCCCCATACATCTCCCATAAGAAGTTTCCATCTGTACTTAATCGGAGTCTTAAAGACACCTAATGGAGTATCAGCTCCCACTGAGCATACCATTGCGCGTACTGGTACCGTATATTTTCCATTTTCATCTTTTTCGTATACTGTAACAACATTTTGTTGTTTATTAACCTTTATATAGTACGGATAATCAACTCTCGCTTCCGCCCGTACTCCATTTGTAAATAGACCTATTAAAAGTGATGCAATGCTTAAGATAACAATCTTTCGTATTGTTTTCAATGAATATGTCATGAATTACCTCATTCCTCCATATGTCTCATACGCATCAATAAAATTAGATGCGAAAGATTAGCCTAATTATAAGCGATTCTGACTCCTTTCCTTTAATCGACTGCCATTAATTGGCACAATCGGGTACTGCTAACATAAGCAAAGTTTGTGTTAATCATATGGCAAAACTGTTTCAAATCTATTAAGACGAGAACTGGGATTGGTACAGGTTATAGTAGAATCCTTTTTCTGCAAGGAGCTCCTTATGATTTCCCTGTTCTACAATATTTCCGTTATTCAGTACAAGAATGGTATCAGCTTCTTTTATGGTAGATAAACGATGTGCGATTACGAAGCTTGTTCTTCCTTCCATCATCTTTAAGAAAGCTTCCTGTATCTTGATTTCGGTTCTGGTATCAATACTGCTGGTCGCTTCGTCCAGAATCAGCATAGGAGGATCTATGATAAGTACTCTGGCTATCGTAAGCAGCTGTTTCTGACCCTGGGAAAGGTTTCTACCATCTTCTTCAATAACCGTATCATAACCTTCAGGCAGCCTCATAATAAATCCATGTGCCTTCACTGCTTTGGCAGCCTCTACAATTTTCTCCTGGGTTACATCCGTAAGCCCATAGGCTATATTTTCTGCTATGGTACCACTGGTAAGCCAACTCTCCTGTAAAACCATGCCAATGGATTTACGAAGATTATCCTTATCCATATGGCTGATGTCCTTACCGTCAAGAAAGATCTTCCCGCTATTTAATTCATAGAAACGCATTAACAGATTTACCAGGGTGGTCTTTCCAGAACCTGTAGGACCAACAATTGCAACCATGCTACCCTTTTCCACTTTCAGGTTGAAATTCTGAATTAAAGGAACTTCTTTCTTATAGGAGAAATAAACATTGGAGAATTCCACATTTCCCTGGCAATCCTTTAATTCCACCACCGGTTCCGCTGCAGTAACCTCTTCCTCCTCATCCATAAGTGCAAAAATTCTGTCAGCGGAAGCAAAAGCAGCCTGTATCTGTGATGCCACTGCCGTAATTTCATTGATAGGTTTTGCAAACTGGTTTGAGTAAGTTAAGAAACTTGCAATATTACCCACAGACAGGTTACCTGCCAGGCTTAAGAGTCCACCCATAACGGTTACCATGACATAAGCAATATTATTTACAAGTCTTGTAGTAGGATTGGTTAAAGAAGAATACCACTGTGCCTTCTGACCGGCTTCATAAAGACTGCTGTTCATAGCCCCGAAGCTCTCCATGGCTTTGTTTTCATAACCAAAGGCCATAACCAGTTTCTGATTCTCTATGATTTCTTCTGCATATCCATTAAGCTCCCCTGTCAGTCTGGACTGCTTGGCAAACATCAGCCTGGAGTGCTTTGCAATAAAAGAAGCGATAAAGAAACATAAAGGTGTTACTATTATAACTGCCAAAGTAATTACCGGGCTTATAATCATCATAAAGATAAAACTTCCGATAATTATTACCACAGAAGTCATAATCTGTGTTATTCCCTGAAATAAGCCATCCGTGATGGCATCGATATCATTGGTAAGCCTGCTGATGACATCTCCATGGGAATGTCTGTCGTAATAGTTTACAGGTAATCTGTTCAGCTTATAGAAGGCATCTTTACGCAATTCCCTTACAGTATTGTTCGCTGCTATATTACTGATTACCGACATCAGCCATTGGAAAAAGCTGCTTATCACATATAAGATTGCCAAAAGCAGAAGAATGTTACGCAGGCCGCCAAAATCAACGTTTCCGATTCCAATAATTTGATCGATTGCTTTTCCCATCAGCAGCGGTGTAAATACCGCCATGGTATTTCCAAGTAAGGAGAAAAGAAACGCGACTACCAGAAGCTTCTTACTTTTACCAATATAGCCCCATAATCTATTTATTGTTGTTTTCTTCAAATTAATAACCATGCCTTTCTCACAGCCGGTTAACTTTGGACCACCGGTGCAAAGTTCCCTGTGAATTGTTTTTTCCTACCAATACCTACCACCTCTGCCGGGAGGCAGGTACTGCCCCTGCAAATAATCAGATTTTTCGGTACGAGGTCATGCGGTCTCATTAACCCCTGCCACTTCCTGGGAGCGACAGATTTCCTGATATACTTCACAGGTTCTCAGCAGTTCTTCATGAGTTCCCAGCCCCACAGTTTCTCCTTCGTTAAGTACCAGTATGGAATCACAATTTCTTAGAGTGCTCGCTCGTTGGGATATAATGATTACGGTGGTATTTTTTGCTTTTTCCTTCAGGGCTTTTCGAAGAGCCGCATCCGTGGCATAATCCAATGCACTGAAACTATCGTCTAATATTAATATTTCCGGTTTCTTTACCAGCGCTCTGGCTATGGCAAGTCTCTGTCTTTGTCCGCCCGAGACATTTACTCCTCCTCTTCTGATGGGAGTATCATACCCTTCCGGAAGTTTGTTGATGAATTCCTCTGCCTGGGCAATTTCAGCTGCCTTCTTAAGTTCTTCATAGGGAGCATTCTCCTTGCCCCAGCGCAGGTTATCCGCTATCGTTCCAGTTATTAATACTGATTTTTGCGGCACCAGACCGATAATCTCCCGTAATTTTTTAAGATTATAGTTCTTAACTTCTTTGCCGAAAACTTTAACGCTGCCCTTCTGATTATCATAAAATCTCGGTATGAGGTTGATTACCGTAGATTTACCGGAACCGGTACCTCCGATGATACCAAAGGATTCCCCTTTCATAATGCGGAAGGATATATCTGAAAGCGCATAACTGCTTGTATCTTTTATATTATCCGGGTTCTCTTTATATGCAAAAAATACTGAATTAAATTCAACTGCCGGTATCCTTTCATCAACGACCAGCTCCTGACTCTTTTCAGGATTTGTAATACTGGTCTGTGTTCCAAGAACCTCATTAATTCTTCCTGCACTGGCATAGGCTTTTGTAAAGATTACAACCAGATTGGAGATAACAATCATTGCAGCTAATATCTGTGTTACATAACCTACAATTGCAATTACCTCACCGGTTTCCATTAGCCCGTTATTTACCCTTACCGCTCCTGCCCATATGATGGCCACAATGGCAAAATTAAGTACAACACTTGTCAGTGGATTCAGCATGGCTGATATTTTTCCTACTTTAACGGCATTAACGGCATATTCATTGTTAATCCTGTCAAAGCGTTCTTTCTCTCTGTCTTTTCTGGCAAAAGCTCTGATTACTCTGACGCCGCTTAAATTCTCCCTTAATTTCAAAGATATCTCATCCAGTTTCTTCTGTACGTTTCCATATAAAGGTATTGATCTTTTCATGGTATAATACAGAATCAGTATGAACACTGGTATTACAATAAGTAAGATAAGGGACAAGCTGACATCCAGTACAAAGGACATTATAAGCCCGCCGATGCACAAAAAGGGTGCTCGGATTACCAGTCGTATGAACATTGCCACTGCCAGCTGAATCTGGTTTACATCATTGGTTATACGATTTACCAAAGAAGAGGTTCCGAATTTGTCCTGTTCCTTTCCTGAAAGTGTTTCCATATGCTTAAATAAAGCATTTCTTATATCAGTACCCATACCCTGGGACACTAACGACGCACTGTACTGACAGATAAGAGCACAGACTACTCCGACTATTGCAGTTATGAGCATGATCATGCCCATTTTCCATACATAAGCTTTATCTCCGTTCTTAAGACCCACATCAATAACCTTGGACATAAAAAAAGGAAGAAGCAGCTCTAAGATTGCTTCCATTAATTTAAAAGCAGGTCCTATTATGAGAAGCTTTTTGTACGGCCTGAAAAAATGTTTGATATTTCCCATATACTACCTCATTTCTTTGTTCTCGCTATGGTGTGTTTGAATGCCGGGAATCGGGGCAATCAGAACGTTACAATGAATTTTCAGACACACCTTAAATTGGCTTATACAGCATATTATGCAGAAACTACCTTATCGTAGTTCTAATATTCTGCCAACTAATGATTGCTTTTAAACAAACATAAACTAAATTATACCATTCTTTTATCTTAATGTTAATAGAAATACCTAGATTTATCATATAAAAGCATGAAATGTATTTATTTATTAGTACAACTAATTTATCTAGTTGCAATTGATTCACTTACTGCTCTATCGCTGGATATCAATTCCATCTTCCTTTACTCACCTCTATGAATTCCCTTTAGCACAAACAGTTTTTTCCATAGAAATAAAAGTAAGAAGCTTATCATATAATTAACTTGACACAGAGTATAAATAAGCTGTATATCATCTTTTGATCTCTCTGCCTCCTTCTCCCCCTTTGATTCTGCAAGTATTAAAGTACTCAGATGGAAGCTTTGAATGGAATGAAATCAGCTTATAGAAGTAATTGAGAAAGGAGCAAAATCCCCATGTCCATAATTCGGGATATGCAATAGGTGTTAAAAAATGACGACCAATTGGCACAGTATTACAAAAGAAGCGGTCCTGCGGGAATTGGACTCTGGACTTTCAGGACTGTCAAAAAAAGAAGCTTTGAAAAGACAAAAAAAATATGGCCTTAATGTTCTTGAAGCAAAGAAGAAAAAGCCTCTGTTCTTTCGCTTCATCAGCCAGTTCAAGGATTTTATGATCTTAACCTTGATTTTTGCCGCTCTGATTTCTTTTTTTGTATCCTTACTGCATGGTGAACTGGATTTCGTAGAACCGGCAATCATCATTTTTATTATCACCTTAAATGCCATACTGGGGGTTTTACAGGAAAGTAAAGCAGAAAAATCTCTGGAAGCTCTCCAAAAAATGTCCGCACCTACAGCACTAGTTATGCGAGATGACCTTCTTGAAAGTGTGGATGCCAAGGAACTGGTTCCCGGTGATCTTATATATCTCGAAACTGGTCATTTTGTTCCGGCAGATGCAAGGCTTTTAACCTCCGTAAATCTGAAAATTGATGAAGCTTCTCTTACCGGAGAATCCCATCCTATTGAAAAAGATGCAGAGGTACTTCTAAAAGAAGATATTTTGCCGGCTGAGCGCATTAACATGGTCGCCTCAACAGGTATTATTACATACGGAAGAGGTACCGCAGTGGTTACGGCAACCGGTATGCATACAGAGGTCGGACATATTGCAAAGCTTATTATGGAGGATGAAACGCCTCTGACCCCCCTTCAGAAAAGACTCGCTTCAACGGGAAAGACCCTTGGCATTGCCGCACTGGTTATTTGTATTATTATATTCTTTATCGGAATCTTAAAGAGCCGGCCGGTATTTGAGATGTTTATGACCTCCGTTAGCCTTGCGGTTGCCGCAATCCCGGAAGGCCTGCCTGCAATCGTAACCATCATGTTATCCCTGGGTGTGCAGCGTATGGCAAGGAAAAATGCAGTTATCCGTAAGCTTCCTGCAGTGGAGACTTTGGGCAGCGCTACCGTAATTTGTTCTGATAAGACAGGTACCCTTACCCAGAATAAGATGACTGTAACCGAAATCTGCACTTCAAAAGGAAAAGAAATGCCGGATAGCCCTGGCGGCAAGCAGCTGCTGACCCTGGCAAGCCTCTGTAATGATACCATCTTACAGATAACCGGAAAAGGAAAGCAGCAGTCTGTATCTGTAACCGGAGAACCTACAGAAAATGCCCTGGTAATGGCAGCCCACCAAACAGGACTTATAAAAGCTCAGTTGGATCTCACTCATCCGAGAGTTTTTGAAATCCCTTTTGACTCAGTCAGAAAGCAGATGACGACTGTACATAAAATGCCTGACGGAGGTTACAGGCAGATTACTAAAGGTGCCTTTGATATCCTTCTTTCCGAGTGCAGCAATGTGGATAAAGGAAAAGAACTTCCCCTGACACAGGTATTAAAGGATCAGCTGATACGCCTTAATGAGAGTATGACTGGTAAGGCTTTACGCGTAATCGCTGTAGCCTACAAAGATTATCCCGCCGGCAGCTCCCTGCCTGAAAAGCTGAAAACCTACAGTATATCAGGGAAAAATAAGCAGCAAAACTTAGAGCAGGGTCTTACCTTTGCAGGCCTGATTGGAATGATCGATCCACCAAGACCGGAGGTCAGGGATGCAGTTTATACCTGTCAGCTGGCAGGCATAACTCCTGTAATGATAACCGGAGATCATGTCAGCACTGCCTGTGCCATTGCAAAAGATCTTGGTATATTATCAAAAGAGGCACCTCTTCCCAAATTAAGAGCTGCAGAATTTACCGGAAAGCTTTCTACCTCTCCCTCTGCCTTTCAGTCAGGTGCTATGACAGGAGCAGAGCTTTCCAGATTGTCCCAGGACGAATTAATCGAAAAAATCACAGATTACCGGGTTTTTGCCAGAGTTTCACCAGAACATAAGGTTCGAATCGTTAAGGCTTTCCAGGCAAGGGGTGAAGTAGTTGCCATGACCGGTGATGGAGTCAATGATGCTCCAGCCTTAAAAGCAGCTGATATAGGCTGTGCCATGGGCATCTCCGGTACAGATGTTGCAAAAAATGCAGCAGATATGATTCTGACCGATGATAACTTTGCTACTATTGTCTCTGCGGTGAAGGAAGGCAGAGGAATTTATGATAATATCAAGAAATCCGTTCATTTTCTCCTTTCCTGTAACGTTGGTGAAATCCTTACCATTTTTGCCGCTATTCTCTTTGGCCTCCCTTCTCCTTTAGTGGCTGTTCAGCTGCTGTGGGTTAACCTGGTAACAGATTCACTGCCGGCAATATCACTTGGAGTAGAGCCTGCGGATAAGGATATTATGAAGAAGAAACCAATACCGCCAGATAAAGGTATGTTCTCAGATGGTTTGGCCTTTAAGATCATAACAGAAGGTATCTTAATCGGTACTCTGGCGCTTCTTGCATTTATTATCGGTATTCGTTTCTTTGACAGCGCTAACCTCCCAGGAGGGGTCGTAAAAGGAACTAAAACCGTTGAATTAGCAGCAATGACAACTCCTTATGTCGGAAGAACCATGGCCTTTGCAGTATTAAGTCTGTCACAGCTGTTCCATTCCTTTAACATGAGAAGTGAACATTCCCTTACGAAGATAGGTCTGTTCTCCAATATGAAACTGCTGCTCTCTTTCTTTATCTGTACTTTCCTGCAGGTAATTGTTATTTCAGTAAAACCTCTGGCTGATATTTTTAAAGTAGTGCCTTTGACACCGGCACAGTGGTCTCTGGTACTGGTACTGTCATTTCTTCCAATTGTTGTGGTAGAAATCCAAAAGGGAAGAAAATAAGGTAGTAAATATTACACAGGGTGATTGAAAATTGTAGGATGAACAGTTATAATGTCATTAAATGAAGGAAGTATACCATTATTTCTTAAGATAAGAAGGGTGATAATTATGGATGCATACGAATTGCGTAAAAGAAGAGATCTTGCTCCCTATGATGACAGTATGCTATTTATCAGCACCATCTACGACCATCTCATTTATACCATGGATGTAGATCTATGCCCCAGGGATGCACATAAGCTAGTGAGCGGTAACATAATCAAGGGGTTTCGCTGTAATGTAAGTCAAGTTTACTCTGTTCCCTTAAAGTAATGATTCTACCAATAAAAAGAGAGGCTGTTGCATATAAATGTAAAGCGGAAAGAAACTTCTTAACGCTACATTGGTTAAATTGCAACAGCCTCTCTTATTCTATTTATATCTGAAAGCACTTCTTTCCGGGATATACACTAATATCACCTAACTGTTCCTCTATTCTTAACAGCCTGTTATATTTGGCGACCCTGTCACTTCTTGATGGTGCTCCTGTCTTAATCTGTCCGGCATTGGTTGCCACTGCGATATCTGCAAGGGTAACATCTTCTGTTTCACCGGAACGATGGGATACGATTGCGGTCCATTTGTTATTCTTGGCCATTTCAATGGCCTCCAGTGTTTCTGTTAAGGTTCCGATCTGATTGAATTTAATTAGAACAGAATTGGAGATATTTCTGTCGATACCTTTTTCAATTCTTTTGGTATTGGTAACGAACAGATCATCACCAACCAGCTGTATACGGCTTCCAAGTCTTTTCGTCAGCTTCTCCCAGCCATTAAAATCTTCTTCTGCCAGACCATCTTCAATGGACATTATAGGATATCTGTTACATAGGTCCTCCAAATAATCGATCATGGTATCAACACTTTTATATTCACCTGCTTTCCAGAAGAGGTACTCTCCTTCCCGGCCTGCCTTTTTCGCTTCTTCGTACATCTCGGTAGAAGCAACATCCATGGCGATACAGAAATCCTTCCCAGACTCATAACCGGCTTCCCCTATCGCTCTTACAATATAATTAAGGGCCTCTTCATCACTACCGAACTTCGGTGCGAACCCGCCTTCATCTCCTACTGCGGTGACAAAGCCCTGGCTCTTTAATAATTTCTTCAAGGTGTGAAACACTGTTGTGCTCCACTCAAGTCCCTCTGAGAAACATTTTGCACCGATAGGCATAATCATAAATTCCTGTATATTTAAACTGGAATCCGCATGCTTTCCTCCATTGATAATATTCATCATGGGGACCGGCAGCACCTTGGCATTGACACCGCCGATGTACTGGTAGAGAGGGAGATGCAAGGACTGGGCAGCCGCTTTGGCTGTTGCCAGGGAAGCACCAAGAATAGCATTAGCACCTAATTTCCCCTTATTGTCTGTACCGTCTGCTTCAATCATCTTACGGTCGATCTCAACCTGATTAAGGGCATTCAGACCTGTGATTTCTT
Source organism: Anaerocolumna sp. AGMB13020 (assembly GCF_033100115.1). Classification (NCBI taxonomy): domain Bacteria; kingdom Bacillati; phylum Bacillota; class Clostridia; order Lachnospirales; family Lachnospiraceae; genus Anaerocolumna; species Anaerocolumna sp. AGMB13020. Next base: position 5,014,502 of record NZ_CP136910.1, on the reverse strand, counting down.
TTGCTATGACTTTATTTACATTGTCCACTGCTTTTTTTACACCGTTGCCTAAGTATCTCTTTTTGTCGTTATCCCTAAGTTCTACGGCTTCAAATGCTCCTGTAGAGGCTCCTGAGGGTACTGCTGCTCTGCCAAGGCTTCCATCTGCTAAGAGCACCTCGACTTCTACTGTAGGATTTCCTCTGGAATCCAGTATTTCCCTTCCTATTACTTTCTCAATCTCAAAATGCTTCTTCATAAATAACTCCTTTCCAATATATATTGAATCTTGTTTTTACTACTTTTTCGCACCTGAATATATTTTATTTTGCGCGGTAATCATATGATATACGAAATCGGTGCCGTCTATTCCAGATTATCCCTTTCTTATATGTTTTATACAGAATACCAGTTGAACAAAATAATAATTATGTTATACTGGAAAATATTAATCATTAAAGGAGATGTTATTATGAGTCAGGCATATGATAAATTAAACTTATATATTGAGAAACAAATGGCCTTTCGTCAGGCCCTTACCTTATTTGAGTGGGATAATGAAACTCTGGCACCGGAAAGTGCCGCAGAGAATACTTCAAAAGCAATTGGTGTTATATCCACTGAATACTTCAAAGCCCTTATAAATGATGAAGTGAAAGATCTGCTGAAGGATCTCTCAGAAGAAGCTGAATGGAGTAACCTTGACTTCAATCAGAAAGCAATCGTTAAAAATCTGAAAAAATCCTATGAACAGATGGAATCCATTCCTCCGGAAGAATTCAGAGCCTATAGCGAGCTTACCGCCATGGCTCCCGGAATCTGGTCAAAGGCTAAGAAAAATAAAGCTTTTGAGGAATTTGCTCCCACACTGGGTGAAATTATCAAATATCAGAAAAAATTTGCTTCTTATCGTAAAAAAGGTGATGAAAAACTCTATGATATCCTGCTTAACGACTATGAAGAGGGCTTTTCCATGGATAAGCTGGATATCTTTTTCAATAAGATAAAAGATTCCTTAGTGCCTCTTATGAAAAAGGTTGAAGAGAAAAAAGACCTTATTGATAAATCCTATAATTATAAGGAGTTCGATAAAGAGAAACAGTTAGAGTTCGCCAGATTCATCAGCGCTTATGTAGGTTATGATTATTCAAGGGGAGTTCTTGCAGAAAGTGCACATCCCTTTACCACAAACCTTCACAATAAAGATGTCCGCATAACCACCCATATTCATTCCAATAACCTTGAGAGTTCCATTTTTTCCGTTATCCATGAAAGCGGACATGGTATTTATGAAATGAACATAGCAGATGATATTTCCTTAACTCCCGTAGGCGGCGGCAGTTCCATGGGTATTCATGAATCTCAGTCCCGCTTCTTTGAAAATATGCTGGGAAGAAGCAAAGCCTTCTGGACTCCTGTATATCCCAAATTACAAGAGACCTTTCCTGTGCAATTAAAGGATGTATCCTTAGACCAGTTCATAGCTGGAATCAATAAAAGTGAAACAGGCCTTATTCGTACAGAAGCAGATGAATTATCCTATTCCTTGCATGTAATCATCCGTTATGAGATTGAAAAAATGATATTTGAAGAAGATCTATCCGTCGATGAGTTACCTGGGATCTGGAATAAAAAATACAAGGAATACTTAGGAATAGAACCTTCTAATGACGGAGAAGGAATTCTTCAGGATATCCACTGGGCTGGCGGAAGCTTCGGCTACTTCCCTTCCTATGCATTAGGCAGTGCCATCTCTGCCCAGATATACAGTCATATGGAAAAGGAGCTTCCTGTAGAAGAAACCTTACGCCTTGGAAACCTAAAGCCTATTCTTGATTTCTTAAAGGAACACATCCACAAGTACGGAGCTACAAAGAATACCTCTGAGCTTCTGACTGATATGATGCAGGAAGACTTAAATGCTGATTATTTTGTTGCATATCTTACTGATAAATATACGAAGCTGTATCAATTAGATTAAAAATTACTTATTGTTAATTACTGCAATAGGCCAAATAGTTTATCAGATGCTGGAGTGCTGCTGTACAAGTTAAAATGTACGCTGCACTCCTTCATTCTATTTTGAGCCTGTCTTTCACTCTATAACACCATAAACAGTATTCCCGCAGTTAAAGCTATATAAAGACAGTGATACGCGAATGATACTTGTATATTTATAATATTTATTGTATAATTAATTAAATTTATCAGCATTCACAACAATAAAAGAAAGAACGAGGTACTACCATGAAACTCTGGGGCGGACGTTTTACAAAAGAAACCAATGAATTAGTCCATAATTTCAATGCATCCCTCTCCTTTGACTGCAAGTTCTATCAAGAAGACATAGAAGGCAGTATAGCCCATGTAACCATGCTGGCCAAACAGGGCATCCTGAGCGAACAGGAAAAGATTACTATAATAAAAGAATTAGAGCATATAAAGTTTGAAATAAACGAGGGTAAACTACTTTTTGATGAATCAAAAGAAGATATTCACAGCTTCGTGGAATCAATTCTTATTGAGCGTACCGGCGATATCGGTAAAAAACTCCATACTGGCAGAAGCCGTAATGATCAGGTTGCCCTTGATATGAAGTTATACACCAGGAAAGAACTATTTAGAATCAAAGAACTTACAAAAGAACTCTTAGAGGTACTTTTAAAGCTTATGAAAGAACACCTTGACACCTATATGCCTGGTTTTACTCATCTTCAGAAAGCCCAACCGGTTACTTTAGCGCATCATGCCGGGGCATATTTTGAGATGTTTAAAAGAGATTACCTGCGGCTGACAGATATAATCGAACGCCTTAATTATTCCCCTTTAGGAGCGGGGGCACTGGCAGGAACCACCTATCCTCTGGACCGGGAATATACCGCAGAACTCCTTGGTTTTAACGGTGCAACGAACAATAGTATGGACTCAGTATCAGACAGAGATTATCTGATTGAGAGTTTAAGTGCCTTCTCTATAATCATGATGCATCTAAGCCGTTTCTGTGAGGAAATCATTCTATGGAATTCCAATGAATATCAATTTATCGAGCTGGACGATGCCTATTCCACCGGGAGCAGCATAATGCCTCAGAAGAAAAATCCTGATATTGCCGAACTTATAAGAGGTAAGACCGGAAGGGTATACGGAAGTCTTATATCACTGCTAACTACAATGAAAGGGCTTCCCCTTGCTTATAACAAGGACATGCAGGAGGACAAGGAACTGACTTTTGACGCAATTGATACGGTAAAGGGGTGCTTAAAGCTGTTCACAGATATGCTGCAGACTACCATCTTTAACCGGGATAACATGGTCTCCAGCGCCAAAGGCGGATTTACCAATGCAACAGATGCTGCTGATTATCTTGTTAATCATGGTGTCCCTTTCCGCGATGCTCATGGTATTATCGGTCAATTGGTTATCTACTGCATAAACAAAAATGTTTCACTGGATGATTTAAGCCTCGATGAGTTCAAAGCTGTTTCACCTGTGTTTGAAGCCGATATCTATGATGCCATATCTTTAAAGACCTGTGTAGAAAAGCGCAACACAAAAGGTGCACCGGGTACAGAAGCCATGAAGGACGCTATCTTACTCAATGAAAATTTCTTAAATAGTCTTAAATAAAAAAGTAACTATATATCAACGCTATAGATAACTATGAATTATACAGTATCATTAAGTCCCAAGGGGCACAAAACTAAAAAGTCCGCAGAAAGTAATTTATAGATATAGCTGTAATAAAAAAGCACTTGAAAGTATATATCATGCACTGACCTTTCTTAGATTTAATCTAACTTAACGGGTCACAGTACAATATACCTTCAACTGCTTTTTTATGTATCCTCTGTTTTATTCTCAATCGGTTTATTCCATATAACTCTTTGCTAACCGAGCAAATTTTATACACTGTTAAACAGCCAGTTATTACAAGCAAACGATATACTACAAGAAATGACTAAGGTAAGATAAACTTGCTAAGCACCAAAATTCTTCCTGTATAGTAGATAAGAATAAATATTTACTCCAAGAATGCCTGTAAGCAGCAGCCAGATAACAATGTTACTGTACAGTGCAGTGTCTATTACTCCCATTGGAAGCATGAATAACCCAATTATAAAAAAGAAATAACCGCCTACCTTATGCGTCTTTCTCCAGATAACGGGATCAGACAATGCCCAGGGGTTTTTTATTCCAACAAAAAAATTACTCTTTACCTTCGGCAGATAATTTCCCATTGCAATAAAGGTTATACCGATTATTAATGATAACATCAATTTATCATTAACTCCCAGATCCAAAGCGGTGACTACTGTTGCCCAGGATAAAAAAACCAACAGAAGAACAAGAACCGCTCTTATTAATCCATATGTTTTAGCATCATAGTTCTTTCTTCTTGGATCAATAATAGGAAGTACATAAAATAAACCGTTAGCAAGTGCCGGTACAGCGCCGATTAGAAACATCTTATTCTTATCAGAGGTTCCGTCTACCTCCCAGCTGCTGTTCCAATGAATCGGAACCCTGTCAGGAAGTTTATGATACACTGCCAGAATTCCTGCAAAGGATACCAGCGTAATAAACCATAATAGTAACTGCCCTTTTTTACTCATTGCTCTTTTCTTCCTCTCCGTTACTCTTTGTTATATCGAAAAACCATCTTACTACATCCTGAAATACCGTTGTATTCAGAGAGTATACTATATTTTGCCCCTTTCTCTCATCGCTTATCAGATCTGCATTTTTCAGTATAGTAAGATGATGGCTTATAGATGGTTTGCTGATATTAAAATAATCTGCAATCTCTCCCGCATTCATATCCCTATTTGCCAGCAACTCCAGTATTTTCCGCCTGGTAGAGTCGGACAGGGCTTTAAACACATTATTCATTACAACCTCTTTTCACGATACATTTCATATCCTTGGTCTATTGTTTTTGTTCATTTTCCTCAAGGAATACCAGAGCCTTTTCTTCTGCAAATAATTATACGAACCATAGGTCTAGTTACTCCCTAACAGCATGAGCTTCTTCTGACCCGTTTTCTGAAGTGAGGCATACAAAATTCCGGTAACGATAACTATCAGTACCGAAGATATACCAATTGCAGTCAGTGAGGTTATGTCAGGCAGAATAAAAGCGGTAGCTACAGGAAGCATCAGCAAACCACCTCCGGTGAACATAGTTACCAGAACCGCTATGCTCTGCTTAATTACAGTAATTTCTGTACTCCAGTCAAACTTAGGTAATAACAGATTAAAATATAAGCCTGCTACTGAGGTATAAAAGCTTATGGCTATGGGCAGCATCAGCAGTGCCAAAACTTCTGATGTTCCCAGTTTCAAGCCAATTGCCAGCAATATTCCATCAAGCATACAAAAAGGTATCGTCATAACCAGATTTAAGGCTATCTTACTGTTAAAGATAGTTTTTGCTGTAACCGGCAGGGATTTCATCAGCCATAAATTCTTTCCTTCAAGTGATAGGGAGCTTGCACTGATACATGTCATAGCAATGCAAAATGCCATAAACTGAGGAAGAAAATGTCTAAGATAATCAAGAGCTCCATCCATACCAAGGAATCCATCCAACTGCTCTGGTTTTAAAAACAGCTGTACAATACACATAACCGTCAGCAACACCGGTCCGAAACCGGTATTCAGAACATAATTAACAGATGCAAAATATCTCTTAAGTTCCTTTATAAACAAAGCTTGAAAGGGTGTTCCTCCTTTGATCTTACCGGTTTTATAACCTCTGGACGGTGCCTTTTTAAGAAGCAGTGTATTCAACCTCAGGAAGTATTTTGTGGATACCAGAAGAAATAAGAGAAAGCTTCCAAGTGATACGAACAGAAACAACAACAAATATACCAAGTCCTTCTCCCATATTCCCTTCTCGTAAAAATCTGCCGGTGGATAAATACTGCTTATGCTCCCAGCTGCGGCTGCCAGAGCAGATCTGTTTCCTGCAGAACTCAAAGAAAAAGAAGCAGCCATAATTCCAATGAGTGCAGCAAACATCAATATTATGTTTATGACCTTGCTCTTTCGAAATCCCTGTGAAATAAAGGCGATTATCGTACCCACTGCCGCTGCACCGGTAATTGGCAGGAATGGTAAAAGAAGTGCTCCCGCAAGATTCATGAATAAGGATATACCATCCCATCCTGTCAACATACAATAGGCAACTCCTGCCGGTCCCATTATTATCAGAGCTGTCGGAAGATTTATTAAGTAAAGTAAAAGTAATCTGCTGAGTACAACCGTAGTAAATTTCAACGGCAGTGACATAACAAAATCAAAATCTTTAAAATCAAAAAGTATACCTCTGATCTTATATATGCTGGTAAAGAAAATTGCTACAGATGCTGTTAAAGCCGCCAGTTCCATAAGCATCTCAACTCTTCCTGCCATTTGTAATCCCAATCCCACACCATAACTGTATATAAAGGAAAACAGGCATAATAGCAGGAATGCAACTGGTATTATGAACTTAAAGGCTTTGCTTATATTTTTCTTATTTTTACCTATTTTCGCAAAGGACAAATCAAAGACATTAGGGAACTGCGTTAAGACAAGCCTTATTAAGATCTTAAATTCTTTCATAATAAGTCCTCCCTTATTCCTTGGTCATTTCAAGGAATACCTCTTCTAGACTGTTAGTTCCTTTTACTTCTTCTGTATTTCCACTGGCTATTAGCTTTCCACCTTTTATTACTGCTATGTTATTACACAGTTTTTCAGCCACTTCCAGAACGTGGGTGGAAAAAAATATTGCACTGCCTTCCTCACACAGCTCTTTCATAAGCTTTTTCAGGGTATGAGCTGCTTTAGGGTCCAATCCAACAAAAGGTTCATCTAAAAGCAGTAGCTTAGGTTTATGAAGGAATGCAGATATTAATACCAGCTTTTGCTTCATACCATGGGAATACGAACTGATGGAATCGCCTAAAACCGGTAACAGTTCAAACGCCTCTCCATATTTTTCTATACGCTTTACTCGTAATTCTTTAGGAACTTCATAGATATCTCCTATGAAATTCAAATAACCTTCTCCTGTCAGGTGTTCGTAAATATCCGGGTTATCCGGTATATATGCCATCTTTTTCTTACAGGTATAAGCATCCTTCTTGATAGATGTACCATCTATCACGATATCTCCGCCTTCAAAGTCTAGAATTCCTGAAACAGCCTTAAGTGTTGTTGTTTTACCTGCCCCGTTATGCCCTATGAAACCGTAGATATCACCGGAATTCACCGTAAGCGTAAGATCCTCAACTGCCTGTTTGACACCATTATAGCTTTTACTGAAATGAATAATCTGAAGCATACTATTGTCTCCTTTCAGACAAAATAGATATTTAGATAATTATCTAAATATCTATTTCATCATACACTATATATTCCTCCAAGTCAACTGCATCTTCTACTGATGTACTTATCTGAAATCATAGTCCAGTGCCTATTTATCTCTTTTAAATCAGCGAAAAAAATCCGGCAAATTCTTGCCGGATTTTTCTTCATAAATTGATAACAGCAGTTACTTAACGGATGCTAAACTCTTAGCAACGTTTAATCTTCCACCCGTCACTGTAAGATTCTTCAAGCTGGTAACAGCATCTACATTATTTAAAATAGCTGCTTTTAGCTGTGCTGTGGTAAGCGATGTTTTATAAGATTTGAGCAATGCAGCTGCTCCTGCAACATGGGGAGTCGCCATTGAAGTGCCATTAAGGGTTGCATAGCTGCTTCCCATATAGGTACTATAGATAGCATCTCCCGGTGCACCTAAGTCAACGCTTGTCTTTCCGTAATTACTGTAGCTTGCTCTGGCATCTGTACTGGTAGTAGCCGCTACTGCAATGATATTAGCTGAAGTATAGCTTGCAGGATAAGAAGCAGTACTGTCATTATTGGTACCAGTATTACCTGCAGCTGCTACAAACAAACCGCTGTAAGCATCAATTGCACTTTTCAGACTTGAGCTGTAACCGCCGCCGCCCCAACTGTTATTCAGGATAGCAAATCCCATTTTCTTTGCATAATTGATTGCCAAAATGGCATCAGAGGTATAACCGCCACCGGTTGAATCAAGGAACTTTAAGGCAGCAATCTGTGTGTTCCATGTAACGCCAACAACACCAGTTCCGTTATTACCAACAGCGCCGATGGTCCCTGCTACATGTGTTCCATGTCCATTATCATCTAATGGATTGTTATTGTTATTTACAAAATTCCAACCATATACATCATCCACATATCCATTGTTGTCATCATCTATTCCATTTCCTGCGATTTCACCAGGATTTACCCATATATTAGAAGCAAGATCCGGATGTGTGTACTGAACACCGGAATCGATGACACCAACCACAACATTTTTTGCCCCTGTGTGGGTATCCCATGCAGTAGGAGCACTGATTTTCGTCATTCCATAGAGTTTGGAATAACCAGGGTCGTTAGGAACTGTTCCTATTGCGGTCACATAGTAATCCGGCTCTGCGTAAACAACAGAAGAATCACTCCTTACTGCATTAATTGCTTCAATTACACCTTCAGCAGACTTATCCTTGACAGAATACAGAACAATTTCATATTGGCTGTCCTCAGAGGATAAATTACGCTCGAAAGTCAATCCCTCTTTCTCCTGCATTACCATGTAGTCGGCGCCCTTCTTTAATGCAACAATGATCCTGTCTTTAGCATAAGGATTCTCATAATTGCTGGGACTATAGATGTCACTCCACAAACTGTCTGCCTTAGCGGAGTTCTTGATACCAAACAGCGCAGTTAGGACAAATACGAATATGAGCCCTACCGTACTGAACAATTTAATTATTTTGTTATGAAACATCTACAACTCTCCTTTCAATAATTATTTATAATTCCCTCTTAAAAAGACTTAATCGATTAAGTAAAGATGCAGTTAGCGCCAAACCGGAAGAACTTGTCTTCGACTATGATTTTAATTGCATTTATTCCGATAGTCAAACAAAATCGTATTGCAGATTTCGTTAGCATATTCCATATAAATACAATTGTATTTATTTTTTCTGCCACTCTATGTAACTGTTTCGGTTTTACTATATAATAATCACGAAATTATTCAATATGGCGGTAAATTTAAGCACCGTTCTTTTCTCTCACTCTATTTTACTTACTTCAAAGCTCCCATCCTCCTCCTTCCAACTGCGGATTTGATATATTTCCTCCTTTTCAGAGTGTCTTATCCTTAAACTCCTTACATCAATCTTACCCATAATATTTTCCGAACTCTCACCTATTTTTATAAATCTCTCTACTTTCCCTTGTTCGGTATCTTTCTTCTCAAAGAACATATCCTTCGGTCGCAGCCAAAAGCCAAATGGCTCATACATTTGCCTGTAGAATACAAGTGTTTCCTTGGAATCATTAATTGCCTCTCCCAAAACCTCATAATAGTTGCCTTTAAAATGTCTGTATATACCTGTTATGCTCATATAATCCCTCCGTTTGTTCTGTTATTACAGCCAGCACACTCTTTTCTTAAGCTTTGATAAACCTTTTATTACAAGTCTCTGTAATAATTCAATAACCTAAATTTTGATTGAAAAATACCGTCATAACCTTTCATTCTCAGAAACGTTACAACGGTATTTCCATGACACTAATATAATATTATTATTTATTATTCTGTAGGGGTAGCTTCCACTGAATTGGCATCACCGGTCCCGGTAGTGCTGTTATCTGCAGTATCACTGCTGTCACTTCCATAGATGAACTCATGGATTTCTGCTCTGGTTGCTTCCCAATCTGTAGGAACCAATACATCCACATTATATTTACCAATCTGAACACGCTGAGAGCCGTAATTACCATCGGAAGGTATTCTATAATTCTCAAGTTCTTTTAACTTTAAGCTGACACCTAATTGCAAATAATTATTAAATTCTGAATTTGTTATATCCGTGTCGATATCAACTTGTGTCAGAAACTTATCCATTAAACCTACCAGACTAAATACATCCATATTTTTTACTTTATCAAAAATACTATTAAGGACTGCTCTTTGCCTTTGTGTTCTTCCAAAGTCATTATTTTCTGTACCTGTTGATACCTTACGAACTCTGCAGTAACCAAGCGCCTGATTACCGTTCATCGTCTGCGTTCCTTCATGGACATTACGATATGCAGGATTAGAAATGTAATTGGTAGTGTTAAGGTAATATGCCTCCTTCGAAGTAAGGGTTACATCAACTCCGCCAACCAGATCAACTATTTTCTCGAAAGCTTCAAAGTTGACTTTTACATAGCCGTCAATGTCAATTCCGAAATCTCTGCTGATCGTCTGATATAAAAGCTCCATTCCACCAATTGCATAAGTGGCATTGATCTTATTATTATCATGTCCCGGTATCTCAACATATAAATCTCTCATGATAGAGGTAAGTTTTACAGATTTATCTTTTGTATTCATGGAAGCAATCATCAAGGAATCTGTATTAGAAGCACCACCGATCTCCTCTACACCAATAAGAAGAATATTTATAACGTCTTTTTCTACTTTGATCGGAGCTTGTGTAGGTACTACATTGGTATTCGTATTATTGTCCACTGGTTGGTTAATATCTTCGTAATCCAGCTTATTATATATATAATTACCTGCAATCGTAAATAAAAGCTTTTGTCCTCCCGGTGTCAGTACCAATAATAACAGTGCTAACATAATGGTTGAAAACACTATTGCAAATATCTTAAGTCCCTTTGGAAATTTTCCTTTTTTCGTTATATTATTTGTAGTATCCGTATCGTTATCCTCCATCTCCGTACTGATCTGCTGTGCCAAAGAATCTTTTATTTCCTGCATAAAATCATCTTCCTCATTATAACTGGCCGCAGTGTTCAGCCCCCCGGAATAATTATCCCAATTGTTATTTGCAGTAATCTTTTTCCCCTGATCGTCGGCTTTCTCCTGATTATCCATCCCTACACTCCTGTATGAAACATAATGATATTCTGTTTTCGATGAACTGAAAACGGAATATTTAGATTAGTTAAGTTTTTTGTAAATCTCGAACAATTATATCACAGCTTTTTGTAAAAAGAAAATGGATTTTTTAAATTTAAGAATAACTTAATGAATACGTATTATATTCCTTATAATTTGTTGTTTCCTTAAGAATCATGCAAGAAAATTAATGTTAAATAATAATAGAATTGTAAAAGAAAATTTTTATTTAACAAGGGACGGCAATGTGGATAAATAGAAGAATTCATGCTTCAATTTATCCACATTGCCTGTACTTGAAAATCAAAAAAACTAGCTCGTCTAATAAAACTTATGATCTGGAGTGAGCAAATGATAACACCGATATTTGACAGATAAGAATTATACCACCTGATACGGAAATCTTATTGTGAGTAACTGATTAAAACATATTTTTTTCAGAGAATCAGGGTCATTCAATATAGAATAATCCTATTGAATGGCCCTGTTATTTACAGTATTAATAATATCTTCTATTTTGATAGTTTATCCAGTAATTTTACGATTTCCTCGATTTTTTCATCCTTATCTTCTTCCGAGCCTGTGTCAAAGCTGTCTTTGACGCAGCTCTTTAAATGGGATTGGATGATTTCATTGTTAACCTTTTGCAAGATAGCTTGGGTAGCCGACAGCTGGTTTGAGATATCTATACAATATCTGTCGTCATCCACCATCTTTAAAAGGCCGTCTATCTGCCCCCTGGCAGTTTTTAACAGACGTGTAATCTTATCTTTATCAGCTTTCATAACAACCTCTTTCTTATCTGCCAAAAAGTCCTTTTTTCTCAGCTACGGATACTACTTCATATCCTGCTTCTGTTACCGCATTGATAAATACATCATCGCTGATATCGGAAGAAAATTCAATTACGGCTTCTTTCTTTCCAAGATTAACTTTAGCATTTACTCCGTTAATGGCACCTAATGCCTTCTCTACTCTTGCCTGACAATGACCACAGGACATACCTTCAATTTTCATAACTTTTTTCATATTCTTATACCTATGCCGCTTACTATTGGTATACGGACCAATGGCGGTGTACCTTTCTTATTCTTTAAATTCTGACTATTTCAGATAAAATTGGATGTAATAATTTATATGCAAAGCTTACGGGTTATTCCTTTCACCAATCTTTCTTCTCTTAGGCTTAAAGAAACGAAGCCTTAAAGCATTGGTCACAACACAAACGGAGCTTAAACTCATAGCTGCTGCTGCAAACATAGGATTTAGTTTCCACTCCAGTATACCATAAAATACACCTGCTGCCAATGGTATGCCAATAGTATTGTAGAAAAATGCCCAGAATAGATTCTCTTTGATATTCTTAATAGTTGCTTTACTAAGCTCAATGGCAGTAACTGCATCCAGCAGATCACTTTTCATTAATACGATATCTGCTGATTCAATGGCAATATCTGTACCGGCACCAATAGCAATACCTACGTCCGCTCTTGCAAGGGCTGGAGCATCGTTGATACCATCACCTATCATGGCTACTTTTTTCCCTTTTTCCTGAAGCTTTCTGACTTCACTTTCTTTGTCCTGAGGAAGTACCTCTGCAACTACACGGTCTATATGAAGCTGTTTTCTGATTGCTTCAGCGGTCTTCTTGTTATCGCCGGTAAGCATTACAACATCAATGCCCAGAGCTTTTAATTCCTCTATGGCTGCCTTACTGGTGGGTTTCACAACATCCGCTACTGCGATAACTCCCAGAAGCGTGTTTTCCTTAGCAAAATAAAGAGGTGTTTTACCATTTTCAGAAAAAGCATCTGCTTTCTGTTCAAGCTTAGAAATATCAATTCCCTGTTCCTTCATTAATGCAAGGTTTCCGGAATAATAATTTTCACCGCCTATTTTAGCCAGAATACCTCTTCCAGATACAGCTTTGAATTCATTGACATCCTCGTATTTAATGCCTTTTTCTTTGGCTTTTTCCAAGATAGCTTCTGCTAATGGATGTTCTGAGGGCTTCTCAATGGCTGCTGCTGCCTGTAGCAGTTCTTCTTCTGTAATTCCTGCTGCCGTAACTATATCTGTAACTCTTGGTTTCCCTTCTGTAATGGTACCGGTCTTATCAAGGATTACCGTATTGACCTTATGTGCGATTTCCAGGGCTTCTGCTGATTTGATTAATATTCCGTTAGTGGCTCCTTTTCCGGTTCCTACCATGATAGCAACGGGAGTTGCAAGACCAAGGGCACAGGGGCAGGATATAACCAATACTGCAATACCTATAGATAATGCAAATTCAAAGGATTCACCCGTTAACAGCCAGATAATAGTCGATAGAACCGCAATACTGATTACTACCGGAACAAAGATTCCGCTGATTTTATCAGCCAGTTTGGCAATGGGTGCCTTTGAGGAATTAGCGTCTTCCACAAGCTGGATAATCTGCGCCAGTGTTGTGTCATTTCCAACTTTTTCTGCCCGGAATTTAAAGAAGCCGGTCTTGTTTATGGTAGCACCGATAACCTTATCGCCGGGAAGCTTTTCCACGGGTATACTTTCACCGGTGAGGGCTGACTGATCAATCGCTGTACTGCCTTCTGTGATAACACCATCTACAGGTACGCTCTGTCCCGGACGAACAGCCAGGATATCGCCGATTACTACTTCTTCAATGGGAATTTCTTTCTCTTCCCCATTTCTTATGACCATTGCTGTCTTAGGTGACAAATCCATCAGTTTACTGATTGCCTCAGAGGTCTTGCCTTTCGATCTTGCTTCAAGGAATTTACCAAGGGTTATAAGGGTTAAGATGGTTGCGGCTGACTCAAAATAAAGGTCCATGGAATATTTCATAACGGCATCCATATCCATATGTCCAAGGCCATAGCCAATCATAAATATAGCAAATACTCCATATACCACCGCTGCACCGGAGCCAATGGCAATGAGGGAGTCCATATTGGGGTGTCCCTTAAAGAGCGTCTTAAAGCCCACCTGAAAATATTTCCGGTTAACGTACAGAATAGGCAGGGTCAGCAGAAACTGTATAAATGCAAAGGTTACTGCATTCTTATCTCCATGTAGAAAACCTGGCAGAGGAAACTTAAACATATGTCCCATTGCAATATAAAGCAAAGGAATCAGAAAGATTGCAGAAACAATGATTCGAAATTTCATTTCCTTAAGTTCTGACTGCACTCTGTTCTCCGTTTTCTCGGTGCCTGCCGCCTCCTGTCCTTTTACATACAGAGAAGCATGGTAGCCCGCATTCTCGACAGACTGAATTATGGTATTTTCGTTGGTGACCTCCTTATCGTAGTCTACCAGCATGCTGTTACCAAGAAGATTAACAACTACAGAGCTTACCCCCTGCACATTCTTAACACTCTTCTCAACTGCTGCTGAGCAGGCCGAACAGGTCATTCCCGTAACAGTAAATTTTTGACTCATAATAAAACCTCTCCTGTCGCAGGTTGCTGCGATGTCCTTTCTTTTTATTATTCCCGGAATCTCACAAAGCATGATATAAAAACCTTGGGCTTTTATAGTTTATTTTATTCCGGATAAATTTCACTACCACACCCCCGTGGGGTGTCTACAGGATAAAAATACATCATTCTTCTTCATCTGTCAAGTACTTATCTGAGAAATAATCTCATTAGCAAAATATACAGTTTCTCTAAGAATTACCGTAATTGCAGTTTAGCTAAAGCATGAATGCGTGTGAAAAGGCACTAGAAGTCCTTTTCTCTGGATTTTGTTGCTTTATCCTAAAACAGATTACTTGAGCTGCTATTCATCTGTTTCATAATGTCAGGAGCAAAATATTCACTGGATTGGACTTCTTATGCCTTTTGGTCTTTATCTGCTGATTTTTTGATAGTTCAGGCTTACTTTACTGGAGTCAATATAACTGGATACCATACCTCTGGATGCCAGCCAAAAGCTCACCACTCCTAATAAAATTATAAACACAACGGGTTATATCCCTTTGTGCTTTATTTCTGGTAGATTTCAAATTCCGCCAGCTGGCCTCCGCCTGATCCTGTATTTTCTGTAAAAACAAGCTGTATGTATCTGGCTTCTGCATTGTCAAAGAACAATTGTGCTTCATTACCCAAATCCGGATCAAAGGTATACTGCTTTGCTTCTGCCAAAGGTGTGAAAGTCTCTCCATCCTTACTGATATTGACAGCTATGGTCTGTGTTCTTTTCCCCCATACTGCCATCGGGCTCAGCGCTAATCTGATTGCCTGAAACTTCTCTTTCTTTTCCAAATCCACTGTAAGGTAATTGGGGTAATCCGGTTTACCTTCCCAATAAGATACTCCTACTGCGATCCCATCTGTTGTCTTTCTGGGCGTATACACATCTGCAAAGCTGCTGGCAATTACTTTCTTTTTCAGGGCTATATTGGTGCCTTCTGGAAGCACCAATGTATATTCTGCTTTCTTAAACTCCGGATGCTCCATACTCTCAGTCTGTTCTATGGTGTTTCTTACGGTGATATTTTCCGGTGATAATTCCTTTGACGGCTCTTTTATACTGTCAGGTGCAAAACCAATCAGATAAATGTTGACTGTCAATAACAGAACTATTAATACAGGACGTACAATCTTCATCTTAGTAACCATACCTTTCTGGATTCTTATGAACCTCTTACCGAATTGTCAAATTTTCTGTAGTAGCAGTATCTATCTCAAAGTTACCCTGTTCAAAATTGAGTATTTTCTCTCCCAGGATTTCAAGATTATGAATGGAAATATTGCTGATCTTATGGTTTTCATCATAACCTTCTATTCTGGAAGGACTGAATTTTCCGGAAAGCACTTTGACATTATCAATAGTTACTCCCTCTATTACCCCTCTTTCTTTAGTTGACGTCCAATTTGAGGTCTTTGGTATATGCAGATCTATGAGATACGGCATCTCATCTCCATCTCCTGATCCCATCTGCGCATTTTCAACGGTTATATTCTGAAAGGTAACAGCTTTCACTGCTGCATCGTCTGCATTATGTACTGATATAACAGGCTTATGGAAATTGTTCAGAATGGTAATACCATCAAATTTGATATTGGTAATGGATACCCCTTCTACCTGTCCTTTGTTGGTCTCATAACCAATTTCCATTGACTGGGCAAAATCCGTCCATAGCTGCATATTCTGAAAGGTTATGTCAGAGGAGCTTCCTTCATAATTCTTCACAACCAATGAATCATCCCAGCTTCTTACAAAGCAATTGGATACCTGGTAATTGGTACAGGACTGCAGTGTTATTCCATCTCCGTTTGGTCTTGAAGATATGATTCTTATGCCATCGATAATTCCATTGGTAGAACTTTTTGCAGAACAAACCCAGGCATTGGGATTCAAGACAATGATATCTTTAAGGGTTACACCATCACAGTTATCGAATTTTAATGGCACATAAGCCGTCTTTCCCATCCAGCCCTCAAAACCGGAGCCGTCTAAGATACCTCTGCCGGCTACCTTGACATTCTTTGCGTAATTGGCATTGATAATGCCATGTACAACTGCACCTCCTGCCAGATATAACGTCTGGTTATCCTCTAAGATGATATTTTCTATATTCCATTCCCCTGGTCCTATGTACTTGATGGTATCCGTACTCTCCGTAGGAGCTTCTGTATCTATGGGATTGGCAAAGATATGAAGTGCACGTTCCGGTGAGTCATTATATGTAACAGTATAATTGCCCGGTTCTGTCACAGAGAAGGTAACCGTTCCTTCCTGCTTGTTTACCACAGGTGTTATATTACTGCTTAAAGGACTTATTTTTGCTGATTGCAACTCCATGGCTTTAAGACTGACCTGTATTTCAACGACACCTTCAAAATCAAAATATGTGATAGGTGTTCTGGACTGGGGCGGCATATAATTCTGATACCATTTTCTGGAATGATTCACATTGGTGTCATATACGTAACAGTCATTGCCATTAACCTTTACCTCTGTATCCGTACAATGCAGCAGTGCATAATTTCTCTCCTTTTCGCTGGCACTGACCAGGTCTTTAGCGGTTGCATCTTTTAAGGATTCAGGCCCCTCATAAAGCACCAGCTTTGTATTCTCGTAATTCATCATCCTACTGACCTCTAGACTTCTGTCTCTTAAGTTTTTTCCTGCCACTCCGGCTGTAATAACCAAAACAAAAATTACTAACCATTGTACCAGAGCTATTCCTTTCTTCTTATCCATCTGGACACCCCTAAGGAAGATTCTCTCTCCCTGCCACAAATTTTCGCCAAAAGATTATGTGTGGCACCTTTTCTTAGATTTTCTTTTAGCTTACCCTTCTCTATTTTTGGCCTGTTAAGTTTATTTAGCTATTAATTTATAAACTATTTCGTTTGCCAGGTTTTTACCTTGCCGAGTTTTATGTTTTATTAAGCTTTTCCATAATTCACATAATCCAGCATTCAATTAAGCCTCAAGAATTGCTTTCCAATCTATCTCCGCATCAAGACCTGTTGCTTCGTAATCTGCCCGTAACAGCTCATATTCACTTCCCACTCCAAGAGTCTTCATATGGGCTGCCTTACCGGCTACGATACCTGCCAGGGAATCCTCAACTACCAGACAGTCCTCATATTTGAGTCCCAGTTTATTAGCGGCTACTTCAAAAACTTCGGGATCAGGTTTGGACCTTGTAATATCTAGCCCGCAGCTTACCTTGTCTATGTATTTTATTAGTCCGGTTTTCTCAAGTATAAGTGGAGCGTTTTTACTTACAGAACCTATACCAATAAGGTTTCCATTGCTTTTAAGCATCCGAAGGCATTCCGTCACGCCCGGAAGGATTGCTCTTTCATCCAGTTCCTCTAGCAATTTCTTGTAGTAATTATTCTTTCTCTCTGCAAACTCTTCTTTCATTTCCTGACTGTAGATCTTACTGCCCTTGCTTAATACTACCTCCAGGGATTCCATTCTGCTGACACCCTTTTGCTTCTTATTATCTTCTCTGGTAAATTTATCGATACCAAGCTCGACAGCAAGCATCTTCCAGGCTTCAAAATGAAGTTCATCCGTTGATACCAATACTCCATCCAAATCAAAAATTACTCCTCTTATCATAGTTTTATCTCCTTATTTTCCTTTTGTATTTATAAGATGTATACCTGTTCTCTGAAAGCTATTTGTTTTCCCCTCATTATGAGCTATTCACATTTTAATTTCTTTCTAATTCCGCTTCTTTATATTACTAACTTCTCAGAAGTTCTTTCTTCTCAGAAAATCTTTCATAAAAACTCTTTCTTAAAAAACTCTTTCTTCTAAAAAATTCTTTCTTCTAAAAATTCTTTCTTCTAAAAAACTCTTTCTTCTAAAAAACTCTTTCTTCTAAAAAACTCTTTCTTCTAAAAAATTCTTTCTTCTAAAAAATTCTTTCTTCTAAAAAACTCTTTCTTCTAAAAAATTCTTTCTTCTAAAAAATTCTTTCTTCTAAAAAATTCTTGTTCTCAGTTTTTCTACTTTCAAAGATTTTTCTATATTACTTCCTTCAGGATTATGAACTAACTAATTACAGCCTGCACTCTGACTAATATGCTTTTTCCCTGGCAGCAGGCGTGAAAGGTATGCAATTTATTTAATCTGTACATTTCCGGTCAGGTATGTTAAACTGTTTGTACTTTGGTTTAACATTAAACTTGTGATAGAAAGGAACATGAAAATGACCACGATTAAAGATATTGCACAGGCCGTTGGGGTAAGCTGTACCACTGTCTCCAATGTAATTCACGGAAAGACGGGACGTGTATCAGCTGAAACTATTACCCTTATAAACGAAGCCATAGATAAGCTAGGTTATGTTCCGAATATGTCTGCTCGCGCACTGGTGTCCAGCTCTTCTAAAGTTATCGGAATGATCAGCCACCTGACTTCGAATAAAAAAGAAAGTATCGTAGAAGACCCTTTTCATTCCGCCTTTATCGGTTCCATCGAAAAAACCCTGAGAGAAAACGGTTATTATTTAATGCTTCGTACCGTGGAAACCACCTCAGACCTGATGAATTTTCTACATAACTGGAATGTGGACGGGCTCTTTTGTACCGGTGTATTTCAGGATGAATTTTTCGAGGCATTAACCAGTCTTAAGATACCCGTTGTTCTAATAGACAGTTATGTATCACATCCTAACATTTGCAACGTAGGTCTTGAAGATTATGATGGAGGCTATACTGCCACCAGGTACCTCATTGACAAAGGCCACAAAGACATTGCTTTTGCTTCTCCTACTATCAAAGAGAAAGGTGTTGTGTACGAACGTTTTCTGGGTTATAAAGAAGCGCTAAAGGAAGCTTCCATTCCTTTTCGTAAAAACCTTATCTTTGAACAGGAACTTGATACTGCTACCACGGTTGAACTTGGTAAGCAGCTTGCTCTCAGAAAAGACATCACAGCGGTTTTTGCAACTGCGGATATTTTAGCTGCCGGTATTATGGCAGGTCTCAGACAAGCGGGTAAAATGATTCCTGACGATATATCTGTAATGGGTTTTGATGATATCAATCTGTGCCAGCTGACATCACCAATGCTTACGACCATCCATCAGGATGCACCTTTAAAAGGTAAGCTGGCAGTTTATTTCCTTATGGATAAGCTTGATAACAAACCTCTCCCTAACAATGAAGTGATTCTTCCAATTCATCTGGTAGAACGGGAGAGCGTCAAATCACTCTATAATTAATCAGAAGGGGATGTTCTAAACGCATCCCCTTAATTTGACTCTTTAAATTTTCTTTACCTTCCAGCTTTGAAGTATAAAAGCGCCTCTAACTAAACTCTTCCCTCATCAATGAATATAAAATAATAAACACTATCACTATCCCATACTGATTACATCTAGTCTCTTATCTTCTCCACTTCAGCTTTATCCTTTGTTACAGTAACCTGGTACAGTTCTCCCAGATATTGAACCTTAAACTTCAAATGCTTCCAGCCTTTCGGTAATCTTGGTTCAGCTTTCAGCTCTCCATTCTCAAGCTTAAGTCCTGCAAAGCCTTCCACTGCCGTCATATAAGCCCCTCCGCTGGCTGCAGGATGGGTACCTCCAATATATATTAACCCGGCCCACTGTTTCCCTCCGTCACCCAAATCTGCTTTGGCTGACTTTAAAAAGAATGGATACGCCTGATCCGGCATATTGCACTTGCAGGCAACCATGGAGTACATACAGGCACTTAAGGAAGAGCCATGCTCCGTTCTCGGCTCATAATAAGCCCAGTTCTTATAGAGGATTTCCATATCATATTCTGAGGAAAATAAATTCATCATAGTCACAACATCTGCCTGTTTAATGACTTTGGTATGGGATGCCACGCCATAGGCTCCTCCCCAGTATTCCTTCTCATGGAGCAGTCTTCCTTTTACCGCTTCAACGGATACGTCTTCCAACTGTTCGTATCCGTCAAATTGCTCAATAATGCCTGTCTTCTCATCTGGCTGCGGTATGTAAAGATGCAGAGCCGCATCACGAAAGCTTTCCAAAAGCAATGTTTTCTCAGCTGCTTCCGCCTTATTCTCTGTTTCTTCTTCCAGAAGTTTTATAGCCGCCTCGAAAGTAAACTTTACCATACGGTTAGTATAGGCATTGTTATTAACCCTCTCATGGTACTCATCCGGGCCGATAACATCGTAAAGCTCATACTTCTCATCCTTTACTCTCTTAATTAAAAGACTGTAGTAGAACTTGGCACATTCTATAATAGTCTCTGCTCCGCCTTCACTTAGCAGTTCCTTATCGCCGGTAAATTCAATATAGCGCATTATACCGTAAACTACGGCTGTTGATATATGAATCTGCTTATCTTTAAAATAGGTGCGCATGGGGCGTCCGGTAAACACGTCTGTTACATTATAGTCAGAGCAGGCATCATAACCGCCCTCCTGACTCTCCCAGGCGTAAAAGGCACCGCAAAAGCCATAGTCTCCGGCTTTTGCTTTCGCTCCTTTTAAGGTATCAATTCGATATTTCAGCAAGGTTTTTGCTACTTCCGGTTCTGTAAAAAGGAAGAAATCCAGCATAAACATTTCCGTATCCCAGAACACCGCACCCTTATAAGTCTGTCCCGATAAGCCTCTGGCTGCTATAGAAAGGCTTTTAGAATGTCTTGGCGCAATGCTGTGCAGATGATACAAAGAATAATTAAGAGCTTCCATGGCCTCGTCATCACCTTCAATCTCTACTTCTGATCTGCTCCACTTCTTTTCCCAGTTATTCTTATGTTCTTTCAGCAGTGCTTCATATCCTCTTTTCTTTGCCTCCAATACCAGTTGTTTTCCTTCCTCCTGAAAAGCAGCAGTGTCCAGACTGGTATAAATTGAAATGTACTTAAAAAAGGTGTAGCTCTTCTCTGCAGTAACCTGTAGTTTAAGATGTCTTAATACTGTTCTATCCTTCTCTTTTGTAGATTGCTCCGCAATAGCAGCCTCCTGCCCAGCAACAGAAGGAATCTCCAGTGCTTCATAAACTGCTACCTTATCCTGCTTCTCGTGGGTAGTTGCAACTGCACCGATAAGTTCTCCGGTAACTCCTGTAAGCACACTGTCATAATGAGGACCATTAATATCCCAAACCTCACCGTCGATACCGGTTATAACCTCAATTTCACCGTCATAGGAAGGTACTAATGTCACCTTCAGTGCAATGAGATGTTTATCCACCATACTGGCAAATCGTTCTGTTTTTAAGGTCACCGTCCCTTTTGCCGCCTCAAAAACAGTTTCTCTGCGAAAGATACCATGTCTGTAATCGAGTTCCATTGTATGGGCTTTATGTTCTTTTTCCGAAAGACAGTATTCCTTCCCCTCTATCAGAAGACGTGTGAACAGCCCATTGGGTGCGTTTAGAGGTTCCCGCCAGCCATTTCCCACCTGGTCATAGATTCCTGAAAGATTGACTGCCGGAAATTGATCCTTCTTTGATTCCTCCAAAGTTCCCCGAATCCCCATATAACCATTGCCGATTAAGAATTTATTACCAAGTCCTGTTGCTTTCTCGGGTTGATAGCCAAGTTCTTCAATGTTCCAGTTCATTTCTTATTTATCACTCCTTCCCTGGTATCGCCTTATACACCAGCTATTACTGTATAACAGGAACTCTTACTTCTTTCTGTCCGATTACATATTCTTTCTCATAGATCAATACTTTGAGTCCGGTATTGGAATCGGAGGAAATCTTAATATTTTCCTTGTCAATTGATACCGCTACCACTTCCTCTTTTACATGCATCTTAAAGGAATATCCCTGCCACTGTTCCGGTAAAGAGGGAGCAAAAGCCAGTTCTTTTCCATCAGACCGCATACCGCCAAAACCATAAACAATATTCATCCAGGCTGCGGCTATTGATGTTGTATGTAAACCTTCTCCGGTATTTCTGTTATAGTTATCCAGGTCCATTCTGGTTGCAAAGCCAAAGAATTTATAAGCTTCCTCCGCTTTTTTTAACTGTGCTGCCAGTATGGAGTGAACAGAAGGTGAAAGTGAACTTTCATGGATACATCTGGGTTCATAATAATCATAATTGCTTCGTAATTGCTTTTCTGTAAAATCCCTGTTATACAATAACATCAGCATCAGTACATCCGGCTGCTTTAACATGTCATTGCGATATATCCTGTCGTAAGTCCAATGATGGTACAGTGGGAATTCTTCCATGGGAATTTTGTCAATATCCACATGCGGAAGGTTAAAATACCCTTCATGCTGTTCATAAAGCTCTGTTTCTGTCTGGTAAGGAATATACATATGCTCTGCTATTTTACGGAAGTTCTCAATTTCTTCTTCCTTAAGATTTCTGTCTCCGGTTATATCCCGATACTTATCCGGTGCAGTGAAGGAGCATCTGCTTAATACATCCAGAGTATATTCAAGGGTTTTCTTTCCCATATAATTGGTGTAGCAATTGTTATTAACCATCATCTGGAATTCATCAGGTCCCATAACTCCATAGAAGCCATAACGAGTCCCATCCCCGCTCCAGTCACCTCTGGTGGCAAGCATCCTGCTGACTTCAATCAGTACTGGCATACCCTTCTCAAATACAAATTCATCGTCTCCGGTTATATTTTCATAATGCCAGAAGCCATAAGCAACAGCTGTAGAAGCCTGGAGCTGAAGGCTGGCATGCTGCCAGAGAGAGCAGCATTCTCTGCCGGTTATGGTTGCTATGGGATAAAAGGCTCCCTTACAATCAAGGGCTTTGGCACGCTCCATTGCTTCCGTCAAGGTAAGATACCTGAATTCCAGCAGATGCTTCGCTGCCTGTGTATTGTTAAAGATATAAAAGGGAAGACAATAAGCCTCCGTATCCCAGAAGGTATTGCCGCTGTATGCTTCGCCAGTCAGTCCTTTGGCACCGATAATTGTACCTTTATCCGCACCGTGATAGGTCTGATGCATCTGGAAGATGCAGTATCTGATGCCTTGCTGGTTCAGCTCATCGCCAAGGATTTCAATATCTGATTCCTGCCAGGTCTTATGCCACCAGTTAAGGTTATCCGCTTCCAGCATTCCGATATCCAGTGCTTTTAATATAGACGGGTTCTCTTCCCATTTCTTTAAAAAGGCTTCTTTATCAACAGTTTCAGTTGCTTTTCTGGTAATATTTCTGATTATCTTGCCAAATTCAAAAGCTTTTCCCTGCTCTAAGGCAATTACAAACTTTCTTACGAGCTTTTTCTCTTCTGCATAATCTTCTTTGCTTTGATATTCGCAGAGAAATCTGCAGCTGGTTAAGAGTGCCTGATCTGTACTAACAGTATTCCCCAACATACTAAGGGTCTCTTCTTCTGCTGTTTTTGATATCACATTCCACATGGAACGTCCGGTCATATGATGAATCTGTGTAAAATCAATCCCGGAATAAAGCTTGATTTCCCCTGAGAAATTAAGAGGTGTCACAATTATTTTTTGCACCGCAGTTTCTGCTTCTTTCATGGATAAGAAGCGTCTGAACTCCAGTTTTATTTTCTTACCAGAGGGCAGCACCCAGACAAAGCTTCTGAACAGGATACCACTCTTAAGGTCCAGCTCTCTGTAAAAATCTTTAAAGTCGGAGGTATTAAGATCCAGTGTTTCCCCTTCTGCTTCAAGTCTTGTATATAACCAATCCGCTGAATTTACGATAAATTCCGTTCTGTCAATAATTCCTTTATAACCTGATTTCTCAAGCTGTGCTGCTTCATAAATACCGTTAAAATAATTTCCGATAAGGCTGCTTCCGGAATAACCCTCCTCGAAACTGCCTCTGGTTCCCATATATTCGTTACCCAGGGAAAACACGGATTCTGACACCAAGGCATACTCCTTGTTGAAACCCTCCTCGATTATTTTCCATGGATGTACTTTATAATAAATATCTGCTGATTTTGCCATACGCTACCCCTTTAATGCCCCTGCTGCTGCACCTTCTGTTATTTGTTTCTGGAATAATGTGAATAAAATGATAGGAGGAATAATTGAAAATGCTACTGCTCTCAGTACTTCCACATCTGTTGCATTAGAAGTTCTGAACAGGAACAGTCTTACCATAACCGTTTCCAATCCCGAACCATTTAACACCAGATAAGGCAGAAGAAAATCTGACCAGGCAGCATTGATTGCAAAGATAACCACCACCATAACAATGGATTTTGACAGCGGAACTACGATACTGGCAAAGGTTCTAAGATAACCGCATCCATCCAGCTTGGCTGCCTCAATGATTTCTTTTGGCAGGCTTTCAAAGAACTGCTTAAATAATATTACGTAAAAGGCATTGGCTCCAAAGGACAGCCAAAGCGGTAAAAAGGATTGATTCAATCCGATTCTGTTAATATTGACAAACAGTGCCACGACGCTGGTCGTAGTCGGAATCAGTAAACTCCACATGACCAGACCAAAGACAAGCTTATGTCCCTTTGGTTTTAAGATTCCAAGTGCATACGCAATGAGTCCGTTAAAAATGACTGCGCATAAGACACTACCTCCTACTGAGATAAAGGAATTAATATAATATTTTGCAAATTTCAAATCATTCCAGGTCTTTGCATAGGCACTGAAATTGAATACAGAAGGCAAAATCGTCGCACTTCTTCTGAATTCCTTAATATCCTTAAAGCTGGCAAGGAATACCCATACCGGAGGAAATAAGGATGTGATTACAATGCTAAAGCATATCAGATAAATTATAATAATAAGTGCTCTGGTGCGTTTGGAATGAAGGTCATAAAAACGGACAACACCGTCTTCTTTCTTTCTGTAATTGTCAAAAAACATTCAAACACCCCCTAATCTTCTTTGGTTGCGGTAAGCTTAAAGTACAGACCGCTTAAAATAATAAGAACAATACTCATCATTACAGACAGAGCTGCTGCCATTGGATAATTGAAATCCCTGAAAGCATAATTGTATACCAGCTGCATGATGGAAATACTTGCGTTATTCGGACCACCATTGGTCATAACCAGCGGTTCGTAAATAATCTGAAATACTGCAATAATCTGAAGAATCAGCATAGTCTTGCCCAAAGCAAAGATACTGGGAATGGTAATAAAACGCATACGGTTCAGTATACCCGCACCATCTATAGTTGCCGCTTCATAAAGCTCTGGATTGATATTGGATATACCGGCCATATAAATTAAGGCAGTAGCTCCTGCACCTTTCCAGGTCATAGCTGCAACAATCAACGGAATGGTCCATTTAGGATTGGTAAGCCATACCTGTGGAGCAACTCCGATTTTGTCCAATAAGATATTTAAAACTCCTGTGTTACCGGGACGAAAAAAGAATCCCCACATCAAAACAGTAGCCAGACCCGGCATAATATTAGGTAAATATACACCCACTCTGAAAAAGCTCTTAAAATGAGTTGTTTCAGTAATTAGAGATGCCATAATGATCGGCACCACAAAACCAATTAACAGTGACCATAAAATATAGATAAATGTGTTGGAAAAAGCTGCGAGAAAGTCAGGATGTCTGATTACCTTACCATAATTTTCAAAGCCTACAAACTCGATCAAACGGATTCCTTTTGCAGTATAAAGGGAGAGTCGGATACTTTCTATCAATGGCTCCCACACAAAAAATGCAAATAAGAGGATTGTCGGCAGCATTATAAGCCATCCTGTCACATCTTTTTTCTTGATTCCAGCTCCTGGTGCTTTCTTTGCCATATCATTTTTCGTTCCAGCCACGTTATCTGCCCTCCTTATGTTATAATGTCTTATCGCAGCTGATGGGCATCTTACACAAGATCCCCATCAGCTTTGTTTAAGTTATGTTTACTATTTATTTACATTCTCATCAAGTAATTTCTGATAGTTGTCATTAGCAGTCTGCATAAGGGAAGCTACATCTGCATTCTTATCCGTGATAACAGCCTGAAGCACTTTGGTAAGTTCAGAATATAAATCCTGAGCAGAACCGGGTTCTTCCAGTCTTAAGTTACCATCCTTTTTGATGATATTAAAATAATCATTGAACAGATTCATATCAACGTTATTGAATTCATTGGTTACAGCAGCCTCTGCATCCAGTACCTTCTGGTCAACCCAGCAAGGGAAACGAGGTATTACAGGTACATTGTTATCAATCTTATTCTGAGCGTCAGCTTTCATACCGGCAATGGCAGCATCTGTTGCAACTGGAGCTTTCCCCATGATCTCTAGGTAATCAAGAGCAGCATTGATCTGTTCAGGCGTTGCATCCTTTGAAAACATATAAGGAGTACCACCGGATAAGGAATACTGTCCTCCGGGACCTGCAGGCATAGGCACTATGGCAAGTTTATCTGCTGGAAGGCCATTAACCTGTGTAGGCTGATTTACTGCATCGTTGGCAGCTATGTACATAGCAGCTGTTCCTGTTCCTAAGTTTACAAAACCAGTTCCCCAATCTTCATTGGTAGGATCGGGAGTAAGTACGTCGTATTCCCATTTTAAGGACTTTACATATTCCATAGCAGCAATCGCTTCAGGAGAATTTACATTTGCTACGAATTTACCATCTTTTTCAAGTGTTAAAGTTGCACCGAAGTTCCAGGCAATATTACTGAAATGCCAGCCGCCTGCATTATCCTTTGCCAATAGGCAAAGACCGGCCTGACCTGTCTTATCTTTTATAATCTTAGCCGTCTGAGCAAGCTCTTCCCAAGTCTTAGGATATTGGGGATATCCGTTCTCATCTACTAAACCGGCTTCTTCAAAAAGCTCGATATTAACCATCATACCAAGTGCATAACCGTCACGGGGAATTCCATATATTTTTCCATCTTTGGATAACAGATCACGGATGGAGGGATTCATTGCTGTATCCCAGCCTCTTGCTTTTAGCTCCTCTGTAATGTCTGCCACGAAACCACCGTTAATTAATTTCTGAGGTTCTGTATACCAGGTCTCAAAGATAGTAGGCAGGTTGCCTGATTCTGCGAGAGAAACGAAGGTATCCGTTGCATATTTGTAATAGGCGGGTACTACCTCAACATTAGGATGTGTTTCATTAAACGTTTTAACATATCCTTCATGAAGCTTAATATCATCTGTTAAAGTGTCCTCCGGCCAGATACCAAGCTTAAGTTCAAAGTTCTCGGCAGGAGCTTCTGTAGCTGCTGCTTCTGTTGCTGTTGCTTCTTTTGTTGCTTCCGGCGTGTTGTTGTCTGAACTGGTGTCTGTTGTGTTGTTATCCTTCTTACAGCCAGCTAACATGGTTGCAACCAATAAAAAACACAGGAGCAAACTTACAAGTCTTTTGGTTTTTTTCATAAATGATCCCCTTCCTTATTGTAGGTTCTTATATAGTTTTACGTTAAACTAGTTATGCAAAAAAATAGTACGTTGTTGGTTTAACGTTAAACCCATTATAGCAGTTGTGTATTTTGTTGTCAATAGCTTTTATTTATATTTTGCAATTGTGTATTTTGCCCTGTAAATCCTTTCTATTACTGAAAATATCAGTAACAGAAAGGATTTGTTACTTACTATTTCGTTATTTCAGCAAGATAAAAGAGTTAATTTTTTATAGACAAAGAAACGATACTTTTGTACCGTTTCTTTGTCTATAACCATATTCCTAAATCTCTATTGTTTACTATTAATGAAGGATAAGGAAATACCCTAATACCAATATACCTAATACGATACGGTAAATACCAAAGGCTTTGAAGTCATGCTTCTTGATATAGCCCATAAGAAATTTGATTGCAATTATGGATACTACGAAAGCTGACAACATTCCCAAGACAAGTACTAAAATCTCATTTCCAGTAAAATCAAAGCCAAACTTCAACATTTTTATAAGGCTTGCCCCAAACATAATGGGAATCGCCAGGAAAAAGGTGAACTCAGCTGCTATCTCTCTGGATACACCAATTAAGATTGCACCGAGTATGGTAGCCCCTGATCTGGAGGTTCCGGGAATTAAAGCCAGAACTTGAAAAAGACCTATGATAATAGCCGTCTGATAGGTAATCTGGTTCAAACTGGTGATTTTAAAATTCCCTCTCTTGTTCCTGTTTTCAATAAATATAAACAGGATACCATAGACGATCAGAGTTACAGCAACCGTTACATAATTGTAGAACATCTTGTCAATATCATCATCCCAAAGGGTCCCAATTACACCTGCCGGTATAATAGCAACCACTATCTTAAACCACATATTCATAACATCCATTTTGATAATGGATTTCTTTTTATCCTTTAGTTGAAAGGGGAAGATCTTATTCCAATATAGAACCAAAACTGCAAAAATAGCTCCAAGCTGGATTACCACCCTAAACATTTCCATAAATTCATAGCTTACATTAAGAGGCATTACTTTTTCAACCAGTATCATATGCCCCGTACTGCTAATAGGAAGCCATTCTGTAATTCCTTCCACAATTCCATAAAATATAACTTTTAATATTTCTAAAAAATCCATTTCTTTACCTTGCCTTCCTCCTTTTTTTTCGTGCCATTATTAATGGTATACCCTATTAAAAGTATTCTGTCAGATATAGCAATCAAGCATGTACCGCCTATTAATCAGGCTGGAATATGGCTGGCTGCCGGTTCTATTATTCTTAACAGAATTACGATAAGGTATATTATAACATAAATGGCAGTTTACTAACAGGAAAAAGTTCTTAATAAATTCTTATATTTCACGACACTGGTATTTTATTCATTCCTTTTCCCGTTTCACAGTTCACCGAAGCCACTCCTCCAGTTTCATATTCTTTCCATCTGTAATAATAGTAACTGCTCCGCTCTCTGTTGTTTTTAGTATCTGGCTGCCGCTCTCCAATAATCTTGTAACTGTTTCTGCATGGGGATGCCCATAAGAATTATCGATTCCGCAAGAAATAATGGAATACATAGGCGATACTGCCTGAAGAAATTCACTGCTGGTTGAATACTTAGAGCCATGATGAGCAACTTTTAGTACCTCATATCCGTGTAACGCATCAGCCTTTTTTTGTGTAATTTGCTCGATAATCTGCTTCTCTCCTTCCCCTTCCAAATCACCGGTAAGCAGCATATCAAATTCACCATACTTCAGACTTAATACAATCGAATGAGTATTTTTGTCTGAATTTGTTTCGAACCCCTGATCCGGCCATAGGCATTTGATACTTATACCTTTAAGGCTAAAATTGTCTCCTGTATTTAACACAGATACCTTTACCCCTGAAGCACCTGCTTTCTTAATAAGGTTAGTGTAGGTTTCATCCTTTCGATCTGCTCCCGGCAATAACAGGTTCTTTATTCGTATACTCCCCTTATAATCCTCCTCTAAGAATTCTAAGACTCCTGTGTAATGGTCCGCATCACCATGGGTAACAATGGCATAATCAATTACGTTGATACCCTGATATTTCAGAAATGGTTCCAATCGGTATTTTGACAGCTTCTTTACATTGGAACTTCCTCCGTCTATCATAATGGTTGTCTTACCTGGCAGCTGAATAACGATTCCATCTCCCTGCCCCACATCCAGAAAGGTTACCTGCAGATTGTTTGCCGTTTGTGGTATTAATAATAGCAACATAGGTAATACAAGGAGCAGACTTCTTCTTCGTCCTTTTTGTTTGTTGCACCTGAGAAAGAGGATTAGCAGAATGAGATAGGAAGCTATGGTTATCAGCCCCGGTCTTCCTGTCAGAATACTTTTTCCTGGCAAACCTGAACCAATATGGCACACTGCTTCGTAAAATACCAGGATATAATTAACCCCGCCCATAAAAAATACGCCGGCAGGAATACTGACACAACCGATTAGTACAGCAAGGAAAGCAAGAATTGTTAACAGTGAGGATACTGGGATGATTAAGAGATTGACAATAGGAGAATAAACGGGAATTTCATAAAAGAACCATAAAAGCACCGGTAAAAGAATAAGCTGTACACTTAAACTCGATAATAGCGTCTGAATTACTATATTATTCCAAAAATAAAACTTGAATTCTTCGTAAATTCTCTTTAAATTCTCACGAGAGGATACCTTCAGCTTCGGCAATCGCTTTTTCCGCTCCTCTTTTTTCTCTTTTAGTAATGCTTTACAAAGAGCAGGATAAACAGTACCAATACCAATAACTGCACCAAAAGATAATAAGAAGCCCGCACTGGTTATATCCAGAGGGCTTTGCAGAAGGATTATCAGTGCACTGACTGCTGTTCCAGAGAAAAGGTCATAGGTTCTGCCGACAAGAACTGCTGCCATGTATACAGTCATCATTACAACCGCTCTATTGGTCGATACACCAAAGCCTGTTAGTATTCCATAAGAATATAAAAAGAATAAAGTTATTACCGTGGACTGAAAAAGCGGCATGTGTATTTTTCGAAAGATTTGATAAAGAGTCAGACCCAATAAGGATATGTGCAGACCTGAAATTGCCAGTATATGCGAAATGCCATTTTCTCGGTATAGTTCTTTTATGTCTTCCTCCAGATAGCTGGTATCACCTAACATCATTGCTGTAAGTACACCTGCATTTTTCTCTGGTAACAATTTATAGTAAGTATCTGTGAGCTGTTTTCTGACAGCAGAAAGAGCCTGATAATAAAAATTGGTTTGTGTGCCGGATATGACCGCAGAATCTGCATAGAATTTATAAGCATACTTTTTAGATTTATAGTAGAGATATTCATTGAACTGACCGGGATTAGAGGCTTTGGTAAATTTTATCAGCGTTCCGGTGATATAGACTTTGTTTCCGATTATATATTGCTTTCCATCCTCTGTATATACCAAAAGTTTGAGATTTGCGTATTTATTATCGCCAAAGGAAAGTTGGGATTTCTTTAAGGTTATTCTTGTATAGCTGTCATTTTCCTCTACAAGGCTGATAACACCTTCTGCCGTAGCATTTATTTTAGTGGTAAATTCCTTATCCCCAGGAGGCGCTTTTATCTGCTGATTCATACGCAGATACCCTAACACGAACAAAACCGGCAGCAACAGAAGAAAATAATAATGATAGAAACGTCGTTTTGAAGCTTTCTTCTCAAACAGCCACCACAGTACTGCTATCATTAAAACGATACTTCCTCCATACACTAAGGGCAGGGATAACTGAAACACTCCAATCCCTGCCAGGTAGGATGCTAAAAGCCAGACTAACGGCCTCTTTGTATTCATTGTTTATACCCCTTGCATATTGCAGGACAACCTGCGATACTGCCACTAATAATAAGGATTGAAAAATCCTGACGTGACATCCTTTCAATTTATTATTTTCTTTCACTCCTGTCCTCATCCAATAAATCCAGATTCCTTTCAAAGCTTCCGTCAAAAGCAATGTTATCCTGAAAGATTTTTTTTGGTGATCCGTTTATGGTAAATTGTACTTTGTTTATGGTTGATAATTCATCCAGGGAATTAACCACTGAATATAGTACTACCTCGGGCTCTACTCCCGGAACCTTATCCAGAAATTTTTCATTAAAATCCACATAACATATTCCATCTTTGGTAGTTACCTTCAGCAGCTCTGTTCCATCCGGAAGACTTTTTTTCATGGTAGGATCAACAGGCTCATTTGGTATTTCCGGTCCATTGAGTAACTGATCAATAATGGCTTTTTCAATAGGCGGTATGTTCTCTGTATATATAATGGTACGGTTGGAAGCTACTAAACCGTCTCCCGCTGCATTCGCATAATATATGGTTACATTGATGTTCTCCGCGCCGCTGCCATCTATAAAATCATCTGCTTTCATAAAATTAATGGGTTTTCCATTGGTTCCATAAAGCGGTGATCCATCTACATAAAAAGCAATATCGTCGACTCCCTTTATCTGACACAGGGTTTTGATGATACACGCTCTGGTAAGGACTTCTGTAATACCCGTCAAATTATTATAGGCGGCATTAAAATAAAGACTAAGTCCTCCGCTGTCACTAAAGGTCGCCTTTATCCGTAGTCCTTCCGGAATTGCCCTCTTTAGGGTTATATCATCAGACTCCGTCGACAGTACCTCTAAAAACTCTTTTACAAGATTCTCCTTCGTATTTTCAGTAGGTGTATATTTCACAGGAACTATCTTGGTCTCTGATTTATCCATATAATATACAAAAGGACCCTCTTCTTTCGCAGTCTTATCCTTGTCCTCCTGCCCTTCACTACAACCCGCCAGCAGTATTACAACCAGAAAGAGAAAGAACAGAGGAAGTTTCCTACATGTTCTTCTTAATGGCTTTGACTTCGTTCCGCCTGCTCCGGACTTGACATTCCGCAAGCTCTGCTTTTCAGCTATTCTATTTTCAAGAAATTTTTCTTTGAATATATTCATGTTTTTTCCTGCTCTGCAAACGCTAGACGTTGCCTTTGATAATTCACTTATGCTTCGTTGAAGGCTTGTCTTCCTTATGCAATATAATTTATTGGAATACGTACAGTAAAGGTAGTACCTTCATTTTCTTTGCTATAGACCTTAATGGCACCCTTATGCATATGGACAGCATTTTTTGTAATCGCAAGTCCTAATCCGGTACCACCGGTACCTCTTGACCTTGCCTTGTCCACACGATAGAAACGGTCAAAAATAGAGTCCTGAGCTTCCTCCGGAATTCCGATTCCCGAGTCTGACACTTTTACATAGAAATATTTATGGTCAGCATTTAAGGATACTCTTACCCAGCCATCTTCCACATTGTACTTTACTGCATTCTCAATGAGATTAGAGAATGCCAGGGATAATTTCACTTCATCCACTTCGGCAATTACCGGACGATAGCTCTCATAAATCAACTCAATATTACTATTCTTTGCAAT
Organism: Anaerocolumna sp. AGMB13020; assembly: GCF_033100115.1. NCBI lineage: Bacteria > Bacillati > Bacillota > Clostridia > Lachnospirales > Lachnospiraceae > Anaerocolumna > Anaerocolumna sp. AGMB13020. The sequence goes on along the minus strand of NZ_CP136910.1, from coordinate 4,981,274 downwards.
TGGGCGAAGCCGCTTTAATACCACTTCCAGCAGGTCATTGATTTTAATCGCATTGATATTCATATCACTGGCAGCTTTATCAAGTTTGACAAGGGCCAGCAGATCATTGATAATCTTATTCTCCCGCTCTATCTCTTCTGCAATATCCACCAGAAATTCCTTATACAATTCTTCTGATGCACCTTCCTGCATCAGGAGGGAATCAGCCAGAACCTTTACAGAAGTTAAAGGAGTCTTCAATTCGTGGGATACATTAGATACAAATTCCTGTCTGGAATTTTCGAGGTTCTTGATTCTTTGAAGCATCTGATTCAAGGACTGGGAAATCTGCTGCACCTCATAAAATCCGTCCACCTTAACTTCATCATCCATATAACCTTCTGTCAGGTGTCCGATTGCTTTTTTTAAGTTCAGGAAAGGTTTCGTAAATACGCCGGAATAAAAAAATGCATATACCAGAATTAATATGATAGTCGTAACAAAGAGAACCGTAGTTTTTCTATACAGTATCGTATGAATACTCTGAACATTTTTCGTAGAAAAGTTCATCAAAACAACACCTACGCTTTCCTTAGAGGCTGTATTCTCTTTGGCAGAGGAATAGGTGATAGGCACTATCATTTCTATATAATAATCGCCATTGCTGCGGTAGATGCTATTGCTGCTTTTAAGGCATTTAATTACATCTTCTGAAATAATGATATTGCCATCTTCTATTCCGTAGGTGTCCTTTAATATATTAAGTTTACTGTCAATTACCATGATACGGCCTTCATAGAGGCTTGCAATGCGCAATATCTCTGTATTTACTTCTGCCAGTGTAGAATCTGCCAGATAACCGGAAGACGTCAACAGATTCGCCAAAGAACTGCCCTGACTCTGCATTTCAGATTTCTTTTGCTCCAATGCGGTCTTGTCATAGGTATTTAAGATTTCCCAGGAGAAGAACAATAAAGGGATAACTCCTATAATAAATAGTGCAAGAAGTGCATGCACTCTCATGCTCTTGATAAACCATAATTTTTCTTTAATTTTGGAAAAAATAGCCAACACCCCATTTTGTATGTACATATTTAGGTTCGCTTGGATTATCCTCTATCTTCTCACGAAGTCTTCTAATATGCACATCCACTGTTCTGACATCTCCGGGATAATCGTATCCCCATACGGTATTCAGTAAGTTTTCCCTGCTGTAGACTTTGTTGGGATTGAAGATTAATAGCTCCAGCAAATCAAACTCTTTTGCAGTTAAATTTACTTCTTTGTTATTTACATATACCCTTCTGCTCTCACAGTCTATCTTTAAATCGCCAAATACTACCACCTTCGCCTGAACTTCTGCATTCTGCTTGGTGCTGCGGCGCATAATGGCTTTTATTCTGGCCTTGACTTCAAGTATATTAAAGGGTTTCGTTATATAATCATCTGCTCCATATTCCAGACCAAGAATCTTATCCATATCATCCCCTTTGGCTGTCAGCATGATAATTGGCATATTGGAGAACTCTCTGATCTGCTGGCATACTTCAAAACCAGTCATAACAGGCAGCATGACATCTAAAAGAACCACATCATACTCCTTCTTCTTCGCTGCTTCCAGCGCTTCCTCCCCATCATAAGCACAGTCTACTTCCATGCCATCCTGCTCAAGGCTGAAGCGGATTCCCTTTACAATTAATTTTTCATCATCAACAACAAGTACTTTTTTTCCCACGCTTATCACCTATTCCAATCACATTTTCCAAAGGCTTATGCCTAATTTACTTCAATCATATCCTTGATTTTATTATAAACTGCATCTTTAATTCCTTCGATTTGCTTCAACTCTTCAATACTTTGAAACTTACCGTGGTTTGTCCGATAGTCTATGATACTGGCGGCCTTGACCTCGCCTATTCCGGGCAGGGTACACAGCTCGCTTTTTGCTGCAGTATTTATATTCACTTTGTCTGTTTTATTGGTATCTTCTCCTGCATTATCTGAACCGGCACTATTTCTGTCTGTCAGGATAATCTTCTCGTTACCTTTTCGTACTTCTTCTCTTGTAGGAATGTATATCTGCTGTCCATCTTCCACATTTGCCGCCTGGTTGACGTAATTCTCGTCCGCCTCTTTTGTAAAACCTCCGGCTGACAGGACCAGCTCATATACTCTGGTATCTTTTGAAGCTTCATAAACTCCAGGATTCCTTACAGCACCGCATAAATGCACATAATAAATCTGTGTTTCCTGCTCTGGAGCACTCTCCTGTTCCTGAATTTCTACTGCAGTTTCCCCTGTTTCTTTCTGAGTTTCTGCCTGTAAGTCTGTTTGGGATTCTGGTGAACTGCTCTCTGCTAAATTAATCGGAGTGCCTAGAGTACTGTTCTGCTGATTGCTTCCTGCTCTCTGACAACTGTAGATAACTCCGGTCAGAATGAGAAAGACAGCGATAAGACCTGCTTTTATATACTTTTTATCCTTCATATTAAACCTTTCCTTTCAGGAAAGGCCCGACAAACTGTATCCTCAATACATTTGCATGTTATCATTCTACCTAATTACCAATTGGATTACAATAGATATTTTGAAAAGAATCAAAGTTTAAGAAAATCGTAAAAATTACTCCCATTTAAAGGTTAAAATGCCACCAATTACAAGAATTACACCAATCAGCTTCCTCCACTGAAAGTCCACTTTATCAGCTCCAAAGATTCCAAGAAGTTCGATAAGATATGCTACAATGAGCTGAGAGGTGACAATTACCATAATTGCTTTTGCCGGTCCAAGGGTACCAACACTCTTAATAACGGTAAAGGTGATAAAGGCTCCGATGGCACCTCCTAAAAGCATATATTTACTATCGATTTTAAACAGTCCTGAAAAACTCCCTTCACGTCCTGTTACATACCAGGCAAGCATACAGACGATAAATGCAGTAAACTGAACAAAGCTTGAAGCCACCCATACACTTGTCTGTTTGGTTACACCGGTATTAAATACCCCTTGAATGCTCATAAGAGCACCTGAAATAATCGCCATTAAGAATCCGAATAATCCCATATCGCTAATCTTTCCTTTCTATATCCCTTCTGCTTTTTTATCTAAACAGTAATTTTTCAGAAGCGTTTAAAAAAGGAACTGTTACAACAGCTCCTTTTTACTATTTATTAGTCTTTACCGATATAGGGTTATTTACACATTAGTCGATGATTTTTTTCAGGATATCAATCATCTCATCAACCTGCTCTTTAGTTATTATTAAAGGCGGTACAAATCTTACTACATTGCTGCCCGCTGAAAAGAGTATCAGATTTTCCTCCATTGCTTTGGTAATAATCTCTTTGACCGGATAATGAAACTCAAGTCCCTGTAAGAGTCCCTTCCCTCGTCTCTCTTTGATTCCCTCATAGGACTTTACCAGTTCCTCAAGTTTCTCTTCCAGATATGCGGATACTTTCTTCACATGAGGAAGCAGATCAAGCTTCTCATACTGGTCGAATACCGCATTAACAGCTGCCGCAGTGAAGGGATTGCCACCATACGTAGTACCGTGATCTCCCGGTTCAAAAGCAGAAGCTGCCTTTTCATTTGCTGCAAAAGCTCCGACGGGAACACCGCAGCCTAGCGCCTTCGCACTGGTTAGAATATCTGGCTTTACACCATACCCCTGCCAGGCAAACATTTCACCGGTTCTTCCCATACCGCATTGAATTTCATCAAAGATTAAAAGAATATCCTTTTCATCACAGAGCTTCCTTAAAGATTGCAGATACTCTGAATCGGCAGGATTTACACCACCTTCTCCCTGTATGGGTTCCAGTAGGATTGCGCAGGTCTTTTCGTTTATTTTATTCTTTATATCATCTATGGAATTCAGTTCCGCAAATACCACTCCGCCAATCAGTGGTTCAAAAGCTTCTCTGTATTTAGGCTGTCCTGTTACAGCTAGTGCTCCCATGCTCCTGCCGTGAAAAGAATTATGCAGGGCTATTATCTGACTGTCACCTGTGCCATGCTTCTTATAATAATATTTTCTGGCAAGCTTTATAGCGCCTTCAATGGCTTCTGTTCCGCTGTTGGTAAAAAATACTCTGTCCATTCCAGAAGCTTTGGATAACTTATCAGCTGCTGTAATTGACGGTACATTGTAGAAATAATTCGAGGTATGCAGCAGCTTATCAATTTGGTTCTTTAATACCGCATTATATTCTTCATTACCGTAGCCAAGAGCAAATACTGCAATTCCGGCACCGAAATCCAGGTATCTCTTTCCGTTGATATCATACAGATATACGCCTTCTCCTCTGTCCAGAATAATTTTATATCTGGAGTAGGTGTGCATTAACAGTTCTTCAGCTTCCTTAATATAATCCTCCATTTTTTCCTCCATTCCTGCATGTAATATTTTGCACATCTGAATTTGTACCAGTATATTGCAGGTACAAATCTGGTTAAGAGAGTGCGGTTTTATTTCGCCATTTCATGTTCAAACAAAATACTTTCATTGTTAATAATTGCAGTACCTATTCCCCTGTTGGTAAAGAACTCCAGAAGCAGGCAATGTTCCATTCTTCCGTCCAGTATATGTACTCTGGATACTCCGCCTCTTACGGCATCGATACAATTCTTTAGTTTTGGGAGCATTCCGCCTCCTATAAAACCCTCCTGAATAAGTTCATCTGCTTTTTCAAGGGTCAGTACAGAGATTAAGGTATTTTTATCAGCCGGATCTGTATAGACGCCTTCTATATCTGTAAGGAATGCCAGTTTTTCCGCCCCAATAGCTGTTGCCACGGCACAGGCCGCATCATCCGCATTGATGTTGTAAGCGTGGTAATTATCATCCAGACCAATAGGAGCGATAACCGGTATGAAATTATTATCAATAAGGGTATTGATTAAGTCAGCTGAAACTTCTGTAATATTTCCCACATATCCGATGTCCTGACCATTTACAAATCTCTTTTCCACTTTCAGAGTGGAGCCGTCTTTACCGGTTATACCAACCGCTTTTACTCCCAGCTTTTCAATCATCTGAACCAGGTTCTTATTTACCTTACCAAGCACCATTTCTGCAACTTCCATTGTCTGCTCATCTGTTACACGAAGACCTTCTACAAAAGTGGATTCATGTCCCAGCAGGCTCACCCACTTTGAAATTTCCTTTCCTCCACCGTGAACGATAATGGGCTGCATTCCGATAAGTTTCAGCAGGGCCACATCCTTTATCACATTTAATTGAAGCTCTTCATCAAGCATAGCACTGCCGCCGTACTTAACTACAACCTTCTTTTTATTGAATTTCTGTATATAGGGAAGCGCTTCGATGAGAGTCTGCGCTTTTATAAGTATCTGATCCATGGGTTCCATATGAATAATTCCTTTCTGATGAAAGCCTCTGTTTGCTTTCGTTTTTATGATAGGTTTTCTCTGAGATATAACGTTCGCAATTATTTATTTCAGGACATGCTATCCCCTTACTGTTATATTGCAGGACATATTATGAACGGTAATCTGCGTTTATTCTGATGTAACCGTCTGTCAGATCACACCCCCAGGCTGTGGCTTCACAAGAGCCGCTCTTAATATCTGCAATGGCCTTCACTTCCTTTTGCTTTAATATTTCAGTGGCGGTCTCTTCGCTGTAATCAGTTGCCATTCCATTTTCAACGAGTTTAAGCGTACCTGCAGAGCTTTCAATAAAAAGATCAACTTTATCCGGGTCAAAAGCTACTCCCGCATATCCCATGGCACAAAGGATTCGGCCCCAGTTGGCATCATTTCCGTATACTGCAGTCTTTACAAGGTTGGAGGTTATAATGGATTTGCTTAACATTACTGCCTGGTCTTTGCTGTCGGCACCCTTTACCGTACATTCAAATAATTTGGTAGCCCCTTCACCATCTGATGCCATCATTTTAGATAATTCTGTGGTTACCTTACGAAGTGCCTGCGTAAAAATCTTATAGTTACTGTCTGTTGCTGTGAGTTCTTTATTACCTGCAAGACCATTGGCTAAAATAATGAGAGAGTCATTCGTAGAGGTATCCCTGTCAACCGACACCATATTAAAACTATCCTTAACATCCTCTCTGATGGCAGTTAACAATAGCTCCCTGCTGATGGCAAGATCTGTGGTAATAACTCCAAGCATGGTCGCCATATTAGGATGAATCATTCCTGAGCCTTTTGCCATACCTCCTAAGGTAACGGTTATACCGTCAATTTCAAAGACCACTGCATACTGCTTGGCAAAGGTATCAGTAGTCATTATTGCTTCTGCCGCTAAATCACCATATGCTATCTCATCTCCCAGGTTAGACATTAAAAGTTTACAGCCCTCACCGATAATATCAATGGGAAGCTGTTTACCGATAACACCTGTTGAGGCAGTTAAAACTTCTTCTTTCTTAAGACCTAGCTCTTCAGCCATAAAGACAGCCATTTTTTCATTGTTCTCGGTTCCTAACTCACCGGTACAGGCATTGGCTACACCGCTGTTTAACACAACCGCCTGGGCTTTCCCATATTCTTCTATGATTTTCATATCCCAGATAACCGGAGCTGCTTTGACCAGGTTCGTGGTGAAAGTTCCCGCAGCATTTGCAGGCACCGTACTGTATACCAATGCCATATCTTTTTTCTTCTTTTTAATACCTGCATAGATACCCGCTGCTTTATATCCTTTGGGAGCTGTTACTCCTCCTTTAATAATTTCCATGACTTCCTCCATTCCCACATATCTCTTCCATGTGATGTCCTTAAGCATTTTCTTCTTACCCGGCTTAATCTGTTGGAAGAATATAAATGCATAATATAAATATGAAAGCTTCATAATGCTTTCATCTCAGGAATTATTTCCTGTAACTGATTTATAATTATACACTTTCATAAATTATTATGCAATACCCAACTTAAAAATTATTTACGATATCAATTCCTTCCTTTAAAAGTTCATGGTATATTTTCGAAATAGGAAGTCCTACTATGTTATAATATTCACCCTCAATCCCTTCAATATGAATAGCAAAGCTTCCCTGAATCCCATAGGCACCGGCTTTATCAAAGGCTTCTCCCGTTGCCAGATAATGATCGATCTCATTATCTGTTAACTCTGCAACCTTTACAATGCTTCTCTGGTGAAAGATCAATTGCTTTCTTTCTCCTTCTGCTTCCTTTATGATAACAGAAACACCTGTATAAACTTCATGGGCTCTGCCGGAAAGGCTTCTCAACATCTGGAATGCATCCTCTTTATCTTTTGGTTTTCCCAATGGTGCACCCTCTAAAAATACAAGTGTATCAGCACTTAATATAAGAACTTTTCCATAATCTGCTGTTATTTCCTGCTCAATAGCTGTCGCCTTCATGGCAGCAAGTTCTTCCACCAGCGCTACCGGCTCTTTCTCATCGGACTCTTCTGAAACATTGCTCACGATTACTTCAAAATCTACCCCGGCCTGTGCTAATATTTCTTTTCTTCTCGGCGAACCGGATGCCAATATAATCTTATACATAGAAACCTCTTTTCTGATGATTCATCTTATTTATTCAGATTGTAACTTTTTTTGCCAATTATATCATCGCCCCAATGGTTTGTCCATTCAATCCATTCACCGAATACTCTCTTAAGCCCTTATCCTTATCGTAGTTCTTACATTTTTTATTCTTATATTAAATAAGTATTATCTCCCATGCTTCCACATAATTTCAGGTGAGTTGAAGAAAGCAGAAAGAAGGAATGCGCCTATGGAAAGGCATTAGAAGTCCTTTTCTCTGAAAATTTTGTGCTATACTATAAAATAGATTGTCTGAGCGAAGCGAGTTATCTATTTTATAGTATATCCAGCACAAAATATTCAGAGAATTAGGACTTCTTATGCCTTGGAATTGAAGCATGAGTTCTTTCTGCTTTCTTCAATTCAACGTCCCCATGTTAAAAAACCAATCTTCTAAACTCAAATATTTTTCTTCAAAATACTATTGCATAATTTAACATTTTGATGTATATTTATAATAATTTAATTCAAAAAACAGGAGGACATATAAATGAAAGAGAAAGTAATATTGGCTTATTCCGGAGGTCTTGACACCACAGTAATTATACCCTGGTTAAAAGAGAACTATGATTATGATGTTGTATGCGTATGCATTGATGTAGGACAGGGTAACGAACTTGACGGCCTGGAGGAAAGAGCAAAAGCTTCCGGTGCAGTAAAGCTCTACATTGAAGACGTGGTAGAAGAATTTGTAGATGATTTTGTGATCCCCTGTGTAAAAGCCGGTGCTGTATATGAAAATAAGTATTTATTAGGCACTTCCATGGCAAGACCTGTTATAGCAAAACGTCTTGTTGAAATAGCAAGAATAGAGAATGCTACCGCTATCTGTCATGGTGCTACCGGCAAGGGTAACGACCAGGTTCGCTTTGAACTTGGTATCAAAGCTTTGGCTCCTGACCTTAAAATTATCGCTCCCTGGCGAATCTGGGATATCTCCTCTCGTGAAGAGGAAATTGAATATTGCAAAAACCACGGTATCGATCTTCCTTTCTCCGCTGATAACAGCTACAGCCGTGACAGAAATCTCTGGCATATCAGCCATGAAGGTTTAGAGCTTGAGGATCCTGCCAATGCTCCTGACTACGACCACCTTCTGGTACTTGGGGTATCACCTGAAAAAGCTCCTGATGCCGGTGAAACGGTAAGCATCTCCTTTGTAAAAGGAATACCTGCCGCCTTAAACGGCAAAGCTTTAAAGGCTTCAGAGATTATTGAAGCGCTTAATGAGATTGGCGGAAAACATGGAATAGGTATTGTAGATATCGTTGAGAACAGGGTTGTAGGCATGAAGTCCCGCGGTGTATATGAAACACCTGGCGGAACAATCTTAATGGAAGCCCATACTGCTTTAGAGGAGCTTATTTTAGACAGGGATACTCTGGCCTATAAAAAGGGTATTGGCGATAAATATGCAGATGTTGTATACGAAGGAAAATGGTTTACACCTTTAAGAGAAGCTCTGCAGGCCTTCATAGACTCAACCCAGGAGTACGTTACCGGTGAAGTAAAACTTAAACTCTATAAAGGAAATATTATTAAACAGGGAACTACTTCAGAGTACTCACTTTACAATGAAAGCATTGCTTCCTTTACCACCGGAGAGCTATACAATCATAAAGATGCTGAAGGTTTTATTAATCTCTTTGGACTCTCTTTAAAAGTGCGTGCCATGAAACAGCAGACTATAAAAGAATAATTTATTCTAATACAATATTAATTTATCTCTCATAATGCTCTAAAGTTCATACTATATTATTAACAGTATAGAAAGTGCCAGTAAGGTTAATCTTATTAAAATAATCTTTCTGGAGACCCTGGGACAGGTTTGACAATCAGTATCAAAAAAAGCCCTGTCCGGGTTATTCATTGAAGAGCACGAGTGAAAGAAAAACCCTTTCACTCCCTCGATTTTTTCGCATGTGTAATGCATGCAGATGGGAGAGAATATGATTATAACTACTACTAATACTGTCGAAGGAAGAACAATTACAGAGTACAAGGGAATTGTATTCGGAGAAGTAATATCCGGTGTTAACTTTATAAAAGATTTTGCAGCAGGACTCTCTAATTTCTTTGGCGGACGTTCTTCAACTTATGAAGATGAACTGATTCAGGCACGCCAGAATGCATTAAGAGAAATGGAGGATCGTGCCAGAAGCTTAGGTGCTGATGCCGTAGTTGCAGTTGATGTTGACTATGAAGTGTTAGGCGCTGACAATGGAATGCTGATGGTTACCGTTTCCGGTACTGCTGTTAAGTTGAATTAGTATACACAACTTTCCGATTTCATGGGCTGCCTTAGAAAACCGCATTGTTTGCGGTTATCCAAGGCAGCCTTTACTATGAAATCCCCGTCAAAAAGCCTTAAATTGACTAATAATTTGCTGATTCCTTAAAACCCTCAACATTTTTCTTATTTTATACTATATTAAGTTGAAATTTTCACCAAAATGCTTTAATATTAAATTAGTTACTGGTTCCAGTACTGCTATTTCGATTCTGCAAGGAGATTTATTATGGAGAAAGATACCATCTTGGTAGTTGATGACAGTGAGATAATATGTACAATAATAAAGGATATACTTGAATCCCCGTCATTGCACATATCTATTGCCCATTCTGGTGAGGAAAGTATATCTATTGCTAAGAATATCCGACCTACATTGATATTACTGGATATCATGATGACTGGTATCGATGGTTATGAAACCTGCAAAATCCTTAAAAGCTTTCAGGAAACCAAGGATATACCTATTATATTTATAACCGGAAATAACGATTCCGAATCAGTACTTCATGGCTTCGAGGTAGGTGCAGCTGATTACGTCTCCAAACCCTTTATTCCAGAAGAGCTGAAAGCTCGTGTCAAAGTTCATATGCAGAATGTAAAGAGCCAGCGAGAACTTCAGCATTTAATGAAGGAACTCAAAGAAATGGCCATAACAGATTATCTGACGAAGCTCTATAACCGAAGATATTTCATGGAGGAGCTTCATAATTATGTAGAGTCTGTTAACTCTGAATTTGCATTGATTCTGTTTGATGTTGATAATTTTAAAACAATTAATGATACCTACGGCCACACTGCCGGTGACATGGTTTTGGTAAGTATCTCCAATATATTCAGACTTATCCTTAGGGAAGAAGATACTGCAAGCAGATGGGGCGGAGAAGAATTCCTTGTATTTCTACAGGATATAAGTATGAACGATGCTGTGAAAATTGCGGATAAGCTACGCAGGGAAGTTGAAAGATATACCTTCGTTTTTGAAGGAGTATACTTCCACTGTACGATTACCGGTGGAATTATACAATATGACAGAACTCTTTCTGTCGAAAAAAATATAACCTGTGCTGATCAGGCATTATACCAAGGTAAATCCCTTGGAAAGAATTTATGTATCAGTTATCAGCCTGCTTAGGCATATGTTAGAAAGGACTTCAAATGGCTTACGAAATATTAGTTCTTGATATTGACGGAACATTGACCAACTCAAAAAAAGAAATCTCCGATAAAACCTATCAGTCCATTATGACTGTACAGGAAAGGGGACATAAGGTCGTACTGGCATCCGGAAGACCAACACCCGGTATTCTGCCCTTGGCTAAGAAACTTCGCCTGGCTGAATATGGGGGTTATATTTTATCCTTTAATGGTGCCAAAATAATAGACTGTACTAATGGGGAGATTATATTCCAGCAGGTTCTTGACCGGGATTATCTTCCTTTTCTTCATAATAAAGCAAAAGAAAATAACGTTGGTATACTATCCTATGAAGGCGACTGTGTAATAACAGATTCACCAATTGACAAATACATGGAAATTGAGTCTCGAATTAATGGTATTCCCATTAAACAAATCGAGGATTTTCCTTCCTATATACAATTTGACATAAACAAATGTCTGATGACAGGTGATCCTGATATCTTACGTCAAATAGAGCCCGAATTAAAAGAACACTTTAAAGCTTTCTTAAATATCTATCGTTCAGAGCCCTTCTTTCTGGAAATTATGCCGAAGAATATCGATAAAGCCTTTTCCCTTGGTAAACTACTGGATTATCTTGGTTTGTCCAGAGAACAAATGATTAGCTGCGGTGATGGATTTAATGATATCTCGATGATAGAGTATGCTGGAATGGGCGTAGCTATGGCAAATGCACAAGAAATCGTTAAGAGTAAGGCAGACTATATTACTTTATCCAATGACGAAGACGGCATAGCTCATGTAATTGAAGAATTTATGCTATAAGAGTATATGTTCTATGATTTATGCCTTAAAATTTAAATTTATGAATAAAAAAAGCTCCATGACCTTTTCCTTGTGAAATCTATCACAAATCAGGTCATGGAGCTTATCAGTTTGTTTGATTTATTATAAAGCTCCATGTATATTACACCTTTCTTACAAATATATTTTACCTTTTAGTTGGCAAGCGGTATTCCTGTTGACCTAAATATATCTTTTACTTCTTTTACAAGCTTTTTATCTGGCTCATTGGTGTCAAACAGCTTATATTCATACCCAAGCTCTTTCCACTTATACTCTCCCATTTTATGAAAAGGAAGCAATTCAATTTTCGAAATATTCGTGTAATTTTTCAGATGCTTTGCAAGGGCTTTTATAGACTCTATATTATCCGTAAGTCCCGGCACCAATACATAACGTACCCATGTATTTATTCCTGCTTCTTTGGTATACTCAAGAAATTTAAGAGTGGGAGCTAAGTCCACACCAGTCACTTTATTGTATACTGTAGGGTCAAAATTCTTGATATCCAGCAGTACCAGATCTGAATACTCAAGCACTTCCTTAACTTTCTCGGTAAATACATAACCTGAGGTATCTATAGCTACTGAAATCCCCTCTTCCTTACATCTCTTACTCATTTCCAATATGAAGTCTGCCTGAAGCAGGGGTTCTCCGCCTGTAAAAGTAACTCCTCCTCCTGAAAAAGCCATATAGGACTTGTATCTCCTGATTTCATTCATAAGATTATCCGGTTTGTAGATTGTTCCCGTCCCCGTATCCCAGGTATCCGGATTATGACAGAACTGACAGCGCAATGGACATCCTTGCATAAAGACAACAAAACGGACTCCCGGTCCGTCCACTGTTCCACAGCTTTCTACGGAATGTACACGTCCTGTTAACTCCTTTATTTTTTTGCTATTTTCGTTTGTATTGTTCGTATCTGCACTCATATTTTTTACCATGCCTTTCTCCTAATCTGCCAGCTTGAACCACAGGTACAAATTAAATTAAATAAAAAATCTTTTATTTTAAGCTTCTTTACTGAATATCAAATATGATTATGATATTCCTTCCTCAATCTTTCGTGAATTTATATTGAATAAATAAAATAACACATTTTCCGAATACATGATAGGGGGCTTGAGACTATTATTTAATTACAAAATCCGTCCTCAGACAATCCTTGCATTAAATAACAGAAACAAGCCCCTCACACATTGTATGCATTGTGGTCTAAGACCACCGTTACTTCTTTTAACTGATAAATGTTAATTGCCTATCAATTAAATTCTGATTACCTCTCGTGGAAAGTACGATTGATTACATCTAACTGCTGCTCTTTGCTCAGCTTGATGAAATTAACGGCATAACCGGAAACACGAATAGTAAGCTGAGGATACTTTTCAGGATGATCCATAGCATCTAATAATGTCTCTCTGTCAAATACGTTAACATTGATATGATGACCTTTATCAAAGAAGTATCCGTCTAATAAACCAACAAGGTTTGTTACTCTTTCATCTGATTCCTTACCTAATGCCTTCGGTACGATAGAGAAGGTATAGGAAATACCATCTTCTGCATGCTTATAAGGCAGCTTTGCAACAGATGCCATTGATGCAACAGCACCTTTCTTATCTCTTCCGTGCATAGGGTTGGCACCGGGTGCAAAAGGCTCTCCTGCTTTTCTTCCATCAGGTGTATTACCTGTCTTCTTACCGTAAACTACGTTAGAAGTAATTGTTAATACAGAAAGAGTATGCTTTGCATCACGGTAAGTCTTGAATTTACGAAGCTTATTCATAAATTTCTCAACAATATCAACTGCTATCTGATCAACACGATCATCATTATTACCGTATGCAGGATATTCGCCTTCGATCTCATAGTCCACTGCAAGACCCGCTTCATTACGGATAATCTTAACCTTAGCGTGTTTTACTGCAGATAAGGAGTCAGCTACTACAGAAAGTCCTGCAATACCGCAAGCTTCCGTACGTAAAATTGAGATATCGTGAAGAGCCATCTGTAAACGCTCATAGTTGTATTTATCATGCATATAGTGAATAACATTTAATGTATTGATATATAATTCAGCAAGCCATTCCATGGTCTGGTCAAATTTACTGATTAACTCGTCATACTCTAAATAATCACCGCGTACAGGCTCAAACATAGGTCCTACCTGCTCACCGGTCTTCTCATCTTTACCGCCATTGATAGCGTAAAGTAAAGCCTTGGCAAGGTTTGCACGAGCTCCGAAGAACTGCATCTGCTTACCAACTCTCATGGCAGATACACAGCAGGCAATTGCATAATCATCGCCCCATACATCTCTCATGATGTCATCACTCTCATACTGGATAGAACTTGTGTCAATGGAAACCTTGGCACAGAAATCCTTAAAGCCCTGAGGTAAGAAGGTTGACCAGAGTACCGTAAGATTAGGTTCGGGAGCGGGTCCTAAGTTGTATAAGGTATGAAGAACACGGAAACTGCTCTTAGTTACAAGCGTACGTCCGTCAACACCCATACCGCCGATTGCTTCTGTTACCCAGGTAGGATCTCCTGAGAATAAATCATTGTAAGCAGGTGTACGTAAGAAACGCACCATACGTAACTTCATAACGAAATGATCCATGATTTCCTGAATCTCTTCTTCTGTAATTAGACCATTTTGTAAATCACGCTCATAGTAGATATCAAGGAAAGTAGTTACACGACCAAGGCTCATTGCGGCTCCGTCCTGCTCCTTAACAGCTCCAAGATAAGCGAAATAGGTCCACTGTGTAGCTTCATGGGAATTCTTTGCAGGGTTGCTGATATCAAATCCGTATCTTGCAGCCATTGCCTTTAATTCTTTTAAAGCTTTGATCTGTTCGGAAATTTCTTCTCTTAAAAGGATTTCAGGGGATTCCAGAGTATTTCTCTCAAGGAGTTTCTTCTGGTCAACTTTCTCCTGAATAAGGAAATCCACACCATAAAGAGCAACTCTTCTGTAATCTCCGATTATACGACCTCTGCCGTATGCATCGGGAAGACCTGTAATGATACCAGTATGTCTTGCTTTTTTCATAGAATCGGTATAAGCGGCGAAAACACCGTCATTATGAGTCTTTCTTAAATTGGTATAAACATCTTCTGTTCTTGAATCCAGTGTGTATCCATAGGACTCAAGGGCGCTCTTTACAACACGAATACCACCGTTCGGCATGATTCCTCTTTTTAAAGGCTTATCTGTCTGAAAACCTACGATAACTTCGTTATCTTTATCCAGGTATCCTGCATCAAAAGTGGTAATAGTGGAAGGTCTTGATGTCTCAGCATCCACAATTCCTTTCTCTGTCTCCACCTTCATTAATTCCAGAACTTTATCCCAAAGTTTCTTGGTTTTCTCGGTTGCTCCTGCTAGGAAGGAACCGTCTCCTTCGTAGGGTGTATAATTATGTTGAATGAAGCTTCTGACATTAACGTCTGTCGTCCAACTTCCGGGTGTAAAACCATTCCATTCTTCTCTCATGAATGTCCTCCTGACTCTCTTCTCAGTATTGATATATATCTTGTAGTTAATCAATTCTTTTTTAATTAATACATCAATATATAGTAAATACTAAATAATACGTTCTGTCTTGTCAATACTTTTAATGAGTAATTTTATCATTTAGAAGTATGTGCTATCAAAAACGATAAAAATAACTAATATTACAGCACTTTAGATAAAAATTCTTTCAGCCTTGGATTAGTAGGATTTTGGAAAAAGGCCTGAGGCTCATTTTGCTCCATAATTGAACCCTGATCCATAAAAAGAACTCTGGTTCCTACCTCTCTGGCAAAACCCATCTCATGCGTTACTACTACCATAGTCATTCCATCCTCTGCCAGTTCCTTCATCAGTTCCAGTACCTCACCTACCATTTCCGGGTCCAGGGCAGAGGTAGGCTCATCAAAGAGCATAACGTCCGGGTTCATTGCCAGTGCTCTGGCGATGGCTATTCTCTGTTTCTGTCCTCCTGAGAGCTGCTTGGGATAGCTGTTTGCTTTTTCCGGCAGTCCAACACGCTTAAGAAGCTCCTGCGCCTTCTGCTCCGCTTCTTCTTTTCCCAGTATCCCCAGTTTAACCGGTGCCAGGGTTATATTCTCTTTTACCGTTTTATGGGGAAAGAGATTAAACTGCTGAAAAACCATTCCCATTTTTCTCCGCAGTACATTAATATCGTTTTTAGGATCCAGGATGTTCTGTCCCTCAAACCAGATTTCTCCGCTATTTGGTGTCTCGAGGAGGTTAAGGCATCGTAAGAAGGTAGATTTACCCGAACCGGAGGGCCCTATAACAACTACTTTTTCTCCTTTTTGAATCGTTTCGGAGAGATTATTTAGTACCACCTGAGAGCCAAATTGTTTCGTAAGATTCTTAATTTCTATCACCTTGTGCCATCCTCCTTTCGAATAAATGCAATAACTTTGTCAGCCCTAATACGATGATCAGATAAAATACTGCCGCAATAAATAATGGCGGTAATAAATCCCAGGTCCTGGAACCGATGTAAGAGGCTGCTTTGGTCAGGTCTGTTATTGCAATCATACTTGCTACTGAGGTTTCTTTGATTAATACAATGAATTCATTACCAAGGGCCGGCAGAATGTTTTTAATTGCCTGAGGCATAATGATCATAAACATGGTCTGGCTGCTGTTAAGGCCTAAGGAACGTCCGGCTTCGTACTGTCCCTTATCAATGGATTCAATGCCTGCTCTGACAATCTCAGCAACATAAGCTCCGGAATTAATACCAAAACAAATACCGGCCACCAATATTTCATTGGTGTTTCTTGCTGTGAATATCAGGTTATAAATAATTAATAACTGCAATAATACAGGTGTTCCCCGAATGATGGTAATATAAAGGTTACACAATTTGCTGACCCAGCCAAACCCTTTCTTATTCGCAGTAGAAAACCGCAGCACAGCTACCAATACGCCAAGAAATGCTCCAATTAATATGGCCAGCAGTGAAATAAGCAGTGTATTCCCCAAGCCTTGCAGATAAAACATATATCTCTGCTCTGTAATAAAGGCATTATAATAGCTTTGACCAATATGATTTAACCAATCCAAAATTGCATTCAATGTTCCTTCTCCTTCTAAAACTGACATTGTATACACCTTATATCACTTTTATACATTTTAAATCGTGTAAGGTATTTACTGTACAGTGAAAAAATATGCATCTTTACATATCACACTTTCATGAAATGCAGTAACAAAATATTCTTTACAACAGATAATTAGCAGCAGGCAAATTTCTTGTCTGCTGCTAATTACTAATTATGTCTTATTCAAACAAAGTATATTACTTATTAAAAATTCTTGCTCTGATGCGCTGATGATGTACTTTACTTTGTATGGTTTGCAGTAAATTCATCAATTTTACCTTCTTCAATAAGCTTGTCAATTACTTCATTGATTTTATCAAGAAGTTCTTTGTTACCCTTTTTAACTGCAATAGCATATTTATCTTCAAATAATACATCATAGGTTCCGTCAGTTTTCGTAATAATTGCCAATGTATCATTTGAACCAACCAGCTCTTCTGCCGGATACTGGTCCATTACGATACAGTCAATCTTGTTATTCTTAAGATCTTCTGCAGCCTGCGCAAATTTCGTGTATCGTTTGATATCCTTCGGAGTTACATTTTCAGGCTCAGACACATAAAAATCTGCAATGTTACCCTGCTGAACACCTATAACCTTATCATTTAAATCCTCTTTGCTGCTAACTGCTGGTGTTGCTTTATTCACTACGATTACTTCTGTAGAGTTTACATATTCATTGGAAAAATCCATCTTTTCTTTTCTTTCATCATCAACGGATACTCCGGCGGCTACAAAATCAACCTTTCCCTGCTGTACTGCTAACAGTGCACCATCAAAATCCATATTCTTAATCTCCAGTTCTTTCCCCAAAGCATCCGCTATGGCCTGTGAAATATCGATATCAATACCGACTACCTTGTCACCCTCCATATACTCATAAGGAGCAAATCCTGCCTCAGTACCTACAATCAGCTTATCATCTGACTTGCTACATCCTGCCAGTGAAATCACCGTAGCCGCTGCCAGTAGTAAACATACAACTTTTTTCATAATACAACTCTCTCCTATCCGTGTCTTAAGACACTTTGAATTCCGAATAAGAAGCCTTTCTTATTCAAACAGGCACCTAACATGTATGTATTCATAAAAAATACGTCAAGGGAAGAAGAAACTTCAGTCTTCATTGACGAATGATAGATACCTAATATTTATTTATGAAAACTAATATTAATGCTAGTATTGTATCATGTTTTTATAAAAATTCAAGTATTTTTATTCGATTTTAAAGAGTATTTTTTCTGTATTTTACAATATTTTCTTTTTTTAGCGAGAATGGAACTTATTTCAGGAAATTTATACGAAGTAAATCATCTTCACCTTCCAAATGAGCGTAATCATTGAAACGCTGAAGGTAAAAACGTTTTCTCTCTTTATTGTAGAAGAGATGGGTAATACTGGTATTCTCCAGTGATGCTGCAAGCAATAACTTCTTGCTCATATCAAGACTTAAAAGTCCGGACACCAATGCTCTTATTACACCGCCATGGGTTACTACCGCAATATTCTTTTTCTCTCCATCAGTTATTTCATTTATGGTTCTCATAGCCCTCTCAAACACTTCTCTGCCGCATTCACCGCCGGGATATGGAATATCCTCCTCCAATAATTGCTGTTCTCTTTTAAAATCAGCAAATTCCAGATCGATTTCCGCATCAGATTTCCCCTCTAAATAGCCAAAGGAAATTTCTTTGATATCTTCTCTTATATGATGCTCCTGTCCCAGATATTTATTAATAATCTCTGCTGTCTGTACTGCACGAATCAAATCACTGGAATAGAGGGCATCAATATTGTATTTTTCCATACGTTTTCCCAACAGCTCTGCTTGTCTTCTGCCTTCTGCTGCCAGTTCAACGTCTACATTGCATAATGGACTGTTTTGTCTGCCATGACGTATCAAGTATATATTCATATTAGCTCCTATCTTTTTGTCTTTTACACGTTTTCTGTTTTTGTGCCACCACTTTTCTTGTGATAATTGTTTTATTAAAAAAGTGGTCTTTTATGTTTTATATTGTTTCATTAAGGAAAGTGGTCTTTTATTTCTTTCTATTGTTTCATTAAGAAAGAGGTCTTTTATTTTTTTATATTGTTTCATTAAGAAAGTGGTCTTTATTTTTTTATTGATCTATTGAGTTGTTATTTTAATCAATTATCGTATCTGACCGAGTTTTACTCTTTATCAAAAAGGAAATCCATCATTTCATCTTTTGAATCATGTAATATGATAACGTATATAACACCTCTTTGTAAATCATTATTATATAAATAAGTTAAATATCTTTATTCTGCTTAACCCAATTTAAACACTCCCTGCATAGAGCTTCAATTGAATTTTTCTGCTATCTTTATATTCTTACATTTTTGTTATAAAATGTATATTATAGTAATTACCCCCTATAATTTAATCTCTTTTCAGAATGAGATATACACCGACAATGCGAAGCTGGAAATCAAGCCTGAACCCGATAGTATCTTAAGAGTCTTTATGGCTTTTCAACCCCTTAGGAAGTCTTTTACCGTAAGTGAGCAGACTCTTGAGCCTTTTGTACGGCAGGGATTTACGGTCATAGAATGGGTTGGAACAGTGATTTCCGGAAGCAATATCAAATAATTTACTTAACTATTAATTTTACCTAAAATAGAAAATGTTTTGATTCTATATTAGTATAAATCGCCGAAAAAATAGAGCAGAGTCCTACTCTGCTCTATTTATGATATGGCTCGCCAGCAGCTATCCGGTAAGCTCTGTATATCTGCTCTAACAATATGACTCTCATTAATTGATGTGGAAAAGTCATTTTTGAAAAACTAATCAGAGTATCCGCTCTTTTTATCACTTCATCACTTAAACCGAGGGAACCTCCTATGATAAAGGTCAGATGACTCTTACCGTTTAATTTCAGTTTCTCCAATTGATTGGAAAAATCTACAGAATCATACATCTTCCCTTCGATAGCAAGTGCCAGGCAATAAGTGCCTTCTTTTACCTGTTTTAATATTTTCTCGCCTTCGATGTTCTTGATACGAAGCTCGTCTGCTTCACTTGCTCCATCAGGTGTTTTTTCATCAGGCAACTCAATAATCTCCAATTTTGTATAACGGCTGAGCCTTTTTGTGTATTCTGATACTGCCTGGGTAAAATAATTCTCTTTGAGCTTTCCCACACATATAAGTGTTATCTTCATTCATTCTTCCTGCTTGCTATTTACTCGCTAAAATTAGGCTCTATTGATTCTTCTACCAAATCTTCTTTGATAAACTGATACAATACACCATTTTTTACTCTTCTGATTTTTTCTCCTGAAAATCCTCTGTTCTTTAATTCTTTTTGAAAATTATATAACATGAATCCATGAAATACAATCAATACATTATCCTGTGACCAGTCAATCTTATCAAGAAATGCATTTATACGTCTTCTGGTGCCTTCTCTTGACTCTGGTTGACTTTTTGACTTAAAGTACCAGGCCAACCTGCCGCATACATGCCAGATTTCAAAAGGGAGCTTAATTCGCTCTGTATGAATAAAGGGAGCATTATCGACTTCTCTTAAAAGCTTATCAATATGTAAATGACCGCTATATACTTCCTTAGCTGTTGTTATTGCTCTTGGGAGATCGCTCACATAACAGATGTCCCACTTGCATCCATACATTTCTACTTTGTTTTTTATAACCCTTGACCGCTCATAATGTTCAGACCACTGACGAAACTCCTCCGAAGTCATCATTTTCTTATGGGGACAGTTTACCTTAAAATGCCTCAATAAACCAATTCTCATTTGCTATACTCCTGCTACTCTCTATTACACTCCTACACTAACTATTCTATCGGCTTTTCCCTGTGAATGCAAGGACTAATTGCTCTCCAGTTTATATTTGCCTGGATGCTTCTTCTATTTATTCTTCTGAAATATTCGAAAGATAGTATCCATAATAAAGATTGCCAACGCAATCATTCCTGCTATTTGTATTGTTTCATTCATATAGTGTCCGGCTACCGTATTGTTATTGGTTATCAGGTTATATACAATACGGTACATACCAACTCCCGGAACCAAAGGCAGAATTCCAGCAATCAAAAATAGTGTTACAGGAGTCTTCATAAGTCTAGCAAAGCTATGGGATATAAGCGCAACCATAAGTGCGGCAAAGAACATCCTTCCCACTACCGTCAGACCTGTCGGTTCCAGTATTAGATAAACGAACCAGCCAATAGCACCTACAAGTCCTGCAAAACCCAGAAATTTTCTTGGAACACCAATGATTACAGCAAAAGCTACGACAGCTATAAATGCACCTACTACCTGAATAAACATCATAGGTTTATACCTCCTGCCAGTAAGGAATACAATGCAATACCAATTCCAATTCCAACAGCACTGGAAGCAGCCAACACAAAGGACTCAATTGCTCTGGCACCTCCTGACATATAATCACCCTGAAGTGTATCCCTGATGGCATTGGTAATAGCTACCCCTGGAAGCAAAGGCATTATAGAGCCGCCAATAAGGGCATCCAATTGTATTGCCCCGCTGAGATAATGAAGAAATAACATACTGTTTAGTGCAATTAGCACAGATGCCGTCAGATTCTTTATAAAGGTGTTTATTTTAAGTTTCATGGTTAATATAGTGACCAGAACAATAAACCCTCCATTTACCCCAGCTATAACACTGTTAAGCAAGTCACCTCCAAGCAAGATGGTAAAGGCTGAGGAACCTATTACGGTGCATGGATAGATCAGAAAATTGCTGTATTGATTCCTTGTCTTTATACTTTTAAGTTCCAGATAAGCTTCTTCTACTGACATCACGCCGGAGCAAAGGTTTCTGGATACATTATTTGTTTCAAAGATATAGGATATATTCGTCACACGATTGTCCACTCTTTTCACAAGGCTGATTCCATCAATTCCCGTATCATCAAGACATAAAAAAATGCCTGTAGGAGTAACAAAGGCTTCTGTCCTCTCAAGTCCTGATATCTTTAGAATCCTGCTCATTGTATCTTCCACTCTGTAGGTCTCTGCTCCGCTTACTAACATTATTTCACCTGCCAGCATGGCAGTATCCGCTAATAATTTATAATTCATGGTATTTAGAAGCTCCGTTCTTTCATCTTAATCAAAATACTGCTATTTTTCTTTATTATCGTCACTCTTCACTTACAAATTCAATTTATATTGTTTAAAAATAATATTTTTACTTACAAATTCAATTTATACTGTTTTAAAATGGTACTTATACTTACAAATTCCAATTTATGATGTTTGAAAATGGTATTTTTACTTACAAATTCAATTTATACTGTTCGAAAATAATATTTTATAGCAGAAATATAAATCTGCACATTAGATAAGGACAAGCTGCATTGTCAGCTCGTCCTTTATTTATCTCTTAATGTCTTTATTAAGAATTATATTTCCATTGTGTGTAAAGCTCTTCTTTTTCGTCTGGCTTCTTCAGATGCTGTTAAAAGAAAGTCCTTAATTTCTGAGGTTCTCTTAATATGCAGAATCTTAAGTTCAGGATGTGTAGTATCGCCTGTGTAACAAGTAAGGGAACCAAGACCATAGATTCTTTCCCAAAAGCTTTTTGTGAGTTTTACATCCTGGACCTTATACATAAATGCATCGTCAACGGTAATGTTTAAAAATCCGCTTGTTATGGTTATCTTGTCATCCGTGATTGTATATGAGGTAAAGGATAAAGGAAGTCCGAATAACTTCGAACGCTTCTTTTCTGTATAAATCATTGCTTTGCTCCTTTAAGGATTTCATTATTCGTTCAAATCTATAATTGCTTTTTGCCCATTCAGTGAAATACTTAGAGTGAGTCCGTCGGTTTTCAAATTTTCAGGCACATCAAATAACAAAACAGCATCATCGGATTTACCGCTTTTCAGAGTGAGATTCAGGTATTTCAAATCCGTATCCAGTAAAGTTACCATAGGTGAATAGGACTTTCCGTCCTTCGTACTCAGCTTATAGACAATATGTATCTTTTCCAGATTGACTTTAACAGAGCTCTTGGATTTGTTCGATACCTTAAAGTTTACAGCAAGCAGCTTATTGCCTGAAGTCGGTGTAAGTGTGAAATACGCCTCTCTCTGTGCATAGCTTGTTTGCAGTTTGTAGTCAGTATACTTAAACTGGTATTTATTATCACTGATAATTTTGTAAAATTCCTGATAAGTTAAATCACTTTTTACCGCTTCCGTATTTTTTGTTCCTGTACTGTTACCTGTTGTAACAGCGCCTTTATTGGTTTCCTCATTGTCTGGGGCAGTATTTGCTGTGTTTTCTTCTGTCGTGGTGTCCTTGCTTTCGTTTATAATGCTTCCGTTGTTTTGTTCATCTTTCGTGTCTTCGGGATAAATCAGAGCTTCCTTATAATTATCTGTATATCTTAACACGGAACCTGCCATATATTCCGCAATAACATCACTTTGCTGATCTGATAAATCAGTCATTTTCGCACAGCCTGTAAACATCATCCCACAAAACAAGGTAAGTAATAAAAGTGGTTTTTTCATCTTTGGCTCCCATCTGCGTATTTTAGTACACGTATAAATTCAGGGGGAGTGAAAGTCATTTTTCACTCTTCATCCTCCGTAGTAAGTATATGTGAATATATAATACCACTATTTACAAAAATGGGCAATGCCAAAATTAAAAACTCTAGCTTTTTTGTGACAAAAGTCCCTGTTACACATTCGTATCCAGTTCAAACCAGAACTCTACGCCATTTTCATGATTGATTGCACCGCATTTTCTATTATGGGAATCCATAATAGCTTTTACAATGGACAGTCCAATACCGCTGCCGCCGTATTCTCTGGTTCTGGCTTTATCCACCTTATAGAACTTGATCCAGATATTTTCAAGATCCTCCTCCGGTATTGGAATACCCGTATTAAAGACAGCTACCCTAACTACCTCTCCCATTTGAATAAACTTAACTTCTATTATTCTGGGCCCCTCTACATGATTCAAGGCATTGCTGATGTAATTGGTAAGTACTTCTTCTATCATATATTCGTCAGCCCATACATATAAAGGCTCCGTCTCTTCAAAATGCATTGTGGCCTTTTTCTGTTCCTGAAGTATTTCAGTTGAGTGAATCACTGATTTAACCAAGGCTGTCAAATCAAAACGTTCAATGTTTGGCTGGTTACTACCAAATTCAATCTGGTTTAAGGATAGCAGCTTCTTTACCATACTATTCATCTTCTGTGCTTCATCAATGATAACTTCACAATAGAAATCCTTACTATCCTGATCTTCACTGATATTATCCTTAAGACCTTCTGCATAACCCTGTATCAAAGCTATCGGGGTCTTTAACTCATGGGTTACATTGGATAAAAAGTCTTTTCGCATCTCATCTATCTGAACCTTGTTCTGGAGATCCGAAAGCAGCTCATTATTGGCACTTTTTAACTCTGAAATCGTATTTTCCAACTTCTCCGATAATACATTAATACTGCCTCCCAATTCACCTAATTCATCCTCTGAGTCAACCACATACTTCACATCAAAGTCTAAATCACTCATCTTTTTTGCAATTCCTGCCAGCTGAAGAATTGGGCCGGTAAATTTCTTACTTATCCAAAGCATTACAAGAATTGATATAATTACTGCAATTACTCCTACATAAGCAAGGAATTGATTGGCCACCGCCACACTTTCTCTCATGGTTTCCAGATTAGTTTCAATATAAATAAAACTCTTGCCTTCTGTATGACCTAGTAGTCTTAAATAATTGGTATTGACCCTTGCTTCATACTCTTTAAAAACAAAATATTCCCCCATATCCTTAACGATATCATTATCCGTCATTAATATGGAATAAACTTTTGCCATTAACTGACCATAACGTTCTTTATTGGCAAGGGATGCATTTTTAGCGGAATACCACTCCTTATTTTCATACCAAATATATGTTTCGGTATTTATAACAAAGACATTGATATTACGATACTCTGTAACTTTTTCCATGTTAAGGTTATCCTCGGCAGTCAAGTTATTCGTATCAATGGTTTCATAAACTGCTTTTATGTCCTTATAGGTTTTTCCAAGGCTGGCAACCTTACTGTTTATATAATATTCCTGTAAAAAAGATCTGTTTAGTATCCATAGTATTCCTATAGTAGCTGTAATCAGAATAGCAAGGGTCAGGGTAAGTTTAATCCTGATCGATTTTAAGTTCAGGTATTTTATTAATTTTAGATTCATAAATCAATCATTCCAGTCTTTTAATTTAATATAGAAGCTATCATGGTTAATCGATTTCAAATTTATAACCCATTCCCCAAATTGTCTTTATATATTCTCCTTTTTCACCCATTTTGCTTCTCAGTTTCTTTACATGGGTATCAATGGTTCTGGCATCTCCAAAGTAGTCATAATTCCATACATTATTCAATATCCTCTCTCTGGATAATGCCACGCCCTGATTCGTGATAAAATAAGTAAGCAGTTCAAATTCCTTGAAACTGAGGTCGATTGCTTCTTCATCTATCTTCACCATATGAGCAGCTTTATCAAGTACGATACCTCCTACTTCTACGATACCTTCTTCTATGGCATTGGTTCTTCGAAGGATTGCCTCAACTCTGGCCACCAGAATTTTGGGACTGAAGGGTTTTGAGATATATTCGTCAACACCAAGCTCAAAGCCTAATAACTCGTCCTTTTCATCACTCTTTGCTGTGAGCATTATAATAGGAACCTGGGAATACTGCCGGATTTCCCTGCATACCTGCCACCCATCCATTTTAGGCATCATGACATCCAGTACAAGCAAAGAAATGTCCTTAATGTTAAAGAACATATCAACGGCCTGTTCTCCATTTTCTGCTTCATATACCTCATAATTCTTTTTACTTAAAAAGTCCTTTACAAGTTTACGCATTCTGCTTTCATCGTCAACTACTAAAACTTTTAATTTATCCATGGTTACCTCTCTTCTTAATATTAGCCGGAAGCCTTATTCGTTTATACTTTATATTATTCTTTCATCTGTCTTTCAACGAAAATCGCTTTGAGCCGCTCTAATCTTCCTATATGTATTATTTTCATCAATGACAGATTATCCGCTGTATGTGGCTTTATTATAACAGATATTTATGAAAAAAGTATGTTTTTTCCTTCTAAAAAAGACTGCCAAACCGGCAGTCTTTTTTATATTATTTACCATATTCCGAAACAATAATCTTTTCAATGATAACATCCGAAACAGGTTTATCATTTTCATCTGTAGCTGTACCAGCAATTGCATCCAGAACCTCAAGTCCTTCGTATACTTGTCCAAAAACCGTATGTGCTCGATAAAGCCAGGGAGTTCCTCCATTCTTAGAATACCCTTCAATGGCGTCATCATTATAAGCAGTACCCATCTGCTGTGTAATGGAGGCTAAGGTTGCCTCATCGTAAGTGTCCTTCGCCTGCACGATAAAGAACTGGCTTCCGTTGGTATTCGCTCCGCTGTTGGCCATACAAAGTGCTCCGCGGTAGGGCTGCAAATTATCTGAGAACTCATCTTCAAAGTTATCTCCCCAGATGCTTTCACCAGCCATTCCGGTTCCTGTAGGGTCACCGCCCTGAATCATAAAGTTATCCATAACCCTATGAAAGGATAAACCATCATAATAACCGTCTTTTGCATGCGTTATAAAATTTTCCACGGCCTTGGGAGCTTCTTCATGAAAAAACTTCACGCGAATGGAACCAAAGTCTTTTATTACCAGTTCAGCCACTGTCTCACCGTTTTTGGGTTCAGCTAACTGTTCTTTATAACCTGATACAGCTGAACCTCCTCCTGCTGTATTCCCTTTTCTTAACGCAAATCCCGCAGCAACTACTCCAATTATGACAATTAATACAACTAAAATAGTGATTAGACTCTTCTTCATCTTGTACTTCTTCCTTTCTCCTTCTCATTTCATACAAACCATTTAATATGCTCAATCACTTATAATACCACAGGAAAACATCAACGTCAAAATTATCTGCAAGGTATTCTCTGCAAAACCCTATTTGGCTGTCAGCTGTTTGCCTAATTCAAAAGCTGCTTTTAAATCCTGGGGGAATTGCTCTTTCCGAACCTTTTCTTTTTCTTCTACGGAGAAGCGGCTGGCATCGTATTTGTCATAATCCTTAAACTGATAGGTATTACAGGATACCAGTATTTGGGACTCAGCTTTTAAAAGCCCTCCTATGATTTTCTGATTTCTTTCTGCGATTGCTTTATACCCCAGACTATCATATTGCTCCAATGGTACATTCATGGTATACAAAAATGCAGAAGGAATATTTCCCTTTAAGATTTCTCTCTCTCCTTTCTTATAAGACAGAATAGGAAAAAGCAGCCTTTCCAGAAAAGATCTGACTTCACCGGTTACATCAGAAAAATAAATGGGTGAACCGATTAACAGAGCATCACATTTTAAAATTTCTTCTAATACTTCTTTCAGGTCATCTTTTATTACACAAAGACCTTTACAGTCTTTTCCTTTCTTCTTACAAGCGAAACAGCTGACACAGCCGGTAAATTCCATATCATAGAGGTTATATATTTTAGTCTTTGCACCGTTTTCCTTTGCTCCCTCCAATGCACTTTTTAACATTTCAGCAGTATTACCATGTTTTCTAGGACTCCCGTTAATTGCTATAACTTTCATAAATACCTCCTTGTATTCCTTTTATGTTACCTCGAACTCTGTCTTTCATTAATATCATTCTTCTTAAGAGTAGAAACGAGAGATATGTTCTTAGTTATGGTTTATTTTTATTTATTTTATAATTTCTCATAACAGCCTGTCAAGCTTTATTGCTGAGCCAAACCACAGATTTATCACAGTTTGCTAACAGACTGAACATAATATTCCTCTATACTGAGGTTATCTACTTTATTTGAAAGGAGCTGTTGCTTTGCAAACTGAAAAAACAGCCAGAAAACCCACAAAGAAACCCTTCATAATTCTAAGCCTTGCCTTAATGCTTATTGCCTTACTGCTTTATATGGCAGCCGACCGTTACCTCATCAAGCATGTAAAAGTTGAAAATGCTCTTGATACCACAGAAACAGGGACAGAGGATTCTCAGACTGATTATACCGCAGATGATTGGAATTATACCAGTGATACAGTATCAATCCAAATTAAAAAAGTAGCTGCTGGAACTGGTTCAGATACCATTACCTATTATATAGCAGACGTAATCCTAAAAGATTCAGCAAGCTTAAAATCTGCTTTTGCAGATAATAAATTTGGTCAGAACATAATCGAATATACCTCTGAAATTGCAGAGGACAATCATGCCATATTCGCAATTAATGGTGATTATTACGGTTTCAGAGAGGATGGAATTGTAATAAGAAACGGAACAGTATTTCGGGACAGCCCCGCAAGAACAGGTCTGGCCTTTTATACTGACGGCACCATGAAAATATATGACGAGACTGACACTTCTGCACAGGAATTAGTGGATGCGGGAGTAACGCAAACTCTGTCCTTTGGTCCAGCACTTGTTACAGGCAGTGCAGCTGTTACAAATCTTGGAAAAGTGGAGATTGACACCAACTTTGGCAATCATTCCATGCAAGGCTCCAACCCAAGAACCGGTGTAGGCATTATCAGCCCAAACCATTATGCATTTGCTGTAGTGGATGGTCGCAGCAGCGGCTACAGCAAAGGCATGTCCTTAGAGGAATTTGCAGATCTTTTTGTAAGCCTTGGCTGCACCGAAGCTTATAACCTGGATGGCGGCGGTTCCTCTACCATGTACTTTATGGGCAGGGTTGTTAATAATCCTCTTGGCAAAGGTAAAGAACGTGGTGTCAGTGATATTCTCTATATCGGTTAGCCTATTAATAAGGATAGCTGTAGAGCCTTTTCACAAGAAACCGTCTAAGCATATGGGGGCATAGCTCATCTAATAATTGCCTATGCCAGGTTAAACGTTATTTTATTAGGTAAGTGTGAAAGAAAATCTATGAAAGGCTGCCACAATAAGCTTCTTTCGCGCTTTATTTTGTGGCAATATCGCTTCTATCCAGCGATATCAGCGGGTGATGAATATGCTTGAAATTGTAATTCCAGCTTATGAACCGGACGAAAAATTATTAATACTTATAGATTCTCTAAAAAATACACTAAGAAATACCACTGATTTTGATATTCTCATTATCAATGACGGAAGTTCTTCGGAATATGACACGATTTTTACAGCGGCTTCAAAAAAAGGCTGTCGAATACTTTCGCACAGGATAAACCAGGGAAAAGGTGCGGCACTTAAAACCGGGTTCTCTTATCTTTTGAACAGCGGATTTAAAGGTGCGATTGTTTGTGCTGATTGTGACGGACAGCATCGGCCTTCTGACATCCTAAAGGTATCCGCCGCTCTAAAAAACGACAGCAGACTTCTTGTGCTTGGCTGCAGAGACTTCATAGGGAAAATTCCTTTAAAAAGCATAATCGGAAACAAGCTTACCAGCCTTTTATATACCATGATATCCGGTCAGAATCTAAAGGATACTCAAACAGGCTTACGAGCCTTCTCCTCGGAGCTTCTACCCTGGCTGCTTCAGATTAATGGTAATCGATATGAGTATGAAATGAACCAGCTTCTGGAAGCAAAGGACTCCAATATCGTCCTTCAATGTATTCCCATTGAAACAATCTACGAGAATAGAAATGAGGGTACACATTTTCATCCCGTAAAGGATTCCTTTCGCATCTATCTGCCAATCTTTAAATACCTGTTCTCCTCCCTGCTGGCAGGCTCAATTGACTTCATCCTTCTCTTCTTATTTATGAAACTAACGAATAATTTATTATTCTCCGTGGTAATTTCAAGAATGATAAGTTCTGTGATCAACTTTCTCTGTAACAAACAGCTGGTATTTAATAAAAGCAAGGTATCAACAGGTGAAAGTTTCGTAAAATACTATCTGCTGGCAGGCTTTATGTTACTATGCAATTATTATCTGATACGCTTCTTTACTTTTGGGATATCCCTGCCGCTTACCTTTAGCAAAATAGTAACGGAAGTACTTCTGTTCCTATTAAGCTATAAAATACAAAAAAACTATATTTTCAAAAAGAACAAACTTTAATTTACATTATTCATTTTATCATATTCCCTTTTCTGTTCTTCATATAACTGAAAGGCGTTCCAAAACCGATTCGTATCTGTTAAGACCGCCTTTAAGCAGCTCTTTAATATACCGGCTTTTCTGAAAGCCTGCAGTACCAGTTCCATTTTGGAAGCGGTAAGTCCTGCCATTACTATCATCTCACCGGCCAGATTATCATATGGTGTATTTCCTTCCAAGGTATTTGTTTCTTTAGCATTTGTTACTACAGCATTTGTTTCTGCTACATTTGTTTCTGCTACATTTTTTTCTATAACTTTAATCCTTGTCTCCCTATCTTTCATTCCAGCAAGGTACCCGATGCTCTGGCTGTATTCCTCCGTGGCAACAGCTTTTACTGCTATATTCATGGGTAGAAGGGCTTTACCGATTTTTAGTCTGCTTTCTCTTGAGGTTATATTAAATAGTAATACTGTTTCTTTCATGATAAGTCTCTTTTCTATGTTTTGTTTTTAATTGTACTAGTTACCAGCACTGCTGCCTATTTCCATCAGAAGCCAAAAAGAATTATGACCCATGTTCTGTATGCAAACCGTAAGCTATTTTATTCTTAGATTACATAATACTAAGACAATCGATGGCATAAAAATTCATATTTCATAGAACACCTTTATAAACACTAATAACTCCCTTTCCATATTAAGGTGGAGAAGGGAGTTATTTATTATTTCAATTATAGAGCCGCCTTTATCCTGCCACAACGGCACGATCATGAAATATCTCATCGACAAATTGCAGCAGTTCAATCATATTCTCGACAAGGCCATGGTCTACTGATTTCCATCTATATTGATATCCACAAAATAATGGACATATTTTAAATTCATCATTGGTGATATAGGCCCTTGGTCTTTTTCCTGTTTTATCTGTCTGTGTGCAATATCCGCAATTATCACACTTTTTTGAGGTGTTTAAAACAAAGCTCTTTACTTTATCATTCATACGGCCATATGCTATCAAAACCTGATCAAAGTAAGGAATACGAAGGGATATGAGTGGTTGATTCCTCCTTGTTTCTTCATAGATAATCTCGATTCCACCATGGGTTCGCTCTGCCCATGCAGATTTTAATTTTTCTTCTTTCTTGCTGTAATTTTTAACATAATTCAAAGAGACACTATTTTGCCCATCGATTCTTGTGTAACCCTCCCTTTGAAAGAACTCCATTAATTCCTCAAAAGCATCACCTTCATCAAACATTCCTTTGTAAGCTTCTTGCGTCCAAGGCGCAGCCGGGTCAAATACTCCTCTGGAAAATAAAAGCCATTCCTTATCACTTTCACTTGTTGTACCCTGTTTTGAGATATTGGCTAAAAGTCTTAATCCGTCCACTTCTATGGGGAACAAAAATATATACTCATTCTCTGTCATATTAGTCTTTATTCCAAATTTCTCAAGGTGTTTCCTGGTGGAAAGTTTTAATTCCATATCACTTCTACTAACAGAAAAAGTGTTATCACTAATTTGCTTCGATAAACAAATCTGAAACAATAGCTCAATAAATTGTTCAACTTTTTTAATACCCCCTCTAATATTTACTACTAGTTGAGGATTCGTTTTATGATATTCCCAATCGTTAAAAGAATCATCCGGAAGATTTCTTAAGCTCAACAAAGAAGGATCTTTGTACAATCTTTCATAAATTTCTTTGATAAATAAATAAGCGCACTTTTGATCTACTTCTGTAGCTTCCGATGAAATCACAGGAGTAAAAGGCGGATAGGTAACCAGAAAAGAACAGATGCTTCTTTGTCCTAAATTGTCAAATTTTTGATTTATCAAATTCATTATACAATCTCCTTCGTAGGTTTTCTATAGAAGCTTTCCTAATTCACTTGAAATTTTTTCCATTATAACATAAAAAAATGTCGGCTGCAAGGTGCCATAAAAGAGTAATTGTAATTATCTTAAGACTCTGTTGCCAATTAAATAATCATATGTCATACTATAGGTAATTACATACATAGGAGGAGTATTTTTTGAATAATTATTGTAGTTATTGTGGGGACCCCTTAGCGGAAGGGAATTTTTGTCCAAATTGCGGGAAACCCATAGCATATCAAAAAAATGTCGACAATACAGATCAATATGAACCTTCAGAGCACATCCAAGCAAATATAAATAATTATCAGCTTGATAATAAAGGTTCTGCTGCTGGAAAATCTTTCTTTATTTTCTTGATAATAATACTATGCGGCATTTTATTTAGTATTATATATGTAAATTTTAGCTCTGATATTAAAAAGACTTTTAAATCTGAATTTACAACCCCAAGCACCTCTATGGAGTCTGATGATGAATTGGAATATATAACATTAGCAGAATATAACTCAATTAAAAATGGCATGACCTATGATGAGGTTGTTAAACTAATTGGAAGCGAAGGAACCTCTATGAGTGAATCCTCCGTCGGTAATGTCTCGATTAAGATAATTTCTTGGTATGGTAATGGATTTAATGGATCAAATGCAAATGTTACATTTACTAATAATAAAGTAACAGGTAAAGCTCAAATTGGTCTGGAATAAGATGATTTTCTGGTGTTATAAAAGACAAAGATTTATTCACATTAAATAGCAACATTTATTATCAAAGGAATAACCCACCGGTATTTTATTTTACATAATTAGTACTTATAGAAAAAAGTTACTAATTGTGTTATTAGGTCTTCTACATAGTGCCCTATTTAAGAATTAAGCGTTTATCTTGGTCGATACGATCTCAAGTTTGAAATTAAAGAGTTTATTAATAATTTACCAAAAATATACCCGGAGGCGTAAATCTCCGGGTTACTTTTATATACTCCTTCATAAACAGTAAATTTAGCAACTATGTATATTGAATTAGCTATCTGCCCGCAAGTATCTCTATAAAGTGTCTGAAGTCCTATACCACTTCCCTAACATTTTCCGATTTTGAATTTTAGGTATTAGGCAAACCTGTTGGATAATTAGAGAAAGTTAAGTGCTGATTAAACTCATTATACTAAAAAGAAATTAATAAACTTACAAATACTTTAAGAATCCAAATATTAAATGATAATCTATTACATAAAGCTTAAATTAACTTTAAATAGTTGACTCTATGAGTAAATATATGTAAAATAAATATTGTAAGGAAATATATAGCAAATAATCATCTGCAAGTCTTAAAATTTAATAGAAAGGAGTGATTAATAATAAATAAGGATTCAGAAACTATTAATAGATAAACAAGAGAGGGGAAATATAATGAACAAGAAAAAAGTTATAGCAATATTAGCTATTTGCAGTATTATAGCAGCACCGTTTAATACATATGACAAAGGTATTTCAGAACAAACCGACAAGCAATATTTAGTTTTACGATATGAAAATTCTAACTATAAGATTCATACATTTGATTTGAGCTATTCTGAGATGTCAAAAATGAAAAAAGATAAAAATAATTTGGTAATTGAAGAAGACAGTTATGTATATGGCAGTCAGCAAGAATTATCAAATATTGAATTGAACCATGAAAAGAATACTAATGATTTAGCTCTAAAAGATATCGAGACAGAATGGAATTTGCAAATGATAAATGCAGATTCTGTTGTAAGAAATTCAGAATCAAAAGTAAAGGTCGCACTTATAGACTCGGGAGTTGATTATACCAATGATATAGATGTATATAAAAGAAAAAACTTCATCCCGGGGGAAGATAACGTATCTGTTTTATATGAAGATAGCAGCGGTCATGGTACAAGCATCTCTGGTATCATGGCAGCAAAAGATAATGGTGAAGGGATAACGGGTATAAATCCCAATATAGAATTATATTCTGCCAGAGTGCTGGATCATGAGAATAAAGCTCCGATTAGTCGAGTAATAGATGCAATATATTGGGCAATTGATGAGGATGTAAATATCATTAATATTAGTTTTGGTACCACTACAAACTCTGAAGCATTAAGACATGCAATTCAAGATGCCTATAATGCAGGTATCCTGATTGTTGCAGCAGCAGGTAATAGTGGTACAATTGAATATCCGGCGGCATATGATGAAGTTGTCGCTGTTGGTGCTGTAAACAGTAAAGGTGAGCGTAGTGACGGCAGTGCTACGGGAGCAGAACTTGAATTGATGGCACCAGGTGAGCAAATTCTTTCTACCGGAGCATTTGGAGGGGTTTCAGTTTCAGAAGGGACCAGCATGGCAGCACCCCATGTCGTTGGTGTAGCCTCAATACTATGGGAAAAAGATTTGTCTTCCTCAAGGGATTTTATACGTAAATTACTTGATGTTAGTGCTAATAAATACGGAGATAGAAACGAATATGGTTGCGGTCTTATTGATTTAGGATATGCCTTGGAAGTCTACGATAACTTTAAAATTTCATATAATAGTGTACAAGCCAGCAGTATAAATGATAATAATAACAATAATATTGAAAATAATAGCGAGATTACTTTATTCGAAGATATCGATTATGTTACTGGAAGCTGGGCTACAAGTAAACATGAAGAGCTGGCAGGAACTGGTAATATTTTAACCGCTGCTGCTTTGGCTGTAGTTAAACTAGGCGCCGCTGCACCGGATAAATCTATATATAATATTCAAGGAATGGGTGTATATCCCCAATGGCATGGGTTTACCAGCTGGACTGACGCAAGCGGAACGAAACAATATTGTAACTACATGGCTTCCTATATTTTACTAACCAGGGTAGCACTTGGTTTCCCAAAAGATTATACAAATTCAAATACCTTTACGGCACCGGCTAAACCTTCTTACATGTCACAAGCAGACTATAATAACATTAATGGTAAAGCAACAGCTACTACATTTTGTGGTGTTTTATGGAAAGATGTACTCGGAAGCAATGGAGTAACGGATAGAAATAAAAGATTATTTATGTATGGTACTGCTTTGCATACAGCAACAGATTTATTTTCACATAGTACTTATCTGCCTGATACCACTTATATTAATCATGATTCAGGAGCAGACACTTGGACATATATTGCAAATAGGTCTAAGTGTGCAACTGAAATGGCTAGAGCATTGATTACACGGATTTCCGGTTATACAGCAGGTGATGTTTCGGATTTTGCTCAGGCAATAAGAGGCACATATGATGGTACTTTTAAGATACCAACTTATGCTACCAAGGCTAATGCAGTCAATAGTACTTATTACAATAGCAACAAAATACTCTTTGATTCAATTAGTACCTATTAAATAGCAACTTGGTATTAATAGCCGAAAAGGATTAATTATACCATTCCTTTTCGGCTTATTCTATTTTGGGTAAATCATGGATTTTCTTTTAATATAAACTAAAGAAGGATCAGTATAAAAATGAGATAATAGCTTACTAATAATAAACTGAATAATAATGCAACACAAAACTAAAAACCCCAGTAAAAACTGAGGTTTTAGAATGGAGCTGAGGGGAATCGAACCCCTGTCCGAAAGCCCATCCATTGCAGCATCTCCCATTACAGTCAATCTTTTATGCAGGTCTTACCTGCTGTTCCCTCCGCCAAGCGCCGGTTGACAGGCTCATGACTTTGGTAGCTTCATGGTTCTTTTATCTTCTCAAAGCTTTGAAGACAAAGTGCCTTGCTAATTTGATGCCGAGGTCTTAAGCCGCAAGAAACCTAAGGTCGACAGCTGCCATTAGGCAGCGTACGCTAAATTATCGTCTGCGTTTAATTTTATTTCTAAGTTGATGACGCGGTCCTAGTCCGCGAATGGCTTCCGCAACTTCAAAACCCCCGTCGAAACCAGTACAACCCCGAATATTCGGAATAATTTGGTTTGCAGACATGCGATTTATTAAATATTACATCCATAGTATAACCACTAATTGTGTCTAAAATGTGTCTAAAAAAAATTAATATAATATTTAAACTCTATTCAAAGTATATACATATATGAACGATATAATAACTATTGTAGACACAAGAGAATTCTTGGTTAAATAATTTTTTTCATAAAAGGGGACTGTAGCAGTGAATTCCATCTGGAAATTGCTACAGTCCCTCCTCCTTTATTCAGCCGCAGGTACTTTTACAAGAAGCACAATCGCTGCAGCTGCTCTTTGGTGTAACAGCCATGTTTTCTATTTCAAATTCATAATCCTTATAAACGTAAGTGTATATATTTTTTCCGTAAAGGATACATCCCTTATCTATGAATTCTATTTTTATTGGCACAATATCTTCTTCACTGTCATTTATCAAACTTATCTTAAAATATGGTTCAATTATTTCTATACTGTTGTCCTTCCTATTTCGAATCTTAATGCGATCTGTGGAGGTAATAAGTGATTTTATACTTCCATCCTCATTAAAATTTAGCGAATTCATATCACCATTGATTCCATTAGCATTCATGTCAAAACAGGCTATTTTACCTATTGGAGTATTCCGAAATAAAGGATACGCAGGTTCCAGAGATTTTGTATTTCCCTCTGGATAAAAGGCTATCCCAAAACGAACTTTAATTTTAATATCTCCGGCAGGTACTGACATGGTTTCTTTTGGCCAGAGTGTCAGACTCTTTATATTTCCATTTCTATAGTAATGCAAACTGATAAACTTTTTCTCCACATAACCCTGATCCATCTTAAGGGTTATAGGCTGTGCCAATCCATATTCATTCTCTTCTGTCCAAAAGCCTGTAATTTTTCCGTTTAACGGAAATATACGCTTTATTTCACCACTATCATAAAAAGTAACTAGTTCTGCCTGTATCTCACCTGCTGTTGTATGTATCAAGGTCTGTTCTTCCAGGGCCAACCGTCTTAAATTACCATTTTCATAAAAGGACAAGGATTTGATATACTTTTTACGGGTACCCTCGTTTGTGTATTGTGGTATAAAATCACCATAAGGAGTGTGCAGTATATTTTTTGCCTCGAAGGAACATTCCATAAGCTTTCCGTTCTTGTAGTAATCCGGTGTTGTTATTCCTGTCAGACAACCATATTGGGTCTCATACATTTCAATCGCCTTATCTATACCCATCTTATAAACCTCCCTCTTTTTTCACAGCGATAACGCTCCTATTGATTATGAGATATGAAACATATCCTTTTTTATCAAGCTCTATATCAACTTTATTGTAAAACCAGTTTACTTCAATTCAGCTCCACATAAACCTTTATTAGAACTAACAATACCATTTCAGCAAACATGATTCAATATTGCATAACGTAAAGAATTATGCAGCTTTTCCAATCAGATTTAGCTATATTTTAATAAAACTGAAATAAGTCCAATCATTCAAAAGTTGGAAATGCTGTAGCACCAGACATCTTTACTCCTTTATTGATTGAACTTAGATTCAGCTTATATCCTATACTCTATGAAATTATTTTTGAGTTTAACATATGGATTGGCATCTTGCTTTTAATATCCTGTGCTTCAAAATACTCTATGAAGGCATCAACTATCTCCGCATCAAATTGAGTTCCTTTGTTTGCAATCAGTTCTTTTAAAGCATCCTCGACAGACATAACAGCACGATATGCTCTATTACTGGTCATAGCATCAAATGCATCCGCAACACACACGATTTTAGCAAGGAAATGAATATCATCCCCTTTTAGGCCTCTTGGATAACCTTTGCCGTCTACTCGTTCATGGTGCTCATAGATGATACGTCTGCTGCTGTCTAAGAAATCCAGATTTGATAAGAGCTGATATCCAATTTCCGGATGCTCTTTAATCTTCTCATACTCTTCCTGGGTTAAACGTTCCTTCTTATGAAGAATATACTCAGGAACGCCAATCTTTCCAATATCATGAAGAATACTGCCGAATTGAAGATCACTCTTCTCCTGTTCTCCTATTTTTAGAGCTTCACCTATCATCATAGAGTAGATCATTACCCGTTCACAATGACCCCCGGTATAAAGATCTTTTTCTTCAATTACATTGGCTAATACTTTGACGGTCTCAAAATAGCTATTTTTATTTTTGGCAAATAAGGTTTCCAATTCCTCGTTGATGGATATGGTTTCTTCGTATAAAGATTCTATTTCATCTTTGTGTTCTGATATTTCTTTATTTTTATTTTCAAGATTTTGCTCTGCCTGGTATCTTTCCTGCAAAAGTTCTTTTATCTGTGCTTGCATTTTCACAAACTGATCTGCCAGTAACTGCAGTTCATCATTGGATTTTACGGCTATCTCGTGATCAAAATCACCGGTTCCTATCTTTTTAGCTCCTTCTGTAAGGATTTCTACAGGCTTAATCATTTTTCTGGACTCATGTACCCCAAAGATTGCGGCAACAAAAGCTCCGAATATATTAATCATTATTATTCGAAGTATATAATTTTTTATTAATTTATCATTTCTGTCATTGTTATAAATTACCTCTACGACATTTATTTCATTTCCGCCTGTTGAGCCATTAATCTTATATGGAATATATTGATAGAATACCTTCTGTCCGTTTTCTTTTTTGGTAACCTTTACCGTACTCATCGTCTGCATAGCCTGTTTAAAATATACAGTATGGTCGCTGTCTATTACGGTATTCTTACCGTCACGAGTTTTTTTATAAGATACTCCCAGATAGTTATACAATAGAATTCTATCAACATCTACATTATCTGCTTGTATCTGTTCATAGAAATTTACAAAACTGATTCCCTTCATAAGACTTTCATCCTGCACAATAGGTGCACCATATTCAAAAATATAATTCCCGTCTTTTGAGGGCAAATAGCAATATTTTGTCATAATACCGTCAGCTAAAGATAAATCGATACGGGATGCAACAAATTTGCCTTCTGTGCGAACTTGACTCAGAAAATCTACAAAGCTGTTATTTCCATTAAAATTCAATCCCATATCCTGTTTATCTGTAGATGATATTATTATATTATCATAATTTATAATATAGAGATCAAAATCATTCTCTCCTGTTTGAAAATCCTCCAGAGAAAAATTAATATCTCCCTTTTTCTCATATTCTTTCATAACATTATTCAGAACCTGCTTCGCCTCTTCATCCATAGGCTTTTCAATCAGATAATTAATATAATCTGTATTGCTCAGATTATTCAGCAGTCTCTGTCCTATCATATTCTGCTGCTCGGAGAATTCATTTTTTAGATATGTGGTGTTAATAACCAATTCCACAATTGAAGATATACATGAAACAATAATTACTGATGCAAATAATAATCCACCTATTTTGTAGCGGAATTTCATTGGTCTTTTTATCCTGCCCACTTTATCTAACTCCATCTTCTGTAATGTACTATAGCTCCAATGCGTTGTCCGTTAGTTGTTTATACTACAATCATACACAATCATTAAAGTTTTGCAATAGAATATTACGATTTTTATTTACGTTCTTCGGATTCTTTCTTCTTTTTCACCTATAATGAATACTACTTTGACCAGACGGATTCCTTTCGGTAAATCCTGTCTGCTCCGCATGGCTTGATGTGCTTTATCAATAAGCTGTTTTTTAGTATCTTCCGGATACTTGTCATCAAATTCGTATATGTATTCCTTGGGAATATCTTTTAATGCAGCATCTACCAGTGAACCACCTCTTTGCAGATAGTCATGTAATGCTTCCTTCACTATTTTTTCGTAATCCTGATATTTCATAAACTTTTACTCCTTTCTGCATGCTTAAAACATGCGTTTAAAATCAGGGTGAACTTAAAATT
This sequence comes from Anaerocolumna sp. AGMB13020, assembly GCF_033100115.1. Taxonomy (NCBI): domain Bacteria; kingdom Bacillati; phylum Bacillota; class Clostridia; order Lachnospirales; family Lachnospiraceae; genus Anaerocolumna; species Anaerocolumna sp. AGMB13020. The sequence goes on along the minus strand of NZ_CP136910.1, from coordinate 4,941,497 downwards.
GCAGTTCATACTATTATATGCAGTTTACTATATAACTTGCATTGTTATCTTATTGTCCTCCTACCAGACTAAATAATCCTTAGCCAAAATCAACCTTACAGAAAAACAGGCTGTAATGCTTAAGGAAACATCCTTTCCGAAGTTGTAATTTTTCTATTAATCTGGAACTTTTTCTTCTTCTTGTATATAAATTATAAATATAATTGATTATAAATATAATTTGCTTATCATTGTTAATTTTAATATTCGCCAGGCAGTTTTTCCTTAACTCATATAGGTGTAAAAAGGCTTTGTTTCTGTTTATATATAAATATAATGAACAAGAAGCCGCACGAATATGATCATTACATTTATATGATAAGTATAATTATATGAGGCAAGTATGTGAATAATGACAAAGAAACCGGATTTTATTCCAAAGAAGACTTAAGAAATATTCTTAGATTATATCTGACACAATATTCCACCTGGATGAGATTTTATATTGTCAGTGTAGCTGCCGCAATAAAAGACCAGGAAGTAATTGAAAACCGACTGTTGGAAATTCCGATTGCTATTGCAGGTGTTTTTCGAATTTATTATGGTGATCAAACGGCAGCACAGATCGAGATTCTTTTAAGAGATCACATCAGGTATACAATGGATCTGGTTAAGGACACCATTACCGGAGATTCAGATTCTTTTAACCAGACCGCCCCTTTATGGATGGAAAATACCAAAGCCTTGTCTGCCGAGCTGGCATCTATTAATAATAAGTGGAATGAGAATCAGTTTGAAAATCTGCTTGGTAATCTTTTATCCATGACCCTGGATGAAGCAAATAAACGTAAAAACATGCAATATGCAGATGATGTCTATCAATATGACAATATAGAATATTTTGTACTTATGATCGCAGATGTGCTATGGAATGGCTTTTTGGTATTTTATTCATCACAACAGAATATAAAATGACATATACTATTCTATAACCTGTCGATTGTGACAACATTATGTACGGAGGTAGCTTATGGATGGAGTGAAAGAGTTTATCAATCATACCTGTTCTGACTTAAACGTTACATTAACAGTCAGAGAGAGAGATACTCCCGGTTGTACCTTTCACATAGAAGAGTTCTGCCTGCTGATTGGCGAGTGTAAGAAAGTATGTTTTGGTAATGAATTAAATCCATTCCTTGACTGCATCTATGCTTGCTATTGTAACTTTGGGCAATGTGCAAAAACCGAATTAGCTGTTAGAAAAAGAGGCTGTGAAGTAGATAAATTCATTAATTTCACACCCAAAATCCTCTTCCTCAATGCCGGTCCTTCAATTGTAATATCATCTTTATTCTGGGACCATACCTGTTAATCATGAAACTTTTTATATACGGGTAAGTTCATGTGCCCGCCTGGAGTTCTTCTTTGCTGGAGACAAGGCAGGATTTTGGGGACGTAGTGGTATTACGTTCCCAAAATAACACCGCAGAATTTGGAAAGCGTGAAGAGTACACTGAGTATCAGTCCTAAGAAAATACAGTTGAAATACTGCTTTTCCCACGTATTCATACATAAATTTCTCTCATACGAAGCAGTAAGCGAAAAGATTAATTGAGGTTTTTTATCTTGAAATCCTTCTCCGCTTCTCTTCTCTGATCTTTTTTAGCTATGTCTTCTCTCTTATCATAGAGTTTTTTACCTCTTGCAAGTCCAATTTCAACCTTTACGAGGCTTCCCTTTAAGTACACGGTAAGCGGAACAACAGTATAACCTTTTTGTGCCACTTTTCCCATTATTTTATTGATTTCATAATTATGAAGCAGCAGTTTCTTCACACGTAGAGGGTCTTTATTAAAAATATTGCCTTTTTCATATGGACTGATATGCATACCGTATATATAAACCTCACCATTCTCAATCCTGATAAATGATTCTTTCACACTGCATTTGCCCATTCTTAAGGATTTGACTTCTGTACCATGCAGTACAATGCCTGCTTCAAAAGTATCCTCTATAAAAAAGTCAAATCTGGCTTTCTTATTATTGGCAATCATCTTTATAGCATCTTTTCCCATACAACCTCTTTCTGAATAATTAATTTCATGAAATGAATGTACCTCTTCAAGTGTAAGTTCTCCGAATTCTAACTTACACTTGAAGGGCCTAACTCTTAAATTGTCATATTCTTTTTTATATATTTTTTCTTTTTATTCTTCTACAAGTTCAAAATCTATAACCTTCTGTAATTTATCAGTAGCTGTGACTCTGACTCTGACTTTTTGTCCGAGCTTATAGCTCTTTTTAGTGTGCTCACCTGTCATGGTATAACGTTCTTCATCATAGATATAGAAGTCATCCTCCATATCAGTAACCCTGACAAGACCTTCTACTGTATTGGGAAGTTCCACGTACATACCCCAATTGGTAATACCTGAAATAACACCTTCAAACTCTTCCCCTATCCTGTCGCTCATATACTCTACTTTTTTAAGCTTTAATACATCTCTTTCTGCGTCATCGGCACGGCGCTCCGTTATACTTGCCTGTCTTGAGACATCCGGAAGAATTTTATGATAATGATTATAACGTTTCTCGCTTAATCCTCCTTTTAAATTCTCCTTTATAATGCGATGGATCTGTAAATCAGGATATCGTCTGATCGGTGAGGTGAAATGACTGTAGTATTTGGTTGCTAATCCGAAATGACCATCACTGTCAGGTGTATATTTCGCTCTTTTCATGGAGCGCAGGGTAAGTCTGCTGATTAGTGCTTCTTCAGGTGTACCTTCTACTTTTCTCAATAACTTCTGCAATTCTTTTGGATGGATTTCCTCCTGGCCAATACGAATGCTATAGCCAAAATTATTGATAAAGATGCCCAGTTCCTTTATTTTCTCAGAATCCGGATTTTCATGGCTTCTGTATACAAACGGAATCTCCTGCCAAAAATAGTCCTCTGCAACTGTTTCGTTGGCAATTAACATAAAGTCTTCTATTATCCTGGTTGCTTTGTTTCTGTCATATGGTTTAATCTCAATGGGATGTCCTTCGGGATCTAAAATAATCTTACTTTCTGGAAAATCAAAATCTATGGAACCTCTTTTACTTCTTTTTTCTCTTAATATTTCAGCAAGTTCCTCCATAAGCAGAAACATAGGGACCAGTTCTTCATATTCCTTGATTTCAGCTTCCTCTTTTTCTTCCAGTATCTTTTTTACACTGGTATAGGTCATTCGCCGGTCTACACATATTACCGACTCTGTTATTTCATGTCCGATAACAGTCCCCTTATCATCAATATCCATTATACAGCTTAAGGCCAATCTGTCAGTACCGGCATTTAAGGAGCAAATACCATTTGACAGTTTGTGAGGCAGCATGGGGATGACTCTGTCCACCAGATATACACTGGTTCCTCTGCTTAATGCTTCTTTATCCAGTGGCGTATTCTCTCTGACATAATGTGTTACATCTGCTATATGAACACCTAAACGATAAATCTCACCCTCTTTTGATATGGTTATAGCATCATCCAGATCCTTTGCATCCTCTCCATCTATAGTTACTGTCTGCAGCTTGCGAAGATCCTTCCTGCCTCTTATTTCCTCCTCCGAGATTTCTTCCTCTGTTGTTTCCACCTGTTTCATAACCTCTTCCGGAAATTCCAAAGGCAGATTGTAGGCAGCAATAACGGATTTTATATCTACACCAGGATCATTAATATGTCCCAGGATTTCAACAACTCTGCCTTCCGGATTCTTATCCTTATCTCCGAAATTCGTTAATTTGACGATAACTTTATGCCCGTTAACAGCACCTTTGGTATGCTCTTTCTGAATAAAGATGTCTTTTCCAAACTTGGTGTTATCAGGAATAACAAAACCATAATTTTTACTTTTCTCAAAGGTTCCAACTACTGTTGTATTACTTCGCTCCAGTATTCGGATGACCTCTCCCTCCATACGCTTTCCGGTTCGGCTCTCCCGTACTGTAACAAGTACCTTATCATTATGAAGAGCACCTCTGGTGGCATTCTCTGGTATAAAAATATCTTCTGCTTCACCCTCTACAATTACAAAACCAAAACCTCTTTGTGTACCAGTAAAAACACCAGTTTTTGTATTATTATCCGAAATTCGGTATTTACCTGCATTGTCTGCTTCTATTTTACCATCTGCAATAAGAGCTTCAACGACTTCACGAAAATCACTCTTCTCATTTCTTGGAACTTGAAGAATTGCAGCCATATCTTTTATTTTCATTGGCTGGTATTCTTTGCTGCTTATAAACTCAAGCAGTATTTTTTTTCTTTCTTCTAAAATTATTTTATCCATATATCCTCTTTCTGCCTGCCGGACCTTCACCGTTTCGTTACAAATAGTATACCATAATTCTCCTGTGTTTAATACACTTATATTCGTCTTGCAGACTTATGTTTGCCTGTTATTTTATTTATATCTTAGTAGTTTCTTATCTTATAAGCCATTATATACTTATTTTTTTATGGCATCTTTTACATGGTAGACAAGAGTGTTTTTTGATTTCAGAAAAATCGTTTTTGTTACATCCTCCCGACATTTTAAAAGGCTTCATAGGCATTACTTACAGAAAAAAACACCCCTGAATCCTATGCTTCTGGATCCAGGGATGCTTCTCATATCTGATTCTAAGACTTATTAAAGAACATTCAAAACGATAGAAAGAACGATAAATGCTGCAGCAAGTATGATGGTAGCCTTTAATAAACCGCCTTCTTTCGATCTGCTTCTGTTCTTACCCCAATAAGTATCTGCTAAGCCGCTGATGGAACCGGAAAGTCCGGCAGACTTACCTTCCTGTGCTAATACGCATACAGATAAGGAAAGGCATACAATTACAAATATTACAGTGATTATTATTTTTAATACTTCCATTAAGACACCTCCTAACGCACTGTTTTGATTATAACACAGGCTGCCACAAAAGACAAGCGTAAGCTTTATTTCTTCTGGGGATGCCGTGTTATTTCTTTATCAGTAAGGATTTACCAGTCATTTCAACAGGTTTCGTTAATCCCAGCATTTCAATCAAAGTAGGCGCGATATCCGCTAAACAGCCGCCTTCTCTTAAACCATATTCTTTATCATAATTCACAAGTACAAAAGGAACCGGGTTGGTGGTATGTGCAGTGAAAGGCTCACCTGTCTCATAATCGATAAGCTGTTCTACATTACCGTGATCTGCGCATACGAACATCTGTCCATCTACTTTTATAAGAGCATCATACACCTGGCCTACGCAGACATCAATAGCTTCCACCGCTTTGACAGCAGCTTCTACGATTCCTGTATGTCCAACCATATCCGGATTTGCAAAATTTACGATTATCATATCATATTTCAGAGACTCAATTGCTTCCACAAGGTTCTTGGCTACTGAGAAAGCACTCATCTCAGGCTGTAAGTCATAGGTTGCAACTTTCGGAGAGTTAACAAGAATCCTCTCTTCCCCTTCGTTCGGAACTTCGACACCACCATTAAAGAAAAACGTAACATGGGCATATTTCTCTGTCTCAGCCATTCGAAGCTGCTTTAAGTTATTTTCAGCCAAAAACTCACCAAAGGTGTGATCAATAGCCATTTTATGGAATGCAACAAGCTTGTGCTCAATGGTAACATCATATTCGGTAAAGCAAAGGTAAGTTAAAGGTATTCTTCCTGCTGGTCTCTCAAAGCCTTTAAAATCATCGTCGCAGAAAGCTCTTGTTATCTCTCTTGCACGGTCAGGTCTGAAGTTAAAGAAGATAACGGAATCATTTTCCTTAATAACAGCTACTGGTTTACCCTTTTCTTTCACAACAGTAGGGATTACAAATTCATCATTGATTTCTTTGTCATAAGAAGCCTGTACTGCCTCTGAAGCACTTGCCGCTTCGTCACCTTCTCCGCAGGCAAGAGCACGGTACGCTTTTTCCACACGGTCCCAACGGTTATCGCGGTCCATTACATAGTAACGACCCATTACAGAAGCCACTTTACCGATTTCGAGTTCTTTCATCTTCTCTTCCAGTGCGATTACAAAACCTTTTCCTGAGGTGGGAGGGGTATCTCTTCCATCTAAGAAAGCGTGTACATAAACATTCTTAACACCTTCTCTTTTTGCCATTTCAAGCAATCCGTATACATGTGTAATATGACTGTGAACACCACCATCTGAAAGCAGTCCGTATAAATGCAGATCTGAATTGTTCTCTCTGCAGTTTTCCATTGCTTTCTTTAAAGCTTCATTCTGAAAGAAATCTCCGTCAGCGATTTCTTTTGTTATTCTGGTTAATTCCTGGTATATAATTCTGCCGGCACCCATGTTTAAATGTCCAACTTCTGAATTTCCCATCTGTCCTTCCGGAAGTCCTACCGCCATACCACTAGCATAGCCCTTTTCCCATGGATACTCAGAAAGCAGTTTATCCATTACAGGAGTTTTTGCTAATTTTACTGCATTACCTTCGGTCTTGTCATTTAATCCATAGCCGTCTAATATCATTAATACTGTAGGTTTTTTACTCATATGAACACTCCTTTTCCTGGAGCTCACGAAAGATGTTTCACATCTGTTTGGTTAGAATAAATTGTGAGCCTCATATCACTTCATTATGTCTGGCAGTTTTAACTGCGAAATCTTACATAAGATTATTCACCTTATGTAAGACGGTTTTACAATATCATTATAAATGAAACTTTAGATTATGAAAAGCATTTTCATTTATATTATTTATAATTAACAATTTTCCCGAAATCAGGCTTTAAGCTTGCGCCGCCAACTAATCCGCCGTCGATATCAGGCTGTGCAAATAACTCTGCTGCAGAATCAGCTGTAACACTTCCGCCGTATTGGATACGGATGGCTGCTGCTGTATCTGTATCATAGATTTCAGCGATGCACTCACGAATTGCTTTACACACTTCCTGTGCCTGAGCAGAGGTTGCTACTTTGCCGGTTCCAATAGCCCAGATAGGCTCATAGGCAATGACAGCTGTTTTTGCCTGGTCAGGAGTTACGTTTAAGAAAGCAATTTTAATCTGCTGACGGATAAAGTCAATCGTTACGCCCTGCTCTCTCTGGGTAAGAGATTCACCACAGCAGACAATGGGTGTAATTCCATGCTCGAAAGCTTTCAGTACTTTCTTATTTACGGTTACATCGGATTCCGCAAAATACTCTCTTCTCTCAGAATGTCCGATAATTACATAGCGAACACCGATATCATCGAGCATTCCAGGAGCGATTTCTCCTGTATAGGCACCATTTTCTTCAAAATGCATATTCTCAGCACCAATCTGTATATTGGAACCCTTTGCTGCTTCTACTGCTGTTGTTAAGGATATAGCGGGAACGCAAAATACAACGTCCGCATCTTCTGTTGCTACAAGGGGTTTTAACTGATTGATAAGAGTTACGGTCTCACTGGTAGTTTTATTCATTTTCCAGTTACCGGCTATAATTTTTCTACGCATTTTATTTCTCCTTTTCCTTAAGAAAAGGGACTGTCAGGCATCGAAGCTGTCAGTCCCTGATATTATATACTACTGTGACTTTATGCTATGAATCAAGTACTTATTATTTATCGTTAGCTGCTGCTACACCAGGAAGTTCTTTTCCTTCCAGGAATTCAAGAGAAGCGCCGCCGCCTGTTGATATATGAGTCATCTTATCACCAAAGCCTAAGATATTAACAGCCGCTGCTGAATCACCACCACCGATAATGGTTGTTGCATCAATTTCTGCAAGTGCTTTCGCAACTGCGATAGTTCCGTTGGCAAAATTAGACATTTCGAAAACACCCATAGGTCCGTTCCATACTACAGTCTTAGCTTCTTTTACAGCATCTGCGTAAAGCTTGCTAGTTTTCTCACCGATATCAAGACCTAACCAGCCTTCTTCAATTCCTTCTTCACTGGTTACTGTTTTGAATTCTGCGTCATTAGAAAAAGATTTCGCAGCGATGGTATCAACAGGTATTAATAACTTAACACCTTTCTGAGCTGCTTTCTCAATCATTTCTTTTGCATAATCAAGATAATCTGCTTCCAACATAGAACTTCCGATTTCTTCTCCCTTTGCCTTCATGAAGGTAAAGGCCATACCTCCACCAATGATAAGCGTATCCACTTTGTCAAGAAGGTTGTTGATAACAGAAATCTTACTGGAAACTTTAGAGCCTCCAAGAATTGCCACGAAAGGTCTCTCCGGATTATTAACAGCATTGCCAAGGAAATCGATTTCTTTCTGCATTAAGTATCCAACTACTGCAGTATCAACATATTTTGTGATACCAACGTTGGAGCAGTGTGCTCTGTGAGCAGTACCGAAAGCATCGTTTACGAATATATCTGTGATAGAAGCAAGATCTTCACTGAATGCATCTACATTCTTTGTCTCTTCTGCTCTATAACGTGTATTCTCAAGAAGAACCACTTCACCATCCTGCATTTCAGCAACAGCTTTTTTTGCATTCTCGCCTATTACTGTAGCATCAGCTGCAAATTTAACAGGCTGTCCTAATAGCTCTGCAAGTCTTACAGCTACAGGAGCTAAGGATAATTCAGGCTTAGGCTCACCCTTCGGTTTACCAAGGTGAGAGCAAAGAATAACCTTGCCGCCATCTTTGATTAATTTCTGAATAGTGGGAAGTGCTGCTACCAGACGGTTCTCATCTGTAATTCTACCTTCCTGTAAAGGTACATTGAAATCACAACGTACTAATACTCTTTTGCCTTTAACGTTAATATCATCTACTGACTTTTTATTTAACATAATAGACTCCTTTCAATATGTTCTAATAAATATTCTTATAAAAAATGAGCCCGATCTTTATAGCAAAGCAGAGGGTTCGGTTAACGTTCCTCGACTTTGCTTACAAAGACCGGACCCATTAAGGATCAATATAATTATAAATTATAGCAAATTCCTATTCCGTAACAAGCAAAAATAAATACTGTTAATGAATTATGCAAATATTACTATGCAATAACTATTATGCTAACTCAGCAAAGAATTTGATTGTTCTAACCATCTGGCTAGTGTAGGAATTCTCATTGTCATACCAGGAAACAACTTTTACTAAAGTCTTGTCCCCATCAAGAGGAGTAACCTTTGTCTGAGTTGCATCGAATAAAGAACCTTCACTGATACCAATGATATCGGAAGATACTAATTCTTCTTCTGTGTAACCGAAAGATGCGCTAGCTGCTGCTTTCATAGCTTTGTTAACATCATCTTTTGTTACTTTGCTCTTGGTAACAGCAACTAATTCTGTGATAGAACCAGTAGGGGTAGGTACACGCTGAGCAGCACCGTCTAATTTACCAGCTAACTCAGGAATAACAAGACCGATAGCTTTAGCAGCACCAGTAGAGTTAGGAACGATATTTTCAGCAGCTGCACGAGCTCTTCTTAAATCTCCCTTAGGATGAGGACCATCTAATGTCATCTGGTCACCAGTATAGGAGTGAATTGTTGTCATGAAGCCTTTTTCAATTTCGGATAAGTCATTTAATGTTTTAGCCATAGGAGCTAAGCAGTTTGTTGTACAAGAAGCTGCAGAAATGATAGTATCTGCTGCTGTTAATGTATTCTCGTTAACACCGAATACGATTGTAGGAAGATCATCACCTGCGGGAGCAGAGATTACAACCTTCTTAGCACCTGCATCGATATGAGCCTGAGATTTTGCTTTAGATACATAGAATCCAGTACACTCAAGAACTACGTCTACACCGATTTCTCCCCAAGGAAGGTCTGCTGCGTTTTTCTCAGCATAGATTTTGATTTCTTTACCATCTACTACGATAGAAGACTCTTTTGCTTCAACTTTATCTGCTAAAGCGTATCTTCCCTGTGCTGTATCATATTTTAATAAGTGTGCAAGCATTTTAGGATTTGTTAAGTCGTTGATAGCTACGATTTCATATCCCTCTGCTCCAAACATCTGTCTGAATGCAAGACGTCCAATACGTCCGAAACCATTAATTGCTACTTTTACTGCCATGATTATATTCCTCCTAATTGTTAATTTTATAATATGCTGCCATATGTTCCATAACAATAGTCTTATGTAGGAGCGACAGCTATTAACCAGCATGATTGACAAAATTTTCTCAAACACTATATTATTTTACCTTTTTTATAGGAAAATATCAAGTACAAAATATAAATTCAAATAAGATTAATAGATAATTCATAAAAAGATTACAGAGACATAAATCTTTGTGCATTTTATCAGTAATATTTTTCCATTTACATTTATTCACGGAAGAAATCATAAGAAATCAAATGCAATATGGCATAAGGAGGAATCCGGACACGGGAGTATACTGCAGGTGCAGTATGTTCCATGGACTCCCTGCCGAATTCATTTCTATGACATTTGATAGGACCTTCTATTGTTATCTCATGCCTTGTGCTGCTTGTCCGCTTTGAGAGGACTGTACTGTCTGGTTAGCGATATTTCTCAGGTTTGTTATCTCTTCCTCTGTCGCTTTTTGTGAGGGAGGATAATAATTTTTATTTTTTGCTATTGTATACAGCTCATGCTGGCAGGTTTCTGCATCATTTCTCATCTGCTGTAATGTCTGTCTGAGTTCCTGATCTTCTGCCTGGGAAATCATATCTCCTAGACTTTTTAAACCTGCATTAATTGAACTAAGAGCGTCTGTTACCATTGCTTGTTCCTGCATATTGAAACCTCCTATTTAAGAAATTGAATTAGTTTCTGTCTTGTTTGCTCAGATGACTGCACTTCTTTCTGGAAAAACTGTTTCACATTGGGATCTGTGCACTGCTCCGCATAGGTCTGGTATTTCTGTTTATCAGATTCTCCGAAGACTAAAAGGTGTCTTAAATTCTGAACATCAAGTTTAGATAAATTACTCATTCATATTTCCTCCTTATACGTATATTCTCAGATAACAGCCATAAAATTTTGCTTTATTATCTAGACTTATTATTGCTTAGAGGTCTCTTTCTTATGCAGGAAAAAAAGAGTATATATTTTTATTCTAAAACATTCTTTGTTATTATTTTTAGTAATTTTAAAAATATTATTGTATCATATTGTCATACAGCGCTTCATAGAGTGCAGCCGAATTCTTCCAGGAATAATCCATAGCCATTCCACGGTCTACTATTTTATTCCACTCTCTTTTTTTATTATAAAAGACATTTTTGGCATAATTAATAACAGACAGCATTTCGTGGGCGTTATAATTGTGAAAGCAAAAACCTGTACCTGAATTATCAAATTCGTTATAAGCTATGACAGTATCCATTAGTCCTCCGGTTTCCCTGACAATGGGTACCGTTCCGTAGCGCAAGCTTATTAATTGGCTCAGACCGCAGGGTTCAAACAAAGACGGCATCAAAAAAGCATCACAAGCCGCATAAACCCTGTGGGCTCTTTCCTCTGAGAAAAATATACTGGCAGATACCCGGTCACCATATTTCCAGGCATAATGCCGAAAAAGGTTTTCATATTTAGCTTCTCCGGTTCCAACCACCACTAATTGAGTATCTTCCGAACAGATGCTTTCAATTACGCAGTCAATCAGATCCAAGCCCTTTTGATCAGTTAGTCGGGATACAATTCCTATCATGAATTTTTTCGGATTTACTTCTAAGCCCAACTCTTCCTGTAATGCCTTCTTATTCTTACACTTTTCTTTTCTGAAATTTTTACTGTTATATTGTATTGGAATGAGCTTATCAGTAGCAGGATCATATTCTTCATAATCTATACCATTTATGATTCCCTCCAGAGAATTGCTCCTTGCCCGCATCAGACCATCCAAACCTTCTCCGTAATAGGGGGTTTTTATTTCTTCAGCATAAGTCTTACTTACCGTAGTCACCTTGTCAGCATAGGTGATACCACCTTTTAAATAGTTTGCATCTCCGTATGCCTCCAGTTTATCCGGCGTAAAATAATAGTCGGATAGTCCGGTCACATCTTTCACTGTTTTTACATCCCAGACTCCCTGGAATTTCAAATTATGTATTGTCATTATTGATCTTATTCCGCTAAAAAATGCATCTCCTGAAAATAAATCCTTTAGATAAACGGGTATCAGACCTGTCTGCCAGTCATGACAGTGTATAATATCCGGTTTGAATTCAATTAAAGGAAGAATTGATAAAACAGCTTTTGAAAAAAATGCAAACTTCTCTATATCTTCGTAAATGTTCCCATAAGGTGTATTTCCGCAAAAATAAAACTCATTATCGATAAAATAGTAATGTATTCCACCTTCCTGTATCTCAAACAAGCCTACATACTTGTTTCTCCAGGATAAATCCATATAGAAACTGCATTTAAACTCCATTTTTTCTTTCAATACCTCTGGTATCGCTTTGTAATTTGGCATTACGACGCGTATATCGTACTTATCTTTATTAATGTATTTGGGTAAGGCACCTACAACATCTGCAAGACCACCTGTCTTTAAAAATGGAACACATTCAGAAGCTGCAAATAATATTTTTTTCATTTTTACCTCGCATTCTGCCGTAAGGACAGCACAAAATTTGAAATATAAGCTACATCAATAAATCCATTCTATGTTTTAATGTATTAATTATACATGATTTTCCTTTGTTAGTGAAGTTTTTTCATTAAAAAACTGCTTCAGTAAAACGAACGCCTGGCGCTCGTACCCCTTTTACTGAAGCAGTGTAATTCTAACAGCAATGTCTGATAGCTGTTATGCTCTTAATTTATATTCCAGTCTGATTTTGTCAGCAATTAGAGCTACAAATTCAGAATTGGTCGGCTTTCCTTTGCCGTTACTAACAGTATAACCAAATAATTCATCTATGGTGTCCATTTTTCCTCTGCTCCATGCAACTTCTATAGCATGTCTGATAGCTCTTTCAACTCTGCTGGGCGTTGTCTTATGACGTTTTGCAATGGACGGATATAACAGCTTTGTAATAGAATTTAACATTTCACTGTCATTTACAGACATCATAATAGCATCTCTAAGATACTGATATCCTTTAATGTGGGCAGGCACCCCTATTTCATGAATTATATTTGTTACATCGGATTCCAGATTTCTTTCCTTGTAATCATCCTTACTCTCATAAGTGCTTACACGGTGATTTTCAAATACTTTTGTATTATGTAAATCTCCTCTGATCTGTTTGATTCTCGTAAGAACCATATTGTTATCAAAGGGTTTCATAATATAGTAACTTGCACCTAATTCAAATGCATTCTCAGTTACACCTTCCTGCCCGATTGCAGTAATCACAATAAATGCCGGTATACTTTTAAAACTTTCATCCAACCTGACCTTTTCCATAACACCCAAACCATCCAATTTAGGCATTATCAAATCCAAAAGAACTACATCCGGCTTCTTATCCCGTATAACATCCAGTGCGTCGATACCATTGTCAGCTGTTCCTACTACTTCAATATCTGAGTCTCCCTTTAAGATTTCTTCTAACAGCTTTACGATTCTTTCATTGTCATCCACAATTGCTACATTGATTTTACCCACTTTGTTTTCCTCCCAAAATATTCCTTTTGCTTAAAAAAATTGTCTGACTTGAATACTTATTTACCTCCTTTGTATAATCACCTGCTAAAAAATAGTTCATCCGTACCATATTATAACTCTAATTGGCTTTCAAGTCAATATTTTCCATATTTTTTAACAAAATCTCGACTTTTTCTATAGATTTAAGTATTCAACTTTAAATATACAGCCTTTTACATATTACGTTACGGATGAAGCAAGTCAATTCGTAGAATACGCGAAGAATGAAATGTAAATTATTGACATATCCATATTATATACATATATTTCCATATTATCAATTCTTTCTTATCGCAATTTACGACATAGGTGCTTTTGTTTTGTGTATATAAGAAATATTATATTTCTTTTTACATAATAAAAATTCTTTTTAAGAATTTCTATTGTTAAATACTGTAGCATTTTATTGCTATAGTTGCAATAGGTCGATTGCAGCTTTATTTTATTTATCCTCCAAATTATTAAGCATATTTTCGATAAATGTCCCGTAACCTTTGGTTGAATCCTGTATGAAGACGTGAGTTACTGCTCCTATTATCTTGCCATTCTGTATGATTGGACTGCCGCTCATGCCTTGGACAATTCCACCTGTTTTGTCTATCAGGGCTTTATCAGTTATACTTATTACCATTCCTTTATTTGGGCTTTGACTATTTAGATCTATTTTGTCAATATTTATTTTATATTCTTTTACTTCATTTTCCACACAGGAATATATGGTTGCAGGTCCAAGCTTTATCTCCTGTTTTAACCCCACTGGTATTGCATCATAGGAATTTGCTTTGACGAATCCTGTGCCTATTCTGCCAAAGATACCTTGATTTGAATTTTTCAGGATATCGCCTATTTTATCTTCCGAATTTTGCTTGATCAGCCCGATCAGTTCTCCCGGAACACCTTGCTTTCCTTTGATGATCGTCATAATGTCCGCATTATATAAATAACCTCGCTCGATTTCCATCAGAAGACTGGTATCGATATCTGTAATTCCATGCCCTAAAGCACCAAACTGTCCATCCGGAGTGATAAAGGTAAGAGTTCCGATGCCTTGTGTGTTATCTCTTATCCAGGCTCCTATCTTATACTCGCCATCCGGGGTCTTAACAGGCGTAACTTTGTATTCTGTAAGTTTATCATCACGACGTAAAGTAATCTTTACATCCTTTCCGTCACTATGCTGTATTTCCTCAATTAATTCTTCTTTGTTATGGATTACTGTGCTGTTTATTTTCGTTATATAATCGCCAGTCTTTAGCTTATTCAGGGAAGGTTCATAATTTAAACCGTCCGCACCGTTTATTACACCGGTACCAAGTACCATAACACCATCGGTCTCAATATAAATACCTATCGGGTTCCCACAGGGAATTACTTCTTTTTGATCTATTACACCTATGGTAACTTCCTTGAAATTAAGAAATCCAAATAATTTCAGATTGACTTTATAGCTGCCTGCAGCACTGGACTTGATAGTAAAAGGCTGGCTAAAGTTCAATTTAATCTGACTTTTTGGCACAGTTTTATTATTTACACTCAGAACATCTACGTCTCCGTTCGTTACACTGCCTTCCATCGGTAACTTAAAATTAAATTCTTCATCTTCACCTACCAGGATTTTGATAGAATCCGGTATGCTGTTGTCAATATACTGATAAGTAAAATAACCTAACACCATTATATTAATACACAAAACC
This sequence comes from Anaerocolumna sp. AGMB13020, assembly GCF_033100115.1. Taxonomy (NCBI): domain Bacteria; kingdom Bacillati; phylum Bacillota; class Clostridia; order Lachnospirales; family Lachnospiraceae; genus Anaerocolumna; species Anaerocolumna sp. AGMB13020. Next base: position 4,926,247 of record NZ_CP136910.1, on the reverse strand, counting down.
AGAATAAGGATTTTACGATAAACAGATCTTCTATGCATGATTTCAGCTCCCTCTACGCTTTTTCGCGTAAATTATTCAAATTTTATATAAACAGATATCTATCAAACGAATATGCACGTTTAGTTGTCCTATTAAAGGACAAAATTCCTAACATAAAAAAGGATATACACTAAAAAGTGTATATCCTTAAAACAACTGCCTTATGTTAGTATGTGTAGTAAATAAATTTTCAAACTATCTTTTTTTGTTTTTTTTCGCAAGTGTAATCATTTCCTTTGCACTGTCTAGAACTGTTTTGGTTATTTCAGCGCCACCAAGTATTCTGGCAATTTCCTCAACGGATTGCTGCTCTTCTAATTGTCGTATGCCGGTTCTTGTGGTCTGTCCGTCGGTCTGTTTTTCAATAATAAAATGACTATCAGCCATGGATGCAATCTGCGCCAGATGGGTGATACATATTATCTGATGACTGGAGGATATCTCTGATAATTTCTCAGATACCTTTTGTGCCGTTCTTCCGCTAATACCAGTATCAATCTCATCAAAAATCAAGGTATCTATCTCATCCTTATCAGCAAATACTGATTTTATGGCAAGCATTATTCTCGATAATTCTCCTCCTGATGCAACTTTTGACAGAGTCTTCATTTCTTCACCCGGATTAACAGAAATGAGGTATTCTGCGTCATCAAAGCCATCTTTTGTGTAATTATCTTTCCGGGTCAGTTCGATGGCAAACTGTACATCAAGAAAATTCAGATCAAGTAAAGCATTTTTAATCTCAGCTGCTAAGACTTTTGCGTTTTTCTTTCGTATTTCTGATAATCTAACGCACAGGCTATGTACTTCTCTTTCCTGCTCGGCTATTTGCCGGTTAAGCTCCTCCAGTGTTACCTCATAATTATAATACTGTTCCAGCTTAATTTCGCCTTCTTCCAATACCTTTAATATATCAGCAATCGAATTCCCATATTTTGCCTTCAAATGATTTATCAGATTTAAACGTTCTTCCACTGCCGCAAAATCTTCTTCCTGGTTATTTAAATCCGATTGATATTCCGATAGATTACGATTAAAATCATTGACAAGTGCTTCCACATCAAGTATCTGATTATAAATTCCTTCCAGGTCCTTATCATATTCAATCAGCTTCGACAGTTGTTTGACGCTTCGTCCTAACATTTCCCCTGCAGACCCAGCTGATTGATACCCCATACAATCATAAACCTGCCCAATTCCTTCTGCTATTATTCTGGCATTTGAAAGCTTCTTATATTCACTTGTTAATAGTTCATCTTCTCCTTGCTTTAATCTGGCTTCCGTTATTTCCTTTATCTCATATTCAAGATAAGATATTTCACGAAGTCGCTTATCCTCATCAATCATTAATTCTGAAAGCTTGTTTTTCAACTCAGTCAACTGTAAATATTCCTTCGATAGCTTTTGTTTCAGCCGGAACACTTCCTCTTTAGCATAGCGGTCTATAATATCAAGATAATTCTCTTTGTAGAGTAAGGATTGATGTTCATGCTGACCATGGATATCTATCAGTAAAGCAGCTATTTCTTTAAGGCTCTGGCTTGTCACTGTCTCTCCGTTAATTTTACTGATACTTTTCCCATTGGTTATCTTACGGGTTATCAGTATCTGTCTGTCTTCAAAAGGCAGATCAAGCTCTTTCATTCTGCTCTCCACCGCCTTACTGCCAGTTTCGAAAAGAAGTTCAACCATAGCATAGTCCGCACCGCGTCTGATAATGTCTTTGCTGATCTTTCCTCCCAGACATACATTAATAGAGCCAATGATAATGGACTTTCCAGCTCCAGTTTCTCCTGTAAGTATATTTAGCCCATCCTTCAAGGTTATATCCACTTCATCAATAATTGCAAAATTCTTTACATGTAAATTGAGCAGCAAGCTTTCTCCTCCTAAAGGTAAGTATATTTATAGTAATTTATTTGATTGCGCCATACAAAACATATGTTCTTTTTCTCATAATAACATAACATAAAATTTTGCGCAAGCAATTTATCCTGGTTGTTGGTTAAATAATTGTAATAATAATTGGGGCTTTAATTTTGATCTCTGGAATTTGTTTCAGATCCGCTTAATTTTATGAACTGAAATTAATTCAGCAAAATATGAATCGGAATGAGGTGCAGGAAGTACTGGATTAAGTTCTTTGATAAATATTGCAATTAGATCTTTAGCAAGAACTTTTTAGTAAGAATTGCAATTAGATTTTAGTAAGAATCACAATAAAATTTTAGTAAGAATCACAATAGGATTTTTATAAGAATTGGAATAGGATTTTAATAAGAATTGGAATAGGATTTTAGTAAGAATTGATGGAATTTTTATAAGAATTGCAATAAGCTTTTAGTAAGAATTGATGGGATTTTTATAAGAATCGCAATAAGCTTTTAGAAAGAATTGCAATAAGATTCTAGTAAAAAACAGGTAGGAAACAAATAGGAATAATCTACTCAGCAATGATAAGCTTATCCAAACTACAGATACAGAATCTGATATCTACAATTTATTATCTACAATTAATATCTGCAATTTTCTATCTGCAATTATATATATGTTAGTGTTTATATATATATTAGTGTTTATATATGATGTTAACTAACTTTCGAATAACTGTATCCTACCAGGGCAAATCGTTATGGGTTTATATGAAGAAAAATCAGAAAATCTATAGCAGATGCATTAGGAGCAATTATTGCCATCAGATACGGATATTCAATCCGCACCTGATGGTCAAAACAAATTACTTATTCTTCCTTACTTTATCTTTGTTACTGTCAGCTTACACGTCAACCTTCTACCGTTAACATTGGCTATAATTGTTGTGGTACCCGTTCTTCTGGTGCTTACTTTTCCGTTTGTCACAACAGCAATATCAGAATTTACAATATCCCAGGAGACATTACTACTGATACCAAGTACATACAATGTATAATCTGAATATTGTTCCAATACCAGATTTGTTGTATTTAATCCTACAACAGTAACTTTCGTAGTAGCAGTTTTTCCTGACTCTGTCATAACCGTTAAATTGGCAATACCAGGCCGTTTAGCTGTTAATTTACCGGAAGTTGTAACATCTGCTACTGATTTATTATCACTGGCCCATTTAACAGTATCCGTTGAAGTTGCAGGATTTAATGCTTTTTCCAAGACAGCCGTTTCACCAACTACCATGGTCAGATTTTGATTCATAATCGTAACGCTATTTGACGGTACCCGCGGTTGAACAATAACATAACTGATTGCATATTTGCCGCTGCTATCTTTAGCGGATGCCTTAATTGTTACGTTACCTGCCTTTAATGCTGTTACCTTACCGGCTGAATCCACAATTGCTACTGATTCATCACTGGATTTCCAGGTAACTGTCCTATATGTTGAGTTGCTAGGCTTAACAGTTGCTTTTAAAGTAAAGCTTTTACCTACAACAGTTGTTACTGCGGTTTTGTTAAGGGTTACCGAAGTAACAGATCTTACTACCCGTATTGAAGATGTGGCGGTAACACCGCTACCATCAAGTGCTTTTACGGTAATAGTAGCAGTACCGATGGCTTTTCCGGTAATCTTACCCTTTTGATCAACTGTAACAATTTTCGGATTACTGGATTTCCAACTAACTTTTGGATTCGTTGCCGCATTGGTCTTTACAGTAGCTACCAGGTTATAACTCTTTTTCAGTCCAAGTTTATAGCTGGTTTTATTTAGTTTAATACTGGTAACCTTTTCAATTACAGTAACGGTACAAAATGCTGTAAATTTACCATCAGTGGTCTTTGCCGTTATAACTGCAGTACCACCTTTGATACCTTTGATTCTACCACTGCTTGATACAGTAGCTACACTTGTCTTGGAACTCGCCCAGATTACTGAAACTTCGCTGGCCGCTGCACTAGGTTTAATGGTTGCTTTCAAATCAAAGGAATCACCGATTACAACGGTTTTTTCCGTATAGTTCAATTGCAGCCCCGTTGCCTCAGCTTTTACCGTAACATTACAATATAGAATCGTACCGGTTGATGTTGTAGCCGTAATCATTGTCTTACCGGCTGCTTTTGCTGTTATGGTACCTTTCTCATTAACGGAAGCGATTGTAGCATCCAGAGAAGCCCAGGTTAAGGTATAGTCTGTTGCTGTTGCCGGCGTAGGTGTAACTGTTATGGTATATGTCTTGCCAACATATAGTTCCAGGCTTGTTACGTCAAATGCCAGCCCTGTCGCTTTTTCTTTTACAGTAATTGTACAGGTGGACATATAAAGACCATCTGCGGTTTTTAATATAATAACTGCCGTTCCTGCTTTTACAGCTGTAATATTTCCATTAGAGTCCACATTTACGACACTTGAATCCGAAGTACTCCAGGTAACAGCTGTGTTGGTTGCATTGGTAGGTGTAATAATATACGATAGCTTCGTTTTCTCTCCCGTATACATTACCTTGCTGGACTCATCCAATTTAATAGCGGATGCAGAAACACCTACTGTCAGATTGCAGACTGCCGTTACTGAAGGGTTATCTACAGATGTTACAATAATAGAAGTTGTTCCCGGAGCAACTAATGTAATTAAGCCCTTGTCATTGACTGTTGCAACACTTGGATTGGTAGACTTCCAGGTTACTCCCTGTTCTGTGGCAGTGGAAGGATTAACCGTTGCATTTAACTGATATGTTTTTGCCGACTGCATGAGATTTAAGGAAGTTGCGGACAAGGTTATACTTGACACACTTTCCTTTACTGTAACTTTACTATATCCGATTATATAATTTTCCGTATTTATTGCAGTTATAATAACGGTTCCAGCCACACCTTTTGCAGCAATGTTTGCATATGTAGAGCTGCTTTCAACAATTTCAACAATTTCAGGATTTGAACTGGTCCATTTTATGGGAATGCTTCTCGTACTATTGTTATCAAATTCTGCTTTCAGGGTCTTAAATCCGGTTTTGTCTAATATAACAGTTTCAGGATTTATCGTTAATTTTGTTACTGTATTTTCAACATGAACAAGACAATATGCCTGTTTAACAACGCCACCTATGGTAATAGTCGCTACAATATAAGCATTTCCTTTGGATACACCTTTTACCAGCCCATTTTCAACGGTAGCATACTTGGATCCGTCGTTGCTTGAGGAAAATGGAAGGTCAGGATTTAGAACGCTTGTCCACACAACACTTGCCTGATCTGTTGTTGTGGTCGCCAGCAACTGAAGTTCACCGGCAGTATAGATATATGCTTCTGTCATATTAAGAGATATTCCATCCACTACCGTTAGATTTGTAGTATATATCTCAGATGATCCTGAAGTGTTGTTTTTTACAGTTATTACACTGGTACCGCTTTTCTTTGCATATATGGTTCCGTTACTTATACCTGCAATGTCATTCTTACTGCTGGTGATTGTATAATCAGAATTTCCTTTAATACCGGCAGCATTCGCCATGTCATAGGTATCATTTACATTCATTACTAAATAAGCAGGTACCTTCGGCCTGAAATCCACATAGATTTTAACATAAGGCACCGCTACAGAATCTTGATTGTCAAGACTGATATCACTTGGTATATACATCGAATCCGTAAAACCCATAAAAACGTACTCACCTACCTGTGCATTTGCAACAGTGAGGGTACCAAAATCTGTAGAACCTGCTGCCGGAGTTGTATAATAATTAATAACTCCTGTTGTTTGTGTAATAATGCTAAGACCTGTACTTGATTTCTTATATACTCTCCACGTCAAATTTGCAGGATCTTTTGCATTTGTTTTAAAAGTAACGGATTGGTCGGTAATTTGCTCTACCTTTGTACTCAGTGTTGAATCCGTTAATTTTCCGGCTTTGGGAGTTATAATTATTTTAAATGTTTTTTTCATGGGCGACTGGGAAACATCCGCTGCAACATTATTCGTACTGACAGTTATTATCGCAACTCCTGCACCCACAGGCTTAACGATTCCTTTAGAATCAACTTCTGCAACATTCTTGTCTGAACTACTGTATTTTAAGCTGGCATTATCAGACTGCAAGCCGCTGACACCGTTATCCACCGGTGAATAGACTAATTTAATCTGTTGCGTAGTAGTTAAGTCTTTAAATAACATTACACTTCGATCAATTTGTACCGCACTACCGGAATTTAAAGCATTTATAAAATCCGTGCGGTCAATATCAAAACCAACTTCAACGTTAAGATACAGTGAGTAGTTTATGTTGTTCTTCTCAAAGGTTACCATTACCTGTGCATATCCTGGACCCACACGTTCAAGTTTTGCCTGCAGTTTGTTTGTACTAATATCCTTTATATGAATTATACTTGAATTATTCGCTGAATTTCCAGATGTTACATCCGTATTATTTACGAACCAGTGTATATTACTGGCATCCGACATATCCACTCCCGATGCACCGCTTATCTGTATATTACTGGTATCTGTTGTCAGCGGTAATTTCGAGTAGGATTCAAACACCGTACCATTTACTGTAAAATAATAGCCGGTTGCAGCTTCGATACTAGTGGTACTATTTGGTTGAAAAATTGCTGTAAAAGCAATTAACAAACAGCATATTATGGCTATACACCTACGTTTTTTTTTCATACTTTGTTGATTCATTAAAGTCCTCCCTGTTTTGCTGCTCCATTCTACTTTCTTTTACAATATATCGGTTAAATGCAACCTTCCATTTAGTTGTATTTGATTTAAATTTAATGGTATCTTTTGTCATTCCTGTGTCATTCATGCTCACGAGCATGGTTATATATTCCTATATCCGAAATAACTCAAACAGATTTTACTTGCATTTACTATCAATAAAAACCAGGAACTCATTGTAGGTTCCCTGTGTGAATCCCTCCACATCCAGCCTGATTCCAGAACCGTTCTTAAAAACTATAATGAAATCATTCTTACTCTCATAATATTCCTTCACCTGTTCCCACTGGTACTGAGCTTTTATATTCCCATCTTCTACCTTAATGCTCTCAGACATTCTGATAATACGTTCCCATTCACTTTTCCCTTGTGTGGCAGCATTGGCTTTATATTGCTTTATAAATAACATTCTGGTCTGGAATACACTACGATAAATACAATAGACAATCAATACCAGGTAGAAGGGGATTATCAAATAATCTCCGCTGATGATTGCTTGAATCATCGTTATGGCAATAAAAATAGTCAGAACATACCATATCAAGTTAAGCTTATTTTTCTTTACTGGATTTTTAGCCCAGCTGATATAACGGTCCTTAGACATTGTGTAACGATTTTCAAATAATTTTTCCATAAGTCCTCTCTGTGATAATAATATTTTTGGGTTATATATAAGCTGAATTTTATAGCCTCTTCCTACTATAAAAAATACCCCTGTTATTTATACCCGGAAAGGGGATAAAATTTCACCTTATATAAGGTTCATCTTTTCATTTATTATTAATTATATCTTATGCGACAAATTAATTCAAATTAATTCAACAGTCTTTTGCATCCGACAAGCTTAAACCATAACACAGCAGCAGGGGAGACAGGAGATAATTTTAAGTATTTATGATTATAAAGTTACAAACCGTATTCCCATCCTAATATCCTTCAATCGATTCAGGTCTGCTCATTGAGAAAAGAATATTAGTCTGAACTATTAAATCTCCAAGCAAAAAAACCTCCTGTAATATCATCATTGATGATATACGGAGGTTATTATTAATCTTGTTTTACTATCCAGATTTACTCATCCCAGTTATGATAAACTTCCTGAACATCGTCATCTTCATCTAATAAATCAAGGGTACGATTCATCATTTTAATATCCTGATCATCGGTAAGCTCAACCCAGGTCTGAGGAATCATAGTTACTTCTGCCTGTGCCATAGGAATGCCGGCATTTTCAAGAGCTTCTCTTACTGCACTGAAGCTGTCTTCGTCTGAAAGAATCTCATAGCTGTCTTCTTCTTCATTAAAATCTGAAGCACCAGCATCAAGAGCCAGCATCATCAAATCATCTGCTTCTTTGTCATACTCTTCTTTATCAATAATAATCTGTCCTCTTCTATCAAACATAAAAGATACACAGCCAGGAGTTCCAACATTACCATTTCCTTTTGTAAATGCATTTCTTACGTTAGAAGCGGTACGGTTCTTATTATCCGTAAGAGCTTCAACGATGATAGCCGTTCCGTTAGGACCGTAGCCTTCATAAGTAACGAATTCATAATTAACGGAATTAGCATCTCCTGCTGCTTTCTTTATACTTCTGTCAATGGTATCATTGGGCATATTATTGGATTTTGCTTTAGCAATAATATCTTTTAATTTGTTGTTTGAGTTGGGATCTGCTCCGCCTTCTTTTACTGCTACTGCTATTTCTCTTCCTAACTTCGTAAAAATCTTACCTTTAACAGCATCATTTTTTTCTTTTTTATGCTTGATATTCGCAAACTTGGAATGTCCTGACATACGTATTTCTCCTTTTTTATACCGTCAGTCCAAAAAAGACCGTAAAAAATGAATCCCTTTTACGGACTGACAAGGTTACTGAATTGTATTTATTTTACCATGGATGTTTTTCATTTACAAGGATTTCGAATTAATTAGTTTATTTAGCTTCTCCATAACCCCGATTGTTTCTTCCGTAGTCTTAATAATACACATTAAAGTATCATCACCTGCGATACATCCCATTATTCCCTGAATATGAAGCGCGTCCAGAGCTGCTGCTACCGCCATAGCCATTCCTGATACCGTCTTGATCACGATTATATTCTGAGCCATATCCATGGAAAGAAAACCTTCTCTTAAAACTCTTACATATTTTTCGCTCATTCCGGTTTCTGTGTTATTCAATACAATATATTTCTGTCTTCCGTCATCTACAGCAACTTTTGTCAGCTTTAACTCCCTGATGTCACGTGAAATGGTTGCCTGGGTCACGTTATAGCCAGCCTGAGTTAACAGATCCGCTAAATCTTCTTGTGTTTCTATATCATTTTTACTAATGAGCTCAATAATTTTGCTCTGTCTGCCAACTTTCATCCCTTTTCTCCGCCTTGTCCGATTTTTTTTCTCAGAACTTCAAAAAATTCTACGTGATTAATCTTTACCATTCTTGTTTTCTCATGGGCTTTTGTTATATGAATGCTACTTCCTGCCTTCAACTCTCCCGCTGGTCTGCCATCCAGTACAGCAACTGCACCTTCTTCATTGGGCTGCTTATTCTCATTAATCTGAATTCTGACAGAATCACCAGATGAGACAATAATACTCCTCGCTCCCAAGGTATGTGGACAAATCGGGGTTATTACCAGTATGTCAGCATCAGGTTTTACCACAGGCCCTCCGGAGGAGAGACTATAACCAGTTGATCCGGTGGGAGTTGATACTATAACCCCATCCCCCCGGTAACTATCCGCCAATTCACCATTTACATAAATGCTTATGTTAATAATTCTTGAAAAATTGCTTCTGGATATTACAATATCATTAAGTACGATACCAAGACTTTCAACATTTTCACCTTCTATCAGGCTTCCATGAAGCATAATTCTTTCTTCAATTGAATAATTATCTTCAAAAAGGCTGTCTAAGGCAGTCCATATTTGCTGCTTTTCGATTTCAGCCAGAAATCCCAATGTCCCAAGATTGATTCCCAGGATTGGTATCCCTAAACCGCATACAGAATCTGCCGCCTGAATTATTGTACCATCTCCGCCTAATACAATGATACAATCAACATCTTCCTCTATTTCTTCCGAAAAGGTTTGTCCCTTATTACCGCTACTGCTGTTACTTGTATAACCGCAGTTCTCTTTCCTGTCAACACACACACAATCCTTCTGATGCAGTGTCATATATTTCACAATCTCATTGGTCAGCTCTAAATCCGCATCTTTGTTTCGATTGGTTATCAGACAAAATTTATTCATGAAAGCTCCTGTACTTACATTGCTGTGGTTATTTATACAATGATACCGACATTGTAACATAAAGCCGGTCTATTTACAAGTTTAAAGTATTATGAGACTTTTCTACTATTTCATCTATCCGGCCGAGTTCTTCATTTTCCTCGGAAGTCACTACATTTTCAGCCTTTTTTAGATGGAGCAGATACTCGATATTACCCTCAGGTCCCTTAATGGGAGAATAGTCCAGATTAAGGACTGTAAATCCTATGGATTTTGCATATTCAATCACTTTTATGATTACTTCCCGGTGAACCTCCCGCTCTCTGACAACACCTTTTTTCCCCACCTTTTCACGTCCTGCTTCAAACTGAGGTTTAATAAGGCACATTACTTCTCCATTATACTTCAGCAGATTTCTAACAGGTTCCAATACCAGCGTCAGAGATATAAAGGCTACATCGATTGAGATAAAATCCATTTCCTCTTTAATATCTTCTGCAGTGACGTGGCGGATGTTCGTCTTCTCCATAGACACAACCCTTTCGTCCTGCCTTAATTTCCAGGCCAGCTGATTGGTACCTACGTCTACGGCAAAAACCTTTACTGCTCCATTCTGCAGCATACAGTCAGTAAACCCTCCGGTAGAAGAGCCCACATCCATACATACCTTTCCTTCCATCTGTAGCCCGAAGGAAGCTATGGCTTTTTCAAGCTTTAGACCGCCACGGCTGACATATTTAAGTGTCATTCCTCTTACTTCGATATTTACGGTATCAGGAAAGGAAGACCCTGCCTTATCTTCTCTTATCCCATCCACAAATACATTTCCCGCCATGATAATTGCTTTGGCCTTTTCCCTGGATTCCGCCAGATTCCTGTTTACTAATAAAACGTCTAAACGTTCTTTCACTTTATCCCCTTTCGTGAATATCAAATTTCGGATTTGATATTCCTGAATTCGTAGTTAATAAAACAATCGTTTTTCAACCTGTTCTACCTGTGTTAAATGTCTCAACTGATAATTAGGATAACAATCAATACAGTTTTGTATTTTACTCAAAATCCTTTATTTCATCAATAAAATTCCTGATACGCTTTACAAGAGCTGCTGCATCAAATTCAAGCTTCTCTTTCAGCACACCTACATCTCCCTGTTCAATAAACTGGTTCGGCAAAGATATATTCAATAGTCTTATATCCCTTAACTCCTGATCTACCAAATAACCAGCCACCATTTCACCCAAACCGCCTCTTCGGACATTTTCTTCCATGGTTACCCATGCGCCGTGGTTCACAGACATTCCCTGCAGCATATCCATATCAAAGGGTTTAAGAAAACGTATATTTACAAATGTTATTTCCAAACCTTCTTCCATCAGAGTTTTTGATACTTCATCTCCGGTCTCCACCATACTTCCGGCCGCAAGAATTAATATACGCTTATTTTTTGCTTCTCTGCTTTCATCTTCCTGAATACTGTTATACAATATCTCACTTTTACCAAATACAATCGGTGCATTGTATTCCATTAAGCCTTCATATGCTTTTCCTCTTGGATAACGTATGGCAATCGGGCCGTTAAAGTCATATGCAAATTCAAGCATATCCTTTAATTCTTTACCGTTTTTTGGAGCCATTACGGTTAGATTTGGAATATGCGTTAAATACGAAATGTCAAATATTCCCTGATGTGTCTCTCCGTCATTCCCCACCAGTCCGGCACGGTCTATAGCAAATATCACTGGAAGAGAACCTATACAGACATCATGCACAATCTGGTCGTAAGCCCTTTGCAAAAAGGTGGAATAGATGGCAACTACCGGCTTCATACCACCGGAAGCAAGGCCTGCTGCAAAGGTAACCGCATGCTCTTCTGCAATCCCGACATCAAAGAAGCGGTCAGGATATTTCTTTTTAAACTGATTAAGACCTGTACCGCTTGGCATAGCTGCTGTAATTGCAACCAGATCCTGATGTTTCTCCCCAAGTTCCAGAACTGCCTCTGAAAAAACTTCTGTATAGGCAGCTCCTTTTTTAGCTTTTAGATTTTTACCGGTTTTGACATCGAAAGCTTCCACACCGTGGAACTGGCTGGGATTCTTCTCAGCCGGCTTGTATCCTCTTCCTTTTTGTGTAACCACATGAACAATAACCGCCTTCCTGGCTTTTGAGGCACTGGAAAGGGCCATCTGTAACTCACTCAGGTTATGTCCGTCTATCGGTCCTATATAAGTAAGGCCCATATCTTCAAACAGCATTCCCGGAATTACCAGGCGTTTGATGGAGTCCTTGGATTTTCTCACTTTATCCGCTATTATATGTCCCACACCCGGAACATTGTTAAGCGCTTTTTCTACTTTATGCTTTAAATTGATATATTTATCCCCTGTACGTAATTTGCCAAGGTAATTAGCCATCCCGCCTACATTTTCAGAGATGGACATCTTATTATCATTTAGTATTATTGTAAGATTCGATTTTAAAGCGGCAGCATTATTCAAGGCCTCAAAGGCCATACCTCCGGATAAGGCTCCGTCGCCAATTACTGCCACTACTCTTTCGTCGGTGCCTTTAATATCCCTTGCCTGAACTAATCCCATAGCAGCGGAAATGGAGGTTGAGCTGTGTCCGGTATCAAAACTGTCACAACAGCTTTCTTTTCTTTTCGGAAAACCACTTAAACCTTCAAAGGTCCGAAGGCTTTTAAATTCATTCTTTCTGCCGGTTAAAAGCTTATGGGTATATGCCTGATGTCCTACATCCCATATAAGCTTATCTTTCGGAAAATCCAGATAAAGGTGAAGGGCCATGGTTAATTCCACGGTTCCTAGATTGGAGGCCAGATGACCCCCGGTCTTACTTATGTTCTCAATTAAATAGTCACGTATTTCCTCCGCCAGTATATTGTGATCCGACGGCTTTATTTTCTTTATATCGTTGGCTTCATTTATAAGCTCCAGCGCACCTGCCACTGTTTCACCTTCTTTTCATATTTAACATTATATTTAAAACTTCCTGTTTACGAGGCTTACTAACAACTCCTCCAAAAATCCAGAGTCCCAGTTTAAGTTTTTAAGAATCAGGAGCCCCTCTTTCGTAAGTGCTTCTACTTCTTCACGGCTTTTATCAATGCCCAGAAGACTGACATAGGTTAATTTGTTATTCTTCTCATCACTGAGAACCGGTTTTCCAAGAACTTCTGTCGTAGATGTAACATCCAGGATGTCATCCTGAATTTGGAACGCAAGGCCAATAATACCTCCAAGGTGTTCCATCTTATCAATTTCCTCATCTGTCGCTCCGGCTAATATAGCACCTATCGTCAGAGAAGCCTCCAGTAATGCCCCGGTTTTCAGTTGGTACATATAGTCAAGACGTCTCTTTAACTCCTCTTTCTCTACACCGGTCAGTCTTTCTGAGAAACCTTCCATATCAACTACCTGACCGCCTAACATGCCATATATTCCGGATTTCTTACCAAGTACAGACACCGCTCTTGCTATTCTCTCTAAATGTTTCCCTTTTTGAAACGCTTTACAGGCTGTTTCAAAAGCATAATTGAGCAATGCATCTCCTGCAAGTATTCCTAAGGCCTCCCCGTAAACAGCATGGGTAGTTTTCCTTCCCCTGCGGTATTCGTCATTGTCCATTGCCGGCAGATCGTCATGTACCAGGGAGTAGGTGTGTATCAGCTCAATGGCTGTCATAAAAGGCTCTACAATCTCTCTGTCTTCGCCCTCAAACATATTATAAGCTGCCAGCATTAACATTGGTCTTAAGCGTTTCCCTCCGGCAAGCACACTATAACTCATTGCCTCATAAATCTTTCTCTGTGGTTCATTGCCTTCGGGCAGAAATAAGTTTATTACCCGGTCAATATATGCCTTATGTTCCTGACGTATTCCGCTAAATACTTCCATTCTCTATACTTTCCTCCCACTTCTGCCCTTTTATGCATTTCTTTTATTCTTCTTTGGTGTCGCTTAATACGATAAGCTGCTTTTCTACTCTGTCTATGGATTCGTTACAGCTTTTAAGTAATTTCATTCCTTCCTGATATAAAGAAAAGGAATCTTCAAGAGAGATATCCTCTGATTCCAGTTTCTTAATAATATCATTCAGTTCCAGAAAAGACTGTTCAAGATTGTTTTCTTTTTCTTTCATATGAATAACCATGCCTTTCTCACAACCTGCAGGCAGAAAGCTGCAGGTAGAATTTTGCGTGCGGTATACTAAATTCACACATTCCTCTTCCCAAGGAAGCAATGCCACCTGCTCCCTAATGTATGTAAGACTTTCGTTACGAAAACAGTCATCACCTGAAATTTTATAATTGCAGGTATAATAACTGATTGAATTTCTATGATAAGTTTACAGGTAACAGGATTATCAATTACCCGGTCTCATCACTTCATTTAACTCAGAAACTTCTGCGATAATGTCTCCATCTGTAACGCTGATTCGCAATACATCTCCTGCTGTTGTTTTCTTTATACTGTTTACAATCCGGTTATCCTTATTCACAACAAGGGAATACCCTTTATTCAGTTTCTTAAGGGGTGATAATCCTTCTAATTTCTCTATATAAATCTCCATCATATGTCTTCTGGCTGTTACTTTATGATTGATTAACTGCAAAAGCGTTTGTTCACTATCTATAAGCTGCTGCCGCTTCTGCCTGATCTGGTATATGGGACTTAAATGTTCCAGTCTGATAGTAAGACTTTCCAGTTCTTTACGGCAAAGAGACAGTTTCATCCCCATACTCCTGTTAAGAACACTCTTAATTTTATCCATTTCATACAATAAAGCCCGCAAATCCGGTACAGCAAGTTCAGCTGCCGCAGAAGGCGTGGGTGCTCTTAAATCCGAAACAAAATCCGCAATCGTTACATCTGTTTCATGACCAACAGCAGATATGACAGGAACACTGCATTGATAGATGGCTCTTGCCACAATTTCTTCATTAAAGGCCCATAAATCTTCAATGGAACCACCACCGCGCCCGACAATAATGGTATCCACACCTTTCTTTTCCAGTGCTTTAATACCTGCTGCAATTGTTCTTGCCGCTCCTTCTCCCTGAACCTGCGCAGGATAGAGATACAGCTGAACATATGGATTACGCCTCCCGGCTATGTTTATGATATCCTGTATGGCGGCTCCGGTTTTGGCTGTAACGATTCCTATGGCTTTCGGATAAGCAGGAATCTGTTTCTTATGTTCTGCCAGAAACATTCCTTCCTTCTCAAGCATTCCTTTTAATTGTTCATACTTTTGATAGAGGAGCCCCAGGCCTTCTTCGATTATTTCCTTCGCATAAAGCTGATATTTTCCGTCTCTTTCATAGACGCTTACCTGTCCTAAGACTATAACACTCTGGCCTTCTTTTAAGGTAAAGGCAAGTCCGCCTCTCTGTCCTGCAAACATTACACAGGCCATTTGTCCACCCGTATCCTTTAAAGTAAAATAGATATGTCCCGAGCTGTGGTATTTACAATTGGAGACTTCACCTTTTACATAAATATTGCTCAAGTTATAGTCTTTGATAAAGAGGTTCTTTATATAGGTATTTACCTGGGTTATGGTATAGATATTACTCATAATAACTCCTATCTGTGCCATAGTACTTCCTGAATACCAAATAGCTATGCTATTTGTTTTCAGAAAACAGATACACCTTTAGCTATCCAGGGATCTGCTTTAGAGTTCTTTGGCCAACTTAGCCAGCACTCCGTTTACAAAGGCTCCTGAGGAGTCTCCGCCAAAGAGTTTGGCAATCTCTACTGCTTCATTAATGGCAACCTTGGTTGGTACATCATCATCAAACTTTATTTCAAACACTGCAAGTCTTAATATCGTAAGATCCACCTTACCCATACGGCTTATCTTCCATCCGCTGGAGATTTCACTCAGTAATATATCTATTTCAGGCAGTTTGAGAAGTATTTTTCCGAAACGCTCTTTTAAATATATCAGATCTTCCTCCTTAGGCTCTTCTAAGGATTCAAAATACAATTCTATCTGTTCCATCATTTCATTTTCCTGGTGGAAATCCTTACGGAACAGCATTCGGAACAAATGCTCCCTTATTTCTCTTCTATTCATCTGTAACCAACCTTTCTTCACTGCACATTAACGCATAAACAACCCTTAAATAGGATATATCTAAGGGCTGCATAGGATTCATACTATTATTTTGTCTTATTTATTCTTATCGATATTAACGTCGGATATTCTTACATTCACTTCTGATACGGATAAGCCTGTCATGTTCTCAATGGCGGACTTTACTTTCTCCTGTACCTGTCTGGATGTCTGAGGTATGCTATATCCGTAATTTAATGCCAGGGACAGATCAACTGCTACAGAATCTGCACTGACATCGATCTTTACTCCCTTGGAATAACCTTTCATGCCCAGTTTACTTACCAGTTCCCTTGTGGTATTCCCACTCATAAAAGCAACTCCTTCAACTTCGGTTGCAGCAAGTGCAGCTATCGTGGCAACTACTTCATCTGCTATCTGAACTTCACCGACATTACTATCAGCATTTATTTGATAAGTGTTTCTATTTTCTTCTTTTACCAACTTTATTACCTCCTAAGTCTAAGGCATAAGCCTCTTATACAAACTATCCTTATAAGCTATTATACCAAAAATATGCCTATTTGCAAATCCTTTTATGCATCTTTTTACCTTTCCATTATTATTGCCCTTACCAAAAACTTCATTCAGCAAGTTAAATGAAATGAAAAAAGCTGCTCATCTTTTCAGATAAACAGCCCTTTCTATTATGTAGTCACAATGCCCTTTCTATTATTCATTTGCAATTGCCGGATTAACAAAAATCTGGCTTGCTTTCATCTTAGTCTGGGATTTTACAACGTCCATAATCTGTGCCAGATCCTGCTCTGTTATTTTCTCGGCATTTACAACAACATCAACTCTCTTATCCTGCATGTATACCAAGGTATCACTGAAACCTTTTGCTTCCAGCATAATCTCTGAAGCTGTTTCAATGTCTCTGATTCTTTCGATTTCCATTAATTCATTTACAGCAACCTGCTTATTTTCCTCTGATAAATTTTCAGCTTTGATAATATCCATACAGGTTTCATAATTCTCGGATCTGGTGTTCTCTCTCTTTATTTTAGTGGCAGAGAAGAAGTCAGAGGAAGTAATCGTACTTACAAGAACTGCTTCTCCGGGAGTGCTTGTTTCTTCCTTGTCACCTTTTGCATCAGCGGTCTCTTCTGTATTACTGTCTGCTTTAGCAGTGTCAGAAGCTTTGGCGTTCTCTTTACTGTCAGCTGTCTCTTTTGAATCTTCGGCAGTCGCATCATCAGCTTTAGCAGTATCCTCTGCTTTTGCTTCATCCACTGTTGCATCATCGGCTGTCTGAGTGTCTTCATCTGATAAATCAAGTGCTGAATCGGATAATAGGTTTCCCTGATCATCCAGCGAAAGGAAATCGCTGTCGGATATGTCGTCTCCCATAGTTGCTTCTGTTGAGTCATAATCATTGGTATCACTTAGATTAAAGGAATCATCATTGTTACTGCTGAAATTCAGATACCCTGCAATTATTATCATGATTGCCAGTGCTGCAATTATGATATTATTTTTCCTGAATAAATTTTTCATGCTAACCTCCTTGAAGAATCTTTATGAATTCATTTTCATTACTTTAACTTTATGTGACGGAACGCCAAATAATACCTGTACAGCTTCGATTATTTCACTTTGAATTACTGCGCTGCCGCCTCCCTGGGCAATGATAAGTATCCCCTCCAGTTCAGGCTCAATTTCCTTTAGTATATAAGGTCTTGCTACTCCATCACTGCCTTCCACCATAATGGTGGTATCATTTTGTTCTGTTTTAGTACTATTCCTGCTTCCGCCCTCCCCGTCTGCTTCATTCACGCTTTCATTGGTATTTGCTTCGTCCTTTAAGATAATTTCTTCTTTGGAGCCCTTTAGCGTAATCATCACTTCCACTGCGCCGATTCCTTCAACCTTCATCAACACATTCTTTAGGCGCTCTTCCAGATCCGTCACATAAAGTTTCGTTTCATCTTTGGTGCCAGCCGTTACCGTATTAACAACGGCAGTCCCGCTGTTTTCTGTAGTCTTTTTTGTACTTTTATCAAAAGAAGGTAGGTTAGGGATTGATAATAACACCAGAAATATTCCTGCCATCAGTAACATTACAAGCCTTGCAGGTCCTATTTCCTTCAATGTGATTTTTTTCTTTTCTTTTTCCATACTCCGGCTCCCGGCATACCGCAAGCTGTTTTTTGCGGAAGTGCTTTATTAGGGGTGGCTCCCATCTGGGTGCATGTTTACTGGTACCTTATCATAATCTCACTGCTCTGTTACTGTGTTAAAAGCAGCCTTAGTATAAAGGGAGATAAGCTGTGAGTCACTACTCCCGTATACTAATATTTATATTATCAGCATCTAAATTATAGAAGTCTGACAGAACTTTTTTTGCTTTGATTTCAACAGGACTTATAAAATCCATAACAGCCTCTGTTGATGAATTGTCTTTTTTTAAATCAATCTCGTTTATCTCCACACGGTCAATCTTAATTGTCTCCTTATCCTTGGCTTTATTAACTGCTGACTTATACACCCCCTTTACATTAAGGCCTTTCAGGCTGCCGTAACTGCTCGAAGCCGCATCCTCCTCCAGTATGATCTCAATACTTTCTGTTTCCACATCTTCTTTGTCTAACAGTTCATTTATTTTATCTGTTATCTTTGCCTTAACCTGCGTAAGAATTTCCTCCTGTCTGCTGCTCTCAATTTCTCCGAATTTCTCATTGATATCCTGTACCTCTCCGGCTTGAGCAGTTAAAGAGTTGGTCGTAAAATAATAGTCAAGGGTATTATCCAACTGAAAAATCTTAAGTAAAGGTGTTATCACGAGGATTACCAGGATAATACCGGAGATGAGGTTAATATATTTTTTGTAGGAACTCTTCCCCATAAGATTGGTAATCACACTGATCAGAACCATAAATATGACAATATCCTTAATCCAGGAATATATATAATCCACACTTACCTCCTTTCCACCTTTCCGGCCGTATTTTGATAAGTTTCTATGAAACTATGTAGTGGTAGCTGCAACGATGGTAATTGTTATTACAAAAAGGATTGCTCCTACTAACACTGTCTGTAACAGCAGCAGACAAGCATCCGCCGAAGCAGAGATACATTTAAGCATACGCTTGTCCGAGATTGGCTGGACCGCAGCACTGCTAACCTTATATATCAAAGTCATAACAGCCAGTTTTATAACCGGAACTGCACAAAGAGATACGATGACCACAACTCCCGCCACTCCGATGGCATTCTTTAAAAGGATACCGGCTCCGATAACACTTTCTGCCGCACCACTGAATATATCACCTACTCCGGGTATGGATTCCGCCGCTTTTAATACCATGGATTTCTTCATTTTATCCGACACGGGCGTTATGAGCCCTTGTACCGTATTAAATCCTATTACGACTCCTAAGAGTGTTTTTAACCCCCAGTTTATTATGGTTTCCAGTAGTTCTGTAAATTTTGACAGCATGTCTTCCTTGGATAGGTTGTTAGCCATTGTGACTACCAGATATATGTTAATCAGGGGAATAATTATCTTTACCAATAAAACATTAACAAAAGTTATCAATACTAAAGTTGTCTGATAATATACCATGGAAGTACCTGCTCCGGTACTGAAGGCAACTGCCATAAAATACGCCGGAACCATCGCTTTCATAAAGTCCAGCAGGGAAGAAATGGTTTGTGCAGCCATGGTAGACGCTGTAATAAAGGAACCGGTCAACACAGAAAACAACAACAGATATGCCACATAA
Organism: Anaerocolumna sp. AGMB13020; assembly: GCF_033100115.1. NCBI lineage: Bacteria > Bacillati > Bacillota > Clostridia > Lachnospirales > Lachnospiraceae > Anaerocolumna > Anaerocolumna sp. AGMB13020. The sequence goes on along the minus strand of NZ_CP136910.1, from coordinate 4,906,440 downwards.
AATCCGGTTTCTGCAACCTGCATATTCTGAAAGGCATATGAAAAATTCGTAAACACCGCTGCTAAGACCGCTATGGATATTAATCCCGTAAAGGTACTCAGATTTGATTTGACCTCCCCTGATACTACCTCTTTCAGGTCATCCAGTATCCCTGTAATGGAAAAGGTCCTTTTCCCGGAAATCAAATCCGTAACATACTCCATAAAATCAAAGTTATTATCTTCCGATAATGCCTGGTCGATTACTGACTGTATTTGTGTATAATCAATATCCTTCTGATTCAGTCCTGAGGTCTCATCTTTTTCTGCCGCAGTTACCACCGCTGGAAATTGCAGTAACATCATTATAAAAGCTATCGATACAAGTACTTTTATTACAAATCCCTCTCTCTTACGTTTCATCATAAGCCCTCCTCACCGGGGCACCTCATAGTAACTTCAGGAGGTAAGAAATTTATTGATGGTATCAAGCAATGCCAGTAAAATTGGCATTCCCGTTGCCAGTATGGTTAGTTTACCCACAAGCTCTATCTGATTTGCCACGGCAGTATGTCCAAAATCTTTGCAAAGGTCAGAAGTAAACTCACATATGTATGTAATACCAATAATTTTAATTAGTATCCCCAAATAAGAATCATTCAGATTAATGTAACTTTGAATCTTCTTTATCGTGCTTATAATAAGCTCCAGCCTGCTTACTCCCAGATAGAATATCAGTATACAACCAGCCAGACTAATATAAACCGAATACTCGGACTTATAATTCTTAAAGATAATTGCCAGCAATACTACACTGATCCCAACTAAGGCTATCTGTAACATCCCATTCTCCCTTTCTTATAATGTGAACAGATTCTGAATGGTCTTAAATAAGTCAGAGATATAAGGCACAATCCAGAACAAAACCAGGATAAGTCCTGCCAGTGTGGTTAGAAAAGCCTGTTCATCCCTTCCCGATTGCTTTAGTATCTGATTTAAGACTGAAACCAGAATACCTACCGCAGCGATTTTAAATATCAGGTTGATGTCCATGTTAACTCCCATCTGTGTGTCGTGGCACACGTATATTTCAGAAATTTGAAAAACATCCTCGGAAACTTTTTGTTTTTCATCTCCTCTATCCATAAATACGTAGTTGATTATTCAAGAATTAAAGCATAATGATCGTAATAAAAATCCCTCCCAGAATACCAAGCGTGTTATACATATAGGTTTTTTCCTTAACACCTTTTGAGAGTTCTTTAATCTCCTCTTCAATCTGAGACAGATAAAGATCAATGGTATTCAGCTGCATTTCTTTATCAAGATATCCCAGGTTTTCGCCGAAGCCGGATAAATTCTGCAGATCCTTTTTACTAAGAGAGGTATTCTCAAGCCCCTTAGCTACCGCCTCTTTCCATATTTCACAAAAGGAAACACCGCCATATTCACTCAGTCTTTCCGCCGCCATGGTAAGAAATTTCTTGTATCTGCCGTCATGCCGGACCGACAGAGCTTGTACTGCTTCCGGCAGCGGTGAATTAGCATACCTTATGTCACCGCGGAGCAGGGTTACGATTCTTCTTAATTCCTTCAAATCCTGGATTCTTCCCTTTAACTCACTGCTGAAATACAATCCCATTCCTGTTGAAGAAGAAAGAATCAGAACACAGCCAAGAATCTTAATAAAGGTTATAATCATTGTTGGCTCCCATCTGCATGCTTTAGCATGCGTAAAATCAAGGGGAGTGAAAATGCTTTTCTTTCACTCATGGCTCCCAGCTGCGTGCTTTCTGCACGCGTATAATCAAGGGGAGTGAAAATGCTTTTCTTTCACTCATGGCTCCCAGCTGCGTGCTTTCTGCACGCGTATAATCAAGGGGAGTGAATGTTTCTCACTCATATTCTCCCTTCTTACTTTGTCAGTAAATCGCAGGTATAAATCGGTCTGCCATTTTTGTCATAGATCTCTTCCAGATGTCCCACACTGCCTTTATTGCTGAGAAGTATGTACCGTTCAAATAATTTGTTCTCAATAAGTTTTTTCAGTAAAGGTTTATTCTTAATATCCTCCATAGAATTACCATGAACCGTTGCAATCAGTTTACAGCCGCAGTTTATAACATATTCAATCGCTTCAATATCTTCAGCGGAACCGACTTCATCCACTGCTATTACTCTGGGCGACATGGCTCTTATGAGCATAAGCATCCCCTTTGCTTTGGGACAGCAATCAAGTACATCGGTGCGGATTCCAAGGTCGTTCTGAGGCACTCCCATATAACAGGCTCCTATTTCAGACCTTTCGTCTACCACTCCTACTGTCAGTCCCTCTCTTCCCTCGAAACCATCTGAAATTAATCGTATGATATCTCTTAGCAAGGTAGTCTTACCACAGCAAGGAGGTGATATTATCAGGGTATGGCAGCAGTTGCCCTCTTCCATAAGTAGGGGAATTACCTTCTCGCCACAGCCCTTTATCTGGTGGGAAAGGCGGATATTAATAAATGATATATGCTTGATGCTTTTAATTCGATTTTCCTCCAGGACTGCTTTCCCTGCAATTCCGACTCTATGCCCTCCGGTTATGGTTATGAAACCCTGCTTTAATTCCTCTTCAAAAGCATAGAGTGAGTAGTTACTGATATATTCCATGGTCTCCTTCAGTTCATTTCTGGTAAGTATGTAACTGTTCTCCCCTGATAGTGACAATTCCGACTGCTCATTCAGGAAATATTCCGTATTACCATACACCACCAAAAGCGGAGCATTTACACGAAGCCTGATTTCCTGAAGCAGCTCATATTCTAAATCAGCTTTTGCCAAAATGTTCCGAAGCTTTATGGAAAAGATTTTTAACAGCTCTTCTTTTTTATTCATACATTCTATTTCCCTGTAAGAAAATACTATAGACTTTCAGGTACTCGTCCTCCTCCTTAAAACAATATATGTATCCTTGGAAAATTTATGACCGTATATTTTATCTTGCAAAATAGATTTTTATATATTATTCTTATGATTAACTTGATAGCTGTCCTGATTTACATAAAATACAGCGTTAATGCGCAAGTAGCGACTATTCTATAGGTGTATGAAGACACACAGACGGGAGTTCATATGAAATACGGATTAATCGGAGAAAAACTGGGCCATAGCTATTCCAAACCCATACATGAGAAGCTGGTAACCTTTCATGACAGAAAAGAGTACTGCTACGAAATAAGACCTGTTGCAAAAGAAGAGTTTCATGATTTTATGACAGCTAAGGATTTTACAGGTATTAATGTCACCATTCCTTATAAGACGGATGTAATTCCCTATTTACATGAAATAGATGCACATGCAGAAAAAATCGGCGCCGTTAATACTATCGTAAACAGAGAGGGAAAACTCTACGGTTATAACACTGATTTTTACGGCTTTCTTTATACGCTTCTTTTTCATAATTTTTCAGTGAAGGATAAAAAGGTTCTGGTGCTTGGTAATGGCGGTGCTGCCAAAGCAATCCTGGCCGTACTTCATTCTCTGAAAGCCTCAGAAATAATGCTTGTGAAACACCGGGAAGGGGTCAACTGCATCTCTTATGAGGAGGCCGCTCTTAAGCATGGGGATGCCTCTTTTATCATCAACACCAGCCCTGTAGGAATGTATCCTGTTACAGATGTCGCACCCTTGGATCTAACACCCTACAAAAGCTTGGAGGGTGTAATCGATATTATCTACAATCCTTTGGAAACCAAATTATTGGCACAGGCCAGCAAGCTTTCCATTCCGGCAGTCAACGGCCTTGAAATGCTGATAGCACAGGCAAAACGCGCTGTGGAAATCTTCCTGGATACCACCATTTCGGAAGAAGCCATACAACAGATATATGAAGAGCTTATTTTGGAACTGTAACAGCACTAAACAAAAGCTACTAAGGACACAAAAAGAGCGGTTCAAATTGAACCGCTCTTTCTTATTTTATCTCCATTTATCAAGCAGTGAATTCAGTGTATCCGTCAATTTAGAAAGCTCCTTGGAAGAACGTTTCTCGCTTTGTCGCACAACAGCCATTAACCTGTTGGCTGTATCCAAAAGACGAGCATATGCTTTGGAGGTTTCCGTACTACCTTTCTCAGTTCTGGGTGTAATTCTGATTCCTTCCTTCTTCTCAAGCCATGTACCGCTTAACAGATCAAAGGAGTCTCCGCTGTAAGGTGCTGTACTTTCCATTCCATATTCTTTCTGCAGAATTGAGGCAAATGCCTCGCAGCTTTCAGCTTCACCGTGGGTAATAAAGACTCTGTCCGGTTTTCTTTCAAAGGAATTGATCCATTTTAAGAGACCTGTCTTATCCGCATGTCCACTGGTGCCGTTAAGCCGCCTTATTTCTGCATTTACTTTAATATGTTCACCAAAAAGCTTCACTTCACTGGCTCCATCTATGATAATCCTGCCAAGGCTTCCCTCGGACTGGTGTCCTACAAATAACACCGTACTCTCAGGCCGCCAAAGATTGTGCTTTAGATGGTGTCTGATCCTGCCTGCATCACACATACCGCTGGCAGAGATAATTACTTTTACGTCCTTATCAAAATTGATTGCTTTGGAATCGTCTGCCGTAACAGCTGTTATTAGTCCGGGAAACGTAATGGGATTTATCCCTTTCTCAACCAACTCCATAGCCTGAGGATCATAGTAGCCCAGAACATTCTCCGTAAAAATCTCCGTTGCTTCATTTGCCAACGGGCTATCCACGTAAACCTTAAAATCCCTGTGTCCTTTTAGAAGGTTCTCCATTTTTATCTGCCTGATAAAATACAGCAATACCTGTGTACGTCCCACTGCAAAAGCCGGTATTACCACATTCCCCCCTCTGTCAAAGGTAGTCTGCAGGATATCTGTGAGTTCTTTTACATAATCAGGTGCCGCTCCATGGTCTCTTGTACCATAAGTAGATTCCATTACCACATAATCAGCCTCTTTGATATAAACAGGATCGTTAATAAGAGGCTGATTAATATTTCCAATGTCTCCGGAAAATACGAGTTTCTTTGTTATCCCTTTTTCCGTAATCCATATTTCTATACTCGCAGAGCCTAAAAGATGACCGCTGTCAACAAACCGAAATTCGATTCCTTCAAAGAGTCTGGTTTTTTCCTCATAAGGATGCGCTACAAAAGAATCTATGGTCTTTCTTGCATCCTCAGTTGTATAAATAGGCTCAATGGGTTTTTCGCCTTTTCTGACACCCTTTCTATTCTTCCATTCCGCTTCAAACATCTGTATATGTGCACTGTCTAAGAGCATAATCTCACATAATTCTTTTGTGGCTCCTGTAGAATGGATATGTCCCTGAAAACCGTCCTTATATAATAAGGGAAGCCGGCCGGCATGGTCCATATGTGCATGAGTCAGAAGTACCTCATGGATTTCTCTGGAGGAAACAGGTATTGGTTGGTTTACAAAAAAATCTCTGCCCTGTTCCAGACCAAAATCAATTAATATATTCTTTCCGCAAGCTTCTAGTAAATAACAGCTGCCGGTAACCTCATGAGCTGCTCCGATAAATGTTAGTTTCATAAGTAACCTCCTGTCTTCTTGTGTGATGCCGGTTCAATTAAATGTTCCAGACAATACAGTAGCATTCCCAATGGGAAATACATCATACATGACAAGGGTGAAAATTATGCCTTCATCCTATGTGTTGTTCCTTTTTATCTTTTTGTTCCAAAAAAGAATAATGCAATAGTGCCTGGACCTGAATGACTTCCGACAACCGGGCCGATATTGTTGATAACGATATCCTTTACCTGATATTTCTCCCTGATAAGACCGCTTAAATATTCCGCTTCATCGATAGCATCTCCATGTCCGATAAAAATAACCTGCTCTTGGGGATTGGTAATAGTATTCTCCAGATGTTCGAACAGGGAATTGATTGATTTTTTTCTGCCTCTTATTTTCTCCATGGGAATCAAACGTCCCTCATCATCTACGTGAAGAACCGGTTTGATATTTAAGGCTGTACCTATACCGGCACTCAGAGCACTTACTCTTCCCCCTCTTTTCAGATGAAACAGATCATCCACCGTAAACCAATGGCATAAGGAAAGAATATTTTTATCAAGCCAGGTATAGAGTTCCTCCAGCTCCATTCCAGCCTCTTTCCGTTTTGCTGCTGTATAGACACAGAGACCTTCTCCGGCGGATGCACATCTGGAATCAAAGCATTTAATGACAGCTTTTGGATATTTCTCTTCCAATTCTTCTTTTGCTATCAGGGAGGAATTATAAGTTCCGCTTAAGGCAGAGGAAAATGCCACATATAATATATCCTTCCCTTCTCTGATAATCGGTTCAAACACAGATAAAAAAGTCTCCGTATTAATTAATGAGGTAACCGATTTGCTCCCCTGCTTTAATTTATCATAAAATTCCTTCGGTGCTAATTCCCTTCCATCCGGATAATGAACAAATGCTTTTCCATCAATCTCAAAGCTCATAGGAATAGATACAATCCCAAGCTCATCAATCATCCCCTGTGCTAAATCTGACGTTCCGTCTGTTACTATAATATAGTCTCTCATTATGATCTGCCTCTTACCACTGTATAATGCGTATGGCATCCTTTCCCACTCTATTTTCTTCCAGCCAGAAGTAAACTACCGGTTTGCAATATTATCAGGTATGTTAAAATAACCTAACTTTATAGTATTATTTTACCACCTTTATTATTGTATGACAAGTTTGATTCCTATTATGCAAAATACAGACCTATCGCAGTCCCCTTTATCAGAAGGCTTTTTCCTCGTAAAAAAAGCCTGTTGCTTCTTTTCTTGAATGAAAAGAAGCACACAAGCTTTCACATTAACTTTATAAGCGTATTACGGTTAAAGAATAAGGTTTTAAGTCCAGTCTGACTGTACCATTATCTACTGGCAAGACAACTGAAACAGGTACCACTTTATCCGGCTCTTCGATTGTATTTCTGTCACTGAGAGCAGCAGCGGATAATATAACCGCTGACGCCTCCTGCTTTGCCGAATTTACGGCCTGGAGAGCAACTTCCGTCTCTCTGGCTTCCGAACCGGTATTAACAAGCTTAATAATATGTTCACCGGTTTCATCATCATAGCAGACCGTTGCATATAAAGCCTCCCAGTCACCGCCTTTTTCAAATTTAAGAGTCCTGTTTCCCATATGATTTCCATAGAGCTTCTGCACATAATAGCTTGGTGTACCGTAAGCTTTCTGATCATCGAACCAGATTAGATCCGGAGACCATTGAGTGTAGTTGATTCTTGCAAAAAGAGGAGCATAGGCAGCCAGGGAAACTACATCTCCGTTGCGTTCAAGACCTGTCATAAAAGCAGCCTCAGCCAGTGCTGCTTCCATTGTACTGACTTCCGGTCTGTTCATTCCATTCCCAAGGTGAGCTGCGTATTCACCGGCAAATACCTTGACAGTTCTTGGATATTCATCGTAGAAATCATCATTTTCTAAGAACCATTTCGGAGGCATATAATAATGCTCGTCTATCACTGCTGTGAAATTGCTGTTCTCTTCTGCTTTCTCTCTAACCCATTTCCAGGCTGCATTATATGTGTCCGTATTTACATTAGGGCCTGCGGAGCTTACTAATTTAATGTCCGGATAATATTTGTGAATTTCTTTCTCAAAACACTCATAACGGTGGAAATAATCTACTTCACTGGTTTCCCACTGTTCATTTCCAATTCCCAGATATTCCAGGTTAAACGGCTCTTTATGTCCCATTTCAGCTCTTAAGTTTCCCCATTTCGTGTCTGCATCACCATTGGCAAATTCAATTAAATCAAGGGCATCCTGTATGAACTCATTAAATTCATCCGAATCAGAAGCTACTTTCTGAGTTGACTGATATTGGCAGGCAAGTCCTACATTCTGTATGGGAATCGCTTTTGCACCTAAGTATTCACTGAGAAGAAAATATTCATAATATCCAAGTCCAAGCGTCTGGTTATAGTGGGAATAAATACTTGTAAAATCATTTTCTTGGTTATTCTCATGAACCGCCCAACGATTCCAGTTATTTCTTCTGTGGATACGCGGACCAACACTTTCTTTCCACTGATAACGGTTAGACAGTTCGTTTCCTTCCACAATACACCCTCCGGGAAAGCGAAGGAAACCAGGGGTAATATCCTTTAAAAATTGCACCAGATCTGCTCTGAATAAACCAAGAACGGCATCTGAGGGCATAAGAGAAAAGAAATCGAACTCTGCCTTACCAGCTTCTGTCAGGCACACAATAAACTCACCATTCCTTACATCCTCCTCAGACATTAAAGTAAGGGAATACTGCGTCCATTCTCCCTGTACCCCTCCAGTTGTTAAGGCTGAGGCATAAACTTTTCCCTGTCCCTTGATCTGTGCCTCAATATTTCCTTGGTACGCCTTTCCTCTGGCATAAAAAGTCAGGATATACTCTACACCTTTTTTTAAGGTAACACCATCAAATGCTCTATTGGTAAAGCCCTGCTTCTCACCGTTAGTGGTTACGGTAAGATAGTGGGGATTTGTTTTGCTGATGGGACTTTCTTCCGTGATCGAAAGGACAGCTGTACCTTCAGGATATGCTTTCCAGCCATATAATCCATCAAATTTCTGATAGTAGGCATCCTTATCGCCTCGGCTGTCCAGAAATTCAAAATTGGGGTTTTCCAGCAGCTCTGCATATAATCCCCCATCTGCTCCATAATTGATATCCTCAAAAAAGAGACCAATCATTCCTTTATTAATATCCACGCCTTTTTCACCGGTTATGGCTAATGAGCTTTTAAGCTTACTCATGTACGACCTCCTGAATGATATTATTTCTTTCTACTCTAACATAACCTTTATAGAGCTTTATGTCAATATATAATGAAGTATTTAATTATTAAATAACATAAACAGCCGGATACGATATGCTCAGCAGTAATTTTGCATGACCTCAAACAAAAAACAAGAAGCCTCCTGTTTCATTTCCCTTATGCGGTGTGTCTGAATACTCTTTTCCTAATCTGGATACTCCTTTTTGAGAGATAGTATGCGCTTTGGGTTACACAAAAATACTTCCTTCATTTAATCCCAACGCAGAATACCCAAAAATAGAACAACCAGAGCAGGAAAGCAAGTTTTCAGAACCCCAATCCAAGAGGGGGAACAAGATGCTTCTTGATCAAGCTTCACTTCTTAAGATATTAAGCAAAACTACATATTGATATAATTTATCAACCCTTCAGCCTTAATGATTTTCTGCATAAATTCAGGAAAGGGCTGGCCTTTATACTCTGTCTTCTTGGTACGATCGTAGATCATACCGCTGTCGAAATCAATTTCCACTTCATCACCAGCTTCGATTTCATCTGCCGCTTCTTTACATTCTATAATAGGAAGCCCTATGTTTATAGCGTTACGATAAAAAATTCTGGCAAAGCTTTCAGCGATTACGCAGCTGATACCTGAAGCTTTTATGGCAATGGATGCATGTTCTCTGGAGGAACCGCAGCCGAAATTCTTATTAGCTATTATTATATCTCCTTTTTCTACCCTTTTTACGAAATCCGGGTCGATATCTTCCATACATTTTTGCGCCAGTTCTGCCGGGCTGGTAGAATTTAAATATCTGGCAGGTATGATTACGTCTGTATCAACATTATCACCGTATTTATGAACAGTACCATGTGCTTTCATTTCCTACTCCTTTTCCGGGTAACCTTAATTTACCTGTCTGTTTACTATCTGAATAACTATAACCCCAATTCTTCCGGCCCTGAAATTTTACCGGTAACGGCACTGGCAGCTGCAACTGCCGGACTGGCAAGATAAATTTCTGATTCCACATGCCCCATTCTGCCGACAAAATTACGATTCGTAGTTGCTACCGCACGTTCTCCCTGGGCAAGAATTCCCATATGTCCGCCAAGACAAGGTCCGCAGGTAGGAGTGCTGACTGCTGCTCCCGCCTTGATAAAGATAGACAATAACCCTTCTTCCATTGCCTGAAGATAAATAGCCTGGGTTGCCGGGAATACGATCAGCCTCATACCTTTTTTTACTTTCCTGTCTTTAAGTACTTTGGCGGCAGCCCTTAGATCATCAATTCTTCCATTGGTACAGGAACCGATAATAACCTGGTGAATCTCAATTTCTCCTACTTCATCAATGGTTCTGGTATTCTCAGGCAAATGAGGAAACGCAACCGTAGGACGTATATCAGACAAATTTATGTGATAGGTCTTCTCATACTCCGCATCGGCATCAGCCTCATATACTTTGAATTCTTTTACCGAATGCTCCTTTATATAGCTGATGGTCTGTTCATCCACAGGAAATATGCCGTTTTTGGCTCCTGCTTCGATAGCCATATTTGCCATGGTAAATCGATCATCCATGGTAAGATTCTGAATACCCTCTCCTGTAAATTCCATTGATTTATAAAGGGCACCGTCTACTCCGATTAATCCTATGATATGAAGTATTATATCTTTTCCGCTTACCCATTTTGGGGGACATCCTGTCAGTTGAAACTTTATGGCTGCCGGTACTTTAAACCAAGCTTTACCCGTTGCCATACCAGCGGCCATATCAGTGCTTCCCACGCCGGTGGAAAAAGCTCCGAGAGCACCGTAGGTACAGGTATGAGAGTCCGCTCCGATTACAGCTTCCCCTGCAACGACCAATCCCTTTTCTGGCAGGAGTGCATGTTCTATTCCCATTTCACCGATTTCAAAATAATTGGTAATATCATGTTCTAATGCAAATTCTCTCAGACATTTACAATTCTGAGCGGACTTAATATCCTTATTGGGTGTGAAATGATCCGGAACCAATGCTATCTTGTCCTTATGAAATACTTGCTTTTTATTTATTCTTTCCATTTCCTGAATAGCTACCGGGGCTGTAATGTCATTTCCCAATACCATGTCAAGATTCGCCTCTATTAATTGCCCTGCCTCCACTTTCTCTAATCCTGCATGGGCAGCCAGAATCTTCTGGGTCATAGTCATTCCCATTTTTATTACTCCTTTCATCTGTTATACAGGTATCAAATCCTGCTGAGTAATCCAACCCGGTTTTGTTTCTGTACTATAAGAGTTGAACCTCATTCTTTCCACTTAAAATTAGTCTATTTTATGCCTGGTATACAAGTCTCTCATTACCTGATGTTTTTCATACTAACTATCTGATTTCTTCTGCAATCAAGTCACCCATTTTATCCGTTCCCACCAGGATGTTTCCGTCAGACATAATGTCAACAGTTCGATAACCGTCTTTTAAGACTTTTTGTACCGCTTCTTCTATTTTCTTCGCTTCTTCTTCCAAATCAAAGGAATATCTTAGGAGCATTGCGGCAGACAGAATGGTTGCAACGGGATTGGCTTTGTTCTGTCCTGCAATATCCGGCGCAGAGCCATGACTGGGCTCATACAATCCAAGCTTGGTCCTGCCAAGGCTTGCAGAGGGAAGCATTCCGATGGAGCCGGTCACCATGCTGGCTTCGTCTGACAAGATATCCCCAAACATGTTCTCTGTAAGAATAACGTCAAATTGTCCCGGATCCTTCACTAACTGCATGGCGCAATTATCAACCAGCATATCACTTAGTTCTACGTCCGGATAAGCTTTGCTGACTTCTTTTACGACCTGTCTCCAGAGTCTGGAGGAATCAATGACATTTGCCTTATCTACACTGCAAAGCTTTTTTCTTCGCTTTCTGGCTGTTTCAAATCCCCATAGAGCTATACGCCTTATTTCCTCTTCATCATAGGTCAGGGTATCATAGGCCTTTCTTAATCCCTCTTCCACCACGGTCTTCCTCTCACCGAAATAAAGTCCGCCGGTTAATTCCCTTACCACAATCAGGTCAAACCCATCTCCAATGATACTTTCCTTTAGCGGACAGGCCTCTTTCAAATCGTCAAACAACAAAGCCGGCCTTAAATTGGCATACAGTTTCAAACCCTTTCGTATCTTTAACAATCCAGCCTCCGGCCTTAGTTCCGGCGGCAGGCTGTACCAGTTGGATACTCCTACATTACCGCCTACAGCCCCAAGCAATACTGCGTCACTGTTCCGGGCAGTTTCCAATGCCTCATCTGTTAAGGGTACACCGTGTACATCGATAGAGGCTCCTCCCATTAAGAGTTCTGTGAAATTAAATTTATGACCATAGGTCTTTCCAATCTTAATAAGAACCTTTCTGGCTTCTCTGACTATTTCCGGCCCTATGCCGTCTCCCGGAATAACCGCTATGTTGCAATCCATAACTACCTCTTTCCTGAAAATTCAATATTAATTTTATACACACTCAAATGAATTAATGGTATTTTAACATAAGTTTTGTTATAATTGAAATACATAATACGAATACTTACTATAACTTTTAGTTATATAAATAATTGATATGGAAAATCCACAATACACCAAAACAATCAGACCGTTATAGAAGTACCATTACGCACCACCAAATATAATAATACGTAAGGAGGCAGCAAAATGGACACCAATCTAACCTTATATCGAATATTTAATTCTGTGGCAGGTACCGGAAATATATCCCGCTCCGCAAAAGAACTCTATATCAGCCAGCCCGCTGTCAGCAAAGCCATACAGACCTTGGAGGAAAGTCTGAATATGACTCTTTTTATCCGTTCTTCAAGAGGGGTAAAACTTACCGGTGAAGGCAGTGTACTCTATGAATATACAAAATCCGCTTTTGACACTCTAAAACAGGCAGAGTTAACCCTCTCCCGTATTCAGGGTCTTGGCATGGGGCACATAAGGATTGGGGTAAGCACCACTCTTTGCAAATATATCCTGCTCCCTTATCTGAAACAGTTTGTAATTGAGTATCCTCATATTAAAATAACCATAGAATGCCAGTCCACCTATAAAACCATCGATCTTCTTCGCTCAGGTAAAATAGATATTGGATTAATCGGCAAACCTGACAGTCTAAAAGACATGGATTTTTATGAAATAAAACAGATAGAGGACATTTTTGTAGGTACAAAAATTTATTTAAATAACTTAAGCCTGCAACTTCAGGAACCCTCCGTTTCTACATTGGACATACTTAAAAATGCCAATGTTATGCTTTTGGACGAGAAAAATATAACCCGCCTCTATGTTGAAGATTACTTCTCCCGTAATAATATAAAAACAAATCAGCTTTTAGAAGTAAGCAATATGGATCTGTTGATCGAATTTGCAAAGATTGGGCTGGGCATTTCCTGTGTCATCAGAGAATTCATTCAGGAGGAATTAGTAAAAGGAGAATTGATCAATCTGCCTCTAAATCCTCCCCTCAAAAAAAGGTCCGTAGGTTTTGCCTACCGGAAGGATTCCTACCTGCCTGATTCTTTGAAGCATTTTATTGACTTTTATAAGACATCAGAAAATTAGAATTGGAGTACAATAGAGTCAGACAGTACCCAGGCTGCATATACTAATACAAATATCGAAAGAAAGAACCCCCTATGACTCAGTATAATTTTTACTCCGGAACAATTATTGCAATTGAGGACATTCTTCTGGATTCAAGGGATAGCTTAGGCTGCAATAAACTGTTTACCATCGAGGATTTGGATAAAAACATTATTACCTTCCTAATAACACCCACAACCTATTTCATTGATAATACAACTGCGGTTGAAGGTGACTTTATTACTGGTTTTTATGATGCAAAAGCACCGGTTCCCTTAATTTACCCTCCAAGATTTCGTGCTCTTTTCGTAGCTGTCAACCTTGAGGATACCAACATTAAGGTGGATTATTTCGACAGGAATCTATTAAGCAGTGACGGAATGCTTAAGCTTAATATTAGCTCAGATACAACTGTGGTTCTGGAAAACGGGCAGCTTTTTTATCAGCGTCCGTCAAATCATTATCTTATTGTTCTCTATGGTCCCTCTACAAGAAGTATACCTGCTATGACAACCCCCTACAGAATTATTGTCCTATGCAGGTAACAAAGGCAGTCAGTACCTAAAGAATAGTTTTGAGTTCGATGGGATTAGCTTACCTTCTGGGTTTTAAATCTGCTAAAGTGGCGGCAGCTCTACCTGAAGCTGAATGATACCGAACTCGCGTAAAGCGTTTAGATAAGGTTTCCATTCAACCAGGCACAAGTTGCCGCCACTTATATGTGATTATGAACCCATCCGAGAAAAAATTCATGAAGGTATGCGAATCTCTTCTATTTATTCACCTGTCTTTTCTTTATGGGTTTACAGTAATTCATGTTTCAATTCCAGGTATAAACTTTTTATAGTAATCAAAAGCCGAAGGCAAAGAATATATTTCTTTTATTTCCAAAGGTGATGCCCAAACGGCCTGAGGTTTGTCATTTTCACTGGCAGCTTCATAAATACTTTTTTCTGCTGCGAATTCCTTCAGTCTTATTCTATAGCCGGTCATATGCCATTCCACATGGGAGAAAATATGTTTACTGTCTCCCAATGGGACAAGTTCTTCCACCAGATAGCCTTCCCCCTCCAGATACTCACACACTCCATCAGGTGATAATTTGCCTTCTGTTCCTGGCAGTTCATACAAACCAGCCAGTAAGCCTTTTCCAGGCCTTTTAAACAGTGCATATTTATTGCCCTGCTCAATAAGAAAAATAGTTCTTTCTGTGATCTGTCTCGGTTTTTTATCTTTTTTCACCGGAATTCTGTCTTCTGTATGATTCTTAAAGGCATTACACAGATGCATCAATGGACATTTATCGCACAAAGGTTTTCCAATGGGTATACATACTGTAGCTCCCAGCTCCATAATAGCCTGATTAAAATCTCCCGGTCTGTTCTTTGGCATTATTTCACGTAAATCATTTTCCAGCCGATTCTTCACCTTAGTCTCAGTAATATCATCAAAGCTTCCTGCTACCCTCATCATTACTCTGAGTACATTACCGTCAACAGCAGGCTCCGGTAACTGAAAGGCAATAGAGGAGATTGCACCGGCAGTATAACTCCCGATTCCCGGTAATCTCAATAATTCATGATAATCTCCTGGTAATTCACCTCCATAATCAGAGGTTAATATCTTAGCGGTCTTTTGCAGATTTCTGGCGCGATTGTAATAACCGAGCCCCTCCCAAAGCTTAAGCAGCTTCTCCTCTGAAATCTCTGCAAGAGCAGTAATATCAGGAAGCGCATGAATAAATCTTTCAAAATATGCTTTAACTGCTTCAACTCTGGTCTGCTGAAGCATAATTTCCGATATCCATACATAATAAGGTTTCGGGTTCTCTCTCCAGGGAAGTATCCTGGCATTTAATTGATACCAGTCCAATAAAAAATCTATGGTCTGGGAATAATCATATTTCATCACTCAGTAACCTTTCTAAATGCGGTTCTATACAATCTTACTCAAAAGTGCTTCATATGCCTGCCGTTTGACAGGCTTCAACTACTCTAGCCGATTCATTTTTTTAAGACTTCAACTCTCTAACAGCTTCCTTTTTTCTATCACATAAAAAACGCGCCGGAAAATAACTCCGGCACGTTTGTCTTACTGGTAATTAGTTGTTGATTAACTTATCCTTATTGGTCCAGCTCATCATCTTACGAAGTTCTGACCCTACCTTCTCTAACTGATGCTCTGATTCTCTTCTTCTCATAGCAAGGAAATTCGTACATCCGATCTGGTTTTCAAGGAGCCAGTTTCTTGCAAAAACACCTTCCTGAATATCTTTTAATACCTGTCTCATGGCGTTTTTGGTGTCTTCTGTAATGATCTTTGGCCCAGTGATATAATCGCCGTACTCTGCAGTATTGGAAATAGAGTATCTCATTCCGGCAAAACCGCTTTCATTAATCAAATCAACAATCAGCTTCATTTCATGTATACATTCAAAGTAGGCACTTTCCGGTTCATAACCTGCTTCTACTAACACTTCAAAACCAGTCTTCATAAGCTGAGTAACACCACCACAAAGCACTGCCTGCTCACCGAAAAGGTCTGTTTCCGTCTCTTCTCTGAAAGTGGTCTGAAGAACACCTGCTCTGGCTCCGCCGATTGCAAGGGCATATGCAAGTCCCATATCATGAGCCTTACCTGTTGCATCCTGAGCTACCGCTATAAGACAAGGAACTCCCTGGCCTTCCTGATACTGGCTTCTTACTGTATGTCCCGGTCCTTTTGGTGCTATCATAATAACATCAACATCAGAAGGAGGTACTATCTGTCCGAAATGTATTGAAAAACCATGAGCAAACATAAGTACATTTCCAGCCTCCAGGTTAGGTTCAACAGATTCCTTGTAAAGCTTTGCCTGTTTCTCATCATTGATAAGAATCATGATTATGTCGGCTTTTTTCGCTGCTTCTGCTGCTGTATATACTTCAAATCCCGCTGCTTCCGCTTTCTTCCAGGATTTACTACCCTCATAGAGACCCACAATGACATGAACACCGGATTCCTTTGCATTTAGTGCATGAGCATGTCCCTGACTTCCGTAACCGATAATAGCTACTGTCTTGCCTTCAAGTAACGATAAGTTGCAATCTTCCTGGTAAAAAATCTTTGCCATATCTTTTTATCCTCCTAATGAAAATATATTATTATTGAAAAAGTGTAACACACATAAGTGCAACAACACTTTGGAATAATACTAGTCATCCAGATAGTCAGCTATATCTCCCGAACCTCTGGCTAATCCCGTGATACCGGTGCGAACCATTTCTTTAATTGTAAAGCCTTCCAATAATTTAATAAAGGCATCTATCTTGGCTTGATTTCCCGTAAGCTCGATCATAAGGGATTCCATAGCGACATCTACTATTTTGGCACGAAAGATATCAGCTACTGCTATTACAGCCTGTCTCTCTTCGATAGATGCAAGAACCTTTACAAGGATTAATTCTCTGCATACGGATTCCTCCGGCAAAAGTTCTCTTACTTCTCTTACATCCTCAAGCTTTAAGAGCTGCTTTCCTATCTGCTCCAGAATCTGGTCATCTCCATTTACTACAACTGTCATTCGGGAATACAAAGGATCCTGGGTCACGCCTACTGTCAGGCTGTCTATATTATAACCTCTTCTGCTGAATAAACCGGAGACACGACTTAGTACTCCTGCTGTATTATCCACCAGTATTGACAATACCATCTTCTTCATATTTGCCTCGCAATCCGCCGTCATAGACGGCATAATATCCAAACCGCTTTACAGCAGTAACTTGATACAGCAGCATACTGTATATAAATTGTCTACATTGTAACAATATGAAAATCAAATGTCAATAAAGAAAACCTGAAAAACGGAATTCTACGCAAAAACAAGCTTGACAAAAACTGTTAAACCAAGACCTTACGTTTTACAGAATCTATAATATCAGCATTAATGCAGCATTCCTGATGAAACCGGTTTTTAAAAAACCATACCGGAAACAAAGGAGCCTTCTTACTGCCCAATTTCTTTTCAACAACTCTGCCATTGCATAAACTTTCATTTTTTTATCTTCACACAAGGATTCTTTGTATAGTTCATAGAACTCCTGCGCCTGTGCCACATTGGAAGCAATTGCTTTTTTTTGCTCTTTAAGCGTTGTCATCCTTTTCTTCACATATCCTTTAAAATCTTGATTTCCCACTACATTTCTTCCATGCTGTCTATAATAGATTGTCGGATGAGGCAGATAGACGATATGCCCGAAAGCAGCACCAAGAATTCCAATCCACCAATCATGATATCTGGCATGAACAGGTAACACTGTAAGTTTTTTTACAAGTGCAGTATTAAACATCATAGTACAGCCAATCAGCTTATTTTCCATTAAGATATTTCCAAAACCAAGCTTTGCGGTATTTAAATGATTGCTCTTATGAAAAGAGGGAGAAATTGCACCCAGGTGTTCATCAGCAATAATGGCATCTGTAAATATCACCAGAGGAAGCTTGCAGGAATATTTCTTCTCAAACCTTTTCATTGCCTTTAGTGATTTTTCAATCTTATCCGGCATCCAAACATCATCCTGATCACTGAACATAAAATATTGATTGATAGATTCTGCCCCCTCTATGGACTGCTCTTTGCACTCTGCTGCATACCTTACACCTTCTAAAAAATTAAGAGTTACTCCTTTATTGGAGGTATTTACAATATAATGAATACGCTCAGGCTCTTCTTCCATCTGACTTTTTACTATTTCCGGAGTATTATCCCTGGAACCGTCATCGAAAATCCAAAGTACCCAGTCTTTGTGCGTACTCTCTCTAATCGACATAATCTGTTCCTTGATATATTCCTCTCCGTTATATGCCGCCATAATGATATGAACTCTGTCCATGCCCAGCTCCCATCTGCGTGTTCTCCACGCGTACAAAATCATTTAACATCCATTTGTGTCGTAGCAGAAGCTTAAGACAGAATGTTATAAATATTTCTTACCTAACATTAAAACCCTTTATTTACAGTTAAAATAACTGGGGTTCATACTGATTTTCTTAATCAGGGAAAGGGGGAGCTTTTTATAGTTCTTCCCCGCCAGATATCCCATATATTTATAGCCGCTCTCTGCAATCAGACTGGGCAGCAGATAAAACCTGCCGCTCTTTATTAAATGAGCAGAGGTCTTAAATACCATTTTCTTTCCTTCACTCTCAGATTTAATTCCGGAAAACACTTCTGGAAAATCAGCTTGTGAAACTGCAAGATCAAAGTTTCTTTTGAACTGTTCCTTACAGGTATAGCCATGTGAATGATATACCTTAGCCTCCGATGTATAAGCTATGGAGTATCCGGCTTTAATAATTCCAGCCGCCATTATCATATCTTCATTAAAAATAGTTTTCTTCACAAAACCTCCAAGTCCTTCATAGACTTCTCTTCGGTATGCAGCACAGACATTAGAACAGAAATAGGTCTTAATACCAAGCTCGGGCAGATCTAAAAGGCTTTTGGTAGAACTTTCTTCCGGATAATTAAACTTTCTCGTATAACTTTCTATTATCCCTGCATCTTCTCTCGGAAGTTGTCTGGCATAAGCCGCTGCTATCTTAGAGTCTGAAAAGGCTGCTTTCATATTGCTGATTAGGTGGGTATCACATGGAACAGCATCCTGTGTCATGAACATCAGCAAATCAGCTTTTGATAAAGAGGCTCCATAGGCTCTGGTGGCTCCGTGATCGAAATCCTTTTTGCCGACTTCTATGAATTCAATGTGAAAATTATTATCCTCCAGTTCCATAGCATAGGTGATATATTCCTGCCCCGGCTGAGTGCTTCTGCTGTCTCTGTCATTTTCCTCTTCCACCGTCTGCAACAGAATAATTCTGTCAGGCTTGTCCTTTTGTTTCTTTAGACGTTCAATGAGATGTTTAAACTTTACATCCGGTTTATATACTGGAATTATAAGGTCCAGTTTCAAAGCTCCAGCATCTTCCTCTATCTTAATATCTGTGTTTTCCATATCAGATATATCCTTTCTTTCCCGTACTTAAAATCACTTTATTTATTTTTGTTCTGCTTTCGTCTGACTGCTTAAAAATCTTCTTTGTACTTTATCTGATGGACTCAGATTACTTTCATATACTTTCGTCTGACTGCTTATATTACTTTTCCTAACCGTAGTCTGATTAATTCAGACTATTTCCTACGCTTTTGCTTGCTTTCTTCTAATTAATTTATTACGCTTTTGCTTGCTTTCTTCTGATTACTTTCCTACGTTTTTGCTTGCTTTCTTCTGATTACTTTCCTACATTTTTGCTTGCTTTCTTATTATTACTTTTCCGCGCTCTCGCATGACTGCTTCGTATTGCGTTTCTACGCTTATGTAATTGATATATATCATACTCATCTATTGTTTCATTTGTCAAGGAATTACCTGTTTACTTATTAAAATTATGAAGCATAAAAAAAGAAGCTGCAGAATTCAGATGAATTTAACAGCTTCTAATTCTTATCTCAAGTAATTATTAATTCTCTGGCTTGGTACCTAAAGTAATATCAAGGGTTTTTTCTTCGTATTTACCGTTTACAAGGGATTGCACTTTTATCGTACCAGTAGAACCTGCCTTTACATAACTTAAAGCTTTCTGCAGATCTTCCATGGAGCTTACAGTAACATTGTTAAGGCCAACGATAATATCTCCTACCTGTAAGCCTGCTTGTGCAGCTGCAGAGTTATCCTCTATCTCATTTACATAAACACCTGTCGGCATATTAAAGCTTTCAGCATAATCTCCTGTATTCTTGCCAAGAATTCCAAGATAAGCACTCTGGGTACTGTCAGTAATGGTACCGTTCACCAATTCATTGATTACTGGGATAGCATCACTGATCGGAATGGAATAACCAACGCTTTCTACGCTTTCATCTACATATTTAACAGAATTTATTCCAATTACTTCGCCTTTGGAATTTAACAGTGCACCTCCGCTGTTTCCGGGATTGATAGCCGCATCTGTCTGGATTAATTTAAAAGTAATATTATCTACTGTTACTTCCCGATCCAAACCACTGATATATCCAACAGTTACCGATTGCCCATAGCCTAAGGCATTTCCAATCGCTATAGCCATTTCACCAAGTTTTAAGGAAGAAGAATCGCCTAAGGATGCTACCTTAATATTATCAATCGTACCTTCAGGAAGATCACTGACTTTTACAGAAACCACCGCAAGATCAGATCCTGGTGCAGTTCCTTTTATGGTAGCTGCAACTGTCTTACCGTCATTGAATACGATTTCAACGGAAGAAGCTCCATCTACTACGTGATTATTAGTGGCTATTAATATCTCGTTCTTATTCTGTCCTATAATAATCCCGGAACCGCTGCCTTCTTCCTGCTGATTGTACTGTCTGCCAAAGAAATCAGAAGTAACCTGGTTGATGGTGGAATTAATAGCCACGATAGAGGGCATTACATTCTCCACTACAGTTGACACGTCACTGGAGGTATTAGAACCGGACGTACTGGTTTCTATGGTTGTAACCCCATCAGCACCGGTACTGTTATCGGTTGCTGCAGAACCTTCTTTCACTACGTTACTGCTGCCTGCTGTTAATGTATAGTATCCCTGGAAAGCCGCTCCTGCAACCAGCCCGAATACCAAAGCAGAAGCTACCAGCTTCACAAAACCTTTTCCTCTGCCTTTTTTCTTCTTCACCTTTTTAGGAGTATCCTCTGTGATGACTTCCTGTCCTTCAAGGATTTTATTCTCATAGTTAAATTCACTCATATTACATTCTCCTTTCAAATTCTGCAATCTATTTTATATGTTGTTTTCTTTGTTATGAGTAAAGTTTAACATTAAAATATGTTTTATTTGTGTAGAGAAATTGAAAAAATTATGAATTACATAAGTTATTTTAAGCTTCTCTTTACACAAAAAAGCTGATAAGTCCTTCGTTTTTGCATACTGGAAAACTGAAAGTCACTTCACTTATGTAATTTCCAATTAATAATTACCCAGTATCTTAAGACTGATGGCCTCTTCATTGATTCCAAAAAGAGCATTTCTGACACCAGGATCCTTAAGGTTTCCTTCAAAGTCCACAAAGAAGCGGTACTCAAAGTTCTTCCCCTCTAAAGGTCTTGATTCAATCTTCGTCATATTCAGATTATTATAAATAAAATGAGAAAGCATGTTATACAAAGTTCCGCTTTCATGTGGTAATTCAAAACAGATGCTGAGCTTTTTCGCATTTTTCTTATATTTCTTCTCTTTACCTATTATGATGAAACGGGTTGAATTAGTACTTTCATGGTTTACCTGTTCTTTTAATATTTTTAAACCGTAAACCTCTGCCGTCTGTTTCCCTGCAAGGGCTGCCTGTGTAATATCCCCGTCTGTCAATACCTTTTTCGCTCCGTCAGAGGTACTGGTACATTCCATAGGTTTTATCTGCGGATTTGCTGCAAGAAATTTCTGGCACTGCATAAGTCCCTGGGGATGGGAGTACACTTTTGTAATGTCCTTAAGCTCTGCCTCTCTTAAGCCCAGAAGCGCATGGTCAACCTTTAATATATATTCACCCATTATAGAGATATCATACTCTACGAGGAGATCATAAATATCCGTAATTCCTCCTGTTGAAGTATTTTCTATGGGCAGAACTCCATAATCGCAGATGCCGTTGCTTACTTTCTCCATAACCTCTTTGAATGTGCCTGCATTTTCCTCTGCCGCCTCCGGCCCGAAATACTCTCTAAAGGCCTGTTCCGTATAAGAACCTTTTGCTCCGAAGCATATGACTTTTGTGTTAGGGGTTACGTCTATATCCTCAATTTCCGTAAAAGGAATATCACTGTCCTTCTTACCGATCAGACTATATTGCATTTTTCTGCTCATGGACATTATCTGTGTAAAAAGCTCCTCTACTCCATGCCTGTTAAATTCATTGCCGGCAAGGGCTTTCAGTGCTGTAAGCTTTCCTGCTTCCCGCTCCTTGTCATAAACCTTTTTACCTGTCTGAATCTTATACTCCGCCACATCTCGTGTCAGTTGCATGCGGTATTCAAACAAACGTACCATTTCCTTATCCACTCTGTCAATTTCATTTCTGCTATCCTGCAAATCGATCATAGGAACCTCCGTTTATTTATATTTCAATTCTTCTGTGTTTAAAACCATAGATGAGCTTATAAAGCAAATGTTTTAATCGCCTCTTCTCTCACTTCATTCAAAAATGACAGGGACCCAAAGGCTAATACAGCATAATCCTTCAAATTCAGTCTCTCTGCTGCTGCCTCTGCACTTATAAGCCTGAATGCACGATGGATATCACCTGCATCCTCAGCCAGATAACCAAGTTTTAATGCTTCCTCCTGAAGCTGTTTGGAGGGCAGACCTCTTGGGCCGGGAGGGGTTATACAAAATATCTTACTGCTGCAGTCAGCTGTATGGCGCAGAACTGTTTGATAATCCTTATCTTTAAACACTCCCATAATATAATAAAGTACCTTTCCCTGTAAATAGGTTCTTATATTTTTGCCAAGAGCAAGTGCTGCATCAGCGTTGTGAGCTCCATCCAGTATAATAACAGGTTCGTCTTTTATACACTCAAATCTGCCTGGCCAGGAAGCTTCCCGAAAACCTTCACGTATCTGGTTCAAATTTATGGAATATCCGTTACCATTTAGTGCTTCAATTGCCAGAATGGCTGTTACTGCATTATACACCTGATTTCTTCCAAGCAGTTTTATGGTAAGTTCTTTTTTCTCTTTATAATCAAATTCAGTTCCTTCCATATCCATTCTGCGGATATGAATTGCAGAAAAGTCAGCTATGGACAGGTTCGCTTTTTTGGACTGACTGACCTGTTTAATTACTTTTTCTGCTTCTGGTTCCTGCTGGTAGGATACAACGGGTATTCCCTGTTTGATAATACCAGCTTTATGACCGGCAATCTCTCCCAAGCTATTCCCCAGATACTCCAGGTGATCCATACTAATGGAGGTTAGAACGGCACATTTTGCAGTAGGTATAATGTTGGTTGCATCAAGGCTTCCTCCCATACCTGTTTCCAGTACTGCAATATCACATTTCATCCTGCGAAAATATAAAAATGCAAGTGCAGTCTCAATTTCAAAAGAGGTAGGATGTGCCATTCCAGCCAATACCATCCGGCTGCAAGCCTCCTGAATCTGTTCCATACAGAAAGTATAGTCTTTTTTTGCAATAGAGGTTACCTGAACTTTTGTGTCTGTTTCCGGTTCAGAAACGGTGCCCTGAGCTTTTGAGACTGTCTCGTGTTTAGAAACGGTTCCCTGAGCTTTCGTGACTGTCTTCGGTTCAGAAGCGGTTGCCTTAAATTTTGTTACTGCCTCTGTTTGATTCTGCACCGGCTGGAGTGACAAGGGTTCAGATTTATTCTTAGCATCCTTATGAACTGTAAGCAATTGTATAATTTCCTCGTAGGCAAATACTGCCGGCGAAGAAAAACGTCCGGTTAAATATCCTGCCTGCGCCAGTATCGTAGCAATATAGGTGCTTACTGAACCTTTGCCATTGGTGCCGGCAACATGAACAAAGGCCAAGTCTTTTTCAGGTGAACCAAGTTCTTCAAGAAGCTGACCGATTACCGTAAGACCAGGTTTACTTCCTATTTTCTTTGACTTTTCCAAAAACTCCAACGCACCATCATAGTTCATTTATTTCTCCTCACATACCTGGAAAATATAAAATTTCAAGTAATAGGATTCATCAGCAGCCCAGAGTATAGGGTGATCGGGAGCCTGCGTGCGGTATTCAACCTGACGAAGCCTCTTTCTGGCACTCTTAGCCGCTTGTCCGATGGTCTCAGCAAAGAGTTCAGGTGTCATGAAATGAGAACAGGAACAGGTGGCCAGATATCCTCCGTCCTTTATAAGCTTTAAAGCACGAAGATTGATTTCCCGATATCCTTTCACCGCATTTTTTACAGAGTTTCTGGACTTTGTAAATGCAGGAGGATCAAGGATTACTACATCAAACTTTTTCCCTTCCTGTTCAAGTCTTGGAAGCAGTTCAAAGACATCTTCACAGATAAAGTGTACTCTGTCACTCAATCCGTTTAGGGCTGCATTTTCTTCTGCCTGGCTGACACCCAAAGCAGAAGCATCAACTCCGGTAACACTGGCTGCTCCAGCAATTCCCGCATTCAGAGCAAATGATCCTGTATGTGTAAAGCAGTCTAACACCTCCGCCTCAACGCATAACTTCTTGATTGCTTCTCTGTTGTATTTCTGGTCCAGAAAGAACCCGGTCTTTTGTCCTTCAGCTACATCCACCAAATATTTGACACCATTCTCAACAATTTCAACTTTTGTATCAAAGGCTGCTCCAATAAAGCCTTTTACCCTTTCCATCCCTTCGTTGTCACGAACTTTTGCGTCACTTCTTTCGTAAATTCCTCTTATTTCAACTCCATCTGCTCTTAATACCGCAGTTAGTTCCTCCAAGATATCTGATTTTAACCTGTCAATTCCTAATGCCAGAGATTGTACCACCAGTATATCAGAGAATTTATCAATTACTATTCCCGGCAGAAAGTCCGCTTCTCCGAATATCAGACGACAGCTGCTTGTGTCCACAACTTTTTTTCGGTATTCCCAGGCTGCTTTGACACGCATTTTAATAAAATCCCTGTTTATTTCCTCACCTTTTACTCTTGATAAAATACGAACTGTTATCTTGGATTTCCTGTTTATAAACCCACACCCCATGTAATATCCGTCAAAGTCATGTACATGTATCAGATCACCGTCGTTAAACTCTCCATCTATAGTATTTATCTCATTGTCAAAAACCCACATTCCACCGGCTTTTAATGTTCTTCCTTCGCCTTTTTTCAAGGTTACAATTGCCTTTTCCATGTATTTCTCCTGTCTTTTGCTTTTGTCAACAATTATAACATAGTAATTGAGAAAGTCAAAGTATCTAATGGGTTGCTAAGATGGGTAAGTTGGAGACGGTATATTTTTTATTTCCATAGCTTATTTTTTTTTAGATTTATTATGAAAAAATACAAATTATATGATTGATCTCTATTTCTATCAATAGATGTTATTGTATGATATAATAATAATAATCTTTTATGAAAACTGACGTTCCGCCTGACTTTATGAATAACTTGGAGGTCTACATTATGCTCAAAGGTATAATTTTTGATATGGATGGTGTTATTATTGACAGCGAGCCTTCTCATGCTCTGGCGGCATTAGATGCCTTGAAGACTCTTAATGTTTTTGCAGCGCTTGATTATCCTTATGGTTTTATAGGTTCTACTACTGAACATATGCTAAAAACTATGATTAAGGATTTTCATTTGGATATTTCTGTAGATGATCTGCATATGCGTTACAAGGACTGTTTAGCTTCTCGTATAAATACAGAGGGTTATATTCCTGTTCCTTATGTACAGCAGCTTATTAAGCACTTGCATTCGCAAGGTTTTTTACTGGCTATTGCTTCCTCGTCTACACCAGAGGAAATCAAATCCGTCGCAAATGCACTTGATATCTCCACTTACTTTGATAAGCTTGTGAGCGGCACTACTGTGGCTAATCCGAAACCTGCGCCGGATGTGTTTCTGAAAGCCGTAAATGAGCTGGGATTACGTATAGATGAGTGTATTATTATCGAAGATTCCTTTAATGGCGTTAAAGCCGCTTGTGCTGCTGGAATTCCGGTTGTAGGTTATGTTAATCCGAATTCTGGTAATCAAGATTTGAGTAAGTCTGAAATATTAATTGAGGGTTTTGAGGAAATCGATTCGTCATTTCTTAATAGAATTTATCAGCGCTTTCATAATATCCCCCTTACTATAGCCGATAGCAAGAGACTTTTGATTAAAGAAATACCTCTTGAAGATATTCCTCTTTTATTTAATATGTACCGCGATCCAATCGTTAATAAATTTTTACCTCAAATACAGGCGGTTGCTCATAACAGCCTTGAAGATTTTACAGAAAAGCATAAAGCTTATATTGATTCTATGTATCATTTCTACGGTTTTGGTTTATGGGGTGTTTACTTAAAAGATTCCGGTTGTTTCATAGGTCAATGTGGTTTCGAACAGCATTTACTTGATGGAGAGGATGTAATTGAACTTGGATTTTTACTGGATAGTAAATATCAAGGCTTTGGTTATGGACTTGAAGCTGTTACAGCAGTAATTAATTATGCTAATCTCAGTCTGGATATTAAGTTAATAAGTGCCTTGACTAATCCACTTAATCAGGCTTCCGTTTCTCTCTTGTTAAAAGCAGGATTTCGGTATATAAAAACAATTATGAAAGATAAAGAAGAATATAGCTTATATACCTTGACCCAATAAATATGTATTAAGAAAATAAACAATCAAGAATTATGTTTATCATAAATGTAGTTTTACTGGTAATTATGTTTGGCCTGCTTAATTCATATATAATTTACAGGCTGTAATTCTTTGAAATAAAAGTAAAAATTTAATGGAACTGTCATAAAACAGTTCCATTAAAAATAAAAATTAAATCCTAAAGTTTAATGCATCTCAACTGTTATCTCGTTGTACCGTTTGTTGTTCCGTTTGTGGTTCCATTTTTAGTTCCGTTTGTGGTACCATTTGTAGTTCCATTTGTGGTTCCATTTAATGCATCTCCGACATCATCCACTGCATCTTTCGCACCGTTTTTAATATTATCAGCTGCATTATTTACATCATTTCCTATGGTATTACCTGTACCGTTTGTCATTCCAGTTGTACCATTGGTTGTTCCGTTTGTTGTTCCAGTTGTACCATTGGTTGTTCCAGTTGTACCATTGGTTGTTCCGTTTGTACCATTGGTTGTTCCGTTATTATAATCAGTAGTTGTGTCATTGGTGCCTTTACCGGTATCATTGTAATCTGTAGTACCATTTTTTTTACCGTTGGTTGCAGAATTATTATTGTCATCCGTAGTAGCACAACCTGTAAAGGTTAATAATGTGAGACAGCATATTGAAAATAACAGGCATAAACTTTTCTTCATGATAGTCCTCCTATAAAATGATTTAATTTTACGCATTTAGTATCTCTCATACGCTCGAAATTATTCCTTTACAGATTATTCAAATTCAGTCATATTACTCCTGAACCGAATTGGCAAGTTATTTCTTTGTAAATTTTTATTTTCACGTTCTTTGATCGATATTGTTTGAAAGAAAGCTTTCCACATAATATCTATACTTTCTTCTCTTTCAGAAATATTTTTTATCCTGTCCACATCCAGCATGGAACTATCGGTATAAAACCATGCTTTGCTTTCTCCGTGCACTATTGCTGTATTCCTATTTTCATCATATATTATAAAATTTTCCTGACATAATCTGTCACTAAAATGAGGTGCTAATATGCGTATTACATCATTTTTAGGAGCTATTTTTGCAACCAGAATTCCTTCTTCTATTTCTTGAAAGCGCAGAAACCCTTTTAGATGGTGAGCTTCATTGGATACATTACGTGTCAGCTCAAAAATCCTCATAACATATTTATTATGAAGCTGATCTACTATCTCTCTTCCAACAGAAAAGCCAACAATTAAGAACCGATAGATATCATCTCCTCTGGACTGTTCACAGGAACAGGCTGCACTGCAGATTAATTCATAAGCTTCTGATGATATTTTTTCGTAAACAGCTTTAATGACCTTTGAAATTTTCTCTTCTGAATTTTTGACAATTATATATTCTGTAAACAATTCCATATTCCCCTGGTAGTCACCAGAGAGTATACGGATTTCATTATTGCCATGTCCGTTTCTGCTGCTCCAGGCATCATATACCGCTGTTAATATGCCCTCTAAACTATCCTCACACTGGTATACTTTCTTTTCACTCATATTTACACACATTGTATATCGCTACTTTACCGGCGATACCGCCACAATTAAAAAATGGTGAAAGATGCTTTGTGTGGCAGCCTTTCAAAATAATTTTCTTTCACGCTCAAATTTCTGGTATTACAATCCAACTTTCCCAATTATTGATAATGTAATATTTATGTTATTTAACTATGCTTCCGTCTGCCCGTTTCCGCACGCACATAGGAAACAAAGAGTGTGAACGTACTTTCTTTTCCTTCTCAATTGCTCTCTTCAGAAAGGAAAAAACTGTCGCAGTTTATCCTCCTAAGCCGGAAAGAAAATTATCTTGCGACAAACTTCGAAAATCTGCATTAGCAGAAGTGAAATCTGCATTGTCAAATAGTGACAATTGCTTATAGGCAGATGCCGCTTCAATTCCTAAAGGAAGTTTTTCTTTCACCTGTAAGAGCATACTGGTTATATAATTCTCTTCTATTTTTACTGGATACATCATCCTGCCGTTACAGGTTATAAAATATAAGGCCCGTTTTAAGACTACACCTATCTTTTTAAGGTCTTCAAAGGTCAGATTAGCTGATTTTCTAGCCCTTACAATTCTCTGGGCAGACTTGACTCCAACTCCTGGTATTCTTAAAAGAGTATAATAATCTGCTTTATTCACTTCCACCGGAAACTGCTCCAAATGGCCCAGAGCCCAGTTACATTTCGGATCCATAAGCGTATTGAAATTAGGCCTGTTCTCCGATAGCAGCTCCGATGCCTGAAAACCATAAAACCGAAGAAGCCAGTCTGCCTGATACAAGCGATGTTCTCTTAACAGAGGCGGTCCCTGGGTCAGGGCGGGCAAATTACTGTCATCATTTATACTAATATAGGCAGAGTAAAATACTCTTTTTAAGTCGAACTTCTGATATAGGGCTTCTGCTACAGAAATAATCTGATAATCACTCTCCGGTGTTGCTCCAATTATCATCTGTGTACTTTGACCAGCAGGAACAAACCCTCTGTTGACAGACGGAGGCTTTATAAGACCAAATGAGGAACCAGAAGGATCTGCTGTTACAATATCACTTATATCAGGTAAGACAATATCTGAGGTGGTTTGGGCTTTTGCAGCAGTTGTAAGATATCGCCCGGTATCATAACCATCCTCCTCTGAAAAGGGGATTCGATTAAATACCGGCATTCCCTTATTCTCAAGTCTGCCGATTTGTATCTGCTTCATTGGCTTTAATATATTCTTACGTGTCTTATTAGGCGCCAGCATCTTAAGACTGTCCGCTGTAGGAAGCTCCAGATTGACGCTCATTCTATCTGCATACCAGCCGGTCATCTCAACGATAACCGGATCTGCACCCGGTACTGCCTTACAATGGATATAACCATTAAAGTGATATTCTTCCCGAAGCATTCTTAATGTTTTGAGCATCTGTTCCATGGTATAATCAGGACTCTTCAAAACTCCCGCACTTAGGAAAAGTCCTTCAATATAATTTCTTCTATAAAATTCTATGGTCAGATTGCATATCTCCTCCGGTGAAAAAGTCGCACGCAGTACATCATTGGAAGCTCTGTTCATACAATATTTACAATCGAAGATACACTCATTCGTAAGCAGTATTTTTAAAAGTGAAATACATCGGCCATCGGCTGAAAAGGTATGACAAATACCGCAGGCTACTGAATTTCCAATACCTGAACCGCTGCCCTTTCTGTCTACTCCGCTGGAAGTACACGCCACATCATATTTTGCTGCATCTGAAAGTATTTCAAGCTTCTTCTGCACTGTCATATTTTCCTGTATTACGATACTCATGGCTACCTCCACAAACAAACATTTGTTTGTATCAGTTTAACATAGATCAAATCATTTTTCAAGAGTTTTTCGAACAAATGTTCACTCCGTTATATACTCTCATTTCTATTCTTATTAATAACCAGCGCTACCGAAAAATATGCTGCTGCAAGCAATGCATTCATACCAAGCATGGCTGCAATATTTTTTATGCCATCCCAATCAGAGACAATAGAATTGTTAACTGCATAATTGACTTTATTTAACCAATAAACAGGTGTGAATTCTGCTGAAAAAACAGCCATTTCCTTCATATCCGTTATATCCGCTCCAAAATCTCCATTTAATAATGCTATGAAGGCCGTAAGTAAAATAATTAGTATTACATTTATTTCATATCGAAAAGCCAATGCCGTTATAAGGTAACATATCCCCAATATACATAGAGAATAAATCAGAAAATTTATAAAGTATACTGCCAGGCTCCATTCCATTATTATATCCGGTTTAAGCAGGAACATTATTAAAAATAGAATAAGATTGCATAACACCACAAATAAAGTATTGTCTTTTAACAGTTTAAAATTATTATTAAGTGCTGAAAATGGTGCTAAATCGTGTCTTTTCCTGACGCCCGGTTCACTGTAATAACTACTGATTCTGCCAATCACAAAAAACATTATAAAAACCAGCAAATAGGCAGCACCTTTTATATAGCTGTTAAGAAAAAGATTGTTCTGATACCGAAGATCCTCTTTTTCTAGTATTACTGCCGTTTCCCTTCCCAAAGCGCTATCCAGCTCCTTTACCAGCTCTACCGGTGAAATATCCTTATTTACTTTTAATATCTTTCCGGCAGCAGTCAGATAACCATTTAATAAATTCTTTATAGGCAGATACTCCACGTTACTGGTTCCTGCAATATTAACAGCCGGATTTCTGCCCTCCATAAAATGCTTTTGATAATCCTCCGGAATATCTACTACATAGTCATATTGTATCGATGAAAGATAATCCAAATAAGAGATATCCGAATTAGAAATAACCAGCTCCGAATATCTGCTTAAATATTTGATTAATCCTGAAGTTATGACACTCCCCATATCTCTGTTGATAATCAAAATATCAGCCCTTATACCGGCAGTATTTCTGCCTTCCGTATTGCTATACTCTCTATACAATATAAATGCTATAAATAGAATCAGCAAAAGAACAGGTATCAATATGGATTTTCTCAAAAGCTTTACATATACCTTTGACACAGCAGTTGTTTCCTTTCTGATTTCATTAATGTTTATATCTTTTGAATCTGATAAAGAGCCAGAATCCAACTAGGAGTATATATATTGCAAGTAAGACAGCATCCTGTATGAATAAGAAAACGCCTTTTCCTGATACCAGCGCATAGAGCATTTCTGTCACTAATGCAGGCGGATTGATAAGTTTTAAGTAAGGAAGTCTCTGACTGATAAGAAAACGAAGGGCACCCGGAATGCAAAAGGTTCCTATGAACATGAATAAGAGCATGATATTAAGCAAGACATCTTTCACTTTTAGGTTAACAATTCTTATCGTTCCAATCAAAGCCCCGGTAAGAATACCAGCCAGTGACCCCATTGCAACTACAGTCATAAATAACTCTAGCTTTATATTAAATGGATTGCTCCAGGTCTGAATAATGAAAAAAGAATACCCCATTATACAGACAGTATGCAATATAAATGCAGCTGCCAGATGTATTAAAAGCAATCTTCCGCTGGAAAATGGACTTAGTCTCAGCCTCTTACCGATATGGGAAACATCAGCCATAAGCTCCCTTATTTCAGCGAATCCCCATCTTGCTCCAATAAGGCAAACAATTGCAGTGATATAAAGGAATGAAAGGTACTTATAATCCTGTACCATAACAGTACCAGTTAAGTCATTTACATAGTCAACCTTTACATTATTTTCATTTGTTTCCCTCCTAAACGTCTGTTGATTTTCTTTATACCCATAGCCGTTTTGAAGGTCTTCTGATTGCAGGGCACTATCAAGATATCCTTTTATAGCTGCCTGCTTTCTCCCTTTTTCATTAACATGCAGCTCTAAGACTTTATCAAAAACCAGATAACTGTCTATTTGCTTTTGTTGTAACAGTATAGCAAGCTTCTCCTTCTCTGCGTATGTGATATGAAAGGTGATATTATTTTTTAAAAAATCCGGTATCGGTTCTTTATATGGAATTGCTATCCCAATTTTTATTATCTCTTTGTTACTTTCCTCCGGTATGGAGGAGAAAGTCAGATTAACAATCCCCATTAAAAGCAGCGGCAATAAAAACGAGAAGATTGGTATTCTCCTCCGTCTGCACAATAATATGATTCTGGACCTGAATAGCTCCAGATACCTGAAAACATTCATTCTTACCTCTTATTCCTGCACTTATCCGAGGAGTAAAGCATAGTTATTGCATTTTGCCGTTTCTCCATCTGCGGTGCATTGGACTGTCTTATACTTAATCTTTTAATTCCTTACCGGTTATTTCCAGATACACATCATTTAGGGTAGGAATTTCAGTATATATCCTGCCAAAGGGAATCTTTTCTTCCTGCAGAAAATCCAATAAAGCTATCAGATTATTCCTGCCTTTCTTAGCCTTCACAGTTAAAAATTGCTTATCATAACCAGCATCTGATACATTTGGCAGCTTTTGAATACTCCTAAGCTGTTCCTCTTCCAGGGAATAAGCTTCAACTGTTATTTTTTCACCCAAAGAAATCATATCTTTTAATTCTTCTTTTGTTCCATGTGCTATTGCCCTGCCTTTGTCAAGCATGGTAATGTCTGTACAGATCTGTTCAACCTCTTCCATATCCTGTGAGATATAAAGGATAGTCGTACCCTTACGGTTCAGTTCTATGATAGAATCCATTATTTTCTTCCTACTGTGGGGGTCACTGCCTTCTAAAGGTTCGTCCAAAATAAGAAGCTTAGGCTTATGAACGATACCACAGGCAAAATTCAGACGTTTGAGCAGACCAGGACTTAACTTCTTCGGATAAAGCTTTACAAAATCCTCCAGTCCGAGAAATTCAATTGTTTCTCTGGTCAGTTCTTTTACCTTTTGCCTGTCCCCTGAATATAATCCACAAAAATATTCTATATTCTCAGCAAGTGTAAGCTCTGCAAATATTGCTGCTTCTTCCAGTACAACCCCGATGTTGCTTTTGATATCATACGCATCCTTTTCAAGACCTTTTCCCCATAAGAGAATGGAGCCTTTATCATATTTCTTAAAACCCAGCAGGCAATCAACCAGGGTTGTCTTACCGCAGCCAGCCGGACCAAGAATGCCATGAATCTGTCCTTCTTCAACAAACAAATTAAGATAATCCAAGGCTATAACTCTATCATATCTTTTCACCAGATTCTTTACTTCGATCACCATAAAAATACCTGCATCCATTCTTTTTCTTTTCCCCATTATACGTTAATCAATTGGACGGTGCAATATGAATTGCTTTTTATTTCTCCTTTTGTTATTATATAGAAAACTAGTTATCTATGAGGAACCAGCTGAAGGAGAAGACTGATATGCCATACCTTTATGACAAAGTAATATTGGCCATAACCTGCCTGTTTTTGTATCTGGCATGTTTTCCTTCTGCCTACTCACCGGCTCATGTGATAATCTTTGTCATACTGGCCTCTATAAGTACCTATTCAGATAACCAACGCATTAAGCTGGCCTTATTTTTACTGGCTCTTGGACTTTGTCAGTACTGGCCGCCAAGCCTGTTATTAATACCTGTGATTTATTATGAAATTATATATGGCTTATACAGCGGTCTCATCGTATTCCTGCTGATTCCACTGATTACTAATTTTCAGGATTATACTATGAAAGGACTGGCTTTTCTGCTGCTTTTGTTTACCTTGGCCACCTTTTTGAAACACAAGACTCAGAAATATTGCCTGATGAAGGCAGATTACAATGAGCAACGGGATACTTCAAAGGAATTGGCCCTTCTGCAGGAAGAAAGAAACCAGAGTCTTTTAGAAAATCAGGATTACGAGGTGACCATGGCTACCTTAAATGAAAGAAACCGTATTTCAAAAGAAATTCATGATAATGTTGGTCATATACTATCCCGCGCTCTTCTTCAGATTGGCGCTCTTCTGCTTATCACAAAGGATGACACACAGAAAGAAGGTCTGTCTGCTTTAAAGACCTCTCTTTCCCAGGGAATGGACAGTATTCGCCTGAGTATTCATAATATGTATGACGAGTCAATCGATTTATATGCATCTATAGAAACTCTGTTAAAGGATTTTACTTTCTGTGCTGTTGATTTCGATTATGATATACGAAATAATCCTGATATTAAGTTAAAATATGCTTTTATAGCAATTATCAAAGAATCCTTGTCTAATATTATAAAGCATTCCAGTGCTACGAAAGTGCAGCTCAGCTTAAGAGAACATCCTGCTATTTATCAGCTGATCATATCTGATAACGGACAGATTGAGGAGGATAAACGTCATCGGTTCAAGGCATATGAAAAATCACCCAATTACTATGATGGTATGGGACTGCAAAATATTACTGACAGAGTGAAAGGCTTCCAGGGTAATATGAATGTAACCGTTGAGAATGGTTTTAAGATTTTTATCAGTATTCCAAAGCAATAATTTTTGATACATTTTAATGTTGTGTCAATGATATAAAAAGAAATGAGGTATTTATTTAAATGAAAGTCTTAATAATTGACGATGACAAACTTGTGTGCTCCTCCTTAAAAATCATATTATCCTCTGACAGCAATATTACCGTCTGTGGAAATGGATTCAATGGGGAGGAGGCTATCCTGCTGTATCAGGAGACAATTCCAGACATTCTGCTTATGGACATTCGTATGGAACCCATGTCAGGTCTTGAAGCTGGTGAAAGAATACTGGCAGACTACCCAGATGCTAAAATATTATACCTCACTACCTTTCTTGATGATGATTATATCATTAAAGCCCTGAATATAGGAGCAAAAGGCTATATGCTAAAACAGGATTTTGAAAGTATACTCCCTTCGCTCCATGCAGTGTATAAAGGTCAGAATGTATATGGAAATGAAATCATAACGAAACTGCCTGAATTATTACAGCAGTCTAATAATAAGGCTAATTATATAAATTACGGAATAACAGATAAAGAATTCGAAATCATCTGCAAAATAGCTGACGGGTTATCGAACAAAGAAATTGCTGAATTACTATTTTTAAGTGAAGGTACTGTTAGAAATTATATCAGTTTGATTCTCGAAAAGCTTTCCTTAAGGGACCGTACTCAAATAGCTATATTTTATTACAAAAACAACTAGGATATGCCTGAAAGCTCCTTGTGCTGGGAGTTTTACTTTGTGGGAGCCCAAGGCGCCATTTTTGGGTACGCAGTGGTGTATTGTTCCCAAAATTGCAATGTAGAATACCGCTACATGGACATTCGGAAAGGAAATTGAATTTTCAAGACATACCAATAAAAAGGGTATACCTGGATTCTGATTTTGCCCCAATAAGTTTGTTTTAAGACGAACTTACGGGGTGATTAGATCCAGGTATACCCTTTTATTTGTACTTTTCTTTGCATATTTAATACACTCTTTTGACTGCTGAGTAAAACCTGTAATTTTCTCTCTATGTTGATATCATTGTCATGAACCAGAAGATTAATGACCTACACCATTTCAATAACCTTAAAAGAAAACCCAGGATATTAATGCGAACAGCCCTAAAATCAACAGTGTTACCGGTAGAAAAATCAGAAATGCGGACAATAGCATGGCTGTAAAATCATATTTCTCCAGCTCCATACCTTTGTTCTTTTCTGCATTCTTTTTATTTTTTTTGTCCGATACTTCTTCTTCCCAGTTTTCATATTCAGACTCATTTGCAGTATTTTCTATTTTTTCACCGGAATCACTGCCTATAGAAATGTCCGGTGTATCCGGTGTATCAGAAGAATTATCACCTGCTGTTTTTTCATTCTTCTCTTTCAGCCAGTTCATTGCTCTCTCTGTTTTTTTCTGAAATAACACCAGATCACCCTCTTTTCTTATGAATTTACTATTTTATGATGGCAAGCCACGAAATGACCAGGTCTTACCTCTTCAAAATCAGGAACAACTTTCTTACAGATATCTGTGGCGTAACGGCAACGTGTATGGAACTTACATCCTGTAGGCGGTTTAATAGGACTTGGAATATCACCCTCAAGAATAATAGCCTCTTTCTTGTTATCTACATCTGTTGTAGGAATAGCGGATAATAAGGCTTCTGTATAGGGGTGTGTGGGATGTGCAAACAACTCTTCCGTAGAAGCAAGTTCCACAATATTTCCAAGATACATAACACCTACACGGTCACTGATATATTTGATAACACTTAAATCATGTGATATGAAAAGGTATGTCAGGTTTTCCTGCTCCTTTAAGTCCAGTAACAAGTTGATGATCTGTGACTGAATGGAAACGTCAAGGGCTGATACCGCCTCATCACAAACAACAAATTTTGGCTTTAGGGCTAGTGAACGTGCTATACCAATACGCTGACGCTGACCTCCTGAAAACTGATGGGGATAACGATGGATGAAATATGGTGCAAGACCGCATTTCTCCATAACTTCCATAACATAATTCTGAAGTTTTTCATCGTTTCTGTCAAAGTATTTATGAGCCAGTAAACCCTCAGAAATAATCTGTCCTACTGTCATACGAGGATTAAGGGAGGAATAAGGATCCTGGAAGATAAGCTGAAGATCCTTTCGAAGCTTACGGCTCTCCTCTTCGCTTAATCTGGCTAAATTAATTCCTTTATCTCTGTAAACTTCATATTTTGCAAAGTCGGGATTGCTCTCATATTTTTTCATGAGCTTATAAATCTCATTACGGATTTCTTCCAGCTCTCTCTCTTTAATCTTTATAATTTCTTCCTGTTTCTTTATCTGGAGTAATACATTCTCTGTACCAGCTGCAATCTGCTCTTGCGTTTTTCCCTTTTCCTTTAAGGTGGAACGTAATCCTTCATAAGCTATTCTGGTATCGTTTAACTTTTCATTCAGCTTACGGTATTCAACACCGGCTTTGTATTCTCTTACAAGAACCTCAGAAATAGGAGCCATGTCATCTGCTACAAAGAATCCGCCTACTAGCTGTACAATGTCAAGAAAACTGTCTCTTGCATTTTTCTCTGCTTCTAAAAGCTGTGTTCTCATAGCATATTTCGCATCACCGTCAGGCAGTGCATCATACTGTTTTTTAACAGTAGCAGCCTTTTCATTCAGTACAAAATACTCTTTTTTTCTGTCAACCAAACTCTTAAGAATATCCAATACATACTGAGGGGCTATTTCATCTACATCTCTTCCATAGTACATAGTACGGCCATCGGTCTGGTTATACAGCTGCAAAAGAGTACGGCCAAGGGTAGATTTACCGCAACCACTCTCTCCTACCAGTCCTAAGGTTTCACCTTCATAAATGTCAACGGTTATGTCATCATTGGCTCTTACGAAAAGCTTTTCCTTTTGCATCATGCCCTTTTTTATTGGAAAGTACTGTTTCAAATTCTGTACTCTGATTAATACTTTTCTGTCCTTATTTTCCATTTGCCCTTACTCCTTTCTCCGGATAGAAACAACGAACGGGATGCCCTTTTTCCACATCGACCAATGCAGGTTCTTCATTACGGCATTTATCCGTTGCATACTTACATCTGGGGGCAAATTTACAGCCCTTTGGAAGATCTAAGGGATGAGGTACCGCTCCTGGAATAGCTTCTAAGCGGACACCGGTAGGTGTATCCAGTCTGGGAATGGAATACATTAACCCTTCCGTATATGGATGTGAATATTTGTTATCTTTTCCAAAGATAACTTTTGCAGGGGCCATCTCAACAACCTGACCGCAATACATTACAGCAACATCATCTGCCATCTCATTAATTACACCAAGGTCATGGGTAATAAAGAGAATGGATGTTCCGTTTTCTTTCTTTAAAGCATTCATAAGCTTTAAGATCTGTGCCTGAATGGTAACATCCAGAGCAGTTGTAGGTTCGTCAGCAATAAGAAGTTTAGGTTTACAGGCAAGTGCCATGGCTATCATAACACGCTGTCTCATACCGCCGGATAGCTGATGAGGATATTGCTTTGCTACCGCCTCGGGATTCGGTATATTAACTTGTTTCAGCATTTCTACCACTTTTTCAGCAGCTTCCTTTTTATTCATACCCTGATGGATGATGAAAGGTTCAGAAACCTGTTTTTCCACCGTAAATACCGGATTCAGGGAAGTCATAGGCTCCTGAAAAATTACCGAAATATCATTACCTCTAATCTTTGCCATATCTTTTACAGATACATCTGCTAAGTCTTTATCATTGAAAATTACTTCACCGCTGTCGATGTAACCATTACCATCCAACAGCTTTATTATACTCATGGCTGATACGCTCTTACCGCTGCCGCTTTCACCAACGACACCAAGTGTCTTTCCAGCTTCAACCTTATAAGAAACGCCGTTAACTGCCTTAATTGTACCTTTTTTGGTCTTAAAAAATGTGTGTAGATCTCTTAATTCCAGTAATGCCATTGTAGTTCCTCCTAACGTTCCTGAGATTTCGGATCGATTGCATCACGCAGTCCATCACCGGTTAAGTTAATACAAATTACACAGATACCAAGTATGATGGAAGTAAATACCCATCTCCACCAGAAGCTCTGTATAACAATACTATTGTTACTACCATAGAGCATATTTCCCCAGGTAGGTTGAGGTGCCGGTACGCCGAATCCTAAATAGGACAATGTTGCTTCTGTTAACATACAAGTAGCAAAATCCAGGGTTGCAGTAACAATAATTACAGAAACCACGTTGGGTAGTATATGTTTAAATACGATGGATAACTGCTTAACACCTACAGCCTTTGCCGCTGTAACGAATTCTTTCTCACGTTCTGAAAGCACCTGGGCACGAACCAGACGTGAAAGGCTTGGCCAATTTAAAAGACCTAAAATTACCATCATAAGATAAATTCGCTGTGTCGAGGTAAGGGAATTACCCAATAAAGCAGAAAGTATCATGGCAAATGGTAAAAAGGGAAGACCGGAAACAATTTCTACGATACGCTGTAAAACAATATCAATTCTGCCACCGAAGAAACCAGATATTCCACCGATAGCAACACCAATAATTGTAGAGATAACAACGGATAATGCTCCGATTGTCATGGACATCTTTCCACCATTGATTAATCTGTTTAAGATATCTCTGCCCAACTCATCAGAGCCCAGGAAATATCCCTTTAAGCCCCAGGTTAATACCTTACCATTGTCTGTAATTGCATAATTCTGATAAGAGCCGGTATAGACTTTAACAATATTGCTCTTGTTAACGGCTGCCGGAACCTCTGACTGCTTAAAGTTATTAAAGCCCCAAGCTACCACCTTGCCACTTTCAGTAACAGCTGTGTAGTGGTATCTTCCGCCTTCTATTGACACAAGCTT
Source organism: Anaerocolumna sp. AGMB13020 (assembly GCF_033100115.1). Classification (NCBI taxonomy): domain Bacteria; kingdom Bacillati; phylum Bacillota; class Clostridia; order Lachnospirales; family Lachnospiraceae; genus Anaerocolumna; species Anaerocolumna sp. AGMB13020. The sequence continues at coordinate 4,866,840 of NZ_CP136910.1, read as the reverse complement.
CTCAGATACTTCCGGTATTTTTCCCTCTCCTCTTTCAGAAAGGTTACCCCAGACGAATACTTTACCGTCACTGTTTACTGCTGCCATTGTAGATGCGGTTGCTGCAATATCTACCACTGTACCCATATTCTCAGGAAGATTTGTATAGCTGTTTGTCTGTCTTCCAAGGTATACTGCCTGACCGTCTTTGGTAAGTCCTAACAGTGCGTCAGAGGTAGCCGCAATTTTCGTGATCTGTCCCTGATAGGCATGGCTGTTCTTATAATCATTGTTCGCATCATTTCCAAAGAAATAAGTCTTGCCGTCATCTGTTAAAACCAGGGAACACTGATATCCGGCTACAATATCGACCACATTACCCAGTCCCTGTATTTCTTCAGGCACCTCACATTGCTTCTGCCTGTCACTGCCCCAGGCAAAAACCTGACCTTCTTCATTCAATGCCAGTATATGGTCAAAACCTGCAGATATACGTTTAATCTTTCCCATACCTGTAGGAACATATTTTAAATTAAGGGTATTTGTAATCTTGGTCTTACCCCACATATATAACTGGCCTTCAGTGGATACAGCTACTGTATAAGTGGGTCCTACGGAAATCTCAGCTACCTTGCCTTGCAATGATGAAGGGATATCCATCAGGTCTCTGCCTGGAGCAACATTCTGCTGACTGGTTTCTGTATAGGATAAATCAAGTTTTACAAAAAAAGGTCCGATAATAACAGTTGCAAATATTAAAAAGAATACGATTAAGCCTGTCATTGAAAGCTTATTACTGGTAAAATTCTTAACAATAGTCTTAATAGGACCCTGCATCTGTTCTTCTTCTAATATTGATAATTTCTTCTCACCTGTGCCAAAGGCCTTAATGAATAGAAGCTTTAAGAAACTTCTTCTCTTTTTCGGCGTTTTATTATTTTCCATATGTGCGCCTCCTTCTATCGATTAACCCTGACACGGGGATCTACAAAACCATAACTTAAATCTATAATTAAGTTACCAACTAATGCGACAACCATATAAAACATTTGCACCGCAAGGGCAACATTATAATCCTGATTACGCAAAGCATCCATATAAAACTTACCCATACCGTTAAGATTAAACATTTCCTCAATAACCAAAGAACCTGAGAAGATGCTGATGAACCAGCCGATAATTAATGTAATAACCGGCAGCAAGGCATTTCTCCAGGCATGAGAATATATAACAACCTTCTCTTTAAGACCTTTTGCTCTCGCTGTTCTGATATAGTCCATACGAAGAGATTCAATCATGGCTGCACGGACATATCTTGTCATACCGCCTAATGATCCAATGGTCATTACAATCAGAGGCAATGTCAGGTAATGCATTCTGTCTAAAAGAAATGCCAGACCTGTGCCTTTAAAATTCGGTGTGTTCATACCACTGACAGGGAACCACCCCAGTGTTACAGAGAATAAAAAGATACCAACCAGTGTTATAATAAATACAGGCAAACTGTATCCGACTATGGTAAGTACCTGTACTGTATTATCAAAAACAGAATTACGTTTTACTGCACAAATAATTCCTAAAGGAATTGATATTCCCAGAGCTAGTACTACTGCAAAAATATTGATAAAAATGGTGTTTCCCATAGGAGCTTTCACTATTTCAATAACCGGTTTCTTATATCTTACAGAATTACCGAAATCACCTTGTACTACCCCTCCTATCCATTTACCGTATTTCACGATTATGGGGTCATCCAGGCCCATCTGCTCTCTTAGCTGCTCGTATCTCATTTGATACTGTTCCGGTTTCAACTTACTCTTCATGGGCTCCAACTCTGCTCTTGCCGGATCTCCGGGTATCAGATTATATAAAAAGAACATAACAAGAGACATGATAAAAAATACAAATACCATGTAAAGCACTCTTTTACCAATATACTTTAACATCCTTATTTCCTCCTACTTAATAACTTGTCTAAAAAAGACACGAAAATCGCTTCTATGAATTCTTATTATTTGCCTATCATGACTAAATAGGCTTCTTCACTAAGTTTAGATAACAGTGCGAGTCCTAAGCCCAGTGAAGAACCCTATTTATAAAGAAAGACTTCCTTGATGAGCCATGCAATCATCTTTTTTCATGAGAAATAGGGTATGAAACATACCCTATTTCATCAGCAATATAAATTACACTTGAACTTTCTTATTCTTCAACATAAGCTTTCATAAGAGCATATGACATATCCCAGATACCATTAGGATTATAGTTCTTTAACTTAGCGTTATAGAAATCATGGTAAGTATTGGAATACAGAGGAAGATCAGGTAATAAATAGTTCCATCTTTCGATGAAGGAAACAAATTTGCTTTCGAAAGTTGTTTTGTCAGAAGGATCAACTAATACCATATCTTTAGCAAGCTTGGATAATTCTTCATCCGTTATGAAGTTGGTGTTATCACCAGCTTTGATACGCTCAGGATCACTTGTATAAGTTGCTGCCATATCATAGATAGGTGTAAATCCTGTTCCTAAGTTGAACATGTTGTAAGTAGGAACGGAGTATTTCTTATCAGTTGAACCATCTCTGTATAAGTAGCTTAATAACTCAGTAAAGGTCATTACTGTCTGATTAATCTGGATACCAGCAGCCGCTACATCAGGGTTGTTCTGTAATTTTACTACTAAAAGGTCAGAAACTGCATTCTGCTCGGAAGAAGCCCACTCAAGGATAAGAGGCATATAGGTTCCGTCATCAAGTTTCTTGTAACGAACACCTGAAGTATAATCTTTACCGTCTTTGTCATATACCCAGCCGCCTTCTTCTAATACCTTAACGGCATTATCAAGACTGTATGCATAAGCATTTAACTTCTCATCAATTACATCCTTTGTATCCTGGTACATCCACATAGCAGGTCCGTAAGGTCCGTTTACAACAGAACCGAAACCGCCAGTGAAAGCTTTTGCGAAATCATTACGATCTAACAGCTGAGCAACAGCCTGACGAACTTCTACGAACTGTGTAGGTCCGAAATCACAAACAAACTGTAATTTACCATATCCGTTACGGTCATAAGCTGTATAAGCAAATCCGCCCTTGTCAACTAAGTCAAGACCAGCATTGATTTCATCACCACTTGCCATACCGTTTAACAGGTCAACAGAACCAGTCTTTAACTCATCAAGAGCTGTTTCAGTTGTAACTTTTTTGTAGATGATTGTTTTGATAAGAGGTTTTAAACCTTCTTCATCACCTGCATAGCTAGGGTTAACTTCAATAACAGCTTCTTTAGAAGACTCATTAAAGCTAACTGCATTGTAAGGTCCACATGTAATTGCAGGTATTGTAGTTCTTGCTGCGTTGATTTTTGCTTCATAGTTTTCTAATGTAAAGTTATCGGAAAGATATGCACCTTTTCCGTCATCAGTGATTGTAACCTGATCATCTGTATAGAAAGAAAGCTTTGTAGGCTGAACAGATACCAGACCCAACTCATAGTAGTAAGGAAGGTTAGCTGCATCAATGGTTACAGCAAATGTATCATCACTTATTAAATTAACACCGGAAAATTCTTTTGTCTTACCGGTTGAATAATCAGCAAAACCTTTAAAGTACATACCAACGATAGTATTGTTTGCTCCCATATCAGAAACTAATTTGGAAGACCATAAAAGCAGGTTAGCTACATAGTCTTTTGCTGTAATAGGAGTTCCATCGTTCCAAACAAGTCCGCTGTTAATTGTCCATGTATATGTCTTGGAACCATCTTCATTATCAGTAACTTTTTTGTCTTTTACAACAGTCGTATCAACAATGAACTCACCTGCGCTTGTTACTGCAACAGTTGAATATCCATTTGTCATCTGATAAATATCATTATCAGCTGCACCATTCTGGAAGAAAGGAATGAATTCACCGCTTAAGTCAGTTGTACTACCGATGATAAGCTGTCCTGTAGGTTCTGTGGGGGTTGCAGGAGCCTCTGTTGCTGCTGGCTCTTCTGTGGATTCAGTAGGGGTTGCTGTAGGCTCTGTTGAGATTCCGGTGTCATTTTTGCCCTTGCATCCTGCAAGCGTAAATACCATGACAACGGTCAGCAATAATGCTAACACTCTTTTTTGCATAAAATTTCCTCCTTAATATATTGTTGATATTAGTCTGATATAAACACTCGAATTTTGCTATGTATTTCTCCGCTTTAATGCGGTGAACCATTAAATCATTAAACTATTATACAAAAAAAGCCTTTCTTCATTGACATTCAATGATTTAGAAAAGCAACCTTGCAAATATTCATATTAGACAATATCTTAACGACTTTAAGCCGTCATCACAAGTTGTATTATATAATACAATTAATCTCTTGTCAATAAATCTTTACAAACAGTGAATTTATCTATAATTATGCAGGGTTTATATTGTATTTAGTGCTTTTTCGCCTTTGTCAAATGCAAAAAAATACAATTTATTTGATAACTTATTTATTTTCTACAATATTATATATGCAGCCTTTTTAAGTACAAGTTACACTATCCTGTTATTATGTACAAATTCCCAGCTTATAATCGGCAAAATAACGAAACTTTTTATAGGTATAATGTCTTATAGTTATTTGCAATTGTAAATTTTATTATATTATGGTTTGATATTTTGTAAAAAATGTTATATTTCCTAGATATATCGGATAGGTAATAATTAAATTATTTTCTATCATGAAAAAAAGCACTCCTTATTTCAGTGCTTAATCTCCTATTTGTTTCTTATACTTTTGCTTCTATGGGCTATCGTCTGGCTGGAAATGGATTAAGGATATAATCGGTCCTAACAGGTAGCAAAAATGAGAATTTACAGTCTACTCAGACTGATTTATATAATAAGGCACAAGCTCTTTACAAGAATATACTCTCCACTCCACCAAAAGCAAAGGAGCGGTGGCAAGTCCTCCTCCTCCTTTTTATCCTATCCTCTTTTCCAAAGCATCCGTCTTTCTATTTAGTATTTCATGCACATGTTCAACTTCATCTAAAATCATACCATCCATTGCTTTAAGTTCCGCCGTGTCTTTCATCTGCTGTCTCTTTAACTCCTTTAACGTCTTCTCAAAATCCATTATCTTGTCAAGTATCAGATCAAGTTTTTCTGCATCAGTCATTTTATTTCCCCCATAAATTTTACTAATTCAAATCTTACCATCATAGCATGAATTTTTCAAGGGAGCTATTACATTTATACGAAATATTTAGGATATTAAACACAAAAACTTCCAGGATAGCGATCGAGTAGGAGAATTTTCTCTATTATGAGAAATTTCGACCATACCTATATTTCCAATGGGCAAATAAGGCTGGTCTCTTTTCTTAACTTGAGAGAGCCAGTTTTCTGCTAAACGTCTTCTACCACAAAATCTATATATTTGCACATCGCCAATTCTACAATTCTTCTATCCACACAGTCCAAGGTGTACTTCATAGCAGCGGCGTTGACTTTACCAAAGTAGTTAATCTGTCCTCTGATAGACGGATTTAGTTTCTCCACAATCATTTTTATCTTACATCCTGTTTTCTTAAGGATTTCCATGTACTTTATCTTAGCTCTCAAACTTTTACATGACTTCTTACTGACCAAGAGTTTGCTTGCAGAGTCCTTCAGATTTCACCTCACAATACACCCTTGCTGTTCAGCTATGTGCTTCCTTGTTGCCTAGGCGACTTTCACCCGTTAGAACCCACCCATGGCGCACAACAAAAACAGGGCCGATTTACTCGGCCCTGTAAAACTTACTATTATAGATACAAATTATATATGGATAAAACAACAGTACATCTAATAATCTGTTTTTTTTTCAGATTTACGCTACGCAAACATTTGCAGCTTTAATCTTTCGACTACTAGGATCTTTTTCAATGTCAAAAGTAACTCTTTGACCTTCTTCAAGACTCTTAAACCCATTTGAAGTGATTGCAGAAAAATGTACGAATACGTCCTCTCCACCATTTTCATCAGTAATAAATCCAAACCCTTTTTGTGCGTTAAACCATTTTACAATACCGTTATTCATTTACGATACCTCCATTATATTATTTGTATCAAAGTAAATAAAAAAATTGACCCTATACACAAACCAGTTAAAAGAACGACTTGTATGTATATTAGGCCAACTCTGTTAAATTCATTGATTATGTTTTACATAATATCACAGTTAATACCCAAAGTCAACCATTATTATTTAAATAGATTTATTCTGCGATTGATTTCTAACTACCGGTTACCAGGGCTGTCTTTGACTTGTCCAAATTATCACACTAATTATTACAGGCAAACATATGTAATCATTTATAAATAACCACTCTTAATTTACTAATCCACTTGTAATTTAACAATATTAAACTGTGAATTAATAACCAACCACAGTTGTGGGTTATAAATATTTATATTCCAGATTCCCGAGCCATGCAGATTGAAATTAACTACTAAACTTAGAGCTGCATTTATACTTCTTGCATCTATAAACCAGACAATATGCTGCGCATCTCCACTAGTATATCTAAAAAATGGTGTTTGAGATAATGCGTCGAATTCAATCTTTGCACCATATGTACTAGCCAAATTAATAGCGCCATCGTAGGAAAGAACATTAATATTTGATAAACCTGGTAAAAAAGGCAACTCCCAGTCATAACCAATCGTTGGGATTCCTATAATTATTTTTTCTGGAGTAATAATAGTATTTATGTAATTTAAAAATACCTCCAAATCATTAATCGAAATTATTGGAGTAGGTGGGTTTACATTTGTTGCCCATTGATAATTCATAAATATAATATTTTGTGATAATTGATCTAATATAGAATAATCCACTCTTTCAAAGCTAGCATCAGCTCCAATATTACTAAGATTAGGGTCAACGGTTACAAATACTAAATATCCCTCACTATTTAAACGTTCGGTAATAAGAGTAAAAAACGAATTATAATATTGTATATTACTTACATTAATATATTGAAAAGAAATATTGACTCCTCTATAGCCCTTTATCCTTAGGATACTTAAAAGATTCTGTATATAACTATTTTGAAAATCTGGATTTAATAATAAGTCAATTTCATTAACAATATTCGCCTTACCTGTTATTGTTAAAGTAGTTAGTAACAAAAGTGGGACAACACCATATGATTTGATTATTTCAATAATCTGAGAGTCATCTGAATAAGAAATTATATCTCCTTCTCTTGTTGCTGTATAATTTACGATTGAAAGGTAAGTAAGGTATGGTAAAGTTTTTGTTAGAACACTTTTATCAATACTGGGAGTGGTATTTCCATGCAAAGTAATATTACCTTTTTTATTATAACTTATAATAATTGTTTCCCCAGGATAAATATATTTTCTATCTGAAAGAAACGGATTATTCATAAGTAGTTGCATGGTTGAGATATTAAACGCTTCTGCTATACCTGTCAGGCTGTCTCCTTCTTCAACTGTATAAACAACCTCTGGAATCGCTATAACAAGCGCTTGCCCTTCTACTAAACTATACGTATTTTCCAAGCCATTATCTAAAATCAACATTTCTTCTGTAATACCATAATAACCAGCTATCGACTGTAACGTCTCACCTTGCTGTACAACATGTATCTCCATAAAAGCCTCAATAATCGTTTATTTAAATATATGATTATTCTTTTTATAAAATCCATATTACTCATTGCAAAGTTTAATAATAAATATTCGAAAGACATCTAACTTTTTAACTTGTTATGGTCAGCCACTCTGTTAATCAAGTAGCTCTTTTTTCTTTTCAGTAACCACTCCAGGTCAGAACTGTTACATACGCAGCTTTTGTATCTTTAACTATGATTGGGTAATAATTATATATTTTATGTAAGCAACAGGAAAACAAATGCACTATAGTATATCAGTACTTTTTTTCAATTTTAGTATTATTATAATAGTTTGATAATGCATTCATTTTATATCAAGTTACCAAATAGTTACGATAGCATGAAAAAAGCATCCTTTCGGATGCCTTAAATTCATTATTCATTCTCTACAACTATTGATTTTACAGTATTTCTTATAAGCTGGAAATGGGACTCGAACCCACGACTTCCTCATTACGAGTGAGGTACTCTACCAACTGAGTTATTCCAGCACATAAAAAATCGAGGTGACGGGATTCGAACCCACGGCCTCTGCGTCCCGAACGCAGCGCTCTACCAATCTGAGCCACACCTCGTTTTTAACATTTACGAATTAATCTCGCCAAATTATTATGCTACTTTTAAAGGAAAAAGTCAAGTAAAAAAATTCTTTTCTATATAATATTTGGTATTATTTTATGAATGAGTTTTTACGAACAGAATATATATTAATAGAGTGATTTCATGAGGTTGCCTATGGAAATTTATCTGGTAAAGCAAGGTGATACCATTTATTCAATAGCAGAAGCATATAAGTTATCCCCTGAAAGTCTAATAAGAAATAACGGTATACTCAACTACGATAATCTGGTAATCGGACAGACTATTGTAATTGTATATCCAGAGGAAACATATATAGTAATGGAAGGCGACACTTTATTCGATATAGCCGCAGCTCATAACGTTACTCCCCTTGCGCTTTTAAGGAACAATCCTACACTGGCAGGTCGCCGCCTTTTATATCCGGGAGAAGAATTGGTAATTCGATACAATAATACCAATGGCCGACTGAAAACCAATGGATACGCCTATCCTTTCATTGACTTTACTGTGCTTATAGAAACCCTTCCTTATTTAAGCTTCTTAACCATATTTACATACCAGTTGTCTTCAACTGGTCTCCTCTCCGGCTATGATGATGCTGAACTTATTAATAATGCTAAAATTTATGGTGTGGCACCAATAATGTTTCTAAATACAACGGACAGGACAATTGCTGCTGAACCAACTTCCTTTTTTTCCAGAAGCATTTCCTATGAAGTATTAGATTACCTGATAACAACAATAATAGATAAGATAGAAGAAACCGGATATTCCGGCGTAAATCTGTTTCTTGAGAACATAACACTGGAGAACTATCCGTTAATTGTTGACAATGTAAAAGCCCTTTCATCCCGTATGAAGGAAAAAGGACTTATTACAATGTTTACACTTACTCCGGAAATCTTTCAGCTGCCACAAGGTACCACTTATCTAGACATCGATTATTCAGACCTTTCGCAGGCAGTTGATTACATTATCCTGGCATCTTATAATTGGGGCTTTACTTTTGGTCCCCCTGCGGCTGTCACACCCATAGAGACAGTAACACAGAATCTTGATTACGCAACCTCTGTAATTCCCTCCAGAGAAATCTTTATCGGTGTACCAATAATCGGATATGACTGGAAATTATCCAGTGATGGTAACTATACCGTAGCAAATGCACTTAATTCGGATGCTGCTATAATGCTAGCTGCTGATGTTGGAGCAATTATAGAATTTGATACAGCCTCTATGGCTCCGTTCTTTACCTATACCAGCAGAGACAATAACACGGATGTAAATCATATTGTCTGGTTTAAGGATGCCAGAAGCATACAAACCCTCTATGGTTTTACGCAGGAATATATGCTCGCCGGAGCAGCCATTTGGAATATCATGCACTTTTTCGAACAGATGTGGTTTATCATAAATTCCCAATATCAAATCATCGGTCCTTATGATGAATTTTAACTGTTCTGTTAATTGTTTCTATTCTCTCCCCAGAAGCATATTCCAATGGCTCCAGGACCAGAATGTGCCCCAATACTGGGGCTTATCACATTAATAACAACATTTGCTTCTTTCACTGTATCCTTTATTAACCGGGCAACATACTCAGCTTCTTCCGCTGCATCGCCATGAACCACACAAATGGGCAAGCTGCCACTTGCTTTGGAAGAACCTTCTGTGATGCCAGTATTTAATGCTGCGACGGTGTTCACTGCTGTGGTGGTGTTTTCCACCTCACCCATTCGTTTAACCATATTTGCAACTATGGTGGATAAGGACTTTTTACGACCTCTTACAGTTCCCGAAGGCACTAATTTTCCCTCGTCATTTACTACAAGTATCGGCTTGATATTTATCATACTTCCAACAAAAGCAGATACTTTAGAAATTCGGCCTCCACGCTGGAGATGAAACAGATCATTTACTGTAAATTGAACGCAGAAATTACTTAAATGCTGTAAAAGCCAGTCTGCTATCTCATCAATTCCTTTTCCGGCTTCCTTTAGCTCCACCGCTTTCATAACCATTAAGCCCTGTCCCAGGGAAGCATTTAAGGAATCCACAACGATAATTTTAGCATCTGTATATTCTTCGCACAATTCTCTGGCACCTGCTGCCACATTACTGCAGCCACCGCTTAAGGCAGACGAAAAGCTAATATGTAATACTTCTTTGCCTTCTGTTATAAGCTTAAGAAAAGTAGAATGTATGACTGCAGGATTACTTGCCATAGTCGTAGGCATTAATCCACCACGCATACTATCATAAAATTCTTTTGGCGTCAGGTTAACTTCATCACCGTATACTGTATTATTCAACTCGTAATAATGGGGGATGATAACTATCCCCTTTTCACTTATGTAATCAGGTAGTAAATCACTGTTTGAGTCAGTCGTTATAACAAAATCCTTCATCCTTCATCTCCCTTATGTTTTTATGTAAACTTATAGCTACATTATAACTGATAGCTTACGCTGTTGTACAGCTTTTAATTGTGAATCTGTAATACCTCTACTTTATTCATCAACTATTTGCTGCTTGACATAACAGCTTAAATTAAGGCACCATCTTTTAACGACAGGATATATAACGCCAAGCATATCCTTACAAACTAATAGAGTACAGTAATATGGCAAATTATCAACAAACTAATCCCCCAGCAAAAGTAATATTAACAAATAATAAAGTTCTATATCCTTAACTCTTAAAGCCTTTTTCTAAAAAATCCGCTTACGAACTGAGGCAAGGCCTGCTTATTCCAAGCCTTATCTGTTCAAAACACTTCAAAAACTCCGCAATCTTACAAAAACAGGTGAATTACGCAAAACAGAAAGAACGAATGCGCCTATGGAAAGGTACTAGAAGTCCTTTTCTCTGAAAATTTTATGCTATCAGGTAAAACAGATTGTTTGAGCGTAGCGAGTTATCTGTTTTACCTGATGTCAAGCAAAAAATCTTCAGAGAATTAGGACTTCTTGTACCTTGGAATTGAAGCATGAGTTCTTTCTGTTTTGCGTAATTCGCCGTCCCCTTTGTGATATCCCACCCTTTTCCAATAAAATACCCTATCACTTCACCGTCCCCTTTGTAATATCACCACCCTCCTGCAAATAAAATGTGGGAAAATGCCTTTTATTTTCACACCATTCGTCATATTTTCATATAATACATTATAAATAAACCGGAGGAGCCTATGGGAGAAATCTTAAGAATAAATAACGTCGTATACACTTACCATAGTTTAGAAGGAGAAACTCTGGCCTTAAAAGACATTTCCTTCCACGTTGATGACGGCGAGTTCCTAGCTATTGTAGGACCTAGCGGATGCGGTAAATCAACTTTACTCTCATTGATTGCAGGACTTATATCACCAGACACTGGTGAAATTTTAATAGATGGAAAAGATTTAAAAGCATCTGGGAAAAATATTGGATATATGCTGCAAAAAGATCATTTACTGGAATGGAGATCCACTCAGAAAAATCTTACTCTTGGACTCGAAATACAAAATAAGCTAACAGAAAACAGTTATGTCATGATAAACGAGATGCTTTCAACTTACGGATTAATAACCTTCAAAAATTCTAAACCCTCTTCTTTATCCGGCGGAATGAGACAACGCGCCGCTTTGATTCGCACTCTTCTGCTGGAACCCGATATACTTCTTTTGGATGAACCCTTTTCAGCTCTGGACTATCAAACCCGCATCGAAGTGTCAGATGATATCTGGGGAATTATCAGAAAGGAGCATAAAACTGCCATTCTTATTACCCACGACATATCAGATGCAATGATTACGGAAATTCTACCAATTATTTTCTACATAATTCACCATATTTTGCATGTTGCATATACTAATAAAAAAAGTAAAGGAGAATAGCAAATGAATTCAGACAGAGATAAGAATAACGACGTGCAACAATCAGACTGCTGCGGCGGTTGGTCAAACAATCCCTGGGGCAGAGATCCCTGGCGTTCTGGCCCTTGGGGTCCTGGTCCCGGAAAACCTCCCTGGGGCGCTGGTTCCTGGGGCCCTGGTCCTTGGGGCAACGGTCCTTGGGGTCCTGGTCCTGGAAAAGGTCCCTGGGGTCCCGGTCCTTGGGGTCCTGGTCCGAGAAGAAGACCTTGGTAGTATTTTCTGTATAATGCTTTACAAAAATTATCCGGTACAAAGAGCTGTTCATGTATTACTTGAAGCAGTCTTTCGTACCGGATATTTAAATGAACAAGAAAGCTACCTTTTGATCTATAATCTAACTTTTTTCCTCTTCCTTTAACTGTTCCTCCAGATACTTTATAAGCTGAAAAAACAACTCCTGCTGTTCCATTTTCTCTCTGTTCCCAATCCAACGTATAAGTAACTCTGCAATAAGTTCATTGACGGTGTCCTCTGATAATTTACAGACCTCATTCTGATGGTTCACTCTTATTTTCATACTGGCTCCCATTGCCTGCCGTCTCTGCCTGCAGATATGGCACTGCCACAAATCAGGATGTGAATTATGTATTTCAATAATTTACACTGCTCAGATTATTCTCCTTATCACAGGCTATTCATCTCCTCACTTTTTTATGATGTCTCGAAAGAGCAGGCATGTATTTTTGGTCAAACGGATATACATACAGTAAGAACAGGATGAAATAACAAGCTTAAATCAATAAGAATTTTGATATATAAATACTGCAGTTATAAAAAAGTATTGCAAACAGATTTACTTTGCAATTCTGCTTACTAAACACACCAAATACATAGACAGGAGGGTATCATGAATATAGCCATTTACAGCAGAAAATCCAAATTTACTGAAAAAGGAGAATCCATAGACAATCAGGTGCAATACTGCAGAACCTATGGAGATACTCATCTGCTTCATATTCCAGATAAGAATTACATTATTTACGAAGATGAAGGCTTCTCAGCTGCCACTTCCATGCGTCCCAAGTTTCAGCAGCTGCTTCAGGATATCAATGCGAATAAGATTCAGATGCTTCTGTGCTATCGCCTGGATCGTATTACCAGAAAGGTCTCTGATTTCTCTAAAACCCTGGAATTGCTGGAGCAGAGGAAGGTCGGGTTTATCTCAGCAACGGAGAATTTTGATACCTCAACTCCCATGGGAAAAGCAATGATATACATTGCCTCCGTATTTGCCCAGCTTGAACGGGAAACTACGGCAGAACGCGTACGTGACAATATGCTTGCATTATCAAAAACCGGAAGATGGCTTGGCGGCCTGACCCCAATGGGTTATACCTCCAAGGAAATTATCTATCTTGATTCCGAATTCAGAGAAAAGAAATTATATCAGTTGATTCCTGTAGAAAAAGACCTTAAAACTGTAGCATTACTATTTGAGAAATATTTGGAACTAGGAAGCCTTTCTGCAGTTGAGAACTATTGCCTTGTACATGGTATTACCACACAAAAAGGAGGCAGTTTTTACAAAAGCAGCATTGCCAATATTTTATCCAATCCTACATACTGTATTGGTGATGCCGCCTCATATGACTATTTTTCCTCACTTGGCTGCTGTATTACTTTTCCTCCGGAAAAGTTCAACGGAGGAAGCGGAATCCTCTGTTACAACAGAACCAGTCAGCAGAATAAAGCTTCCCGTAACAAACGACCGCCTGATCAGTGGGTGGTTGCTTTAGGTAAACATAAGGGACTTGTTTCAGGCAATACCTTTATCCGTACGCAAAAATTATTAAAGGAAAACAGTGAAAAAGCTTCTCCCCGGAAAGACACCTCCTCTTATGCACTTGTGTCAGGAAAAATACATTGTGCAAATTGCGGCTCTGCCATGAGAGTGAAAAATATTCGAAAAGCCGGTGATAAGATCTACTACAGTTATGCCTGTGAACAAAAAATTTTTTCCAAAAAAATGAATTGCAATATTTCGAATTTAAACGGTAAGCTTTTTGATGACTATCTACTGGAGCTTATAAGCACCATACTTCTTGGAGCTGTAAATTATAACAAACTACTTCGGCTCTTACAGGATAAGAGAACAGTTTTACAGGAAGATGACTTAGAATATAAACAAAGGCTGGATTCATTAAACAATGAGAAAAAAGATATAAAAAAAGAAATTGAGACAATTATTACACGGCTAGCCACCGATTCCTCTCCTATTCTACAGAAATATTTCCTTCCAAAATTAGAAGAATTGGATTTAAGGATTAGAGAAATACAGATAACCATGGACTCTATGGCTCCAAACGGTCAGGGAGCAGACCATTTCACCTTCTCAGAAAGCTTTCCGGAATTCTTACGCACAATAATTATGTCCTCTGAGCTCTCACAAAAAAAAGTATTGATCAACACTCTTATTCAAAATATCACTTGGGATGGCCAGCAGGCTTCTATCACCTTAGTGTAATTTCAGCATTTTGGTAACAACAGGTGAAGCTGTTTCCATGGCTGACCGGATAATCATCTTAAGCAGCCGACCCGGCACGGTAAAACGTGAAATTCCTGTGGAGCTTACACTTGATGAGCGAACTCCCTTTAAAGCCAGAAGTGCACCGGAATTCAAGGAATATTTCAATATGATCTGGAAGGAGCTAAGCTATGGCAAAATCAACAGATAAACCAGCTTTTTCTTCTTCCCACCAGGCATTTCTCAGACAGTATCACCGCCGTAAGCGCATTATTCGCTTCCTGCAATTGCTGATTATTGTATTTTTTCTGGCTTTCTGGGAGATAGCCACCCGTATCGGACTGGTGGATTCCTTCATATTTAGCAGTCCCTCCAGGGTGGCAGGGACTTTTCTTGCTATGTCAGCTGATGGAAGTGTGTTCTACCATACCGGCATAACCCTTCTGGAGACTTTTGTAAGTTTTGCATTGGTAAATATTCTGGGTATTTTCATAGCCATTCTCTTATGGTGGAATGAAAATCTTGCCAAAGTTCTGGAACCTTATCTGGTGGTACTGAACAGCCTTCCGAAATCCGCATTGGCTCCTGTCTTCATTGTATGGCTTGGTAATAATGTGAAAACAATTATCGTAGCAGCCGTTTCTGTCGCAGTCTTTAGTACCATCATCACTTTATACACCAACTTTATCAACACGGAGGAAGATAAGAAAAAACTTATCTTAACCTTAGGCGGCAGTAAAATGGATATCCTGCTTAAAGTGGTTATCCCCGGAAATATCCCTCAGATTATCAGTATTATGAAAGTTAATATCGGCTTATCCCTGGTTGGAGTTATTATCGGTGAATTCTTAGCTGCGAAAGCAGGTCTTGGTTATCTTATAATTTATGGAAGCCAGGTCTTTAAACTGGATTATGTAATTATGTCCATCGTAATCCTCTGTATCCTGGCAACCTTTCTATATCAGTTGCTTTCTTATTTTGAGAAAAGATACCACCGTAATTAAAGGCTGGCTTCTTTCATCCAGGGGCACACTTTTTGAATGAGCAAATCCATTGCAATGAACAATAAAAAACCCACAAAGGAGATTACCAAAATCCCTAAATACATCTGAATATAATTAATCCTTGACCAGGCGTCCAGAATATAATATCCCATACCGTATTCTGTTCCATACCCTTCAATAAAAATAAGGATCGACACCGCCGTTCCCAAAGATACTCGAATACTGGTGAATAACTGAGGCAGTATTGCCGGCACTGTAATATGCCTTATTATTTGAAGACGACTTCCACCGGAGCAAATAACTGCCTGGTAAAGTGCTTTGTCAATATGCAAGACACTATCCCTGACAGAGACTATAACCTGAAAGACAATGATACAGAATATAATAACTACCTTTGAACCGTCCCTCATTCCCCACAGCAGCATTGCAATGGGAAGAAGGGCGGTTTTTGGTATAGGGTAACTGAAATAGATCAAGGGGTACAGATATTCATTGGCTCTCTTGGAATAAGCCATCAAAATACCGATTGGAACCCCAACCACCAATGACAGAAACAACCCGGTAAATATTCTTCGCAGACTATAAAATATGTGATAAAATATGCCATCTGAAAAAACAGAGCCAAAATTAGCATATACCTTCAGGGGATTTGGTATGACTGCCATGTTCAACCAGAATGAAAAAAACAGCCATATAACATTTAATAGCAGAAAGCCTTTCAAAAAAGTCAGGCACTGTTTTGCTAATGATTTCATGGATTTCCCTCCGTATACTCAGCTTAAAACTGCAGTAGCTGTCTGAAACTTTCTTTTTTTCGTGAAAGCTCTGTCTGCTCTCTGATAAGCTGCCCAAAATATGGATTGTCTTCCACATGCTTTATATTGCCGTTGACTGTATCCATTACAGCAATCTTATTTCCAAGGTACAGAGCTTCTTCTATATTATGTGTTACCAGAAATACCGTAGGTCGATATTTCTTCCAAAGTGAAAGAAACAGTTCCTTGGCTTCATCTCCAGTTACGGCATCCAGACTTGAAAAAGGTTCGTCCATTAATAACAGTTCCGGCTTTAATAAAAATGCTCTGGCAATGGCAGTTCTCTGAGCCTGACCTCCGCTGATTTCACCCGGAAAACAAGACCAAAGAGTATTAATATGAAGAGCTTCCCCGATTTCTTCCAACGCCTTATTGTACTGCTCCACTTCTGTCTCTTTCTTAATCTTTAGCGGCAGAAGGCAATTTTCCCTGACAGTTTTCCAGGGCAGCAAACCGCTGCCCTGTGGTATTATACCGATTCTATGAGTTTTCGGAGACAGAACCGTTCTATTCCCCGCTTCTTCAATAAATGCACCGCCGGACATAAAGGGTAGAATTCCCGCCAACGCATTGATAAGCGTTGACTTTCCACAGCCAGATGGTCCCAATAAGGCCAGGCATTCTCCAGCTTCAATTCCCAGGGTAAGATCCCTTACAACGGTTTTCATCTCTTTTTTTGTTTTATAACCAAGAGAGGCATGCTCCAGTAATAACATTTTCTCCTCTTTTCCGGATATTCAAATCGGTATTGAATATCCCTTCATCCATTACCGCTATATTAATTAATAATATTTCAGTCAAAATGATTTATTGATACACGTCATATACTAACTGCTCGTAGCTTAAGTCCTTACTGCATAAGCCCTTTTCTGACGCCCAGGCTATGGCAGCTTCCAGATCTTCTTTTACCGGAAGTGTACTGGTACGGTATTCGCCGATTTCAATATTACCTTTCATTTCCTCCGGGTAACCGGCAGCTTTTATAACCGCATCCTCATATTCCCTGATATCCGTTTCGTTCATATAATCCACAGCTTCATTGTAAGCTTTATAGAGATTGCTGATTGCTTCTTCCTTCTCTCCCAGGGCTGTCTTGGTAAAGGCAGAAACCGCAGGATAGAGTCCATAAGAATTAGCACTTCCCAGATAAACTGCTCCGTCCTTTATAGCAAGGGTTGCAAAGGGCTCCGGTATCAGCACCAGGTCTATTTTATCGTTTCTTAGCATTTCCAACCTGTCTGGTATTCTGGGAATTGCTTCTTTCACTACGTCTTCCGGTGACAACTGATTGTTGTTAAGGATAGTATCAAGGGTATATTCAATAAGCGTATTTTGTGAAATCGCTATACTCCTCCCCTTCATTCCATTAATATCGGTAATACCTGTATTTTTACCTGCCAGAAGTTTGAAATCACCATCGGTGATACCTGTTATTCGTACATCAAAGCCGGCATTCTGGTACATGCAAACTCCTATGAAATCCGTTAATACACCATCCAGTTCTCCGGCAGTGAAAGCAGCATCCCTGTCCTTGGCAGCTGTAAACATTTCCAGATCCAGTTCAAACCCATATTTTTTATCCAAGCCTCTTTCTGAGATCAGTTCAAAGGGAATAACATCCAGAGAAGACATCATACCTACTTTAAGTACTACCGCTGCTTCCTCCTTTCCCTGATTTTTTTGTTTACCGCAACCGGTTAATGCTATTGCAATTATAAGAAAGCTTATTAGCAGCTTATTTTTCATCTTTGTTTCTTCCTTCCCATCTTTTATAACAATTATTTTCTATCTTTAAATTATCAAGAACCTTACCCACAACAAAATCCACTGCCTCCTCAAGGGTCAGAGGATGATTATAAAAACCAGGCATAGCCGGCAATATGGCAGCACCAAGCTTGGATAATTCATAGAGATTCTTTAAATGATTTGTTGAAAAAGGAGTTTCTCTTGGTACCAGCAGAAGTTTTCTGTCTTCCTTTAGCATGACATCTGCTGCTCTGGTTAACAGGGTTTTCGTTATACCATTAGAGATTTCTGCGGCTGTAGACATGGAACAGGGTATTACCACCATGGATTCACATTTATAAGAACCGCTGGCAATAGGGGAGAATAGATTATCGTTATTTTCAAGGATTATATTCTCATTCACCTTTTGCCATTCCTGTACCTGTTCCCGGAGACTTTTACCAATTTCATATTCATAGACCTGACTTCCGTGCTCAGAGGCAACCAGATGAAGTTCATACTCCCCTGACAGCAATTCTTCTATCAGACGTTTAAAATAGATGGAGCCGCTGGCTCCGGTTATACCAATGATTAATCTTCTCATAACAGCCTCCTGTCCTGTCAGATATTTCGTATATGTATACATAAACTCATTATTATTTACATATTTGATTATTTCTTACCATAACTCATTCGCACCTTGCCGCATTCCAATTATAGTGGAAGACTTCGGCTCTTTGCTCTGACTAATCCCTTACAGAAATGCATCTGTCAGGCCAAATAGGAGAAAAACAATACTTACAATCTGGTTGACACTATAAGAAGCAATATTGACATTGACCAGGTTATCAGGTGACACCATCCTGTATTCAGCCAGGAACAAGGCTGCAATCACTGCGATTCCCGTATAATAAATTACTGAAAGGTCAGGTGATAGAATACCGATGGCAATCAAGCAGAAAAGAGTTACCGTATGCAGAAAAGCCGATATCCACAAAGCATATTTCACACCAAACTTAACCGGAACCGAATGCAGGTTGTTTGCTTTATCAAATTCATAATCCTGACAGCCATAGATAATATCAAAACCTGCCACCCATAGGGTATTGGCTGCTCCCAAGAACAACGGCACCCAGGTAAGGCTGCCTGTAACGGCAAGCCAGGCTCCCACCGGCGCGCAGGCACAAGTCACTCCAAGTACAAAATGACATAGGAAAGTAAATCTTTTGCAATAGGAGTATCCGATCAATAGTATCAGCGCAATGGGTGATAGCAGCAGGCATATAAAATTTAAGCGGTATGCGCCATATAGCATTACGAGAAAACAGAAGCTGGTAAGTAATATGACCTCTTTTTTGTTAATTTCGCCTTTTGGCAGCTGACGGCTCTTCGTTCTTGGATTCCTGGCATCTATTTCAGCATCTATGACACGATTGATGGCATTTGCTCCGGTTCTTGCGCCCATGAAGCAGACCAGTATAAAAAATACGGTTTTAAAGTCTGGTATTCCTTTTGACGCCAGCACCATTGCCACCACAGCAAAGCTTAGGGAGAAAATCGTATGGGAGAACATAACCAGTTTTCCGTATTGCTTTAATTTATCAACAACCTTTTGAATAATCTTAATCAAGCCCATATTCTTTCCATCTTTCACTAACCAGATCAATAATTTCCTGTGACATGGTTATGTCTTCCGGCCAGTCTCTGGTAAGTCCTTCCTCTTTCCATTTTTTTGTTGCATCAATACCAAACTTATTTTCTAAAGCTATCAAATCTCTTTTCGCATCGATATTATTAAAGAATTTCCACATTACCAGGGAAAAATTTGAAATGTCCACACTATCATCTACCGCAATGACAAATTTATCATCATTTTCTTTTAGATGTTTCATTAACAAATCCTTTGCTTCACCGGGGTATTTCTTGCTGATCTGAATAACCTTAAAATTTTCTTTTCCTGTTGTTTCTCTTACTGTAGTTGCATCCACACCCAGTCTGGTGCCATATAAGGCTTTGTCAGAGGAGTGGTCAAGTGCATCCAGCGGTCCTTCGGATAAGAGGAGGTCATGAAGACTCCCTACATTTCTAAGAACTGCCTGTCCTACTTCTTTCAGATTCTGCACATCCACATTTTCATTTACAATAACCACAAGCTTGGTATACATCATCTGTCCCATTCCCCATACTGCATTCATGACCTTTCTGGCACAACCTGGGTATGCAGAACGGACAGAGAGGATAGCGCAATTATGAAATACACCTTCTAAAGGAAGATTAATATCCTTAAGCTCTGGAATCTGCATTTTCAGGATAGGCAGAAAGATCCTTTCAGTTGCTTTTGCCATATAACAGTCTTCCATGGGAGGCTTTCCCACTACAGTAGCAGGATAGATTGCTGCCTTTCTGTGGGTGATACAGGTCACATGAAATCTCGGATAGTAATCTGCCAGGGAATAATAACCTGTATGATCACCAAAAGGTCCCTCAAGTACCAGGTCCTCTGTGGTGTCAACATAACCCTCCAGCACAATTTCAGCATTAGCAGGTACATATATATCGTTGGTAACACATTTTACCATGGTTACATTGGATTTCCGAAGCCAGCCGGCTAGCATCATTTCATCCAGCATTTTCGGCAAAGGTGCTGTTGCCGCATAGGTAATAGCCGGATCACAGCCAAGGGCTACGGATACGGGCATTCGCTCCCCTTTCGCCTTATATCCTCCATAGATTTCCGAACCGTCTTTATGTTTATGCCAGTGCATCCCCGTGGTTTTCTCATCTAATACCTGCATTCGGTACATACCCACGTTCTGCTGCTTCGTATTCCTGTCCTTGGTAAAAACTAAAGGCAGGGTAAAAAACCTCCCTGCATCCAAAGGCCAGCATTTTAACACCGGCAAATTATATAAATTCACTTCTTTTTCTATAATCTGTTGGCATTTTCCTCTTCCCGGCCTTTTAAGGGGCAGAGCATAGAGAAGCCTGAATAATCTGGGAACACTCCTTATCAATCCTTTTATGGTAAGGTAATTACGAAGCTCCAGATACTCTTTAATTTCATCCCCTATTTCATCCAAGGTTTCAGCCTCCAAGGCCATACTCATTCTTTCAAAGGTTCCCATGGCATTTATCAGCAATGGATAGGGCGAATCTTTTACCTTTTCGAATAAAAGTGCGCTTCCGTATTCTTTGGAAATTCTGTCTGCTATTTCTGTAATTTCCAGCTCAGAGGAAACCTCTGCCTTGATACGTTTCAGCTCACCTTTTTTCTCCAAGGCCTTTATAAATCCTTGTAAATCCTTATGTGACATCTTTTTCTACCTGCATTCCGTTAATCTTTTCACATTGCATCAGTTAAACAGCTCTAACACACCTACTATACCAGAAGATTTCTGATATGACAAGAATTTTTAAGTAAGGATCCTACGCAGAGATTATGGTCTGGGTGTATTTTGTAAATAAAGACCTGACAGGGCGGCTGTTATGCCCTATACAGGTCTTTATATGATATGTTACTATTTTTTCTGTTAAAAGCTACTATGTCAGCCAATCTCAATGCCCAGTCAGTAAATGGACTGTCTTGCAACAGCAGCTCTTAATAACACACAATTACACCGCCATCTCCTGCATACATGGTGCTTACACCTGCTGTATCCACGATGATACAGTCTTTAAAGGATACTCTCTTTAAGAGCTCTTCTTTCACATACTGGGCTCTTCCGTAATTATTACAGTGCGCAATTCCCAATATCCTGTCTTGGGGGGTTTTAACATCTTTTTCCACCGCTTCAACCATTACCCCCAGCGCTTTCTGAATACCTCTGGCCTGATCCAGCTTGGTGATTGTACCTTCCGGTGTAGCCATCATCACGGGTTTGATATTTAAAACACTGGTTATAACCGCTTTAAGACCTGTAAGTCTACCGCTCTTTCTTAAGGTGTCCAGATTCTCCAGTACAAATTTTGTACTTAAGCCATCCCTGAATTTATGAACAGCCTCTACAACTTCATGAAAGGGCTTGCCTGCACCAGCCAGTTCTCTGATCTTATGAGCTATCAGAGCCTGCCCTACGGAAGCGGAGCAGGAATTAAAGATTTCTATGTTTTTAGATGTATTCTCTTCCAAATACAAATTTTTACCTACTTCCGCACTATTAAAAGATCCGCTTAAATTAGCAGAAAGAGTTACTACATATATATCCTCTTCTCCTCCAAACAATTTCATATAGGCTTCTGGAGAAGGACAGGAGGATTTCGGACTAGTAGGAGATTCTCTCACCATTTTCAAAAAATTTGCCTGATCAAAGGTCTCATCATCCACGATTCTGGTCTCACCCACCTGCAACTCCAAGGGTACGAAATGAAAGTGGCTGTCTTTTCTCATTTCTTCGGTTAAATCTGTACAACTGTCTACAATTATCTTATACGACATATGGTCATCCTCCATAAATTTCTGTTGCTTTCTAAAATTAAAACAGTATTTTCACTGTAAAAATATTTCAATTTAGTTTCCATAATATCGGTTATGTCAACCACATCCCTTTATTACAAATACCACCTAATGTAGTTTTGATTACTACCAATTGTAGCACATAATATAATAATTTTAAAGAGGTTTTCTATAAATTTTCTATAAAATTCTGATTGCTATCCTATAGTAAACATTGGAAGGCATGATTGCCTGGGTCTATGTCTGAAAACTACTTGTACCGGTTTGGAGGTTCCAGTTTATGGGAATCATGGTGCTATTCAGGGACGTAGTGTTGTTATGCTCCCAAGAATACAGGGCAGGGTACTTCAAATTAGAGCCTTAAGGACGGTATACAATGAGTTTACATACACACCCTAAACTGAGTCTTGTTAATTATATGAGTCCTTTTAATTACGCAAATAAAAGACAGTTTCTGAATTTCAGAAACTGTCCTTTGTATTTACTATATATTCTAATTATTCCTTTTTTGGATTCATATTATTAATTCTTTGCCAGAATCTCCATTATCTCATTGCTTCTGGAAATAAAATTGGTCATTGCTTCACCATCAAGTGGCTTATGGCTTAATAATGCAAGATCATAAAGCTGGGAACAGAACAGAGGCACATACTGACTGTCTTCCTTTTCGAAGATATATTGAACCAGTTTGTTTCCAGCATTTAACACCAGGGTTTCACTGCTGCCAAACATATTAGGATCCATTCCGTACATATTATACATCTTCATCATTTCCTGCATTCTGCGGCTTTCTTCTGATAATGTTATCATAGAAGAAACCTTCTCATTCTTAAGCTTAACGACCTTAACCTCGAGCTTTTCTTTGTTTAATACTTTTCGGAACAGCTCTGTAAGCTTCTCATTTTCATCTTTTAAAGCCTCTTCCGTTGAGCCCTCTTCTTTAAAGCTGTCTGTGATATCAGCATCTATACGCTGGAATTTGTAATCCTTCTCCGTCTGCTCTAACTGAGTGATAAAAGGCTGGTCAATGTTATGGGTAAGGATAAGAGCATCAATGCCTTCCTGCTTGAACATATTAATGTACTGACTCTGCTGTTGTTCGTTTGTAACATAGTAGACAATGTCTTTCTTTTCTTCTTTATCTGCTCCCTCACTGCCGTCAGTATTTTCGGAGGCTTTTACTTCTTCTGTGGTCTCTGAAGCCTCAGCGGAATCAGAAGCTTCGCCTTTCGCTGCCTTTACATACTCAGGCAGAGTAACATACTTGCCTTCAAGATTCTTAAAGATAATGAAATCCTTCATCTTATCTCTGAATTTGTCATCCTTTAAGCATCCGAACTTAATGAAAGGACTGATATCATCCCAGAATTTTTCGTAGCTTTCACGCTCTACCTTATACATTCCGGATAATTTATCCGCAACCTTTTTGGAGATATACTCTGAAATTTTCTTTACAAAGCCATCATTCTGAAGTGCACTTCTGGATACGTTAAGAGGAAGATCAGGGCAATCGATAGCACCTTTTAGCAACATCAGGAATTCCGGTATTACCTCTTTGATATTATCAGCGATAAATACCTGATTGCTGAATAATTTGATGGTTCCTTCCAAGGTATCATATTCGGTATTTAATTTAGGGAAATATAGAATTCCCTTTAAGTTAAAAGGATAGTCCATATTTAAATGAATCCAGAACAAAGGCTCTTTGTAATCATGGAAAACCGTACGGTAGAACTCTTTGTATTCTTCCTCTGTCACATCATTGGGATGCTTGGTCCAGAGAGGGGTTGTATTATTGATAGGTTTAGGACCTTTTTGCTTTTTCTCTTCTGTTTCTGCTTTGTCTTCTGTTTCCGCTTTATCTTCTGTTACATTACCGTCTTCATCCACTGCAGCATCGATTACATCCTCTTCTGCTGCTTCGTTTTCTTCTTCAATTTCTTCCTCTGGCTCTTCTTTTGCATTGGCATTTTTGAAGTAGATCTCAACAGGCATGAAAGAACAGTATTTCTCGATAACCTCTTTTGCACGATACTCATTGGAGAATTCATAGCTCTCTTCATTTAAGTATAAGGTAATCTCTGTTCCTCTACTCTCCTTCTCCCCTGCTTCCATGGCAAATTCGGTACCGCCTTCAGATTCCCAATGAACACTTTCAACACCTTCCTGCCAGGAAAGTGTATCAATTGTAACCTTATCTGCAACCATGAATGCACTATAAAAACCAAGACCAAAATGACCGATGATCTGCTCTTCATTGGTTTTGTCTTTGTATTTGTTCAGGAAATCTGTCGCTCCTGAAAAAGCTATCTGATTGATATATTCCTTCACTTCATCAGAGGTCATACCAACACCGTTATCAATAAACTTGATGGTCTTCTCTTCCGGATTAACAATTACTTCTATTTTGAATTTATTGTCCTCAGGAAGCTTCGCCTCTCCCATAAGTTCTAACTTCTTTAATTTTGTTATAGCATCACTGCCGTTAGATATCAGTTCGCGAAAGAAGATATCATGGTCAGAATACAGCCATTTCTTAATAATAGGAAATATATTTTCCGAATTAATTGACAGACTTCCATGTTCATTCATCATAATAATCGCTCCTTTTCTTTATCTCTCATATAAGCATAATATTAATACGCTTGTATGTATTTGTCAAGACAAAATTAGCACTCATTTAAAGTGAGTGCTAACAAGACAATTATTTTATTCCTCTTCCGCTGCAATACCTTCTTTTTTTAGGAACTTCTTCACGTTCTCATCCCAGAAATGATCAAGTGTCTTGTCCAGTGTAAAGGTCCCAATGGAGGTTCCCGTTACAATGGTCAGGTTTTCTTTTTCATAACGAATATTTAAAAATAATCCGTTAATGTCCTCTTTGCTTAAAGCAACACCGGATTGGGCCAGGAGCTTTTCGGTGTTCTCCGGTGATAAGAGCATTACTATTTTTATGAACAAAGGAAGCTTATTTCCTTTCACAACCGAAAAAACATAGGGCTTTATATCTGCCCATTTGGCATATTTTTTTAGCTGCAGTTCCTCCTTTTCTTCCTCTGTATAAAAAGATTGATTTATCTTACCATCTATGGAAAAATGTGCATAGGTTATCACCTCAGCTTCTGAAACCATAAAATTGTCAAATATCTTTTGGATGAGCAGACTTCCCATAAAACTTTTAACATCCAGTATTTTTAATGATACCAAGTATATTTCCTCCTAACCTACAGATACTAGTCTCAAACAGAACAACCAATTAATTCTTTCACTTTATCCAACGTATACCGTCAGAGTTTTCTGACAAACCCGGAAATATAATTCAGTAAGGAGGGTATTTGTATGTATTTTGACCATTCCAAACGAAGCTATTACCGTTTTCCAAACAGAAACAGCGTTACCGATTTTGAAACTCATAGTCCGATGTACTTTCCGGACAAACACTCTGAGCTTCTGGATCAATTTTCGGACCTTTACTTTAATCCATCGGATACAACCGAGAATGACACACGGGACAGGTACTCTTGATACTATACCGAATTTTTTCATAAGCTGAAACCATTTACCAGCCGCCATTCTTTGAACATGTCCGAATGCTGGTCTGAAAGTCCTCTTTGCGGTATATATTTATTAAAATCAATCGATTCGATTAAATAGTTAAACGAAACCACCGCAAAGAAGGGCTGTCAGAACAGTGGACATTATTATGACCATATCTTATGTTTCTAATACTTTTTGTGTAACATATATCTTAATGCTTCTTCCTTCCAAAGTAAAGCGCTCCGCTTTGCCGATTTCAATCTCAGCTTCCTGCTCTCCTAAAACCCTGCAGTATCCTTCCGCCGTTGACAGTAACAATATCCATACTTCTCCCTCTCTGGCTTTTGGCAAATGAAATTCCTGCATATCCTGGTGAAAATTAAGAGCAAGATAGAAAGAGTCATCGTATAGATTACTGTCAACCGCAGCATAGGCACCACATAACATAATACCTAATTGTCTGCTGTAATGATCATAATCAGGATACCAGGGACTGGTTCCATGAAAAGAAAGATCCGGCATTCCACAAGCAATATAATCCATTTGCCGAAAGGGGTCTTTTCTCTGAAACACCGGATGTGTTCTGCGAATATCTATCAGCATTTTCACCCATTGGTTAATATCATATTCCTCCGATACCTTTGCCCAGTTAAGCCATGAAATGCTGTTATCCTGGCAGTAAGGGTTATTATTTCCCTCCTGGGTGTTACAGAATTCATCTCCCGCTAATATAAGGGGTGTTCCCTGACATAAAAGCAGCAGAACAAATGCATTTCTCATTTGTTTCCGGCGAAGTGCAAGTATATTTTTACCGCCCTTTCCTTCTTTCCCACAGTTCCAGCTGTAATTGTAATCCTGTCCGTCCCTGTTATTTTCTCCGTTGGCTTCATTATGCTTCCTGTCATAGGAAAATACATCCCACAGGGTAAAACCATCATGATTCGTCAGGTATTTGACAGTTCCGGCCTCCTCTGACAGAGAGGTAAATTGCGTGGCAAAATCTTTTACCTGCTCTTCCTCACCTCTTAGTAATCTTTTCGCCGTAATGCTGAAATTTTGATTGCATTCACCGTAATTGATAAAGGTTTTATTTTTCTCAGGCGGAATCCTATAATCCCAGCCTTCCGATAATATCTTTGTTTTTCCCAGCAAAGGATCTGAAGAAATTATGGATACTGGAACAGAACTGTTGGATAGTCTGAAGCCATCTATATGGTATTCATTCACCCAGTACCTCAGGCATTCCAAAACAACAATGGTATTGGTGCCGGGAGCGAAGTTCATGTCAAGTATTACCTCAATACCGCTTTTATGGAGAGCCTTTACCATATATTTTAGCTCTTTCTCCGGTGACTCTTTTTGAAAGGCATAGGCTGCCTTGGGCGCAAAGTATATATTATCCTCTGTATATCCCCAATAATTTATCTTATCATAAATCCCTTTACTCTCCAGGGATTCTTCAAATTCATATATCGGCAGCAGCAGGCAGCAGTTAATCCCCAGTTCTTTTAGATAAGGAATCTTTTCTGTGATACCATAGAAGGTACCGGGGCAGCTAACCGCTGAACTTGAATCCATGGTAAAGCCACGAACATGAAGCTTGTACATTATAGATTCCCTAAAATTCCGTTCTAAGGGTTTGTCCCCTTCCCAGTCAAAAAGAGAGCAGCTGATACCACCAAGCAGTTTCTTTCTCTCAGACTTCTTCTGTCCGAATTCTTCTCTTCCATAAAGCAGCGTTGCGCATGGATCCAGAAATTCACCTCTTCTGCTTTCATAAAGATAGCCCAGCTTCTTAAGCCAGTCTTCCTGCTCCGGGAAAAACTTCTTAAACTGTTTTTGTTTAATAAATACTGAAAAAATATTACCGTTTCTATACTCATTGGTTAACCGAAGGGAGAATAGCTGCTTTTCGGTAACTCTGTTGTACAGATTCAATCTGCATTCCTTCTCATCAGGCAGATAAAGTGCGAAATTGATACCATCCTTCCATAAAGTGACGCCCAGTCTTTCTGTCACTCCTGCTGCTGTACTCCCATCCTTCTCTTTTATCATCAAAAACCTCCCTGCCCCATCTGCCCGCTTCACTATACTGTATTACCCTGATCAAAGCTCAAAGCAATTCCTCCTGTTTAAGCGCACGTATTCCCTTCTGAAACCCATGTACATACTTTTAAACGATTTACGCTTCCTCTGTGCCACGTAAAACCTTCGTTTTTCCCGCTATTAAGCCTAATTATAGCATTTTCCCTTCTTCAAATCAAGCTTACCAAATTCTCCTTTTTCAGCCCAATCCCCCCTTGCACAGATCTATAAATATTGCTAAACTAAAGTATATTTATATTTCCCAGACGTTCTGACTCTCCATAAGTCGTGTGTGGAAGCTTACTGCATCCACGAATAAAATATTATTTTATGAAGGAGGTAATCCTGTTGTATTCTGATTTAAGAAAGTTATCGAATCTATTCCTGGTTTTCTCTTTGTTAAGCCTTGGAGGTTCAGCCTTTTCCTTTATAATGCTTTTTGATTACTGGCATCTGCGACAGACAGATTTCAAACCTTTCTTTTATATATGCAGCTTCCTTTCTGCTGCTATACCACTTGTTTTTATATGCCTGACGGTTATGGTCAGGAAGATGGTAAAAGAACTGATTACCGATAATCACTACATAACAGAACAGCTAAGGACTCTGGAAGCCAAAATGGAACAACTGTCCGAACGTTAATATTTTAATAAAAGGACTGCCGGGAATTAGAAGCAATAAATACCACTTAGAATCCGGCAGTCCCTTTTCAATTTATAATTACATGCTATTTATACCTGGTAATTCACAGCTTGAGAACGGAACAGCTTATAGTACATACTTTCTTCCTTCTCCATTAATTTTGAATGGCTGTCAAAGTCTGTTACATGACCACCATCCAATACCAGCACCTTATCGCAGAATACACTGCTGGACATACGGTGTGATATATAAATTGCTGTTTTATCACCCACCAGCTGGTTAAAATTCTCATAGATTTCAGCTTCTGCCAACGGATCCAATGCACTGGTAGGCTCATCTAATATAATCATTGAGGCATCTTTATAGAGCGCTCTTGCAATAGCAACCTTTTGACTCTGTCCACCGGACATTTCTATGCCCTCCTGATCGTAGACTTTACCAAATAAAGTGTCCATTCCTTTGGGAAGTTCTGCTATTTTATCTTTTAATCCTACCTGCTTTAAGAGCTCGCTTACTTTATCACGATATTTCTTCCCATCTTCACTCTCTTCTCCGCCTTTTACATTCTCAAAAATTGAGAAAGCAAATAGTTTATAATCCTGAAATACCGCTGCTAATCCTTTCATATAACTGGAGAATTCATATTCGTAAATATCGTGTCCATTAACATAGATTGTACCGCTGGTGGGCTTGTAAAGTCTACAAAGGAGTTTAACAATGGTTGACTTACCGGCACCATTTAATCCAACAATGGATATTTTCTCCCCTTTTTTAATCTCAAAGGAGATATTCCTTAATACCATATTATCTGACTTTGGATAATGAAAGCTGACATTTTCAAAACGCAGAGCTTCTACCTTCTCCTCAAACGGCAGGCTGCCTTCTTTCTTCTCTTCGTCAGGCAGGGACATAAATTCCATAAAGGGCTGCAGGTAACCAAGCATCTGGATTACTGTCATAATGTTTTTGCCAAGGTTTGTGGCTGCTGTAGTAAAATTAATTGCTGCGGAAACATACATGGTAAAGGAACCGATGCCTATTTTGCCGCCAAGAGTATCGGAGATAACTCGAATTCCTACATAACCATAAGCAATAGCAGCCTGAAGGTCATTGATGATTCCGGTAAATCCAAGGAATATGCCCTGCTTCTTCTGATAGGTCTTGGACCAGTCATAAATCTTTCCGTTAAATTCCATCACCCTGTCTGTCAGCATTTTATTCATATCATAAATACGTATATCTTTCTGTAATTTATCAATAAAACACAGCTCCATATAATAGCCATATCTTCTGTTGATCGGTATAAGGTCCTGATAGAATTTCAACTGGTATTTCGAGAAGAAGTTCTGCATAACGACAGCGATTGCAATTGTAATTACTAATAGCAGTACAAAGAGAGGGCTTAGGGTGAACATAACTGCAAGGAGTCCAAGAAGGGTCACTGTATTCTTAAGCACTTCGGTTATGCTTCGTATGAGATTCTCCAATGCACTCATAGTACGGCAGGCAAACATAGCTCTTTCCTTTAGATCCAGATAATAAGGATCTTCCAGACAGGCGAATTCAACTTTCATGATTTTATCAGCCATGGCCTGGTTGAGCTTCTCTTTCATGTAGATATTGCGAACTTCCAGGATTCGTTTCATTAATTTATTCAAAAAGAAAAAGAGCACATTTGACAATACAATTAACATTCCATATCGTATCAGATTATCTTTGTCTCTTCCGCCAACCAGCTCATCTACCAGAAATTTAGGAAGTATGACATTTATTAATATCTGTCCTGTTTCCGTTAAAGACTGAAGCAGTAACAGAAAGATATAAGAAGGTGATATCTTAAAGCAAACGCTGATAAATTTCTTTAAGGTCTTAACATTATTCACTTACAGCCACCTCCTCGTTGTAATATTTACCCTGAATCATAAACATATTATAATACTCACCTTTGGCATTCATGAGCTCATCATGGTTACCATACTCCTTAAGCCCGTCACCATCGAAAAGTGCAATTTTGTCACAGAATTTTGTACTGGCTAATCGATGAGAAATGTATACTGCTGTTTTTCCTTTCACCAGATCACTGAAGTTCTCATATATTTCTGCTTCTGCCAGTGCATCCAGAGCTGCAGTAGGTTCATCCATAATAACCATTCTTGCATCCTTATACAGCGCTCTTGCAATGGCTAATTTCTGGCTCTCACCACCGGAAAATTCCACACCGTCTTCTTCTATTACTTTTAACATTGTCTGATCAATCCCTTTTGGCAGGCTGTCAATTTTCTTTTTAAGTCCTACCTTTTCCAGCACCTTACGTACTCTGTCTTCGTTTCCATCCAGGGAAGAACAGGCAATATTCTCCTTAATGGTATATGCCAGTACATTAACATCCTGAAATACTGCAGAAAACATAGCATAAAGATCCTTTTTATTAAACTCGGAAATCGGAATACCATTTATTCTGATTTCACCCTCTGTTACCGGAAATAGGCCGGTCATCAGCTTTACAAGGGTGGTTTTTCCGGCTCCGTTAATACCAACAATGGCTAATTTCTCACCTTTATTTATTGTAAAGTTCAGATGTTTGAAGATATACTTCTCTGTTCCCGGATAGCAGAAACTAACATCGTCAAATACAACCTCAAGGGTCTCTCCTGCTTTAAGTCTTTCTGCGCTTACCGATTTTTCTTTTAGTTCCTTATCCCCCATATCGGTATCAAGAAACGTATAAAAATCATGAACATACTGACCTTCATTCAAAATAAATGTAAACTGCTCTGATACCTGATTAAGCATTACCGTCAGGGAGGTAACTGCTGTCAGGTACATGGAAAAATCTGCAATAGGCATACCGTTTGCGGTTTTGTAGATCAAAATGGCATAGGTAAGCCCATTACTGATCAGGAAAGTAAGCACTTCCATTAACCCCAGTGAAAACTCTCTGTTCTTAATGCTTTTTTGAAGCTTTAAATAGCCTTTGATTTCCTTACTATAATTTTCATTGACTCTGTTCTGAAAACGGTATAACCGGATATCTTTTCCATAGCTGAAGTCATGTGTGGTATTATAGTAATATTGCATCTTACGCGCGGCATGAGCAACCTCTTCTTTCCTCCGGTAGTTATATTTATGAACACCCCTTCTAACCCAGATACCAACTGCAATATTCAGCAAAAGTCCAAGCAAAATCCATATATTCAGCCTGCCGATAATAACCAGTAATCCTAAAGAAGTCAAAAGTATCGGACCTACTTCAAATAATTTATGGTATACCCCTTCCACTCCGTTATCGTTTGAGCTGTTCGCCTGTAAAGCTCTTTCATTCTTCTCAAAGAAATTGGAATCCTCCATATGCTGATAATCTACACTGACCAGCTTATCGAAGGTATCTCTTAAATAATCGAGTCTTAAATAGGTAATAGCAGGATAAGAAATGGAATTGGTGAAAGTTCTTATAAACCCGAAGGCCGCCATTAATCCCAGGAATAATAAAACAATTTTAAGTATACCTTCTATTGTGCCCTCTCCTCCGGTTACTTCCGTCAAAAGATATTTAGGTAATAATACTGCAAAAAAAGGATAAATACCTCCCGCCAGCGTATAGATTAAAAAAAAGAGATAGAGTTTCTTATTTGTTGCAGTCACATTGGCTAACATTCTCCCGAGGGTACTGCCAATGGGATATTTTAAGTTTTCTTCCATTACTGCCCTTCCCCTTTCCTGTCAGTGCTCAAGGCTTCCACCCCAAGCTGCTTCACGGCCTCTCCCCATTCGTGGAACTTTGCAGGGTTGATTTCATAAAAGATTTTTTTTGCTTTTTCCACGTCTACTGTTACGCATACAAATCCCTCTTGCAGTAGCAGGTTAATATGATGGGATACCGTCGCCGGTGTGAGACCTAATACATCTGCAATTTCCTGAATATACATCTTTTTTCCTGAAAGCATACGGATTATTTTGAGTCTGGTGGCATCGCCTAAGGCTTTTAGTGCACTTAGAATCTTGGAATCACTTAAAGCAACCTTCTTATTTGTGTTGCTAAGCTGAAATACATAAATACCTACATCTGCAGCAACTTCTTTTTCCTCCTCATCTCTCCAGTCCACAGCAATCTGGTTATAGGGCAGTATGCAGGGCTGCACAACAATTCGGTTACATTTACCAAATTTAATGTATCCCAGATCATTAAAATTGCTTTCTAAATAGGACTTATCCTGTAGCGATACGATTGCTTCTTCAAACTCTTTTTCCACAATTGGATAATACTCCTGCAGTATTTTAATGCTCTCTGCTATAAACTGCTGGGCTCTTGGCAATAATGTGTAGCGTTCAGAGTATATTGTTATCATTTTCATCTTAACACTGTCTTCGGTTTCCAGGTCCTTTAAAAACTCGATAAACTCAGATAAATTTGTTATCCTGATTTCGCTGTATTCACCACTAACTGATTTTGCCCAGTCCTGGACTCCCTCTAACATGATGACATCCATCTCTTCTTTTGTCATACCTGCATGGAGTTTCTTCTGGCTGGTGAGGGTAACTAGAATGGGTCTCGCTCTGTTATCCTTTTCAACAGCAGTGATTTCAAAGAGCTGTCTAATATCAGGATATTTCTCCAGAATAGGCAGAACCCCTTCCAACACCTTTTCCTTGTACTCATAAACATTTTTTAAAATTACTGCAAACTCTTTAGCGATTGGAGAATTACTTGTTTCTTTTTCCTTATTTCCAAGAGTATCTACAATTGTATTTACCAGTTCATAGTCCCAGTTAGGTTCAGTAATCAATCTATAATCTTTTATTTCCATTGTTTTTCCTCCCACTTTGTTTTTACTAATTTAACACACGAAAAGATATTCGTCAATAATATTAGATGATTGTCTAATATAAATAATAGATGTTTATCTAATATCATAAGTTTGAGTATTATTTAATACTATTTTCAAAATCTTATTTTGGAATTTTTATTAGGTTTTATTTACTTCTATTATGATTTGCTAGTGATTTACAAGAACGGAAAATAAGGACGAATCCTTTAAAATATACTTTCTTTGATTTATTTTTCTTTCGTCTTAGACATTCTCTCGAATTTTATTTTCTATTGTGTTATACTTCCTGGCTACACTTCCTTTTGAATTATGCTTCTTTTGGAACTATGCTTCCTCTCGAACTACGCATTCTTTCGAACTATACTTTCTTTCGCACTATGCTTTCTTTCGCACTATGCTTTCTTTCGTACTATGCTTCCTTTCGCACTATGCTTCCTTTCGCACTATGCTTCCTTTCGCACTATGCTTCCTTTTAAATATAACTAAATACAGCGGCAAGAATATTAGATATTCATCTAATATGTTTGCCGCTCATTTAATAACATATACCCTTACCTCTGCTTTTAATTATAAAAAAGCTTTTAGCAATCTAAGACACCTTTACATTTTTCTTGCGTTACGGCTGAATGATCAGAAAACGCAACGATAGCCCTATAACTCCCTGTGTGCATATAAGTTTTCTTCATGATTCATCCGCAAGGAATCAAGCACTCAAGATCAATTCAACTTATACAACCGTGATAATATAGGACTATCCATAATATAATAAGATTTTAAATAAAAAATTTATGGTTATCACCCCGGTTATTGTTTCCGGTTTATCAATACTCAACTGCTAAAGTCTTTCGTAAGACTCAGCTTCAATAACTAATGCTGTTCATATAAACTAAAAACATCTATAACGAATTAACTCACCCTATATCTGAATATCTCTCTTTTTGAACACCCATAGTGATGCTCCCAAGAAAAGAATTACAGATAGAACGGACATAATGATAACCGTCTGTCCTGTAAATAAGAAGGAGGAGGTTCTATACACCGCTCGCCCTGTAATAACATCGTCAATGTTTGAATAGTGCAAGAAAACGAACGGTGATATTTTTCGATAGGTTGCTGATAAGCCGTATACGATATTCGCGCCTAATATAGTACAGATTAGAACTGTCATGGCTATTACACTGGATTTTGATATTGTTGAGACCAAAAGTATAAAAGATACCATTACGACCAGAAACAAAAACTGCAGCAATAAAGCCTTAAGTAAATACTGCCATAAAGGTATATAATAACCACTGCCGGTTATTTCTGTCAAATACTTCTGACCGTTACTAAAGATATATTCGTACTTAATACCTACTAATACCGGCCTGTTAAAACCTCCAAAGCCTTTCACAAGACCAACCCCTATAAAAAACAGAAACTGCGTTATCATTATCAGTAAGGCAGAACTCAGTACCATGACCAAGAACTTACTGAGCAGTACCTTTATACGGGTAACAGGTTGTATAAGCAAAAACTTAAGAGTGCCAGGATTATATTCGCTTGAAACATTATCTCCATTAAACATAATTAAACCAAATCCTAAAAAGCTTGCAGCAATCATCGTTATACTGAGTACATAGTAATTAATTCCGGTATTATAGCTGGAGTCATCTAACGGAATATTATTATCAAGATGCATCTGAAGCTTTTCAATTTCTCTGGCCTGATATTTCTTAGACGCCGTATCCTCTGTCTCATTCAGGCTTTTCTTCTGCTCTTCAATCTGCTGCTTAAGATTGTCTCGCCAGTCGGTGCCTTTTGCTGCTGCAAGTGAAGCTTTGGCAGTAGCAATCTGCTCTTTCAGGCTCTCCAGGTAACTGTTGCCTTGTACTTCATAGAGTTGCCTTTCCTCTTCTGATAAACTTGTATCACTTTTCAGGCTTGCAAGATAGCTTTCCTGATTCTTAAGCTCAGCAGTAAGATTCTCAAGCTGCGCTTCCGGGCTGTTGTATCGCAAATAATTCTTTTCAGCAGTTTCATTTACCACTACCAGAATGACACACAATATGATGAACAATCCCCATATAATATAGGTCTTTTTCTTGGTAAACAGCTTTATTACTTCATTAACAAAAAGTCCTCCAAACATTAACGGATACCTCCTTTTATCAATTCCAGATATCTTTCTTCCAATTCTTTTAAATGCCTGGAGAAAGTCTGGACATCAATTCCGGAGTTAATCATTTCTTTTAAGACATCACCGGGTTTTCTTCCTTCCAGTTCTATGGTGTACCCTTCTTCAACTTCTTTTACATTTTTAATTCCTTTTAAGGCAAGAAGCAAGCTATGAGTTTCTTCTGTTTTCTCCGCTTCCAGGATATACACATATGTCTGATGAACGGCTGTCATACTTTCAACGGAAGTTATTACACCGCTCTCAATAAAGGCAACCGTATCACATAGCTGTTGAATTTCCCCTAATATATGGGAAGAGACGAATACCGCCATTCCTTTGTCTCTGGCAAGCCTTTTAAGGATATTACGGAGTTCTATAATCCCGTTGGGGTCCAGGCCGTTTGTTGGCTCGTCCAGAATAAGAAGCTTTGGTTCAGATAAAAGTGCCGCTGCCAACCCAAGGCGTTGTTTCATTCCTAAAGAATATTTCTTCATCTTATCCTTTATACGTTCTGATAGCCCTACCAGCTCAACCACTTCAGCAATGCGTTCCTTTGAGATTTTTCGGATACGTGCTATCTGTGCCAGATTCTCATATCCGGACAGATAGCTGTACAGTTCCGGTGATTCCACCACGGCTCCTACATATGCCAGGGCTTTTTCTCTTTCAGTCTTTAAATTATTTCCCATGATAGTAATGCTCCCAGTATCCATAGAAATCAAATCTACCAGCATTTTTATCGTCGTGGTCTTTCCGGAACCATTGGGACCTAAAAATCCAAATATTTCTCCCTCCTGGACCGAAAAAGAGATTCCTTTTATAATAGGTCTTTTACCCAGTCGTTTATATAGATTCTCTACTTTTAATACTGTATCCAAATAATCCTCCAATCTAAAATCAGTTTTGAACACAACTGATTAATTTCTAACACCTGATAACTTCTAATATACCTGTACTTCTAGGTTATCCTCTTAATTCTATCCATTATATGGGATTTATTCAATTTATTTTATCTTACACTTTCCTTACATTTTGATAAACAGGTTTTAAGGATTCTCCATATACCAATAATCTCAGAAGCCACTGAAGGAAGTGCAGCGATATCGAGTACAGCTTAAATACCAGAATAAAAATGCCTGCTGGTAACATAGGAAAATGCCTGCTCGTAAGAAAATGCTTGCAAAATAATGATTATACGATAAAATAGAAATGAATGTGCAAAACACAGTGACCGAAGCTTCAGTTGAAAGGAAATATTTCACAGAGAAAGGATGCCACATACTGCTTCTTTCAACTAATATAAATTGTGGCAATATCCCTGTTCCTTTGGGGATATGCGAGGGTTAAAAATGATTCAGGCAAGTAACATTACTTTAAGGCTCGGAAAAAGAGCTTTATTTGAAGATGTAAATATCAAATTCACAGAAGGAAACTGTTATGGTTTAATCGGTGCCAACGGAGCCGGTAAATCTACTTTCCTTAAAATTCTTTCGGGACAGTTAGAGCCTACAAAAGGTGATGTAATTATCACTCCCGGACAGCGTCTTTCCTTCTTACAACAGGATCACTTTAAATATGACCAGTATGATGTATTAAATACTGTAATTATGGGCAATCAGGTTCTGTATGACATCATGAAAGCAAAAGATGCCATCTATGCAAAAGAAGATTTTACAGAAGAAGATGGTATTAAGGCAAGTGAACTGGAGGGTGAATTCGCTACCCTTAACGGTTGGGAAGCTGAATCCGATGCTGCTACTCTGTTAAACGGTTTAGGAATTGATACAGAACTTCATTATAAAATGATGAGCGAGTTAAACGGTAACCAGAAGGTGAAAGTTCTTCTTGCACAGGCTTTATTCGGAAATCCTGATATCCTTCTGTTAGATGAGCCTACCAACCATTTGGACATGGAAGCTATCAGATGGCTGGAGGAATTCCTTATTCAGTTTGAAAATACCGTAATTGTGGTATCCCATGACCGTTACTTCTTAAATAAAGTCTGCACGCATACTGCTGATATCGACTATGCAAAGATTCAGCTTTATGCCGGTAACTACGATTTTTGGTATGAATCCAGCCAGTTAATGGTTAAGCAGATGAAAGAAGCAAATAAGAAGAAAGAAGATAAGATCAAGGAATTACAGGAATTTATCCAGAGATTCAGCGCGAATGCCTCCAAGTCCAAGCAGGCTACTTCCCGTAAGAAGGCTCTTGAAAAAATTGAACTGGATGATATACGTCCTTCCAGCCGTAAATATCCATATATTGATTTCAGACCTTTCCGTGAAATAGGAAATGAAGTTCTGACCGTAACAAACCTATCAAAGACTATTGATGGCGTAAAGGTTCTGGATAATCTTTCCTTTACCATTACCCATGATGATAAAGCTGCTTTTGTTGGTCCAAATACTCTTGCAACTACAACACTTTTCCGTATATTAGCTGGGGAACTGGAGCCTGATGAAGGAACATATAAGTGGGGTATTACCACCAGCCAGTCCTATTTTCCGAAAGATAATACAAAAGAGTTTGCCTCAGAGGATATCATCGTTGACTGGCTTATGCCTTTTTCTCCTGAGAAAGATGTTACCTACGTAAGAGGTTTCCTTGGAAGAATGCTCTTTGCAGGTGAAGAGGGAGTTAAAAAGGTTAATGTCCTCTCCGGTGGAGAACGTGTTAGAGTAATGCTCTCTAAAATGATGATTCTTGGTTCTAACGTGCTTATTATGGATGAACCTACCAACCATTTGGATATGGAGTCCATAACTGCATTAAATAATGGTCTTATGAAGTTTTCCGGAGTTATCCTTTTTACTTCCCAGGATCATCAGTTTGTTCAGACCATAGCTAATCGTATCTTTGAAATTACACCTAACGGTCTAATCGATAAGGTTACAACCTATGATGAGTATCTGGATAACGATGAATTTGCGAGAAAAAGACAGGTTATGCAGATTGACCGCGAGGACGATAATAACTAAGAGATTTCTTATATTGACGTCTCTGAACTGGCTGTATTTGATAAGTATGGGCGGCAATAACAAAATAAGTGCTTTAAAAAGTCCCGGAGTAAATGTATTAACACATTTATTCCGGGACTTTATTGTATATCTTTCTATTATGCCGCTTCTATCTGAGTTAGGGCTTTCAAATTCATTTCAAAAATCTGCAGGATTCCATCTACTACTTTATGACACAATTCTACAATGTAAAAACAGTCTACAGCAACTTTCTTAGCTACCTTTAAATATTCAGCATGCATTTCCTTAATAAACTTCAATATTTCTTCCACCGTGGCAAATAGAAAATTCTTTGCCCGGGCATTCACAGCATCTTCGCTCTTAACATATTCTTTTAATGCCGTTATGAGTTTTTTCTCATATCCACAGTGCGCTTTGATACTTCCAGTAAATATACTGTTATGGGGATAAGTGAAATAATCCGCTATATAATGGGTTACAACACCTAAATGTCTTGTAAAATACCTGTTAATTCCTTTGTGTACTTGAAATTCATCGGTTATCTTAATAATTTCTTCTGTCAGTATATCAAAGGTTTCTTCTATGGTATGCCTTTTGGTAAGAAAAGATGGCTTAATATCCGGTAATATACTGCCGTAGTAAAATGCTTTCCTATGTTGAAAAAGCTCATCGATGTTCATACTGTCTAATAAATATCCAGCCAAAGAGATATGTGATTTTTTTCTCATTAACGTCTCCTGTCATAAAACTGACTAATAAGCTTCCAGGTGTAAATTTCATTCGATCCAATTCGACAGAACTTTAAACACCATAAGTGATTTTACACCGGATTTTCATTCTGCACAATAGTTATTTTGATATTATAACAAAATCTTAA
Organism: Anaerocolumna sp. AGMB13020; assembly: GCF_033100115.1. Lineage (NCBI taxonomy): Bacteria > Bacillati > Bacillota > Clostridia > Lachnospirales > Lachnospiraceae > Anaerocolumna > Anaerocolumna sp. AGMB13020. Next base: position 4,827,137 of record NZ_CP136910.1, on the reverse strand, counting down.
CACTTATTAAGAAAATAGTCCTATTTGCCACGTAATCTCTTCCATATCTGGTGTTTATATTGACATTCCTCTTCTTTTCATGTAAAATTTACCTTGTTTATTTATTTTTCCAATTGTAACTTATAACCAATTTATTTTATTGACTCGGCATTTTTTATTGTATAATTTTATATAATTTCTATATATGATAAGATAATTTCAATTATACGAATTGATTTGAGCATAATGCCGCCTTACAGAATAGGAGATGATTATTTGGACTCGAGTGAAGTCACGCGTATGATAATATTAGGTGTTTTATTACTGCTATCCATATTTTTTTCGTCAGCAAGAACTGCTTTTACTACTGTTAACAAACTGCGTATCCGCAGTCTTTCTGAAGAAGGTAATAACAAAGCCAGGTTGGTGAATGATTTACTGGAGAAACCGGCTAGAATGCAGAATACAATACTTATAGGCAATGTAATTATTAATCTGTCCATATCATCATTAGCTACCTCTCTTGCCCTTGATCATTATACACCTGTCGGCGTTGTGATAATAATAGCTGCACTTATCTTTGTTATGTTGATATTTGCAAGAATGATTCCGAATACTCTGGCCGAAATGGATTCCGAGAAGTTTGTCCTTCGTTTTGGCCGGTTGCTTTTGCTCTTTATCAGAATTATGTCTCCACTTACCTTTCTGGTCACAAGAATATCTTCTCTCATCCTTATGATTTTCCATGTCAACACACGTGAGAAGGCCTCTGTTATCACTGAGGATGAACTTCGTTCCATCGTTGAGGTAAGTCATGAAGAAGGTGTTATCGAGATGGACGAGAAACAGATGATAACCAATGTAGTGGATTTCGGTGATTCTATGGCAAAGGATGTTATGGTTCCCCGTGTGGATATGGTATTTGCAGAAGTTTCCCTGTCCTATGATGAATTAGTGGAGCTTTTTTCCAAGGATAAGTACACACGAATGCCCGTCTACAGTGAATCCCGGGATAATGTTATAGGCATCCTGAATTTAAAAGATATTTTCTTTTACCAGGGCAGTAAAGAAGATTTTCAGATAAAAAATATCATGAGAGAGCCTTACTTTACTTATGAATACAAGAAAACCACAGAACTGTTAAAGGAAATGCGTAAAAACTATGTATCCCTGGCCATCGTACTCGATGAGTACGGCACCACAACCGGCCTTATTACATTGGAGGATCTTCTGGAAGAAATCGTTGGCGAAATTCGTGACGAATATGATGCAGATGAAGAAGACAGTATTCGTAAGATATCTGATACTGAATATATTGTAGATGGAAATACGAAACTGGATGAGATAAATGATGCTCTGGATCTTGAACTTGAATCAGATGACTATGATTCTATAGCAGGACATTTAATATATCTTTTGGACCATCTGCCGGAAGTCGGAGAGACTATTACAGAAGACAATGTTATTTACACGGTCGATGCCGTCATGAAGAACCGAATCGATAAAGTACATATTGTACTTATACCGGAGAATTCTGATTCAACAGACAGCATAAATGCTCTATCTGATAATACCCCCCAAGAGAATCCTGATAATGTCTCGGTAACAGAGGGTAATCTTGAACATATCACGCAGGAATAGAGCGTATAAATAAATAGTTCTCTATTATGGAATGCACTTATTGCAGGGGAAAGCCCCCTCTTTAGCGCATTCCTCTTTTGTATAATAGGGTATTCCCTTATCGATTAATACCTCCTCGCAATTCTCACTGTGATAAAACTTTTTTTCCAGTTTCACATTAATATAATATACCTTAGATTTTGCTATCCTTGCTCCGCCAAAAACATAGCGGTTATAGGTATCAAGCGCGGCAGCATCATATGGATAACCCTGAAATAGTACAAAAAGACTTACATCATCTATTGTTCTGTCCCAATCTGTTCTATCGATCTCAGGCAGCCAGAATTCATAAGTTATGCCAAAATCTGAAGCAATACTGTTGTAATAATTGATATAAAGGTTCATATTCTTACTGATTGACTGTATAATAGTTTTTCTTCGTATTGTTTCAAATACTTCCTCTTCCTCTAAGAAACTGCATTCAGTCAATTCTCTGATATCCCTATACTCTCCCTCCCATATTTCCATGGATTCTTTCTCAAACAATATGATCTCATTTCCCAGCGTAAACTTTATAACATAACGGTCATCCTCATATACATAATGAAGCTTCTCACTCCATCTTTTATCAAGTCTTTTCTCACCGCCTGATAAAATAGCTGCAGTATAGTATATATAAAATCCGTCTCTGTCTGTAACCAATATTACAGGTATGTACCTGCTAAGCTTTTCTTCCTGAAAAGACTGCCCCATAACTCCGAGGTTAGCATATAAAGAGGAGAAGAACTGCTCCACTGCCGCTTCCTTATTAGTATAAAGATTACGGCTGCTGTCTACTTCTACCAAATAGAAACATCCGTCATCCACTGCATTATCCAGAGCCGTATTATAAGCATTGGTTATCTCAGCCATAGCCTCCAGCTGTTCAAAACGAATATCCAGCACCGTGAACACTATTATTTCAACTACAAAAAATACCAGGCAAAGATCACTCAGTTTCATCTCGAATCATTCCCCCATAAGTGACCATTATAGAAACGTCACTGCTATTTCCTCTGGAAAGATAAGAAGTTACTCTTCCTGCCATGGTCTTATTACGATTTTCAACCTTAATGGATATGTAATCGCCCTGTGCGAAATAATAATCTTTTCCTTCATCAAAGGCCTGATAAATTTCTTCTTCATAGGTATTATAAAAATAACTATTAACATTTTCCAGTACCGTGTCTGTGATTTCATCATAAACAGGTGCAACTCTTTTATGTGCATGTAAAATCTCTACAGCATACAGATTCCCGGTTTTATCTATTCGTTTAATGTAGTCATTAAACATATTCTGTGTTAATACTCCTGACATTCTTATATTGTCTGTTAGGCGTATGGTTTCCTGGGTTACATACAGCTGACTGATAGAATCCTGTTTCTGAGCCATATAGATCAGCGGTGCTATGAACAATAATATAACTCCTGCAAATATAGCAGCTACTTTTCCAAAAGCGTCCATTCAACTGCCTCCTGTCCTATTCTTCCATGTGGGTATAGATTATCTCTGTAATGTACCCATTATCATCCAGTCTATATTCCTTAAGGTAAACTCCTTCTTTGATTATCGTGTAATCGAAATCCTCCGGCTGAAAAATATCCTTTGTGCAGGCAGTTCCGTCTATTATCAGAGTAACCTCCATGCCGTCAAGCAAAGACCCGATAATTTCTCCTTTTGTAGCTGTTAACTTACGGTTGTTTGCCGATGTATCCCAAAGTTCCTGCTCCCTGATAACATTCTGCCGAAACACAGAAGCTTTTAGCAGCCGAATGCTGCTGTTAAAATTCTCAGAACCTAACAATAATAAACTGACGGCCATACAGAATAAAATTACATTTACTCCCATGGTAAGAAATTTATCTACCTGTTCCATGGTTACTTCTGTATAAAGGAAATCCCTATAATAGTGGAATTCGCATCCCTTAATATAGCACCTGTAAACTGGGCTTTCTGATTGATGTAAAAATTGCTGGTAATTGTCTGTGTGTCTTTAACAGAGGCAGAACTCACTTCTCCAATTTTACTGTCTGTGTCAGACAGCAGACGATTATAGTAAACAACCGATTTCTTTGTTGTAACCTTAACAGCAATGTCTTCATTTTTAAATTTATTAATTGCATTGATAACCTCACTGCCAGTAACATCCAATCCGTCATACATAACCTTATCTGATTCGGCAAACTCCTTGTTCATACGGCTGATCTGCCCCGTTCCATTTGTTGCAGCTGCATTAGCCTCCCTGCTTATGTAAAATCCCAAGCCTACCACTAAACATGTAATTATCACTCCTGCCGCCAGTATTAAACCTTTTAATGCATTTTCCATTTTAATTTCTCCTTTTTTATTTTTTATTTTTGCTTCTATTTTTTATTTTCAAAAGTCTTATTTCCATAGGATGTCAGGCAAATTGTATAAAAAGAAAGAACGAATGCGCCTATGAAAAGGTATTAGAAGCCCTTTTCTCTGGATATTTTGCGCTATATGATAAAGCAGATTGTTGTCTGAGCGAAGCGAGTTATCTGCTTTATCATATGTCAAGCCCAAAATATCCAGAGAATTAGGACTTCTTATACCTTGTAATCGAAGCATTAGTTTTTCTTTTTATACAATTTGCCGTCCCCCTTCCGTACCCCCGAATTTTAACACTTAACGCATTAACACAGAAATCTACCCCCCAATCCCATTTATCTGCTCCATATAGACCTTATACATTCTAAGTCCTTCTGCTACAAAAGGAAGAATCAGATACAAACCCACCGTCAGAACAAAGGGTACAAAAGCAATGGTCCTACCCAGAATAGTTTTATCCTGTATGCTGATTTCGTTGTCTAAAGCCCTTTTATTAATATAGTTATTCCTTTCCTGTTCCACATCCTCAAAAGCTTTGTAAAGTCCCAGCTTATCGCTGCTTTGTAATCCATCTACAATTTTACAGAAAGGTCTGAAAGGTTCTTTCTCCTTTAATTCCTCAAGAGCTTGTCTTTCGTCCATGCACAGGTTTCTGCTGCATTCTCTTATAGAACTTTGAAAGATATACGAAAATTCTTCCATCCATTCTATGACAATGTCTGTATCAGCTCTCTTAATATTACGAAGAATCACAATTATGGATTGAAAGGAAAATACTTCATCCTCCATATCTCTCTGCCTTACCTTCTTTAGCAGTAACAATCTTAAACTTGGAATATAATAAGACCCCCAAGCTGCAAGAAATGCTGCAAGAAGCTCATACCACTTAAAATACTCATTTTTAATGGCCTTCAGTCTTGCATAAATGTCTTCAGCAGCTATTCTTTGAAGGGATTTTTCTTTAATTTTCTCCTCTTTCTTAATAACCTTCAAAATTTCCTCAAGCGTAATATTTCTTCCAAGAGATCTATGGGTAATATTTATTACCTCCGAGGACAAAGTCCTCCCTTTCTCCTCGGATATGGTACTGTCTGAATAATTAATACTCCTGGTCAGCTCCAATTTTCTGTTAGCATTATGAATACCAAAGGATAATAAGATACAGATTAGAAAACCTGCAATACTGAAAAGCATGCTCTTTAAGATAAACTGTCTTACTCCCAGCTTCTCACCATGCAGCTTTAAAAATTCTTGTTTATTTAGCAGCTTTCCATAATATCTATATTGGTATGAATCAAGCATCTGTCTGATATTTTCTTGTTTCTCTAAAGCTTCCAATAAAACTGCCTCCCTTTGAGAAGGTTTTCTTTCTTCTCGGAGAGTCAGCAACAGTTGATACGAAAAGAAGGTAATGAGAAATATTACTGCCATTAATAGAATTCCCGCTGTTCCACTGTAAAAATTAATCAACTGCGGTAAACTGTTAACAGCCCATTTCTCAATAGCTTTTAAGAACAGTACAGGAAGTACCGTTACAAAAGTAAGACCGGAGAAAAGGTATTGAATTTTACTTCGTTTTAATACCTCCAAATGGATTTCCTGTCTTAAGTGAGCAATATTTGCCAGAAACAGTGACCTTCCTTCCGCCGTCTTTGTATCTCCATATGTATTGATTATCAGACAAAGTGCCAGAAAGGTTTTTATGAATTTGTCTGGAACACAGCTAAGATACGCCTCTTTCTTCCTGTCACTTTCAGAAGAAGTAAGTATATCTAAAATACAGCCTGCATGGAGTTTCAGAGGTTTATCTGTATCCTGCATTGCTTCATAAACAGCTTCATCCAGTATTTCGTGACTTTGATAATTTTCACTTACCTCGCAAAGAAATATATCAAATTGTTCCAGCAGCTTTTCTCTCTCTCTTCCCTCTTCCCAGAATACAATACCATTACCTGCAACATATAAATAAAATATGGCTAACCAAAGATAATACCAGCTTTCTCCAAAGAGAAACACGATAGTTACAATAGCAATATCGATGTACCAGAGCTTAACTGCTAATTTAATGGCCTTTTTCTCTATCAGTCTTTCTTCACCAGGATAGAGAATAGCGTATCTTCCCGTAAGGCTTTTTAAATAAACTCTAATTAAGATTACTCTGCTTAACAGATCATAAAGCACATACCAATAATCCCTGTCGACTTTTTTATCTTTCAGAAAGATGCTGTAGGTCTCCCTATATTCCATTTGCTTTCTCAGTAGAAATAACAGAAAAAGCATAATCGGTACAAAGATACCTAAAAGCCCTGCAGCTATACGAATCATAATAAGATTATCCATTCTGTGTCAAACCTCCTCCCTTCATAAATTCTCTGTATTCCTGCCCTTCTGAATCCGACAGATGATAAAAAATATGCTCCTGGCTTTTATCGGAAAAGTCCTGCCCCAGGACATACTTACCTTCTACAAAGGACAGGATATCTCTTGTTTCATATGTCACCGGACTTGTCCTTCTTTTATAATATTCCTGAGTTGCTTCTACCAGACCGCCAGGTAAGTCCTTCTTGTAATAAGGGATTATCTCAGTAATTCTTGAAATATAGCGGTGACCATTTTTGTTCTCCAGATGAATGTCAATATTTATGGCATTGGCTGCCTGATATTCTGCTAATTCTTCCTTGTGAAACCCTCCCTCCTTAAGCTGTGAGATTTTAAAATAAGATATCAAATCTTGCGTAGTCTCCGCATGATGAGAAAACAGGGTCATTTTCGATATTTGAGAAATTTCTATGAGGTAGTTGGCCGTTTCGTGAGATGCTACTTCACCTAATATAAGAACTGATCCGTCTGTTTTCTTCATAACATTTAGTATTTCCTGTCCTGAAACTTCCGGGCTATCTCTTAATGACAGTATGTTACGTTTGGGATAGGCTTTCGTTAGATTAAGCTCATATACCTGCTCAAAGACACGAATTGGGTAGCTCTCATCAATATACTGTATCAGTAGTTTTAACAAGGTCGTTTTACCGCTACCCATTTCTCCTGTTATGGCAATGGAAAGGCAACCTTTGACCATCCACTTAAGAAGTTCAATTACCTGATCAGAGCCTTCCTCTCTGATGACCTTCCTTATATCCATAACAATTATATTGTCATGTTTTCGAACAAAGAATGCCCAGCTTACAGCTATGGGCGGTCGGAATACTACTACCCTGGAGCCATCCTTCATATCATTTACCAGATAACCTCTGGTTTCGCTTAAGTAGCCTGGATTATTATGCCGGTATATACTTTTGCAAACCCGTATAAGTTCTTTTTCCGATGGAAAACGCAGAAAATCAAGTCTAATGGTTCTTCCTTTATAGAAAATCCATACATCAAGCAGGCTCTCCTCTTCTTTTATACTGGGATTATACTTATCTTTATCTCCTATTTCCTTAACAGGCAGCTCTTCTACCTGGAATCCTGCTGCCGTTCCCTCTATATTTTCTAACAGATTACCTGCTGAAATACCTGCTGATACACCATCGATTTTCATCTCCCTCAACCTGTCAATTATGCCAAAACCTCTGTACTGCTGATACACCCTCTGCGCTATAATCTCAATCTTATCCTCAAAAGACAGGTAGATCATCTCTTTAAAATATGCCTTTTCCAAATCTAGGGCAGTAATGGTATAAGCTGTATCCAGGCGATTCTTTTCCAGAAATTTTTGAAATCCGTCTTTTTTGTATTCTTTCTCATACTGCTGCAGTAGGATTTCAAATTTATCCTGCTCTGTCAGCTTATCAGCACACTGAAAAGGAATGACCTTCTCTATGTTCTCTTCGTTCAGCATAACTTTATGCAGAAGAATTTCTTTGATATAGTCCTTAATATATTCCTTCGCTTCCTTGTCACCCTCCGCGGATTTCTTAAGACACTGTTTTATATGCTTCTTAATATTTTCCCGCTTCATCGTTTCTTTCTGGTTAAGATTTAAGCTCCTGTAATCTTTATCAAGAATTTTTGCAAATACATGATCTACTGTTGTTATAATTTCTTCAATCGCATAACGATCAGGTTTCTTATCTTCTTTTCTGATTGGTTCCAGGCTTAGTGCTGCAAATCCAACCACTCCCGTGAGCAACAAAAGGATAATAAAAAAGTTAAATAACATCCCCCTTACCTCCCCTGCCCCGCTCCTTAAGTAACACTTCTGTCAGTTTTATAACCCTAAGAAAGAAAGCTTCTCTTTCCCCTTGCTTACTTATGGACATATTCTTTAAATAAAAATCTATTAAATCCCTGTCAGAAACTGCATCCATAAAAGCAGTCAAATGTGGAATAGCATACAGTCTGCCTTTCAATTCTTTATATTGTTTTTCAAGATTTCTCAGGTTATATGCAGAATCGCGATGATAATTATTAAGAATAAAGATTGTCTTTTCCAGCGGAAATTGATATTCCTTAAGGGTACTCCTTATGATGGATACATTCTGATTCAATGTCACAGCAAGTATATCTGCTTCCATCCACAGCTGCTGTGATAGTCTGTTATTTCCAAAGGATGTATCTGTGAGTATTAAATCATATTCTTCCTCTAATCTGCTATAAATAAAGGGCAGATATTTTAACAGCTCCTCCTGTTCCGTTTCCTCAGGCTTTCTGGTACCGCATAACAAATCAATTCCTCCTTTGCCAAGACTCATAATATAATCCTTCATAATCTGTACTGCTTCAGTTCCAAGAGTCTGGCTATGAGTCCTGATAAGCCTTATCAAAGAATCTAAGCCGATATTCTGATATATTTCTTCTCTCTGATTGCTGCCAAGGAGAAGCTCTTCCAACTCTCTGCTACCATAATGTGTCTGTGTCAGCAGCACCCTTTTCTTACTTTGATATACTGCCGACAGGGCTATAGCTGCCAAAGAAGAGGTTGTGCCCGTCTGACCGGTTACCGGGCTCCAAAAAACCACATGCATCAAATCCCTCCTTTTCTTATTTTCTTTGTGGCTTCCTTTATCGCTTTGAGATCTGTAATTCTTATTTCAAAGAGGAGCTCTTTTAGCAGCAGCTTAATCTCCGGAGAGAGTTTCTTATAATTAAAACTGTGGTAATACTGCAATACACTACCAGCTTCAATGTCTGTTTCATTCAGATATAAATAGTAGTTCTTCTTCCCCCGAAGTCCTTTGTGTTCCAATAACATAGGCAGGTACGTTTCATTTATTCCTTTCACTATATCTCTGACCAGCAGGTAATAGTCCTGATTATTTTTGCTAAATGCCTTTAAGGCGTTAAGATTATGTATTCGTGTGTCTGTAACCAGGAAACGGTAATCACTATGCAGGATATCTTTATGGTTTAGATTCATCCCAAAATCTATCAGTATATAGTCATACTCGTCATATACGCTTTCAATCTCTGTGTCTTTGCACAGTTCAAGTCTTTCAGAGCAGGACAGTATATCTTCTTCCATTCCTTTTGGTATTGGCATACAATCACTCAATGCTTTATAAGGCGCATTATCCACAAGCAATACCTTTTTATCCAGAGCACTTAAAAATACAGCCAGATAAAATATCAGGTCATAGCTGTAGATTCCTGCAAACCCTAAAATTTTCTTTTCATTCTGCATACTCTACCTCATAACTGTCCCCTACCTGATACTCCTCTCCTCCACTGACTTCCTCCAGATACTCTATTCCATCAGAAGCGCTCTCTTTCCCTGTTATGTACTGGTAAGCGTCTGCAGCTTCGTTGTTATATATCTCCTTATCAGTTGCTTTATCCTGGGTACTGCGATAATTTTCATAATAGGTTTCCAGCCTTTCTTCCAGACCTGTACGCTTTCCTTCAAACAGGTAATCTCTGGCTGCTTCCAATACATTGGGATCTTGCCGTATCAGATTTAGCACATCCTGGTTAGGAGTATAGGTAACAAAAGAGGGCTTCTGATAAGAGGCCGCAATATATTTTGTGGTGTATAAATAAGTACCTGCCTTTAGAAAACAATCTACAAAAGCAGAAGATATCAGATGTATTTCATCCGGTGACAGGTTCAGATATAGATATCCTTTCTCCGTGTCAATCCGGCTGATACAGCTCTTGCTGATAACAATATAATCTTCACCGTTTGGATAACGCAGACGAAGGTCAGCATAATCCCCTTCTTTTATATTCTCCCCTGCCAGATTAAGAGACAGCTCCACCTCCCTCTTACTATCGCCCATAACTTCATCTGTTATCATATTCTTAAGAATATGTGTCCCAGCCGGGATATCTATAAGTGCTTTATGTCCTATATCCGTTTCAGTCATAAAATAACTCATATCCTGCCCTGATAAAGTCTTCACAGCCGTCACCGTGGTTCCGGTTATTATGTCTCCGGCTTTGATCTCAGCAGTTGCTTCATATACTGTTACCGTATTCTGCTGTAAAACCTCCGACATTATTTCAATCCGGTGTTCATAAATACTCTTCACTTTTAAATATCCGGTAAAGATACCTGCAGGCAATATCACACATAAAAGTCCTGCAGCAACGCGTTTTGTGATTTCCTTTCCGGTAAGTGGCCTTTTTAATCTTTTACTCATTCACTAATCCTTTCTTTCTGTTATCTAATTCTTCGTGAATTACAAATACCACCCGTTTTACTGCCCTGATAAACTCATAATTGGGGTTGTCTTTCTTACAGCCGTAATTACGTGTCATAAATTCTACGATTGTACCTTGCTGTATGGCCTGATGATATTCCATGTTATAGGGAATAGGGATAATTTTTGAAGTATGAATAGGATATTTTCCCGGAAGTGTATCTGATTTTAGAGAATTGTAGTGAAACTCACTTAACAGAATAATACTCTTTGAAAGTAAAGAAGAATAATTTCGAAAGAACTGGTCGAGTAGATCATCTTCCTGTATCAGATTTACCACTACGAGGTCTGCTTTATCCAATATGATCTTAGAACTCATATGATTAATGTTAGAAGTGTCAATAAAGGTATAACCTGCAAAAATCTCACTTGCCCATAGAATTTTCAGAATATTTTCATTTAGGATATAGTCAAAGACAAACTCATTGATTTGATTCCCAATTGGGAGATAGTATAAAGAATTAATCAGAATTTCGAAAGAAGCTTCTTTTATTAGCTTTTCATCTTCTTTTAATGTAAGGTAGGTGTGTCCACCTATTGAATCTCTTAACACCCAAAGCTGGTTGTCCGGTTTTTCCTCCGCATCCACAGCTGTATAATTAAAATATCTGTTGTACCTGTTTTTTGACAATTGATTGATTACATGCTCAAGGCCTTTATATCTGCTAACGTTAAGAGTATTTCTGTTCTTCCGTTTCTCTTGCCTGTGAATAAGCATATCTGCCAGTGTTTTTTTCTGATAATGATTTTCTAACAATATGGTTTTAACCGATTTCTCAAAGACCATAGCAATACTGACACAGGCCAAATTACTGGTCACACCATTACTCCCCTTGGCACTGCTCCAAAAAGCAATTTTCATGTTAACCTCCATTCGCAGTCTTTTTGGTTTTCAACCGACCTCTTTCTTGCCTATCAGGATTTATCCCTGTTCGCTGATACCCTTCATACCCTGGATGTCGTAAGCCGGCTCTCAATATTGCTGAACAAAATAACTTTATTTTATGGCATATAAATTAAACGGTATGCCAAAATACAACCGCTTCATCAACTCATATTATCTACCACCTCGCTTGAAGGAATTCTTATGATTAAAATAGAAAAAATGAAAAATAGAACTTAAGATATTCTTAATAATAAATGAAATTTTTGTAAATGTAAAGTGCTTTTTAGAAATTTTTAAAAAAAGACCTCCCAAAGGCTTCTGTGCCATGGAGGTCTTTCCAGAGTGCATCTGAGTACTTATGCTTTTAGTCTCTGTTCATTTAAAATAGAATCTCTGATTTTTTCCTTAGTAATCTGCTGCCGTTAACAATCACTAGGACACCGCTGGTAATACCAGTGACTATGAGAAGAATTCCTATTACAATATTTCCTACACCTACTGATTTCATGGTAGTATAGATTTTTTCACTCATATCCGACTCCTGACCGCTGCCTGTTGCAGCCCTTTCTCTTATACTTACATTACTTAACAGCTGGCTCCATATTGCTTATAATATGCATCAATCGCATTTTTTAGAGCATCATCTATTATGATATTTCCATTATAAGGCTTATTGTATAAATGTTCAACTACTTCTTCCATGGTTACAATAGAAGTTGTTTTGATACCATACACTTCCTCAATTTCAGAAAGAGCACTCTTCTCACCTTGGCCTCTTTCCATACGATCCACCGAAACTACCAGGCCCAATACAGATACCTCACCTTGCGCTTTTAATATAGGCATTGTTTCACCTATAGAAGTACCTGCGGTGGTAACATCTTCAATTATGATGACTTTGTCCTTATCATAGATAGGGCTTCCAAGCAGTATTCCTGTATCTCCGTGGTCTTTTACTTCCTTTCGGTTGGAACAATAGCGAATGTCCGTATGATAGAATTCACTGATTGCCATAGAGGCTGCCACACTCAGAGGTATTCCCTTGTAGGCAGGTCCAAAGAGAACATCGAAATCAAGTCCAAAAGCTGCTTCAATAGCTTTTGCGTAATACTCTCCTAATTTTCTTAACTGTGAACCGGTACGATAAAAGCCTGCGTTAATAAAAAAGGGGGTCTTACGTCCGCTTTTTGTTGTAAAATCACCGAATTTTAATACACCACAGTCTACCATAAACTCTATAAATTCCTGTTTATACTTTTCCATTTATCCTCCATTCCGCCGCCAGCGACGGCCAAAAAATAGTTTAATATTTCTTAAACCTAAACTTATCTGTTAAGACAACCTATGATTTCCTTTACCTCGGAAATTCCCTGCTGATTCAGGAATTCATGGATTCCCTCTATAACCTCTACCGTAGCTGTAGGATTTCTGAAATTAGCTGTACCGACTGCAACAGCTGTTGCACCTGCCATAAGAAATTCAATAGCATCCTCACTATTCATTATTCCACCCATTCCAATAACCGGTATCTTAACGGTTCTTGCAACCTGATTTACCATTCGCAGGGCTACAGGCTTAACTGCAGGTCCGGACAAACCACCGGTTTCATTGGCTAATACGAACTTTCTTTTATAAATGTCAACTTTGGTTCCCGTTAAGGTGTTAATTAATGAAAGGGCATCTGCACCGCCTGCTTCTGCTGCTTTGGCCATTTCCCTGATATCCGTAACATTGGGGCTTAGCTTCATTATTACAGGCTGTTTGGCATATTTCTTAACTTCCTTTGTAATGTCCTCCACAGCAAGACAATTCTGTCCAAAAGCAATTCCGCCTTCTTTGACATTCGGGCAGGAGATGTTGATTTCCAGCATATCAACCTCACTGTCACCAAGCCTTTCCACAACTTTGATATAATCCTCTGTGGTTTTACCGCAAACATTAACGATTACCTTGGTATCATATTGTTTCAAAAAAGGAAGGTCTCTTTTTATGAACATCTCAACACCAGGATTCTGAAGTCCGATGGCATTGAGCATTCCGCTGCCAGTCTCTGCAATTCTGGGTACCGGATTGCCGGTCCAGGGTTCATAAGATACACCTTTTGTTGTTACCGCTCCCAGTTTATTCAAATCAACAAAATCAGCAAATTCCATTCCTGAGCCAAAGGTACCTGAGGCCGTGGTTACGGGATTCTTCCATTCCACACCTGCTATGATTACTTTTGTATCTGACATAATTATCTCCCATCTGTGTGCCGCAACACATGCTACAATTCAATTTCACTGCTTGCAAATACCGGTCCCTCTTTGCAGATTCGTGTATTCTGCACATTGGTATGATGATCCTTTTCTTTTGTCTTACAAACACAGGCAAGGCATGCTCCGATTCCGCAGGCCATTCTTTCTTCCAGAGATAAATAGCATTCAATGCCTTGTTCTTCTGCATAGGCTTTGACCCCTTTTAACATAGGCGTTGGCCCGCAGGCATAAATAATGTCAGCTTTTAAGCCATATCGTCTGATGGCATCAATTACATTGCCTTTTACTCCATCGCTGCCATCCTCTGTTGACAGATATACTTCTCCATAAGGCTGAAAATTATCATTCATAAAGGTAACATCCCGATATCCTAAGACAATGCTTTTCTCGCAATCCAGCTGTTTCGCCAGCTCTAGCATGGGAGGAATACCAATTCCGCCTCCAATTAAAATGGCTTTCTTCTTCTCCAAGGGAAATCCATTGCCAAGTGGTCCCAATACCTGAAGGGTATCCCCCTTTTTAAGCGCAGAAAACTCTTCCGTGCCTTTCCCTGCCACACGGTAAACTAACCGCAGTGAGCCTTCTGCTGCATTGATCTCGCAGATGCTTATAGGCCTTGGAAGCAGCCTGTCCTCATTGTTACAATACAGGGATAAGAATTGTCCGGGCTTCGCCTGTGCCACAATTTCTGCATCCTTTAACCACATACTGAATATCCCAGGTGCTATCTGCACCTGGGATGTTATTAGGGCTCGTTTCTGAATTGCCATGGTTTTCTCCCATCTGTGCCATTTTTTAATCCCATACATTATATACGAAATCAAATATAAGCACAAGTACCATTTTTACGAGAATATTTAATCCACTATTTCATGTTATTTTTCTTTCCAGTAAACACTTCCATCCCTTGCCCTTAATAAAAATTTCATATCCACAAGTCCTCTGCGAAGCAGGAAAAAATCTTCAAAGGTATGCCACTTCTTAATAATCTCATTGACTTCTTTTTCCGTATACTTAACTTCTTCTTCAAACTTTTCACTGAGGTAATAAAGAACTGCAATCTTACGATCCTTTTTAGCCGGCCATGTTTTGATTCTCTGCTTCTCATCCAGGAACTGACTAATAATCTCCCTGTAATTATCCGGTATTTCTAATTTATTATTTATTTTATCTTCCATGTTATCCCCTTTCATTCCTGTAATAATTTCTGATTTGGTATTCCTTCCTTTGTGGTGAAATTCTCTCAAAACAGCCTTCATTATAAAATTATCCCTGCGTTAACCAATATTCCCTGCAGTCATCGGTTCTGCCCATAAAACCGTATTCTATCATGTATCTCCTAAGAGTAGGGTAGTCGTCATAGATCTCTTTTAGAATCTGATTAAGCTCTTTTTCCTTATAACGTTTGCCTACGGAAAAGGATTCGGTTATCTTTTTTAGTATGACGATTTTTTTCTTTTCTTTGGCCGGAAAATGCTTTAACTTCAAAGGATTAAGCGAGGAGAAGGCAGTTTCCAGTATCTTCTCTTTTTCCTCTTCCGTCGTAATGTATCTGTCATCCACCATTTTTGCCTTTGAGTGAATTGGGACCAGCCTGTCTCCGCCCGTATTATGTTCCTGCGCCAGCTCGTATACTGCCAGAAACATTTTTGCCTGCTTTGCTTTTTCCCGGAACATAAATTTCTGGTGTCTTACGGTAGAGGGTGTAACCCCCAGCTGTTTCGCAATTTCGTTATCACTAAGCCCTGCTTCTAACAGGGTTAATATCTGCTTCTGATTATCGGTCAAAGTCAGATACTTGCTGTCTGACTGCAAAAGAAGCTCAAAAGGTTTTCCATGCTCCATGTGTACATGAAGCATAGCTCCTTTTTGTGCCTCATAAAAACGTTCACCGATAGGATATACCTCACCCTTGTAAAACTCCTTTTGACAATAACTGCAGGTATATTTGCCCTCTTCTTCCAAGTAAGAATACCCCTGCTTCATTTCATTTATATTGAAATCCTTATTTTTACCTTCCATAATCAAATCCTTTCTCACGAAACATCTTCAAATTGTAACTTTTCCTAAAATACCCACTCGTTTTCCTATCCGATGATCTGTGCCTACCACAAGTACCTGTAGCACACAAATCTTGTATTATTCCTTCTTACACTTCACACAATATCTGTGACAGATTGAGGATGTATCTTGTTAACTTCCTTTGCTTCGGATGAGTCCACCTTTTTCTTTTGGCCTTATCTTGTTTTACCATTTGCCATTACTATAAACATATATTATTATTGTTTATAGAATTTGTCAACCATTATAATTAATTACTTGTGCTTCCTCTAATCTTTTTTTATAGTTTTACGATTAATTTGAATTACCAAACAGTTATCCGGTCACCATAAAGTTAATCCGGATCCTTATACTGGATAGAGGATGGTTTATTTTCATTAGACACCCCATTTAAACTATGATATAATTATTTTTTGTAAATATCAGATTACAGAAAGGGTATATAAAATGGCAGAAAAAAATCCTATCGTAACAATTGAAATGGAAAATGGCGGTCTTATCAAACTGGAGTTATATCCTGATATCGCTCCAAATACAGTTAAGAACTTTATATCTTTAGTTCAGAAAAACTATTATGACGGGCTGATCTTCCACAGAGTTATCCGTGGTTTTATGATTCAGGGCGGCGATCCGGAAGGAACCGGCATGGGTGGTCCCGGATATTCTATTAAAGGAGAATTTTCATACAACCAATTTGAAAATAATTTAAAGCATTCTGCAGGTGTTATTTCCATGGCAAGATCCCAGATGCCTAACTCAGCAGGTTCCCAGTTCTTCATCATGCATAAGGACAGCCCTCATCTGGACGGCTCCTACGCGGCTTTCGGTAAGGTAACAGAAGGACTTGAGGTTGTAAATGCAATTGCTGATGAAAGAACCGACTATTCCGACAGACCCTTAACTCCTCAGGTTATGAAAAAAGTAACCGTTGAATTATTCGGAGAAGAATACGGCGAACCTGAAAAAATGTAATAACAGGAGGCTATTCTATGGTAAAAGAAAGATTACAGCATTTAAGAGCCCTAATGGCAAAGAACGGCATTCAGGCTTATCTGCTTCCCACTTCTGATTTTCATGAATCAGAGTATGTAGGAGATTACTTTAAGTCAAGAAAATATTTATCCGGTTTTACCGGCTCAGCAGGAAGTGTAGTGGTTACTCTGGAAACCGCAGGTCTTTGGACCGACGGAAGATATTTCATCCAGGCTGCAAGAGAACTGGCTGACTCCGGTATAACTCTTTATAAAATGGGCGAAGAAGGCGTTCCAACGCTGGAAGAGTTCCTCGTTGATTCCTTAAAAGAAGGAGATGTTTTAGGTTTTGACGGCAGAGTCGTTAATGCCCGACTTGGTCTTCGTTTAAGTGAAAAGTTATCTTCCAGGAAAATTTCAATTTCCTATGAAAAAGATCTGGTAGATGAGATTTGGACTGACCGCCCATCCCTGCCTACAACCCCTGCTTTTCTGTTAGAGGAAAAATACTCCGGTAAATCCACTGTTTTAAAACTGGAAGCGGTAAGAATTGAAATGCAGAAAAAGCAGGCTAAGTATCACATCATAACCTCACTGGATGATATCGCCTGGCTGTTCAATATCCGGGGCGGTGATATCGCTTATAATCCCGTAGTACTCTCCTATGCAGTCATTGACAGTGAGAAAGCTTATCTTTTTCTGGATGAACGTAAACTTTCAGCAGAAATCAAAAAGGAACTTGAAAACGCCGGCGTAGAGATAAAGGATTATTTTGAAATTTATGAATTCGTTAAAACCTTGCCTAAAACTGAAAAGATCTTATTGGATACAGCAAAAGTCAATTACGCAATTTATAAAAACCTCGGCACTGATGCTGCTATTATTGATGCCCCAAATCCTACGGTATTGTTTAAAGCGATTAAGAATCCCGTCGAGCTTGAGAATTTGCGTAAGGCTCATATTAAAGACGGTGTTGCCGTAACCAAGTTTATCTATTGGTTAAAACAGAACATTGGCAAGACAGAAATCACCGAAGTCAGCGCCAGTGATTTCCTGGAAGCTAAAAGACGTGAGCAGGATGGCTGCATTGATTTAAGCTTTGACACCATCAGCGCTTACAACGCAAATGCTGCCATGATGCACTATAAAGCTACAGAAGAAAGTCATGCGGTATTAAAACCGGAAGGAATTCTCTTAGTTGACTCCGGTGGTCAATATTATGAGGGTACCACCGATATAACCAGAACCATTGTTCTTGGAGAAATCAGCCATGAGATCAAAAAGCATTTTACAGCTGTTCTAAGAAGTATGCTTAACCTTTCTGATGCCAGATTTCTTCATGGCTGTATCGGTCTGAACTTAGATATTCTTGCAAGAGGCCCCATCTGGGACATGGATCTGGATTATAAATGCGGTACCGGTCATGGTGTGGGATATCTCCTGAATGTCCATGAAGCTCCTAACGGTTTCCGTTGGAAAAAGGTACCTGAAAGAGATGACGGCTGTGTTCTGGAAGAAGGTATGGTTACTACAGATGAACCCGGTGTTTATATTGAAGGAAGCCATGGTATCCGTACAGAAAACGAATTGATCTGCCATAAAGGCGTTAAAAACGAATATGGTCAGTTCATGTATTTCGAGCATCTTACCTTTGCCCCTATTGATCTGGAGGCTGTGGATACTGTTTATATGACCAGCAAAGAAATAGACAGTCTGAATCGCTATCACAAAGAAGTTTATGAAAAACTGTCTCCTTATCTGACTGACGAGGAGAATCTCTGGTTAAAAGAAGCAACCAGAGAAATCTAAAACACATAGACATTAAAATAACCCAATCTGTGCTTAAGCCTACTAACAGCAGGCTCAAGAGCAGGTTGGGTTATTTATTAAAATTTATTTTATTCTGCTAAGAGATTTTCACATTGACAAATACTTTGTTGTCTGCTATACTCAAATCAATTTCATAGCAAAACGCTAGGAATGAGAGAGTATGTAAAACAATACCTAACAGAGAGCTTTTGGCTGGTGTAAAAAAGCAGGTTGGATTTGCAGAATATGGCTCAGGAGCGGCGCGCCGAACCGTTATAACGCTTAGGCCGCGACAGGTTTGCCTGTTACAGCAAAGAAGTATAAATATCTCCCTCGATGGCAGATGTCGTACTTAATAAGTTCTTTTGCTGTGAGGCATAGATGAATTGAAGTGGTAT
This sequence comes from Anaerocolumna sp. AGMB13020, assembly GCF_033100115.1. NCBI lineage: Bacteria > Bacillati > Bacillota > Clostridia > Lachnospirales > Lachnospiraceae > Anaerocolumna > Anaerocolumna sp. AGMB13020. Next base: position 4,808,125 of record NZ_CP136910.1, on the reverse strand, counting down.
CACGGGCTATGCTCGTCTTCTTATTGGAAGGCGGGTTTTTTTTATACACAGATTTAAATATGAAATAATTTTATAGCTGCTTATAGACCCCCCCCTTGGCAGGCTTAAAACCAAAATTCCAACTGCCAGCCTTTCTATCAGCCGCATCAGAATAAATACTCAGGAGGTCACAAAATGGATTTTACTACCCGCTGCATACATGGAGCAATTGACAAAACACAAGTTACCGGTGCGGTAACCATCCCCATCTATCAAGCAGCTACCTTTGCTCATCCAGGAGTCGGACAGAGTACGGGTTATGATTATTCCCGACTTCAGAATCCTACCAGAGAACACCTGGAGAAAATCATTGCCAATCTGGAAGACGGGATTGATGCCATTGCCTTTAGTACCGGTATGGCTGCTGAGACTGCCTTGATGGAACTCTTCTCCATTGGTGACCACATTATTGCATCAGAAGATCTATACGGTGGAACCATACGTCTGTTTGAACATATCAACAAGAAAAATGGGCTGACCTTTGATTACCTGGATACCTCTGATCTTACAAAGCTACGTTCTCTCATTCGGAAGGAAACCAAAGCTATTTACCTTGAAACACCTACTAATCCCATGATGCAGGTAACGGATATCCAGGCTGTTTCTAAAATTGCCAAAGAAAACAATCTGCTATTGATTGTAGACAATACTTTCCTGACGCCTTATTACCAGCGTCCTTTAACACTGGGTGCAGATATTGTAATTCACAGCGGTACAAAGTATTTAAGCGGACACAATGATACCCTTTCCGGCTTTTTGGTCACAAACCGGGCTGACTTATCTGAACAGCTTCGTTTTATCTATAAGACAACCGGTGCCTGTCTCTCTCCTTTTGACAGCTGGTTGATGATTAGAGGAATCAAAACTCTTGCCGTGAGAATGGACCGCCAATCTCAAAATGCCCTTGAGTTAGCACAATTCCTTGAAGGTCATGCTAAAGTCAAAAAGGTATTTTACATTGGCCTGAAAGATCATCCCGGCTATGAAACCTCAATCAGGCAAACCACCGGTTTCGGCTCTATGATCAGCTTTGAGGTGGACTCAGAAGCTACGGCAAAACAGATTCTTGAACGGGTATCCGTAATACTTTTTGCCGAGAGTCTTGGCGGTACTGAAACCCTGATAACCTACCCTATGATCCAGACCCATGCAGATGTTCCCATGGAGGAACGTATAGCAAGAGGTATTAACGGCTGCTTGCTTCGTATGTCCGTAGGGCTGGAGAATGTTCAGGATCTGATACAGGATTTAAATAATGCTTTCGCTGTATGAATTGAAGAGCGATACTATTGATTCCATTTTAATAATTCTTAGACCGTTCACAAGAATGCATTTTTACCATTATACCATGAGGAGAAAATAGCTTATGCCATACGATTTTGACCAATTAATTGACCGCAGGAATACGAATTCTTTAAAATATGATTTTGCAAAAGAGCGTGGAAAAAGAGAGAATCTGCTGCCTATGTGGGTTGCGGATATGGATTTTTCCACTCCCCCCGAGGTAACCGAAGCCCTGATAGATGCTGCAAGACATGGAATCTTTGGATATTCTGATGTTAAGGAGGATTACTTTCAGGTTCTGAAAAGCTGGTTTGCTTCCCATTATAACTGGAGCATTGAGAGAAAATGGCTTGTGAAAACTCCCGGTGTCGTATTTGCCATAGCGATGGCAGTACGCTCACTCACCAAAGAAGGTGATTCTATTCTGATACAGAGACCGGTTTATTATCCTTTCTCTGAGGCTATCTTAAGCAATAATCGAAAGCTCATAAATAATCCTCTTATCTATGAGAATGGCACTTATAGTATTGACTATGAAGATTTCGAAGGTAAGATCATTGACAATCAGGTTAAATTGTTTATATTATGCAATCCTCACAACCCAGTGGGCAGAGTGCTGACAGAAAAGGAGCTTACCCTCTTGGGCGATATCTGTGTTAAACATGGTGTTTTAGTAGTTTCCGATGAGATTCATGCGGATTTTATTCATCCTGGACACTGTCATACTGCATTTGCCTCTGTCAAAGAGGAATATGCTAATATTTCAGTCACCTGCACTGCACCCAGCAAGACCTTTAACCTGGCAGGTTTACAGGTTTCCAACGTATTTATACCCAATCCTTCTCTTAAGAAAAAATTCAAAGCAGAAATCAATAAGTCCGGCTACAGCCAGTTAAACACCATGGGGCTTATTGCCTGCAAAGCTGCTTACCAGTATGGGGAAGAATGGTTAGAGGAGCTTAAAGCGTATATTTACGATAATATCCTTACAGCCAGAGAATTTATTGAAAAGGAAATTCCTGTTCTGAAGGTGATTGATACAGAAGGTACCTACCTGTTCTGGGTAGATTTTAACGAACTTGGTATGGAGGAAGCCGACTTAGAGGACTTTATAACCGAGAAAGCCGGACTTTGGCTGGATGGAGGTACCATGTTCGGTCCTGAGGGAAAAGGCTTTCAACGTTTTAATCTGGCCTGCCCGAAATCAACACTTTTAAAAGCGTTAAACCAGCTTAGGGATGCTATTAATTCCTTATAATATATAATAAAGATAGAAATTAAAGCAGAAGCTTCCAATTACTCCTGTCATCCCATGACTGACGAGTATATGGAAGCTTCTGCTTTAATTATTCTGTCTTCTTACAGTTATCAACTTTTCTTATTTTATAACTCCACCTTTTATCAATGCGGCATTAATATCTTCTTTCATATCGATTACCGCTTGTCTGGAAGCATCTGCAAAGTTCTCAGCACCGAATTTCTCATACCCCTTCTGCTTATAAGCAGCAATAATTCCTCTTGAGGAATTTACGATAGCTCCAAGTCCATCTGCATTAAAGTAGTGAATCAGATCCTCCGCTTTACCACCCTGGGCTCCATAACCTGGAACCAAAATATAGGTCTTTGGCATAAGCTTTCGGAGTATTTTCCCCATTTCCGGATAAGTAGCCCCAACTACGGCACCTATATAACTGTAGTTGTTTCCCATATGCGTACTTCCCCACTGATCTACTTTTTCACCTACCAGTTCATATAGAGGTCTTCCATCAACCTGCTTGTCCTGGAATTCTCCGCTAGAGGGATTTGAGGTCTTAACCAATATAAACAGACCTTTATTTTCTTCCTTGCACACCTCAATAAAGGGGTCGACTCCATCTGAGCCAAGATAAGGATTTACCGTAGCAAAATCCTCATTGAAGCCACTGTAAGTATTATTCCCTACCTTTACCTTTCCAAGATGTCCCACAGCATAGGCAGCAGAGGTGGAACCAATATCGCCTCGTTTGATATCACCGATAACTACCAGTCCTTTTTCCTTGCAGTAATCAATGGTTTTCTTATAAGCTATCATACCTTCAATACCAAATTGCTCATACATGGCAATCTGAGGTTTTACTGCAGGAATCAAATCATATGTTGCATCCACTATTCCTTTGTTAAACTGCCAGATAGCTTCTGCTGCTCCTTCCAGCGTCTCACCTTTTTCTTTGTAGGCCTGGCTCTTAACCTGTTCCGGGATATAATCCAGCATGGGGTCTAATCCTACAACAATAGGGGCCTGGGTTTTCTGAATCTTCTCTATTAGCTGGTTTATCATATCTGCCTCCGCAATGTTTATTTAATCTTGGTAAACTATCTTACCGTCTACCAGTGTATATTTAATTCTGCCCTTCACTTTTCTTCCCTGAAAGGGGGTATTCTTGCCCAGTGACAGAAACTCTTCTTTATCAATTGCATACCAGCTGCTGGTATCCGCTATTACAAGGTCTGCAGCCTTTCCGGTACTTAAGCTTCCTTTCTCCATTCCCAAGACACTAGCCGGGTTAACTGTAAGTTTACGAACCAGTTCCAAAGGTGTGAGGATACCACTCTCTACCAATTCTGTATAGGAGAGTGCAAATGCTGTATCAAGCCCCACAATTCCAAAAGGCGAATCCAGGAAAGACTTTTCTTTCTCCTCTTTGCTATGTGGTGCATGATCTGTCGCAATAACATCCAGAATTCCCTGTTTAAGAGCATCCTTCAAAGCAGCGACATCTTCTCTGCTTCTTAAAGGAGGATTCATTTTATAATTACTGTCATTACCCGGAATATCTTCATCCGCAAGGGTAAAATGATGAGGACACACTTCTCCGGTAACCGGAAGGCCTTCTTCTTTCGCCCATTTCAGAAAAGCTACACTGTCCCTGGTGGAACAATGACATAAGTGCAGCCTGGCTCCTGTTTCTTTTGCCAACAGAATGTCCCTTATGGCAATAATGTCTTCGACTCCATTGGTGATACCGGGAAGCTCAAGCTCCCTGGCTTTACTTCCGGCGTTTATAACCCCTCTGCCTGCCAGGTCCTTCTCTTCACAATGTGCAAATACTGGTATTCCAGCCTCTTTTGCAGCCAGCATTCCCTGCTTGTATACTGTTATGTTCATAACAGATTTACCGTCTTCACTGATAGCTGCCGCACCGGCTTCTTTCATCCCTTTTATATCTGCCAGTTGATCTCCTGCCTGACCAAGGGTTACGGCACCAATAGGAAGTATATGAACTATTGCTTCCTCTTTGGCTTTTTGATTAACCCACTCCACCATATCCCTGGTGTCAATGGCAGGTTTTGTATTGGGCATGGGGCAGATAGTAGTAAATCCACCTCTCGCTGCAGACATTGCTCCTGTTCTTATGGTTTCCTTGTATTCAAAGCCCGGTTCCCTTAAATGAACATGCAGATCGATAAAACCTGGCATTACAAACAAACCTTCCGCCATGATAACTTTATCCGCCTGAACATTGATTTGTTCACTGATTTCTTTAATAATTCCGTCTTCCACCAGAATATCTCGTATTCCATCGGTGTTGGTGGAAGGGTCAAGTACATGGCCTTTCTTAATTAGTAATGACACTCTGTTCTCCTTTACAGTTCTGCTTTGGCAACATCCTCTAATACAGCCTTGTTCTTCACATAGGTCTCAATATCTTCTTTGGAAACCCATTGATAATCATGAAGTTCCTCCGACAGTACCACTTCTTCACTGGTGCTTAATAAATGAAAACATATTCCTATATTGCATACATCTCCCAGCATAAAGGACCAGGTATAGAGAATGCGGTTGATATGGGCATTCACTCCGGTATTTTCATAAACGATACGAAGGACACCTTTCTCAGGACTTTCTCCGAATTCCAGCTCACCATCCAGAAATTCCCACTGATAAGGATCCATTATACGATCGTCATACCATTTTTCTGTCAACAGATACTTATTTTCATATTGAACAATACCTTTAACAAGTATTCTATATTTATCCATATACTATCCTCCTGCGTTACTAGCCATCTTTTCATTATTATAACTTAACAAAGTCTCAAATACAACCTGGTTTTCGACGGTTTTCATCCAGAAAAAGGATTGTATATTTAAGCATTTACTGCAAAACCTATCCTTATACCATTTATTAGGTTATCAAACAGAAAGGACGATTGTATGGATAATTTCGGCGGATTTAATATGCTGCCTCCTTCACTGGCAGTATTTCTTACCAACGATCTGGTTGCACGGGATACCTTTTTAGGACTTAATGAATTAGATCAGCAAAATTTTATGGATTATGCAAGAGAATTTCAATCAAAAGAAGAGATGGAACGTTATCTTTATCACCGCAACGAAGATGATTTTCACTAAATAGTTCCAGGTAGCCACATCATAGGATGTGTACTCCCAAATAAAGAGGCAGGATGGACTTTTACGACAACACCGGCGTAATGCTGTAAGTAAGCTTGCGGTACTGCTCAAATAAAAAGCGTGAAATGTCCTTTCTTTATGCCTCTTATAGGGATACATGCCCTTTTTCATGTAACACTTTCGTAATACATATTTAAATATTTGTTAATATTTCCTCTCTAACCAGAACTTACAGCTATCCTTTGCCCCTCCCCCTATGCTATAATCATAAGTGTTCAGAAGGAAAGCGCTACCTTCTAAACAACGTTCATGAACAGGAACTGATAAACACCCGTCCGTTATGGACACCAATTTAAGGAGGATAAGTGAATGTGCTTCAATTATTACAACTTTGATTGTACTCAGTTACTGGAATTTATCAAAAAATATCTAAACTGCAGATAAAACTAGAAGCAACGAATACCAAACTACAAAAAGATAACTCATACTATAAGTCTTAACTCATAATACAAGTAAGAAGGGCTGTTCCCAAATTCCTAAGAATTTTGAAACAACCCTTCTTTTAAATTTTTACCGGTATCAGAAACGTCTGGATTCCACTGGAATAAGGTGCTATTTCATATAGCTGATAAAAGATCATTACCCCTTCCGGCACAATATAGAAGTTTTTCTCATTAAAATTTTCTTTTACCAAATCATCTACATCATCAAAGTAGTAGGCGTCTTCTTCTTTTACCTTTTTCGCAATCTGACTGTTGATATTGGCGATAATGTAATTTACATAGTCCTTTCTTCCGGGAAAGAAATCCGCCAGGTCCATTCTTCTGCCAGTCCGCAGATTCCAGGTGTCAGCACTTCTGGTAGTCATTCCATGGGCTCCGCCGGTATATTCATAGCGGTCAAAATACAGGCTCAGAATATACTTGTCATTATAAGTCACGGTATATTCCGTTAATACTTCATATATCCTGACAGGAAAATCATTGGCTATGGCATATTCGTAGTCGTCAATTGCCATCTGGAATAACTTCATTACATGATACTTCTTATATAACTCTGCTTCTGCTCTGTAATATACACTGAGTTTGTTGGTAAAATTCCGGAACCGTTCCGAACTGAACTGTGGATATTTAATGTCATAAGTAAGCAGTTTCTGCCCCTTGTAATTTAGTTCTCCTTTCAGCTGGAAGGCTCTTACATAAACACTGTCTATCGCCAATTTCATTCACCCTAAGATAGCTTTGTGATAATATATGCTGTTTCTTCTCTAGGCGTTCAATATTTTCAAAAGAGCTTCATGGGCAGTGTGAAAAGCCATTTCTCTGTTGGTCATCCTGCGGGCTAACGTACTTTCCTCTAACTGTTTCAGCATTGTAAAATCTGCCAGATGGGGTTCCAGACTTAGAAATCCGTTATATCCGCTTATATCCAGGTCAGTTAAAATCTCTTTTATATTTCCATCTCCCATACCAGCCGGCCTTACTTCCCCAGTTTCAAAAACAGCATCCTTAATATGTATATAGGAAATATACGGTTTTAAAAGCTCATATGCTTTTAAGGTATCTTCTTTGCATTGCACAAAGTTGGCAAAATCAAACACTGCCTTAAAGTTCTCATCATATAAAGCCTGAAACAGCTCGCTGCATCTTTCTGCAGTCTCCCCATAAATACCTTTCTCATTTTCATGCAGCAACACTGCCCTGTGATTCTTTCCATAATTTTTAAGCTCTCCCAGGCGTTCTATCACTGTATTTTTGTAGTCCTCCGGTCTCTCCTCCTTCTCCATATAGAAACTGAACATTCTTATATTTGGTGTCTCAAAGAGATGGGCAGTCTCCACTACACGTTTAAAACGTTCCAGATGTTCTTTAAAAGGAGCTTTGATAGATATTTTTCCTATGGGTGAACCAATAGCGGATACTTTGATTCCTTCACTGTCCAGATAGCTTTTGATTTCCTTGATTTCCTCTATGGTGAAATCAGCTACATTCCTACCATTCACACTTCGCAGCTCTAAATACTCCATTCCCAACTGCTTTAACAAGCCTGCCTGTTCTTGCAAGCTATCACTAATCTCATCCGCAAAACCTGTTATTCTACATTCTCTTAACATAATTACTCCTTCCCTGTAACCAGTACTCCTTTGCCAAAACTCTCGGAGGTTTTTTATACTATTACCTCTTCCCCTATTCTGGCAGATTCATAGATTGCCAGCATAAGCTCAATGGTGTCTTTCGTTTCTTTAAGTCCAATAGGTACTGCCTTTTCAGACAAAAGGCTGCTGTAATAATCCGTTATGCAATCCATATGGCCTGCTCCCCAATAACTCTTACCGAGGGAGGCCTGTTTTTTCTTATTTTCTTCCGGTGAAGCAGATGTCTCGTCAGAGAACTTAAATTCCTGCATTTCGGAAAGTTTTATTTCCTCCCCAGAGAAATCAGTGCATACTGCTTTCATCTCTTCAACTCTTACATTCATATTATCGCAATGCAATTCTATAATCGGTGGCATATTGGTGCAATATGCCGTTGTAGCATAAAAGCAACCTGTAATTCCCTCCTCATATTGAATATAGGCCTCCATCATATCTTCAACCTCAATGACATTTTTCAAATGATGATTGGCCATAACAGCCTCTGCCGAAACAGGCTTGCCAAGGAACAACGTCAACAAATCCAGGGAATGCACCGCTTGATTAATGAGTGCTCCTCCGCCCTCGGTCTTTCGGTTTCCCCTCCAATCGCTTTCTGTATAATATTCTCGCTCTCTGCACCAGCTGACAATCGCTCTTCCTCCTTTTACCCTGCCCGGAATTCCAAGAGCAAAAAGCCTCATCGCGGCGAGAGTTCCAGGATTATAGCGGTTCTGAAAACACAAGCCCAGTTTTCCTTTTGAACTCTTTACAGCATCTTTCAGAATCGTATACTGCTCCTGGTTTATAACCGGAGGTTTTTCCATAAATACCTGCCTTCCCTGTCTCAAAGCTTCTGCTGCCATGGGGACATGAAGATAATGAGGGGTGCAGATATGAACGATCTCCGGTTTTACTCTATCTAGCAGTTCTTCCATTGTATAATAAGCTTCAGCGCCATACTTCTCTCCCAGGCTAACTGCCCGCTCAAGGCAGGTATCTGCTACACCGGCAAGGCTGATGCCTGGCTGCCCGGCAATGCAGGCAGCATGTACCTGGGCAATATTTCCGCAGCCGATAATTGCTGCCTTTCTAATTTCAGCCATTACGGTTACCATAGCTGCCACTGGTATCAAAGGTTATATCCTTTACCTTTTCTTTTTGGACAGTCGCCTTTCTTCTCTTATTTAATTCTTCCAGGAACAAATCCTCATCAATGGGCAGAGTAACTGATTTTTTCAACCAGGAGGAGAGATGCATGGCATTGGACAGCATTAATCCTCTGATACCTTCTCTACCGTCTGCTACCAGGGGTGTACCGTATAAAATCCGTTCCGTGAAAGCTTTTAACACGCCTTTGTGCTGAGGATTATCTCCCGTTATTTCTTCCTCCCTGTATGCTCCCTCTGGTTTCTTAAAACCTTCTGTTGCATAAAAACAATATTCCCTCTCACTTACCTCAAGTTCATATACTGTCAGTTTATCATTTTCACTAACCAGTTTTCCCTTTTCCAGGGTAATTTCCAGTCGATTGGTTCCCGGTGCATCACCGGTTGTAGTAATAAAGACACCAGTCGCTCCGTTTTCAAGGGTAAAGTAGGCTGTTACATCATCCTCTACCTCGATATTATGCCATTTCCCATTATGACAGAAAGCCTGGACTTCCTTTGGCAGACCACAGATCCATTGGAGCAGATCCAAATTGTGGGGACACTGGTTTAACAGTACACCACCGCCTTCCCCGTCCCAGGTTGCCCGCCATTCACCGGAATCGTAATAAGCCTGTGTACGATACCAATCCGTTATGATCCAGTTCACCCTTTTGATTGCACCCAGGCTCTTATTATCAACCAGTTCTTTCATTCGGCGGTATACCGGATTTGTCCTCTGATTGAACATTACAGCAAACACCAGGTTATATTTATCTGCCTCCTCATTCATTCTTCGAACCTGCTTTGTATAGACGCCGGCAGGCTTTTCGCATAATGCATGGAGGCCATGATGAAAAGCACTTATCACAAGGTCTGGATGCTGGTAGTGAGGCGTTGCCACCAATACTGCATCACATGAACCGGAAGCAATAAGTTCCTCTCCTTCTTTGTAGATCTGAACAGCCTCTCCAAGTTGTGTGACAGCCCATTCCCTACGGCTTTCCTTTCGATCGGCTACTGCAGTAAGTACTAGCCCTGGAATTTCTCCTGCTGCTATGGACTTTGCATGTGCGCTTCCCATATTTCCGATTCCGATTATACCCATTCTAACCTTATCCATCTATGTACCTCTCAGGCGTTTTCAAAACGAACACCTGATTTCCTTTCTTCTATGCTTTAAATACCTTGCCCTCTCAGGCTGGCTTATACTGCAAGCTTGCGGTGGAATCCATGTATAGAACTGGCATTTATTCCATCCAGCTGCCTTTGAATGTAAGTACTAATTATATATATGCTTTGCCTTAATGATATCCAAGCTGGCTTACATTGTCATAGCTTTGTTTCAGACAGTCAAAAGGACTAGTCTGACAGCTGTCCTGCTCTACCAGGATATATTTACAATTGGTTTCTTCCAGCTCCTGAAGAATTCTTTCAAAATTCAGGTTTCCTTCCATAACCGGCGCCATAACAGAAACCCCGCCTGAAACCGCCATATCCTTTAGATGGACGCAGGGTACTCTGTCTTTTAGTTTTCTTATCCATTGAACAGGATCTGCCCCTGCTGCCTGAACCCAGTAGGTATCCAGGGTAATCCCCATTTCATCTTTGGTAAAACTATTTATCAACTGCTCTAAAATTGTAACTCCATTTATTTTTTCAAATTCAAAATTATGGTTATGATACATAAAGAGCTTACCTGCTGCCGCTATTTTCCTGGCAGGTTCCTTAAAATCCTCAAGAAAGTAAGGAAGCCAGCAGGCATTGCGAAACTTCCCTGGCATGGAGCCAAGTCCGATATAGGAACAGCCATATATGTCATGCTCCTTTATCACCTCCTCCGTGTCATACAGGATTCGGTTAACATCCATATGGGTCAGTACAATCTTAAGCCCATGGCGGTCACAGATTTCTCTGATTCTTTCCGGTCTGATCTCCTTTCCTACCGCTGATAATTGCACCGTACGATAACCGATATCTGCAATCTTTTTTGCTGTTCTGTTAAAATCCTCCTCTGTCTGTATAAAATCTCTTACTGTATATAGCTGAGCTCCCAATTCCATCTTTCCTACCCTCTCTCCTTTGTTATTTGTCTCAATTCTAACGTATTCAGCCAGATAACTCCATTGCAGAAAGAGATATTTATATTGCAAATATAGCGTTCATTAGATATAATCGCCTTAACGAGTACTTTCTATGATTTATTTAATAGAATTACCTGCTTTTAATTTTTTGGGATAGGCGGAAGGAGGATAATAGACCTATGGCATCCCTGGCACAGATTACAACCGAACACGTGATATTCGGCTACAGCACTACCCTGAACTCAAGTTATGATTACGCACTCCATTGCCACAACTTTTATGAAATCTATTACTATATGGAGGGAGATGTAGATTATCTGGTGGAGGGGATACATTATAAGCTCTCTCCCCATAGCCTGCTGCTCTTAGCACCAAATGTTTTTCATGGAGTCAGAGTAAATTCAGGAAAACCCTACATCCGCATTGCTCTGCATTTCTTTCCTGAGGCACTCTCTCTGGAAAGACGGGCTATGCTGCAGTCTATTTTCCCCGGTGCATCCAAAGCAGATACAAAAGAAATATTTTATGCTGACAATGTAAAAGAGAAGATTTTCCCTCAGATGGAAGCACTTATTGACTGTGCAGGTCTCTCAGAATCCCTTAAAAACACTCTGCTGCCTGTTTATTTGGAAGCATTATTAGCAAGAATTCTATCTCTTGGGAAAGAAAATGGGGAGGTACAAAGAAAAAGTGATGGCTCAGAAACCCTTCAAAATGTTATAAACTATCTCAACCGTCATTATACAGATCATATAACCCTGGACTTAATTGCAGACAAATTCTGTATCAGCAAACATCATCTGAACAAGGTATTCCGAAAGGCTACCGGCACAACCCTTTGCGATTATCTTAGCTATAAGCGTATCATCTATGCAAAGCAGCTGCTTATGGGCGGGCATAGTGCGGAGGAAGCAGCAGGCAAATCCGGTTATACAGACTATTCTGCTTTTTACCGGGCATACCTGAAAATAACCGGTAACAGTCCTGTAAAAGACAGGGGAGCCCTTCCTTCTCTCATTCGCTAGCGTGAAAATTGCACCACCTATACAAAAGAAGAAACATTTGCGAACGGCTTCTTGCTGCTGTTTAGAGTGTCAATCTATGATTATCTGAATACCTTAATAAATGAAGCTCTCTTCTTATGAAGGAATCAGAACCGCCATGGGAAAGAAGAAAACCGTAAGTTTATGTATGATTGTAAAAGATGAGGAATGGATACTGGAGCAGTGCCTTGGCAGTGTGTCAGGAATTGTAGATGAGATTATAATCGGTGATACCGGTTCTGAGGATAATTCCAAAGAGATTGCTGCCAGATACGGCGCCACTGTTTTTGATATAGAATGGGAAGACGATTTCGCAGCAGCCAGAAATCAGACACTTGAGAGAGCCACCTGCGACTGGATCTTGTTACTGGATGCAGATGAACTCTTTCGTGAGGAAGATACCGAAAACTTCTATGCTCTTCTAGACCGTGAGGATTATGATGGATATCATTTTACCTTGCATAATTATTATTCCACCGAGAATACGAAAGACTATTCCGTCCATTATGCCTTCCGCATGGTCAGAAATACCGGAGAATACTATTTTGAAGGAAGAATACACGAGCAGATTAATAATAGAAATGGAAACTTTGACTCCTCCCGCTTTACCCTTGCAGAGATTACCTTGCACCATTTCGGATATACCGATAAGGTTATACAGCAAAAGGAGAAACATAACCGGAATATGCCCTTATTAAAGAAGCAATTGGAGGATAATCCCGAAGATCCCTACTATCTTTTCAATCTGGGAAATGAATATATGGCTCAGGGGGATTGTAATAACGCCCTGCCCTGTTACCTGAAGGCACATGAGAAGAAAGCCCACTCACAGGCTTATTTTCCCCATGTTTATTACCGGATAATTCTATGCTATATGACACAGGGTGACAGTACTGCTGCTCTATTCTTTGCAGAGGAAGGGCTTATGGAATATCCTTCCTGTACAGATATTGAGTATTTAAAAGGAAGCATCTACAAATCTAATCACCGAAATCTACTTGCTGTAAGATCCTTCGAGCGCTGCCTTGCCATGGGGGAAGCCCCTAATACCTTAAAATTCACTGCAGGCTGCGGAACCTACAGGGCACTTATAGCTTTAGGTGAAATCTATTACGAGGAGGAGATTTATCAGGACGCGCTAGATTACTATGCAGAAGCCTTGTCATACCCGGAAGCGCCTGATATATTACTTCCCCTGGCTAAGTGCCTGTATCCACAGTGTAAAGAACGTCAGGAGTTCTTTGACAAGCTGCTTGCTTATATAACAGCCGGCAGCCTTGAAGAAAAATACCTTAAAGCCGCCGATATTCTGGTTGAATTGAGGCTGTATGAACTGTCCCACTATGCTTTGTCTTTGGGTAATTTCACACCAAACAACAGCAGGGAACTTCTTATGGTATCCGGAAAGCTATCTTTTTTTCTGCATCTTTACGACAATGCAATTGATACTTTTTCTGCTCTTTATGCAATGGCAGCTTCCTCTCTGGCGTCTGCTGCTGATACAGAAGAAATAATTGCCTATTACCTTTTATCCCTTATACTCACAACCGATGAGGTTATAGACAGGATTCATTCTTTACTGGATAACATGCCCGAACAGCTTAAGAGCACTTCCCTTTTTGTTTTAGAGCAATTAATTCCATCTGAATTTCACGTAGAAAATTCAAGCTCTTATCAATACAACTTCCTTTATAAACTCCTGGAAAAGCTTATGAAAGCCGGTGAAACTACCCATGTCGATGCGTTGGCTGCGGCACTGCCAAAGCTCAATATCCTTGATGCCTATACGAAACTGGGAGAAATTTATTTAAAGCAGGATTACAGAGAGAAAGCCATTCATGCTATCCTTTTGTCCGTCAGGCAGTATAACTTCATTGACAAGAACAGTGCAAACCTGTTGCTTCGGTATCTTTGACTAACCTGCTTTCCACCTATAGACCCTTAACTTTTTACAATGTACAGACAAAAATTTTTGGATTTACAGACGAAATTCTCGAGTTTGATTTCTTCAATATACTGATTGATATTTATTTCCTAATATAATCATAATAAATCAGGTAGTGATCAATACCTGCGTCTAACCGGGAACTGATCATACCATTAAATATATCCTTCCAGGTTACAGCGTCATCATTTACAAGAACGTAATAGATGCATTTGGAATATAGAGCAGAGGTACTGTCTGGTACCTCTTCATATCTCATCAGGAATTTATACTCTTTTGATTGCTTCTGCCCATCCTCCGCTTCTTCAATCATGTATATTTTACCGTCATAACTTAAATCTTTCGTAAAAAGCCTAGGGTAATTATCCTTTACCGACTCATAATATTCCTCAGAGTATTGGGATGGTTCTCCCAGTGTATAGTAATAAGCCAGGCTCACAGACGCTGTTTCTCCCTTATCCGTTTTTTTTATAAAATCCTCCCATAACAATTGTCCAGAAGTAATTTTGCCATCTTCAAAAACAATAAAATCTCCTTTTTTCACACGATCAAGGCTATCGTTTTTTAGAATCTGGTCATCCGACTCCTCTAATTTGCCTTTCGAACAGGCTGCTAACATAAAGGAAAGAACCAAAAACAAAGCTGTAAGAGATTTTCTCATTCATACCACCTCCACTTCATCGCCTAGACACTAAGTTCAAATCCGGTAATCACAAAACAGCTCTCTACAATCTGGAAAGAATAGAAGTCTTCCATATTTCCCAGCTTTTTATCTACTCACAAAAAGTTCATGAGGGTCCAGGGAATCAATCCCTCTTCGATGCGCACTTATCTCCTCTATACACAAGTTCTTAGCCTGATTCAGAAACTCAGCTATGACTTCATAAGGATATAGCCTCAAATCTTCTTTGCGAACACCTGAGGAGGGTATCATATCATTTCTCAATTCCTCAAAGAAACTTTCACCAAAGGATATATTGATCTCTTCAATATCTATCTTCTCTATTACAGGTAAAGAATAATAGAGATCATATTCTTTTGTCAGCAATTTATTTAATGTTAAATAATCCTCATAGCTTTTCTTGTAGTAAATTTTTCTTTCCGGATTCGGATATATTCTGATGTATTTATCAGCAATTTGTGCAAACCATAATGCATCCATTATCAAATGAGAATAGTAACCCAGATACATGAAATCCGTTTCCATTTCATCCCTATATTTATTTCTGAAATTATGCCAGTTAATACCCTTTTTTCTTTTCTCCCTGTGTATTTCTCCAAAATGTGCTTTATTATAACTCCCATCCTCATGGGAAGATAAATCAGGTAATAAAGCACCGTATACAAACCTTTCTCTATTAATCTTTTTATCTGTTTTAGCAATTTCTTCTGCTATTAAGTAATGGATTAATCTGGATGCCATTCTGCCCTCTTTAGTTTCATATATTTTGTAATCCTTTGTTGTCATTGTCTAATCTATCCTATTTATCCAATTGCAGGCCTTTCGGTTTCAATACTATCCCCTTATGAAAAGCTGGGTGACTATTGTCTCTTTCAGAGGTTATTACCTTCAGCTCCGCGGTAATAGGCCATTCCACTCCTATTGCAGGATCATTCCAGGGGATGCCGCTTTCGTCCTCAGGATGATAATAATCCGTTAGCTTGTAAGCAAATTCAGCAGTTTCTGATAGTACCAGAAAGCCATGAGCGAATCCTTCCGGTATATAGAACATCTTATTCTTCTCTGCGGACAGGATAACGCCAAACCATTTACCATAAGTTTGAGAGCCTTCACGGATATCAACCACCACGTCAAATACTTCTCCATGCATAACCCTTACCAGTTTCCCCTGCTGATAGGTCTTTTGAAAATGCAATCCCCTGAGCACACCTTTTACGGACATTGACTGATTATCCTGCACAAAATCCATGGTAAGACCTGCTTCTGAGAAGTCTTTATAGTTATAGGTTTCCATCGAGTAACCTCTTTCATCAAGAAAAACTTTGGGCTCTACCATATAAAGACCTTCTATGTCTGAACATTTTTCGAATATGAACTCTCCCATGTATATACCTCCTGCGTAAATTACATTTTATCTATTTGTATTTACACAAGTATATCATAAAATAACTCAAATAAAAATCAATATTGTATAAAATATCCAGATGCATCTAAACTCTGCTTAGCTGAAAGAAGCTACGGAAAAAGTAGCTAGAAAAACATAAAAGAATCCGCTGCGTTAAAAACTGACCTTAACGCAGCGGACTTATTTTACCTTTTATCTTATTTTCATTTGATAAATAATTCTATAGATACTCTTTTCAGAAAGATAAAATCTTAAAGCCAGTTCTGAAACTTTTATGCCTTGCAGATACTGAAAAAAGATATCAGCATTTCTTTCTTTCAATTCCTGTCTGTAACTACTTTTCATTCCCCAATTCAGCTTATTGTCTTGCTTTGCCGGGATATAGATATTTCTGCCACTTACATACTTTTGGATTTCTGCCAGCAAATCTGCCGGTAATATTGCTTCTGCTTTTATATAACTCATCTTTTCTCCTTTCAATTTGAAATAAAAAAGAGAAAACTAAGCAGTCAGAATATTACGATGTATTTGGGTATAGTACTTAAAGGCAGACCCTTCTTAAATATTTTACCATGTCATATATCTCCTTCCATATAGAAGCATTGTAATATTTATTTTGGGCAGCGTCAACACACATATAAACGAAATTATTCGAAGGCTTCACAGTAAAATAATTAATATGTGTATTTAAAAGCTGTTTGTACCGGACTTGAATTCCTGTATTTCATCTATTTTCTTTATTTGTATAAATTATCGATATTAAGCTTATATATGTTTGAATTTAAGAACTGCCTGACTTAAATTATATACTGATTGTGCACTTTCATCCAGTGCTGCTCGTAACACTTCCGTCTCCTTTAATAGTACTTCACTGTTCTCTGCTACGGATTGCGTGTTCTTCGAACTTTCACCGATAATTTCTGTAACACCTTCAATGGTACTGACAATATAAGACACTGTTTGCTGAAGTTCTACTGCAGTCTGTCTGAATTCATTCATGATACCATGTATCGTTCTGGCGTCTGTATCGTAAAGCTCACCCGTCTCAACCATTCTGCCGTAATCTTCCATTACCTGGCTATCGACAAACTCCAGCATACGGTTCGAATCATCTGCCAGATGTTTTACGGATTCAATTACAGAAGCGCTTATCACTTGTATCTGATTAGCTGTTTCCTGAGATCTATGAGCCAGATGGCCAATTTCGTCTGCTACTACTGCAAAACCTTTCCCCTGCTCCCCTGCTCTTGCTGCTTCTATTGAAGCGTTTAAAGCAAGAAGATTCGTTTGGGAGGTGATATCTAAGATTGTATTTGTCAGTAGATTGATCTGTTCTACTTCTTTGGATTTCTCAATGGTTACTTTAAAGTTCTCTGAAATTTCCTGTAAGATATTACTGGTTGAGTTCTGTGCCTGTAAAGAGGATTCCTTTAACGAGGTTGCACGGGCACTGATTTCGCCTGCTAAAGTAACCCCTCTATCCGTCTTATCAGACATATTTACCAACAGGTTTCCAATATCTGCTGCAGAATTATTTACTGACTCAATATTAGCAGAGGTTTCCTCCATACCTGCCGACATCTCTTCCATGGAAGCAGAATTATCTGCTACACTGTCTATCACATGGTTCAGTCCTAATTCAAAACTTTTAAAGTTCGTGTCTATGGAGGCAGATACTTTGTTAATATCTGTAATGATACGCTGTAAGGTATCAATAAATCCATTCATCCCCTGGGCTAATTGACCAATCTCATCATCGTGTTTATAATAAACACGTTTTGTCAAGTCACCTTCTCCAGCTTCAATAGCTTTTGTAATCCCTAACAGCGATTGTTCTGTTCTTTTTAATGGATTCACTAAAATATTGCGGATAATAAACCAGGAAAAGATTAACATTACAATATAAACAGCTGCTATGGCTACGGTAAAGACATCCGAGAAACCTTTGGAGGCTTCCAGGCCTTTTATCTGCGCATTAACGGTATCTTTTAGATCAGAGCTTAAGTATCTCAGATCATTGAACATTACAGAAGTAATCGGTGACATATTGCTGTTAAAGATCTTATTGGCACCTTCGTTATCATTCTGATTGGAAAGTGCTAAGGCCTGTTCCATATAACCGTTATATTCTGTGAACTGACTGTTCAGTTCTGTCATTTTATCAATATACTCTGTATTTTTATAGCGGGCTGAGATATCTTCCAGGGAGGTCTTGATCACATCACAGCTTGATTCGATATAGCCTGCAAATAATTCTTTGGTTTCTTTATCTTCGGCTGCGAATTGCTTCATCGCCAAACTGTCTACAGCCAGCATATACTGATAGGTATTATCAAAAGCCAATATATCTTCCATTGTACCAGTAATAATCTTGTTGGATTTCTGATAAGTACTGTTTTGATTGTACCAGTTTACTACCAAGGACAAAACTGAAATTGTGAAGATAAGTCCAATTGTGAGCAACACCTTAAAACCAACTTTTGCATTCTTATGCTTTTTCATTTGTTATTTCCCCCATCGCGTGTATATTTTAACATTACCTTATTATACCATTTTAGGGAATTCATGTAAACCAAATTTCGACATAAAAATACAACAAACTTATTTCCAAAGCTATATCAAAAATGAACAGAAGTACTTAAGGTGTCTTTAAACTGATATTTCCCGGTTTAACTTCATATCTTCCATTTCGTTCACCTCGAATTTATATTGTAGCTACAACTTTATTATAGAGTTACCGTATAAAAACTCAATAACTTATTCGTTTGATTATTCAAGTAAGAATCCAACTTCAAATTGGAAGCAGCGCGCAGACAAGAAGCATCTCGATCTGCCTGAGAGAAAAAGGGATGTATGATTAAGTTTATTTATACCTTTGGATTAAATTAGTTATGAGCAAATACGGAAATTCACAACTTCTTTTGTAACTTGGTCAATTTGAATATTAATAACACTTCCATTATCCAATTCACAATATAAGTCCATGATAAACATATTTGCTACATCCACATAATTGGTACCATAATTTCCCGGACAAATACCGTACTCTTTAACAACTTTTCCTTTATCAAGGTTATTAACAATATAAGCTTTTGCAATTTCAAAATAAGTATCTTGAACTTTTTCTAAATCTGATTTGGTATACATATCATAAATAATTCCCAGCTGTTTCAGTGTTTCTTCTGAAATATTGGAGATTTCCTTATCAATATCTTGATATAATTTTCCTATAGAATATATTTCTCCGGTAACCGAATTAATCTCAAAACTATACCCGGAAACAGAATCACAAATGATAAATCCCATATAGAATCGAGCACCTATAAAGCTATCGATTGATTGATTACTACTGTATTGATCTATTGTCATAATTACTTTATTACCAGTTAAAGAAACAGAATATATTTTTTCTATCTGTTTTAATACGATACCCAAGGCATCCTCCATATCCATATCCACAGCTTCTTTTTTAAGAGGAGAGTGCTCTTGATCAAATTCAATGTTAAAGCCAATTTCTGTGGATAAAGTTTTTTTATTAACTGCTTTAGTACTATCATCTGCGACTTCCGTATCACTAAAAGATTGCTGCATTTCTTCTGTCCATTCCATATTAGTCATATCAGCCTGAACTGTTTTACCTTGAGTCTTCGTCATCGCTCCATATGTTATGTATGCGCCTCCGATAATCATGCCCAACGATATTGCGATTGTAATAATATTATTTTTTTTCATGATGAATCCTCCCTTTCGTTTATAGCTTCGAAGTATTAATATCATAAATAATTTACATGATTAAAAATATAAAAAATTAATGAAATTGTTATCAATCGGTAAAAGATTTCCATAAATCGATTTTTACACACGTTCCTTTTCCTTGTTCTGATGTATAACTAATATCTCCATGGTGGGCTTCCACGATTTTTTTGCATAACGCCAGTCCTAATCCAGTTTCTCCATGTTCACGGCTTCTTGATTTATCCACCCGATAGAACGGTTCCATAATATGTAGCAAATCTTCCTGACAAATACCTTTTCCATTATCAATAACTTCAAAATGTATCATTCTTGCCTGCCCAGCTTTCAGTTGAACAATAATTTTACCTTTCTGTCTACAGGCAGATACAGCATTTGAAATCAGATTGGTTAATAAACTTTCTATTAATAGCCCATTGCCATATATTTTTTCTATATGATAATCCCATTTTAACGTTACCGATTTATCCTTTAATCTGGATTCTAGTATTTTATTAACAGTCTCTTTCAATGTATTAATTGAAATATCCCCATATTCAATCTGTTCTTTTCGATACATAGCCAGATCCAATAATGTATATGACATTTCCATCATACGTTTGCTTTCTTCCATGATAAAAGATAGGCATTCTTCCCGCTCTGAATCAGATACATTTGCTTTTTGGATATATTCTGCAAAACCATAGATGCTAGTTAAGGGACTTTTTAATTCATGTGCCAGATTATCAATAAACATTTGCTTTCGCTCTGCCTCAGCAGAGATACTTCTAACATCCTGCTGTATCTTTATTGCCATGTGATTGAAATTAATTCCAAGTTCTGATATTTCATCATTTCCCATAGGCTCCACTCTGCTCTCATAATTCCCTTCTCTCATCTCATTTACTGCCATAGACAATTTCTTTAATGGCTGCATAATACGATATAGAACTAAGCCTAAAAGAATAGCAAGTAATGCTGAAATTCCTATACTTAAAGAAATATAAATATGATTCAAACTATTCCATATTTCATTCAACTCCGTTAAAGGTCGTTCATACATAAAAGAATACGGATTAGTCATGCCTCTGAGTTTTGCTGTCACATAGATGACCTTAATGCTGTTTTCTGTTTTAATAACAATTTTTCCTTCTGTATCATTTTTTAAGGATTTATTCTGATACTTAGGAAATTTAGGATAAATGTAAGATTCATTCATCCACATTTGTAATGAAATATCTTGGTTCTTATAAACCTGTTCATATGAAACTAATAATGATTGCACTGCAATATCTGTACAACGCCCCTGTTCCTCCAAGGCCATCATACTTTTTTCAATATTGCTTTTTAATATTTCGAAATCCGCCTCAGCCCTGTTTTTTTCTGTTTCAATATTCTTCCGATATGTTATATTGAATACAAAATAAATACCCAGATTTACAAATATTAAAGTAACAATCAGTGTTATAAAATATATCTTGTTCCAAAGTTTCATACTAGCACTCCAATCGATAACCTAATTTAACTATCGTTTTTATATAGCTCTCCCATCCAAGTTTTTTGCGTAGTTTCTGAATATGAACATCCACTGTTTTTGTTTCCCCTTCATAATCATATCCCCATGCAATATCGAGTAATTTTTCTCTTGATAATGCAATATTTTTATTTATAATCAAAGTTTCAAGCAGGCTATATTCCCTTGGAGTAATATCCATTTCGCGCCCTCGAACATAGACACTTCGTTTATCAAGATAAACCATGGCATCTCCTAATTGGAATGTTTCTTCTGCCTTTTTATATCGTTTTAGAACAACCCCAACTCGTGCAATCAATTCGAGCATTTCAAAAGGTTTAACGAGATAATCCTCTGCTCCTAAAGATAACCCCTGTAATTTATCTTTTAATTCACCTTTTGCTGTAACAAAAATAACTGGTGTATCTTTAATTTCTGGAATTAACTCAAATCCAGAAGAATTCGGCAGCATAACATCAAGTAATATCAAGTCGTATTTATCTTTTCTGAAAATCTCTAACGCGTTTTTACCATCATACGCCTGATCACAGTCATAACCGACTAACTTCAAATTTCGCTTTATTAATTCATTAATATGTCTATCATCTTCAACAATTAATATTTTTGTCATCCCATTCACCTCTTAAGCAGATTATACCATTTTCATGTAATGAAACTGTAAAATTCTATAAATATTATTGAATTTCTACTAATTGCAAAATTGTAAATAGCTAGAAGTCATTCTGCTTGTACAGCTTTTGACATAGGCATTAACCTGGACAGATAGGATAGAGATGCACAAGGATGGAGGAAAAAGTCATATTTATTGCCGTCCTTTTCTCACAGCGGCTAACATTAGTGTATTTGCCACCTGTATACAATGTATAACAGGTGTTTTATTAAAAGATTGCCACACCAAAAAAATTGGAAAACCCCATAAATAAGGTTTCCCAATCAAATTAAGCATAGGACGGCTTCGAACTTTATCACCTGTGTACCCATAAATGTAAGGTGGAACGCACTCTGTCTACTAAGTGTGGGGTGTGCATTTCTTACTCTATGATTTTAACCCCAGGAAGGTAGTGTATAATCTTTGAAGATGTATCTTTTTGCTTATAATTAATCCCAATTGTAATAACCAATAAACAACTAATACCGATATCAAAGGTCTTATTAATCCCATTATAATACTTTCCGGTAAGACTTTATTAAATATAAACCCTTCTATCAAAAAATGAATTAAATAAATTGGCATTGTTACTTTTCCAATTTCCTGTATATATTTTACATCCTTAAGCAATTTTGATACCTGAAAGAGAATTACAAAGAAACTCATTTCAATCCAAATACTATAATTAGTCCAATATGTATTACCCTTTTCAATCAAAATCATACATACTAATAGAGAAATAATAAATATATTAATTATTATTTTATATTTAAAAGCCCATAATTTTTTATTTTCGAATAGATTTATTTTTCTCAGTAGTAATCCTAATGTAAAGAAACCGATCCAATTGAATATATTTAAATAAGTTAATAGATATATTAATTCAGCGTGAACATTGGTTGATTTTAATACCGAATATGGCCCGACATTACCAGCAACTAAATACACATTTATTAATGTACACAGGAGTAATATCACCTGAATTCCACTCTTTTGGGGTAGTATTTGAAATATACATAGCAATAGAATATATATTGTTAAGAAATACAGGTACGTACCAAATCCTAAAAGCCATAAGATTATTTCTTTCAGGCTAAAATATAAATCTGTTGACGTAAATCTTGTGCAATAAATTGCCATGCCCCAAATAATCCACGGAATAATTATAGTTTTAAGTTTTGCCTTCAACAGTTGCAATACATTCTCATATTTTTCTTTTCTAAAATAGTAACCTGATATAATAAAGAAAATTATGACACCACATCTTCCAAAAGAATTAAATACTTTTACCACAGTATCATTTGGAATCAGAGTGTATACAGAGTGGGCCATTACAACAGCTAAGATAGCAAAGAATCTTAGTACATAAAAAGTATTATTTACATCTTTTGCTTGCATCCTAGTTACCCCTTAATCTTGCTTTCGTTTAAGCTTATTATCAACCATCTGAAATAATTCCATAATCAATTTTTTTCCTATGAATTAATATACATAATGTATATAATTATCACATTTAACAGGGTTACAATACTACTAATACTTTAAGAGGTGACCTAGTGTCCAGAGGGATAATAATTTTCCGTGCATTGGGTACAGGAAAAACAACCGTTGGCGCAGAGTTGGCACAACCGTTAAATTTTCAACATTTTGATTTAGATGATTTTCATCTCTAATCCGCTATTTGAGTTGGCATTTTATTTCTTACGAGCCCTTATTATTACCGTATGATTGATTATTGAAGCTTTATGTTCAGAATAGTATTTATCCATAAAAGGTGCAGAATCTGAGTAGTCATCGGATTCTTCTATTATCCTTTCTATTTCAAAGCCTGAACCGATAAGCGCATTTATGTATGAAGAAAGCTTCCAGTTCCTGGTGGTAAAGGGTTCTCCAAACTTGGTCCACTGTCTCTCCTGTTCTTTAACATATGATTCAGTAATCAGGTACTCGCCGTCTTTCTCTTTTATGCACGGCAGCATTGGGTTGTCCCACGAAAAAATGAATCTGCCCTTTGGCTTAAGATATTTAGAGATAAGTCCAAATACTTTATACAAGTCCTGTGCCCAGCCAATGCCATATATAGAGTACACACAATCAAAGTGATGAAAAGGGATTCCAGGGTTAACCTCCATTGGAGACACGAAAAGAGTTGCTTTAACTTTGTTACTCTTTAAATTGTCTTTTGCCACTTCAATTTGTTTTTCCGAAATATCAAGACCATATAATTCTTTCGCACCCTTTCCTGCTAAATATAGTAATGACCTTCCATCTCCACATGCAATTTCAAGAACAGATTTATCCTCTATACCATCAAACAGGCATAATTTTTCTTCGGTGGGAGTATAAGAACCATACGCAGGGAGAATGGTTCCTGTCCATCCATTTTTCTGTGCAAGATTCCAGCCTTCGTTATTTTCACTAAGATTGTCTTTCATTGCCCCCGGAATAACATCGTCCGCACTTTCTATCACACCATGAAAAAGCGTGTCTATCGTAACATGAAAATAATCTGCAATAATAGGTATCATGCTTATATCTGGATAGGTATTATCATTTTCCCATTTACTTATTGTCTGACATGAAACATTAAGTTGTTCGGACAGTTCTTTCTGACTTACATTCTTCTGATTTCTAAGCTTCTTTATTGTTAAACCAATATTCATTTCGTACAACTCCTTCTCGTTTATTAAGTATAGTATAAATAAAAATCGCTTCATTACCAATACACTCTTAGGAGATGTAAGGTAACGTGTCTGTTGATTATCATACAACTATTCGTATAACCCTTATCTGGATATATTTTCATAAGGCTCGTCACATATTCAATTATAATAGAAACTCAACCAAGAATTCTATCTAATTGTTTGCATGAAAACTTTTTACTTGTTCAAATATATCGAAACTCATGCAATTAATCCACACTATAATATTTCTATATAAAGTACTATAGCGGTTAGCCTATGTTATATAGAAACAAAAGGATGCTGTACACATTATTTCAGAAACTAAAAAAACAGGAAAGCATAATTTTACTAGCTTTCCTGCCCTCTTTCATTAAGCCTGGTCGGGGAATATAGTTATTTTTTCTTGATTGGAATCCAAACTTCAAATGTATATTCTTCGCTTTGCGAATTTCCTGGCGGATAAATTTCTATAGATGTCTTCATTGACTGTTCATATCCACTTGACGGAAGCCATTCAGTGAAAATTTTCGTATAAAGCGCTCCAATACCACTTGGCATAGTACCATTTTCTTTGAACTTCGCCCATGTTCCAGCTGGTATTTCAAAATAGTCAAATCCTGGATATTCACCGCCTGCATCTTCAGCACCAATTGACATAACCAAGTCACCGTTTTCTAAATTATGAGCAAGACCGATTTGCCAAAGGGGCGCTCGATACAGATGATGTTTGCATGCTAGTATTTGGTCAGGGGATCCACCTAATTTTTCATCAGGTATGTCTATAAATTTTTCCCATGCATTCGTCCAAACATCCTTGGCTTGAACAACATTATACGAAACCCCCACGCACTTAATAGTACTTATTTCTTCGATTCGATAATCCATGTTGACAACTCCTTTAATTGAAATTTGAAAGTCGATACATGGATACATTCTGAGAGTAACACCTTTTGCATATGCTTCTTTTGGTGACACACCATGCATCTCGCGAAATGCACGAGCAAATGATTCTGGAGAGCTATAACCATATTTAAGAGCAATATCAATAACTTTGACATTTCCGTTTTGTAGTTCCAAGGCTGCTAGTGACAACCTCCTGTTACGTACATATTCTGCAAGTGATATACCAACTACGTATGAAAATATTCTTCCAAATTGATATACATCACAGCAAACTATTTTTGCTACATCGGTAAGATTAAAGTCATCAGTAACATGCTCTTCGATATAATTTATAACCTCTGTCATTCGATTCAAAAATTCCATATCATACCGTCCTTTCGTAATAAGGATATAATAACCCAAAAATAATAACCTTACATTTTTAGAACAAATCTGCAAGGTTATTGTTAATAGGTCTTTCTTGATATATTTGAATTTAAAAAATTAATTCGCAATTGTAAACAACTGAGACGAACATAATGGTATAAAGCTTAATAATAACTCTATCACTCTAGCATCAATCATTATATCACCCAATATTACACATGGCAACATTTACCAATAATGCTTATATTGCAAAATTGTTCTTTCATATGTGAATGGACTTGTTATACTCAAAACTCCCTGAACGAAAAAACACCAGAAGCCTCTTAAATAAAGGACTTCTGGCTAATTAAGAAGAGCTCGCGACGGGATTCGAACCATAGTCCACTCCTAAAATACAGAAAAGAAAGGGGTTCCATCCACTTCTGATTTATGTGCACATAATAGTACACATATTTATTAGTAAAAATAGTGAGCCAATGATCGTGCAATTTCTTTTATATGTCTTTGAACTGAGTGCCTTTTCGCTTGAGTTTGAATGTATTATGTTAAATGAGCCTGCTAAAAAAAATAGTAATCCAGAATTATTAATTACTTTAATACGATTAAGATTATTACTAATTAATTAATCGTTTATTGAATTGTTGTTGCCAGCACCAGAATTGTTGTATTCGTGATTTATAGAAGCTAACTGCGAATCTTGAACCTCTTGTACAAATTGTACTCCATATATAGTTAAATGAAGCGATATACATGCCGCACAAAGGGACAATAATAAATACGTGATAACTTTATGCATCAATATGTTTTTTGTTTTCATTATTATCTGCAAGAACAGTAACCTATTGGCTTGGCAAATATTGTAGAGTTGCAGGAATTTATATGCAAAAGTCCCATTGCACTACTCTTAGTTATATTTACAATCCCAATACGGAACGTGAGAACTTAGATATTATGAATAAAGCTCTGAAAAAAGTGATAGAAAGAGCATAAAATAGTAGTGCACATACGGTGCACATATCAGCGCAATAAAAAATCCCTTGAAAATCAAGGGATTTCGTAAGCGCGAGACGGGATTCGAACCCGCGACCCTCGCCTTGGCAAGGCGAAATACTATGTATATTAATTATTACTATCTGCTATAAATTACAGTAAAATCAGTGCTTCTATCTTTTACTGGTTATATGTACTAGTGTTTCTCGTAAGCCTAAAATGGGTAAATTGACAAGAAAAAGGACAAGAAAAATGTGATATGATATGCACTTTCCCTCTTCTGAACTTTATTTTTAGCAGTAATATAATTCGTGATTTCATATATATAAAATATTGACAAAATGTTCTATTTGCACCATACTAAGTCTATAATTTAACTTGGAGGTTATTTAATGAATTACCCAACAGAAGAAGAATTCGATAAATTATCAAATGACGAAATGAAGAAAGTTATAATTGATATGTTAAACGAGGTTGATGAAGAGGATATACCCGAATTATATAATGGGATCAAAGAATTTTACGACAATTGGAAAAAATAATTTATGTTTTCCACAGAATTCTACATACTAAAACCACCGGCATATAGTCGGTGGTTTTAAATATTTAATAAGTGAATAGTATAAAATTAATTAATTCCACCGAATTATTACTGAATTTTCCCTTCTATAAACATCTTGATTGCATTGTCTGCTATTAATTTTGTTCCAACTATATCAACACCTCCGCCAACTACCCCACCGACTAAAGGGACGAATTTTACAAGATTAATTGCACCTTTTTCTCCAAACTTTGTTAAAAATCGAAATCCAACTTTTTGATTTATTTTAGTTAGTGCCGCTCCTGGGATTTTTTTTATCAAATTAACAGTTATTTTTTCGCCTATATTTATCCCAGCTTTTTTTAAGATGTCAGCAGCTGCACTCCCTGTTAAGCATACATATGCCATAGTTTGTACTTCGTCATCCGAGGGATCATATCCTCCAATATAAGCGATGCATGCAATCATTCTTAATTGTATATATATAACACTTGATATATTGGCAGGTATTGCAATAGGTAATGTTATCACACCTCCAAGTCCAGTAATAAAACCTGAAGTACCACACTTAGCAATTTGATTAATTTTCAACTTATCAGCTGCTGTATAAGGATCACGATATTTTATTAAATATTGATCTGATAAATCATAAACAGATTTGCTAGTTGGTAGTCCTTGTAGAGCTTTTTCATAACATGTATCTAGTAACTGCTTAATTTTGCTCTCATCCATATATATACTCCATATTCCCTTGTTATTTTCCATTATTATACACTATCTTATTTTAAACAGCAAGAAAAAAGCACCCATATAGGCGCTTTTATTTATATACTTATTCTATAGTATTTTATTACTATTCAAGGATCTAATTCTCCTGAAACTAATTGACTTTTAATACTTTTATGGTATAATTTCATATATAAATAATATAATAAAAGTACAAGGTATATGAACCTTCTGGATGGTCTTTTTTTAAAGATATGAAAGAAGGGGATTGTACCTTCTTTTATTTATATTTCTTAAAATCATATAAAGCTATAAGTCTTTTAAAAGTAGATAAATACTTAATATACTCAGGAGTTCTATAATGTTTTTTTAGATAATCCTCAAGTTCAGTTACTGATATATAAGATGCAAACTTTTTAATATAACATACTTGTTTAGGTATATGATTGGGAAATTTATTCTCTATATCTGCTATTTTATTAAATTGAAGGCTTTTATCCATACTTCTTCTTTCACTACTTGTTGGCATTACATCATTATAACTTTTTATAATATTATATGTATCTGGAATATTGTTAATATTATAATTTAGAGCCTTAATATATTTATAAATTGGTAAAAGTGTAGTACCGGCACTACTTCTTATATTCTTAAATGTTTTCGTTATTAGTTGCTCGTTAACTAAATATGATTTATTATCTAATAACACATCTTCTAATATATCATCAATAGTATAGTGACTAAATCCAATTTGACGTACAGTATCAAGCTCTCCAAAATATATAGCTGCCTTACTATCATCCAGGTCAGGACTATTTATTGTTCCAAAAAGAATATTATTAGTTGCAGTTGCTGAGTAAACATAATTGCAGACCATATCTTGTAACTTGCGAGCTAATTTAATTGGTAATGAACTTTGAATATTTGATAAAGCTTTATAAAATATTGAATAATCATTTAGGATAAATTCTTTCATCGCTATAGTACTTTTCCCAAAGACAATCTCACGAATAGTACTTTTTTCTTCACTTCCAAATGCTGGAGTTAGAAATATAAAATTACTTTTAATTTTATTTATTTGCTCATTAGATAAACATTCAGCAATCTCCTTAAAAAGACTCCTTACATTAATATCTCCCATGCCGTAACCAATAAATATTATTGGATGTTCTACGAAGATTGTTAATAGTTTTGCAGACAAATATTTCAGCTTACTTCTGAATCTTAAATAATCTTCATTAGTTATAATTAATGAATTCGGAGAGGTTGCGCAACCATGAATCTTAAAAATTTCAAATATATTAAATGAATTAGCTAATAACATGTTATCCTGTCCTATCATTACGGAAAAATCCGAAAATAGGTCTTCTAAAATGGAATCATAGTTTGTAGTTATTATACCAGCAATTTTGTTTTGATATCTCATTAAATCTCTTATTTCAGGAAAATCAGGTTTTGTTTTATCTAACTTTAACTGACTAATTTCTTTTGAAATATAGTATTTAAACGGATCGAAATTTTTATCAAGAATATCTTTATCTTCTTCTTTTGTAAATACTTTTGAGGGAAAATTAGTATCTTTATAATAGGAGTGATGAAATTTTTCTTGTAACACAGATGCTAGAATAGGATTAATATAGTATTTTTTTTCTTCATCATTAATATCTCCATATTTGCTTTTTATTTCATTTTCTATTCCTTGCCTTAATCGTTTGAATTCTTGCTCTTCTTTATCTGTATTTAAAATACTCCAAACAGTAAATAAGAGCATATTCCAGTCCGGGGCATTTGAATACCGCATAGACATTCCTGTTCCAACAAATAAATAAGGTAATTGTCGAAAAGAAGATACATTTTTAATTATTTCCTCTTCAATATGATTCATAATTATATCCTCCTAGATTTAAACATATAAATTAAATATTTAATAATACTTTAAGTTTGCTAATTCTAGAATTATCAGACTTTTACAACTTTATGTTCTACTACAAATTATAAGAGAATGATTAATTATACTTTGCAGTATACATAATTTATTTCAAATAAATTAAACTAAAAAATCCTCAAAATACAGTACAAGAATAACACCTGCAATTTTAGGATTTTTTTATTGATAAGATTAAAAAATTATGTTAAACATAAAAATAAAATTATAAAAGTTCTGTATATTTTTCAATAAATTTTTTTTCATGAATTTTAATATTTCCATTTAATTTCGATTGTATTTTCTTTGATAGTTTTATGTATGCTGGTTCAGCTTTGATCATTGGAGTAGATGAAGTTACAACAATTCTGCAAAATACTTTAGAACAATTACTAAAAATTTTATCGTAAAGCTCAATGGTCCCAAGAAGTTGAGTAATTGCTTTCTTTACAGATGTTCCTTTTAATTCTATTATTATAGCCATTGGTTCGGTCTTTTCATTGATTAAATATAAATAATCGCACTTATTTGTTCCCGGAGGTACGGTACTATCCTCTTTGATAACTCCACCGTCCATTTTATACGAAACAATATATTTATTATCTGTATTTTGTAAAATGTATATTTTACCATTTTCTTCACATTTTATGTTTGATATAGTACCCTCTTTTTCTATGCATTTACTAGGAATATTGGGACATTCTCGAAAATCACCAGAATTTTTCTTTGCATCAAAACATAATGATAGTTTATTACAAATCATATTTTGTCTCCAGCTCAATTAATTTTTCCAAATCATCATTTGTTATTTCAGAAACTTTATCAATGTATTCAGTATCTATCAAACCTGTCTCATTATCCAACAATGACTGCATTATGAAATTGTTGTCATGTGCCCTATTTTCTATAACATATGCTGCAAACTTATAGCTTGATAATCTTATCGATTTGGGAATAATCGTTAATTCTGATTGTATTTTTTTTGAATTCTCAACTTTCCAAGAGTATAATAATATATTTATAGATGTAAGAATGTATGGGCTGTGCGTTGTAATAACAACTTGGCTATCTGTTGTGTTTACTAACAATGCTATTAAATTTATAATTTCCTTTTGTGCAATTGGGAAAAGATGGGCTTCCGGTTCTTCTATTACTATGAACGATTTTTTCTTTTCTAAAATAATGGCAAAAGCTATCATTAATATCCATAAAGCTTCTTGTTGCCCTGAAGATCCAAACATCAATTTTACCCAATGATTTTCATCAAAATATATTTTTTCACCATCATTTTCACTTGTATAATCAGCTTTTAAAATTTGCTTTATTAAAAGATAAGCGTAATCTGTAGCCGAATTATTAATTTGTCCTTTAACCGTTTTTGTATAATTTACCACCATATCAGGAATTTTACTTCCAAATTTGTTCTTTGTTGTTGTTATCAAATTTATAAACTCTTGCATTGTTAAATCCATATCAGTTATTGAAAAACCATGTAATTGCTCAGACATAGAAGCTAATAAGCTTCTTCCTGCTGGTATATAAATAATATCCATATCATCATTAAAAATTTCGAAAACTAATTTTCTAAGCTGTACTTTCATTATATTCATTGTAGATACTTTATCTAAAACAGAAAATAATTCATCTCCATATGTTATATTGGTACTTTTTTCCAATAAACTTGCAGTTTCATCTATAATTTTTACTATTGCATCTTTCAATAAAGGATTAAATGAAAATCTAACATAACCATCCTCGTTTAATTTTATTTGAATATTGCTCTGATTAAATTCGTATCTTATGACAAATTTATTCATATGCTTTGTTGTTCCAAAGCATCCCATAAATTGTTTAGTTAAGAATTTTAAGAAATTATTATAATATTCATTTGGATGGTTACGATTAAATTGATCCGTATCCATTAAGAATTCTAATAAATAGTCTCTTATTTTTTTACAGAAATAAATAATTTTACATATTGTACTTTTACCAGAAGCTTGGGCTCCAATATAAACTTGTATGTTTTTATCAATATCAATTACCACATTTTTCACAGCACCAAAATTTTCAATCTTCACACGTTTCATTATATTCTTCTTTCTATAGGGAAAATTATAATCCTTAATCAATTATAATTCATTTTTTATAAGTTCTCAATAACTTATATATAAATTTTTCCAATAATTTATTATTTCACCTTCTTTAAGTTACTGTTTTACCCTTTAGTATTAATTAATTCTTTATTTTATCCAACCCAAATGTTTGGCATAATCTTTTTCCAAATTTGTTAAAATGCTGTTATTGCCTGCAGACACGATTTTTTCAATAAACCCTATGTTTATCGTGCGGTTATCAAACAGACCTAATTCTTTGCCTATATGCCTTATTTCATCGTTTTTTCTCAAAAGGTTAATATACTTCCTTATAACGCTATTTACATGCTTATAATCGTCATTAACTAGCAAGGCTATGTCTTTTGATGTCATATTGTCCTCATATTTCATTTTTAGGATCTGTAACGCTATATCATCCTTCAACTCTTCTTTTACTATCTTCCATAATTCAGAATATAGCTGCTGCCGACTTAGTCTTTCTGTAATCTCGTTTTCTATATCTACTTCACTTGCTATTGTGTCGATTATTGTTAATTCAACGTTATCACTTCCAGGTAAGGGAATATCCAGACTCTTAATTTTACTTTGAAACATAAAACGTTGCAGCTGCTCCACTGCTTTTTCTGATACACTTAACCAGGTCGCGTATTCCTTAACAGAAGGTTGCCGATTATACTTTCTCAAAAAACATGATGTTGCCTGATTATATTGATAAACCTGTGCTTGTTTATGTACCGGTACCCGGACAGCCTGTCCGCAATTCTCCAGGTATCTTTTTACTGCTCTTTTTATCCAGTAGGGAGCATATGACATAAACAGCACTCCTTGACCTGTATCATAGCTCTCTACTGCTTTTAAAAGACCGAAATAAGCTTCATTCATTAATTCTTCGACTTCTATTATTGAAGTGCCTTTATGGTCACTCTGGCAAGCGTAACGGTATCTTTTAACAACTGCATATATCATGCCTTGATTCTGTATGTAGAGCTGCTCCATGTTGTTTTTAATATCACTCCCCAGCTTTATTAAATTGATTAGTTCTTCATTGCTCATACGTTTCCCTCTTGCATTTCTTGCAGATCAGCATAAAAAAGTTAATATGCAGGAAAGAAAGCCTTTTTTGCGTTTTTTCTACCGGCATCCCTCTGCTCGTCTTATTATTTTATTCGGATTCCTTTATACTCTCATATTGCGATTTTCGGGATAAAAACGATAAATTCCCTATCATTTGATAGACAAATTTCAAAATATCATTTGGCGAACAGTTTTATAACCTCCGTTCGCCAAATTGACATTTTACTAATCCACTTATAATCAAAATCAACATGCACTTTTCACTCAATATCGACGGTGAGAAAAAACAATGAAGAACCCATATATTTACTGCATTGAAATCTTCTCATATTCAACCTGAAATTATCCGTCGATTTGCATTATTTTTAACTCTTATTATCAAATTCTTTTTCTTCAAACGAACGAACGACCCGAAAAAAAATTTTGCGTCTAGATAGATTATGGGCTCGCAAGCACCGCAGGGAAATTTTCTCTCTGGAAGTACCTTTTGATTTCCTACGACTGGTCAGCTTTATAATAAGATAATTTCTACCTTTTGAAACGGCCTACTTCAAATCACTCTTACGATCTATATGATATTGGCAGCAGTACAAGTAACTCCACTGCTGCCGGGCTGCATCTTTTCATGATACTACTAAGTATTAAGATATCTCTTATGCTGCTTTATATATCAGTAATATCAGCATTGTTTTTATCAATGTAATAATCAGCTGTGACCTTCTTGCATTCATCACCATTTATATTGGTGTTAATGCTATTGAATGTTAGTCCTTGTCCCTCGCACCATTTAGTTGCATCTGACAGCTCCTTGCCGTTTCTACAAGTCCATAGTATGAGCTGCCCTCCATCCTCCTGGATCTCCTTTAACTTCTCTATTGTACTTGTTATAGGTTCTCCTATTTCTGGATAGTTGTCTTCACAAATAACACCATCAAACTCCACCGCATATATTTTCTCTTCTCTGCTACTTTCCTCCTGCTGCCCCTCACCCTTTCCAGCCATAGCAATCATTTGGGCAATTCTCTGTGTTTCTACTGATAGTGGGGATTTGTTCTGATTTCCTGATTTGAATTCCCCCTCAGTCACTACCCCTCTAAGAATTTCAAATCTATCCCTCTCTTCTTTGGTAGCACCGTTATGTGTGATGTTAGCATCTAATTAGTACAAAACAAAATGAGACAATCCCTTGAAATAATGTATAATAACAAGAGGAGGAACTCATTATGCCAAGAAAATCAAAACAACACACTAAGCAGTTCAAGTTGGATGCTATCAACTATCGCAAGGAACATCCTGATCTTACACAGGTTGAATGTGCCAAGAATCTCGGAATTGGTATAAGTACCTTAGCCAAATGGGAGGCTCAGTTCCGTGACCATGATGGTGACATTCCCGTTAGAGGTTCCGGTAACTACGAATCAGATGAACAAAAGGAAATCGCTCGTCTCAAACGTGAGCTCCGTGACGCTCAGGATGCACTTGATGTGTTAAAAAAAGCCATCGGCATTCTGGGGAAAGATTGACAGAAGCTATCTATACCGAAGTTTCTGCCAAGGTAGAGGCATCTAAAGTCACAAAACGCCGAGTCTCTACTTCCGGAATGCTGAAATTTTTAGGCGTGTCTCGCTCTGGATATCATGCTTTTCTGAACCGAAAAGTCTCTTCCACCAAGCAACGTAAAGAGGCTGTCAAAAAGGAAATCCAGAAGATTTATGATAGTTCAAAACAGAATTACGGCGCTCCTAAAATCACCAAGGAACTTCGCAAATCTGGGGAAACCATTGCCCAGCGCACAGTAGGTAAATACATGCGTGAAATGGGTATCAAAGCTCAGTGGATTAGACCTTGGACCACTACAACCAGAGACTCTGATTTCAGTGATGAACTTCACAACATTCTTGATGAACAGTTTAATCCAGAACGCCCTAATGCTGTCTGGTGTACCGATATCACTTACATTTGGACACAGGACGGATTTGTCTATCTCAACTGCGTTATGGACTTATTTGCGAGAAAGATTATTGCCTGGACTCTTTCTGATACTATGGAAGTGTGTTCCGTTATCGAAACAATCAATAAAGCAAAAGCTTGTCGAGACACCGATTTTCCTTTGATTATACACTCAGACCGTGGTAGCCAGTATGTTTCTAATGCCTGGCGAGAAGCCACTGTAAATATGCAACGAAGTTATTCTCATACTGGCTATCCTTACGACAATGCCTGTATTGAATCTTTCCATTCTCTCATCAAACGAGAATGGTTGAACCGGTTTAGTATTCATAACTACAACCATGCATATAAGCTTGTTTTTGAATATATTGAAGCCTTTTATAACACCGTCAGAATACACAGCTATTGTGATTATTTGTCTCCAGACGAATATGAAAAACTGTATGAGAGGGCTAAGTCTCTGCCTGCTGCTTAACATGCAGAACTTCTCATTTTAATTTGTACTAAATCTTGACATAGGACCAGTGGCTGTGCTATCATGGCAGCTGCTGCCATTTCTTCTTTTGATAATCTGTAATCCATTCCTTTATACCTCCTTATATAGCTCCTCTTGGTCTTTCCTTAAGTATTACTTGTCCTTTGATATCAGACACTTCTTCACCTAATTCTTTTAAAAGCTGTCTACCTGCTATTGTATTTTCAATTCCTGCTGTAGTACCATCTACAAATCTTCTCTTTGCTTCGTTATCCGTTCCGGCTCTATGACCTTTTACATCAATCGGGCCATGAATATTCTCATAAAATTTCACACGTTGTGCACCTTCATGTGTATTCGGAATAAGAGAGGTAATACGTTCTAATCCAACCATAAGAGCCCGCATTTTTTTTATTTCCTCTTCTTTCTCTTTGATGATTTCCATTAATTCGAGTCTTCCGGCTTCTCCAATCTCTTTTTTTCTTATATAGTCTTTATAGGCTTCTGAAGCTTCATTGTATAATTTCATATCCCCGGAAATTACACTATCCGCAAAAGTCTGAAGCTTTTTCTCAATCTTAAAAGCTTCTTCGTTTAACTGATCTATCTCATTTTCCAATAGTCCGGCTTTTTCATCATCACCATAGGCAATAGCCTGCGCCATTAACTTTCCTTTTTCATTAGCATCAGTGACTTTATCCGCATATTGATTCTTTAATTCATTAACCTTAGTCTGCATTCTTGAAGCCTGAGTATTGATGTTTTTTTCAAAAGCATTTGCTTTTTCCTGGTAAACAGAATGCAATTCTTTGATTGCTTTTGTTATTATGTCAAAATTAGATTCTGATAAAGCAAGAAAACCGTCTTGTTCAACTGCCTTTCTTACTTTTGCTCGCATCTGTTCTTTTTCTCTTTCTGTGACTTCCTTTGAAACTTCTCCGTTCATGTGTGTTATCTCCTTTATTTTGATTTTTTGATTTCTATACCATAAGCTCAATGCTCTATGTATTTTTACTACTTTGGATACTTCCCCATATATATGCTTTGCCCAGAGCTACAAAAGGACTTTCCGTTGTATCTCGTATAACTCTTAGAATATCCTTTTGCTTTACTGGAAAGGGAATACTTTCAATTTCTCCTAGTTCCTGCCTATATGCATTTACCATGTCATTTTTAGCTTGTGTCACTTCTATTCGATTTTTCATTGACTCATTCATGTGAGTTATATCAAATAAAAGAAGCTCTTCTTGTTCTTTGTCAATTTCAGTATAATCACTTAACTCTAAAAGCTTGTCTATCTGTTCATTAACTTTGATGATACCTATATTATTTAAGTGATACAGTTTTCTTATAATGTCTGCCATTTCCATGAATTTACCTCTATATTTTTCTTAAAAATGCACCTTTTACTCAGTCGCGCCGGCGCGATTATTCCAGCCGGCTGGAATTGGTTTAATTCCCTGCTGCAACTAAGATATTTATATGTATTATTGTTAATTATCCTTAATCAAAGTGATCTGCCCATTTTCTCTGATTATTAGTGTTCTTTGGATATCATGAAATTCATTCACAAGACCAAATTGAATGAATTTAGTTGGTGCTGTAACATCAACGTAGAAATACTCTGTAATTAAACCTTGGGTTCGTTGTATAGCCTTCTCTGTGGTGATATTCCCAGAAGAATTAATAAAACCTTTTGATTCAAGTTCTTTTAGTGCTTCTTCCACTTTATTTTTATTATTTTCAAACACTTCTATAAAAGCTGATAATTTAATTGTTTTCACCCCTTTGCCTTATTAGTTTATGCTTATGTATTTCATTGATATATTGATATACTTCCAGGCACCTTGAGATATCTATTTTTTCCCCATGTATAAATATGCTGCTAAGTTATAGAGTCTTTCCAGTTTAGATGTATCCAGATTGTCTACAATCCGTTTGATGCATACTTTGTAATTTTCCTCAGCCTGATTGCTATTAACTTTTACTGCTGTTTTCATGCTTTTATCTCCTATTCTTTGATGATTTTTCTAAACTAAGTGTTTTGCAGCCGTATATATGGCTCTTAAAGCTCTAATATCATTATTGGGTATTTTACTCACGATATCAGCAATCGAACCCTTATAACGCACTCCTAAAGATTCTATCTCTTGTACTTGTTGATCTATATTATCAATGCTTTGTTCTTTTAAAGCTGCTCCCATGTACTTTTCCTCCAAATTTTTGATTGTGCCCGATTCTGACACATTTAATGAGTTGCCATGTTCTGATAATGCTATTGTTCATTGATGAATTTCGACACCTAAATACTAGCAGTCCAATGATAATTTATCTTATTCCTGCTGCCGATTGTAAGATAACTTGCAGTTATTTATTTTCACTCAACCACAAATACTGTGCTAACTTACTAAGTCTTTTTAATTTGGATTCATCCAGGCTATTCGCTATCATCTTGATATAATCTCTATAGACCGATTCATCCGATTGAATACTATTAATTTTTACTGCTGTTTTCATATGTTTTCCTCCAAATTTTTGATTGTGCTCCATTCTGGCACTATATAGCCCCCCATTCCCGGGGATACTCATTATTCATATTGTTAGTAAATATATCAGTCTTTTTTCCGCATTCGACAGTATAAATATGTACCTCCAGTAATATCAGAGATATAAGTCTTGCAGTCCAGGAACTTATATTTGTCACTATAGAGCTTTTCAAAGAGTTCTTTGTGGTCATTCTCATTTAAAGCTATTCTCTCAGCCTTACGCTTTGATATCTTAGTTCTTGATTTATATTCTTTGGGCTGAATAAGATTCTTAGAAGAGTACCACCGTTTACCCTTTTGAGCTACCATATATCTTGCGATTCCTTCAAGACCGTATTCGTCTGGTTGCAGCCTTTTGGCTTCTACACGTCCACGTCCCCACAAGTCCTCTGCTGCTTCTCTATCCATTTGATTCATAATGATATGGTGATGTATTCTGACCTTTTTATTTCCATGCTGTTTCTCAGGATCTTCATACCCTATCACATATATGTATTTCAGTGTTGGTAGACCGTTCTTTCTTCTGTATGTTTTGATTCTTCTGATATAATTTGTTATATCCTTCTTGGCTTGCTTCTCTGTAGGTAGATATCTGTCCTCATAGGTAAGGGTAATCATTAAATCATCCTTAGAGAAATTGCTATTAACCAGCCTTATAAACTTTAACTTGGCATTTTTATCATTTAGCTTAACTTGGGCTTCTTTGGATATCTTATTTTTCTCTCTTCTTGGTTTATCTTTTCTCTTTTCATAAACAGGATAGATGTTACTTTCTATCATGGAACCAGATACAATAGTTTTTACCATGTATCTATAGTTCTTTCCTGATACTCTAAGCTCTTCTATTCTTTCTTCTACTGTCCTTGCCCCTAGTACTGATTCATTATATATATCTAAATAGCTGTAATCTGCATATTTACTCAATGAAACTACTCCTCCTGTCATAAAGATAATACCCATTACAAGGTAGATTAAGGGGATTGCCCCTTTTAATTTCTTTGACAAAATTCTGTAAATATGCTATACTACTTGTACGTGTTAGTTATAGTTTATTTACAGAATACCGGCTTAGTTCTCAGCTAAACCGGTATTTTTTTATTGTCTGCATGTAAGTACTCTGTTTCTGTTATGTAATCAAAAGCTTTCTTTTCTGAAGAACTAAAGCTTTCTTCTTTCATGCAATCGCATGTTTCCCCAGGATCTAAATTAGCGCCACATTTTTTACAAGGATTTCTATACATTGTTTTTTCCTCCTCTCTTGGTTCTTTTACTTATTTTTACATCATTCGTATTGTTTCTTATAAGCGTAGCGCACTTAGGGCATTCATAGCCTTTTTTTGGTACCTGCTGCTTAATGCTTATATTCCAATACTGTCCGCAGTATTTGCACCTAGATTTCATTTCTTGCCCCTTCCTGGATGTTAACAAGGTTATTCTTCGTCAATTTTTTTATATGTAAAAAGTGCCCCTGTCATATAAGTACATGCTATGATTCCCCTGAATAACGTTTGTCCCACTGTTAACTTGTCCCACTGTAATGACCCTACAATCCCCCAGATATAAAATATTCCAAAGCAAATGGATAACCCAAGGACAAATTTAATTTTTTCTTTCATTTTTTCTATGCTCTTTCTTTTAAGGTTGCTTATTTCCCCTTGTTCTTTTAAAATGTGTTTATATTTTATTTCCTATTGATACTGCCTTTTTTAAAAGAATTTTACATAATTCTTCTTCATCTGCTGCATTATAGTTCTTATAGCTCATAAGGATCTCTAGTTCCGTTTCATAACTAAGGGTTCTTCTTTAAATAACTAATTTCTTCTTCTGCTTTCTCCTGCTGCCATGTTGTTTACTCAATTGCAATTAAATTATTCAGCTTTGATAGCGTTGTTTCTTCTAAAATGCTTCTTGGGATAAGTTTCTTATCCGAATAGATAAATACTGGTATTTTGCCTTGACGGATACGGTTATAAGTCCCTGAACGGCTAAGTCCTGTAATGGAGCAATATTCTGATACTGTCATGAATTTTCCAAACTTCATATTTCACCTACTCTCTTTTTTGTGGCATTTACTGTAAAATAGTAGTATAATTATTTAAAACTACCAAAGTATAAGGAGCCCTTTATTATGAAAAAATGCTTCATTGTTTGCCCTATAGGTCAAGAAGGTTCAGAAACACGTAATCGCTCTGATAAATTGCTAAAGTTTATAATTGCTCCCGTTTGTAAAGAGTGTGATTATGAACCAATACGCATTGACATTGTTAATACAAATGGTGTTATTACAGAAGAAATTATCGATCATTTAAAAAATGATGAACTTGTTATAGCTGATATAAGTGAATTAAATCCGAATGCTTTTTACGAAATAGGTTATCGTTCCGCATTAGGAAGACACATAATTCATTTAAGGTCTAAATCTCAAAATATACCTTTTGATATTTCCACAATCAGAACATTTGATTATGAACTCACTGATTTGGAGTCAGTTGATCAATTAAAAAGCAGATTAACCCAAACAATATCTGCTTTGTCGGATGATACGCCAAACTCTGAGGACATGCCCGAAAATAATATTTCTAATAATTTCAACTCACAGATTTTTCAAGAGTTGTACAAAATACAAGATATGTTAAAGGACATACATAATAATATGAAAACCAATGATACTGGTGCTGTATCTGTTTTGGCTGATAAATTAGTTTCGACAAATAAATCATCAGAAGCTGCTATAAATGAGTTACTATTAACAAAATTTATTGAAAATCCTAGCCAGATTTTGTCACTGGTCGATTTTGTGAATAAACTACCAGAAATGCCTAAATAATTTCGTTTTTTGCATCTATAAATAACCTATTGATTAACTCCTCGAATTTTTCTATTTTCATATCTGGAGATACATTAATTAACTTTAGTTCCACTGATAATGTCTCTCCAGATTTTTCGAATGATAACTGTTTACATAAGGTTTTTACTGTTGTTTCAATCACTTTCTACCTTCCTTGTTCTTACTTTTCATGCTATTGTCATCTAACAAAGTAAATCTTTTAAAATATTGCTATTTTCTCCCTTTTCTCCTATAATTTTATATACCGGATGCTACCGGAATAAATAAAAAGGAGGAAATTAGCATGATTAAATTCAATAGCGATAACGCAAATTTTGATGATGTTAGAGAAGAACTAAATAATTCTGTTGATAAGGCTAAAAATATCGATGGTTCAAAAGTTGACTTTGAAGATATTTTTAATTCTGAATTCATGAAAGCACACACAAATGTATCTAATATTGATGATTTTTTCGCTCAAGGCAAATTCAACTTTGAAACAGATGATGAATTCGAAGCAATACCAGAAGATGAATTAGACAAATATGTTTCTGCTAATACAAACTTCCAGTCATGGCAAGAGATGCTTGATGCAGCTTCTTTTGATTACCTTGACAATGAATTAGGTTTTTAATGATCTTTGTTTTATTGAGTCAATTAATTCTTCTGTTACTCCTGAAGTTCGATTAATTGGCTCAATTCCTTTTATTCTAATTCAATATTTACAATTGCCAATCTTCTGTCATCCTCTAATCTACTATCGAGCTTTTACCTCATCTTTTATAAGTTCCTCTAGGGATACCCCTAGTACAATTGAAACCGCTTTTAAGCTGTCAATTGTGGGGCTTGATGTTCTCCATCCTCTGATAACTCCGTTGCCTAACCCTGCTTGCACCTCTATTGACCTGATACTTCTCCCTTTTTCTTTTGAGATTCTCTTAATATTTTCATAGATCAAAAAATTCACCTCCAATATTTAGGTTTTAGCATAAATTTATATTGACTTTTCATAGGGAATAATCTAAAATAGATTTACCACAATCATTTGAGTTACCCTCTACAAATTTAGGCTTTCACCTAAATCTTGTTTTCATTATATCGGGTATACTCTAATTTGTCAACATATTTTTTAGGCTTTCACCTATTTTTTTGGAGGATATTATGAACAGTGTTGAAAGAGTAAAGGCATTATGCAAAGAAAGAAAGATACCCATATCAAAACTTGAGAAAGATTTAGGATTTGCAAACGGATACATAGGACAATTAAAAAAGGGATCTTTTCCGGATGAACGATTAATTCGAATAGCTGATTACCTAAATGTATCTTTTGATTTCTTAACCTCTGGAGAAGAATCGCAAGAAGAATTACTTAATAGTAAGGATGAAAGAGACATTGCAAAAAAACTAAATTCTACGCTTGATCAGTTAGAATTCAATGATGGATTAATGTTTGACGGTGAAGCTTTAGACGATGAAACAAAGGAGCTATTAAAAATTAGTCTGGAGAATGCTATCAGAACAGCCAAGATAACAGCTAAAAAGAAATATACTCCTAAGAAATATAGAAAGGACAAATAAAGGGGGAGTACGACCGGGTGAGTGACATCAAGAAACTAGTTGAGGGGATAAAAAGCAAACATAAGACAGACTCTCCTTATGAATTGGCTAATTTACTAGGAATTGATATACATAGATGTGAATTAGGTCAGATTCATGGTTATTATTACAATGCTTATAGGGTTAAGCAAATATATCTTAACTGTAATTTGAGTAGGAATGAAGAAAAATTCGTATTAGCACATGAATTAGGTCATTCGTTTATTCATCCTAATGCGAATACTCCCTTTCTGAGAGCCAATACTTATTTATCTATTGAAAAAATGGAAATTGAAGCAAATAAATTTGCTATGCATTTACTTATTTCTGATAGTGATATTCTGGAATACCATGACTACTCAATAGGTCAGTTATCAAGAGTATTAGGGTATCATGAAAAGCTTTTACAATTACGTATCTATGGTTGAAAAGGAGTGTATACATATGTATGATATCTTTGAAAAGCTTCTGAATCAAAATGGTATTACTGCTTACAAAGTTTCGAAAGACACAGGTATATCAACTGCTACTTTAACACAATGGAAAAATGGTACAAGTATGCCTAAACAAGATAAAATGCAGATAATCGCTAATTACTTCGGTGTCACATTGGATTACCTTGTGACCGGAAAAGAGATATCCAACACGAAAGAGATCACATTAACAAAAAAAGACGAAAAAGATATTGCTAAAGACTTAAAAAGTATTATGGAGAAGATTAGAAATGGTGAGGATGGTTCTATTCATTATGATGGCATGGAAATAGATCCTGATTCTCTCTCATTACTCGAAAATGCAATAGAAATAGGGTTAAAACACTTAAAGATTATTAATAAAGAAAAATATAATCCTAAAAAGAACAAAGGAAAGATTAAGCATGAAATTTGATTCTAAAGAAACCGAATTATATTATTATGAACAAGCAAGGCAGCATGGATTGATTCACGCTATTCCAAATGATAAAAACATGATATGGAGTAAAGAGGACGTTGATACTCTTATGCTTGATTTAGAAAATGACGATCAATAAAAAACCGCCCTTATGCTGGTAACATAAGAACGGTTTACACACTATGGACTTAGCAAAAACTAGGCCGGATATAGTGCCTTAGACAAGCATATTATATCACGTGCCCTGGTTTTTATCAACTAGGGTATTTTCTTGTACCCTTAATTCGAAAGGAGATTTATGAAGGGGTACGTTACGCAAAAAAAGAGTAACAAGCTTTACTATCCTGTCATTTATCGCGGACAGGATAACATTACAAAGAAAAAGGACTATAAGTGGGGATCT
This sequence comes from Anaerocolumna sp. AGMB13020, assembly GCF_033100115.1. NCBI lineage: Bacteria > Bacillati > Bacillota > Clostridia > Lachnospirales > Lachnospiraceae > Anaerocolumna > Anaerocolumna sp. AGMB13020. The sequence continues at coordinate 4,764,047 of NZ_CP136910.1, read as the reverse complement.
GGTTACATAAAGAAAAAAGATGCAGAGACAGCACTTGCAAAAATGGTTGTTAATTACTCCGACAATGGCAAACCAGTAAGTGAAGATGAAAGTCTTAAGTACATATACGAGCAATGGCTTGAATTAGTCGTTCCTGAAATATATCATTCTTCTCAGTCTGTAGCTACTGCAAAAGGTTATGTAACTAAACATGTGCTTCCTTACTTTGAAAAAGTTTCTATTGATGAAATTGGCACCCAGGATATACAAAAGTTCTTATTCAAGTTGAGGATAGATAAAACTTTCAATGAAAACGGTAAGAAGGTACGTAAAAAGGTTGTGCCATCTGCTGCCACAAAGCGAAAGATATTTTCAATCCTTAATAGCATTTTTTCTAGTGCTAAGACCTGGGGATATGTGCTTAAGAATCCTTGTGATGGAATTGAGTTAAAATCTCCTGACACTCCAGACATGGAAGTATGGACACCTGAGGATACTTATTATTTTCTTGGCTTAAATGAGGTTAGATATGGTATTTATTATCTTCCCTTTCTGCTTTTGGCTACAACCGGCATGAGACGTAGTGAAGTATGCGGTCTTAGATGGAATGATTATGACGGCTCTACCCTTTTCCTTCAACGCGGACTTGATACAAATTTGGCAGAAACAGACCTTAAGACAAAATCAAGTCATAGACGTATAGAGTTAATGGGAAGTGTTATTACAATCCTGGAGGAACAGAAAACCAAGCAAGCCCGAATATCTGCTACTTTAGGGCTACCACCGCAGATAAACGGTTATATTATCACTGATGAAAAGAACAATGTTATCAATCCTTACACACTAACTAAAGTATTCCGTAAAATCATCAAGAATAATAATGCAAAGGGCAAGCACCAGCTGCCGGTTATCAGGCTGCATGATCTCCGTCATGGATTCGCTACTACTCTTCTTTATAATGACACAAATATAAAGGTGGTTAGTGAAATGTTGGGACACGCTAAGACTTCCACAACGCAGAATATATACCAGGCTGCTGCTACCAGAACCATGCAAAGTCAGGCCGTTGATAAGCTGGAAAATATCCTGTTCAAGAAAGGACAAGAAAAAAGACAAGAAAATGAAATAAGGGCTTAACCCTCCGACAGGTTAAACCCTTGTAATTACTCGAAGCGCGAGACGGGATTCGAACCCGCGACCCTCGCCTTGGCAAGGCGATACTCCACCACTGAGCCACTCGCGCATGTTTGCATTCATTTTAGTACTTTTTAATACTATGTACCGAACACAAACAATATTATAGTACAAACTTAATTCAATGTCAACAACTTTTTTAATCTCTTTCAAGAAATCTCATTTTGCTGGTTGGAACCGGTTTCTCACCTATCTGATATTCATCTACCTGCAGAGTTTTTCTCATCTCACCACTTAGAGAATCTGCACAGGATCTACAAAACCTACCATATTTGATGCTTCCACCACATATCTCACAATTAATAAATATTGGTGAATTATCGGCAATAATAAGACGCCCATCTTTTAAATAATTTCTGATCCTAATAACTCGCACTCCGGTTTCTTTAGAAACCTCCATAATTGTAGCAAGAGGATGTTCATATATGTAATTTTTCACTGTCTGAAATTCATTTTCGTCCTCTTTCTTACAATTCTCACAGATGCACTTTCCTATACCTGTATAAAGGAACATATTGCCGCATCTTAAACAACTCTGTAATCCGCCGTCTTTTGCCATGAGACAATCCCCCTATCTTATTAAGTTCTTGGGCGGGGCTGCTATGCACTGTAATACGACATATTCTGCATAGTATGATAATTATATTAGCATATTATCTTCACAAAGTAAACGTTAAGATAGTACTACAATAATAATTATAATTGTTCTAATCCGCTAACATCCGCTGCCATTTAAGCGCTTCCAGATAAAGCCTCATATACTTTTCTGCTGATAACATGGGGTATTCTGATTCTCTTTTCAGTTGATTCCATTTTGCCTGTTCCAAGGCAATTACAATATCAAGGTACCATCTTAACTGATTGTTTTTTCCGGTTAAAGCATCCCACACATTATGAGATAAAGGTAATCCTTCCAAAGCCTTGTCCATACTGGTATTCATGAGTATATCAATTGCTGAGAACATCCCGCTGATAAAATAATCAGATTCTCCTTTTATACGAAGCTCTTTTGCTATTAAGGATAGCATTTTCCCCCTGATCATGGAATTTTTAACGAGTTCTGCATTCTCCGTGCATTGTACTCCTCTCAACATCATAAGGTATATCCAGCGTTTCAAATCATCTATCCCTAAAAACGTCAACCCCTGTTTTATATTACTAATGCGATACTTGGAGCCATAATAAACCGAATTAGCCATTTTCAGGAATTTATACGAGAGCCCCACATCCTGTTGAATGATTTCAGCTATACTTCCATAATTAATGGGGTCTAAATGAAGTTCATTCATAACTCGTACCAGATTGACATTAAGAACTCCTATATCTTTTAAATTCTCCATAACCGGCTTGCTGAAATAATATCCTTGAAACAGCTTAAATCCCATATCCATAGCAAGTTGATGTTCTTCTCTGGTCTCCACCTTTTCAGCCAGAAAAATGATACGTTGCCCAAATTGTTCTATCATCTGTTGAATTCCTTTACCCTGTATGGCCGGAAATTCAACCTTTATTATATCAGCCAGTTCAATAAGCGGTATATACTCCTCTGAGTACTGCTCCAGTATAAAATCATCCAACGCCAGTATGTAGCCTTTCTCCTTCAGTTTGCGGCAAGCTTCCAAGACTTTCTCATTGGGTTCGACCTTTTCCAGTATTTCAATTACAACCTTATCCTTTGGCAGTACATATACCAAATCACTTAAAATAAGATTCTGTGAAAAATTGATAAATCCTCTCTTCTGCTCCGTAAGTTCCTGAAATCCAAATACCATAAAAGTATTATTAATCAGGTTTGTTGTTGCCTGGTCATCATCGGTACCTTCAAAATAATTATTTCTGCTCTGTCTGTAAAGAAGTTCGTATCCATACACTTTCATCTTACGGTTGAAAATCGGCTGTCTGGCAATAAATACGTCCATATACCCTCCCACTGCATGTGAAATAAAATTCTGTTCTATAACCTTTCTTAATATTTCCAGCTTCCCCAAAGCATTCCATGTCTATCCATATTTTTTCAATTTGTATGTACCACTATTATATACTATTTTGCGAAAAATGTAGATAAAAAATTTCTGATTTTGATTTTTTTAAATTATTTTAATATATTTTGTTGAATATAGTTGAATCGTGGCATATATGTAATAAAAATAACGATGCCATTAAAACATCCATCCTATTTACAGTACAATGATTATTTTCGTGAAATTTAAGATGGTCGTTGCTGAGATTTATGTAGTACAATATCTTTAAAGTATTTATGATTTTTATTCTAACTATGAGCACAGAGTAGCAGCTAATAAATAGTCAGATATTTCAACGGGAGGTTACCATGTACATAAAACACCAATTGACAGAAGGCGAAAAGGAAGCATTAAAATCAAGGAGAGACAAAATTAGGGAGTACCAGGAAAACGGAATTTGTTTTTCTTGTCAAAATTTTATAAGCGGAGATATTTTTCCTGATGATGGTCTGATTATTTATGAAGATAAGTTAATTCGATGTCAGTTTGAAAAATATCCGAGAGCTACCGGTCAGACAATAATTGTTTCTAAGGAACATTATGAAGATATCTCAGAAATGCCCTTAGAATTAGGAACCTATATATTAAAAGCTGCAAATGCCCTGATAAAACTGCACAAGGAAATATTAGGTGCTGAAAAGGTGTATATGTGCACAATTTGTGATGGCAAAAGAAACCACCTGCACTTTCAACTATTTCCAAGGCTAAAAGGAGAGACTATAGGATATCAAAACTTCACGAAGGAAGAAGGAATCCTCATGGACTATAAAACAGAAGCTGAATTATACACAGTTAAGCTGAAAGCTATGTTTCGTTAAATTATGTAGTACTATTCAATCACCTTACCGAAGGCAAAAGAAAATCTAAATTGAATAACGGCTAACCAGCAGAAATACTGAAAAAGGTAACTTTCACAATAAAATTTAGTCAATGCAAACCGGAATTTACTCTTTCCCTTTGTTACAGATATTTTACAGTATACCCCTTGATTTTCGAACATATGTTTGTTATAATGCTAAAAGGAGGTGTTTTAAATGCCATTTAACGATTCATCCAAGGATAATCAGTCAACTCTATTATTTTCCGGCCAGCCGGTCAGTGTTGCTGCAGTTTTCAATCCCTTAGGTGATCTTAAGCCTCTATCTATTTCTATAACGGATTTATACAGCAATACCTGTAAGGTAAAGATTGACTGTATCAAATATAAGAAAGAGATACGCGGCGGATTTTCCTTTTGCTGTGGTTATACCATTGGCTCTATTCAGAAGGAACTGCTCCTGACTTATTATGTAAAAAATCACATGTGGCGCCTGGAGGATTAGTGTATTTCATTCATAAGATAATATCAAGGTTTCTATGCCTTGTATTAATAGAAAGATTAGACGGGCATGTAAAACGCTATACAACGGATAAATACTGTATAGCCCTGCCCCGTTTCCTGCTCATAGCTACAGCCCACCCCAATGATGAAAGGCTATACTTAAAGCATAAGCTAACACCTTATAAAAACTTTTTTCATAAAGGCCAACAAATTTTACTTGCTGGCCTCTCCTCTTTTCACTAATATCAATGCCAGTGCGGCTTAACTAAGCGGGTTATAAATACCATTCCTCTGGTATAGCTTTGTTGTCTCCGAACAGGTCAGGATTACGTTTCAAATAGGAGCTTGTTAAATCTGCCATAAGCACTGCTTCTCCCAGTATACTATCTGCATCACCTATTTTCCCTTTCTTGATAAAGCCTTTCTGCCAAAAGGGTGCTTCCAGCTTTCCGTAGTTTTGTGAAACGTCTCCAATTACAGGATTATGATGACGGTACATGGGACGGTCAATCACATAGCCATTTGGTGTAACTATTTTAAGAAACTGGTATTTATCAGTAAGGCGAAGGGGTATATTGTTCCACTCCTCAACACTATGAATGAAAGTATTACGTCTTAAATCACAACCCAAAAAGAGTATCTTTGCCTTTCGGTCATACAGTTTTCCCCAGCATCCCGTTCTGGGACAGGGAGTATCTAGTTGTTCTTCTCCGGAGGTATAACTTTTTGCATCTTTGCCAAGAGCAGCCACTGAGTGGGTAGGATGCAACGAACGTATAACGCTCGGACGTTTTAGAAAGAGGTTGGTTAGGATACCAACACAGGAGGGTTCTGTTTTGGGATCATATACACAATATTCTTCATTGATCTTGTCCCAAGTATGAGTAGGAAAAATTAAAAGTCCCTGCTGCATGTATTCAATAAAAGCATCCAGTACCGTCTCTGCACCACCCTCAACTTCACCGATTGCTTTCATAGAGGAATGCACCAGTAAGGTATCGTCGGGTTCTATTCCTATAGCTGAAAGATCCTTTATAATATCATTTTTTGTATACATTCTTTACTCCTTTTTTATACTCTTTGTATTTTAGAATTTATCAAACTACCATGAAGCAAACTTATTCATACTAATTGGTAGTACACTTCTCCTGGCTTATTATCATAGCTGTATGGAAATATAATTACTGAACTTCTCTCTAATATCTTAACATACCAAATACCTCCAATCAATTGATATCATAGATATTAGTTTTTTTGTTTTTTTAAATCTAATAAAATTTTATAAATCATGTAAATCTTTTCACTTCTATTGTAATAATTACAAATATAAAAAATTCCTTTGCAATAAATTTTATATCATTATAGGATAATAACTGACATCGATGTACGAAAAATGAAAGGAAAGAAAATCATTGAACATTGAAAATATCCCCTGTACTAAAGTTGCTTATATAAGGCAGGTAGGACCCTATGGTGATAACAACAGACAGTCTATGGACAAACTGAAGACCTGGGCTATAAGTATGGATTTATTGAAGGAGGACTCAGTCCTGTTAGGAATCGCTTATGATAATCCTGCTTTTGTTGAAGGTAATAAATGCCGCTATGATACCTGTCTCATTATAGCGGAGGATTCTGTTATAAACGACACCTGCATACAGGAAGGCCGAATACAAGGCGGAAAATATGCAGTGTTTCAGATAGCACATACGGCAGAGGCTGTAGGGAAAGCTTGGAATACAATTTTTTCAGCCATAAGCTCTGAAGGCTGTCAGTTGGATGACGACAGACCAATGATGGAACGGTACAACTTTAAGCTGTTGAAAGAACATTTTTGTGAGCTTTGTGTACCTATTCTTTCAGAAAAGACCTGACTTGCTTTAATTTCTGGAACTGGAAACTTGCACTACAGTTTCCCAGTTCCTTTTCCCTCATAAAGAATTATTCTTAATATATGTGGTCGGTGATATCCCTTTGACTTTCTTAAATGCCTTTGAGAAATACAGATTGTCATTAAATCCAACGGAGTAACCCACTGCTCCCACGGACAGATCGGAATTCTTTAGCAAATAACAGGCTTGTTCAATTCGATATTCGAGAATATACTCTTCCGGTGATTTATGATAGTGCTTTTTAAAAACCCGGTATAGCTGGCTTCTGCTGATACCTATATAATCGGCAATTCCCTGAACTGTTAATTCTTCTGCATAATTATATTCAATATATTCCGAAGCTCTTTGTGTGTAGAGCATAACCGTATCAAAACGTTCTTTTATGGAGGCATGTTCTGCGAGAAACCCTAGAGCAAGCAATAAGTGCCCTGCCATTTTAATTTTATCCGAATCCGTGTTTCCTTTTGCATCATATATCTCCATCAGGAGCTTTTCAAAACTGCCATCCATATTGGTATGGATTACTGGATTCTCTTCTGTAAAATCAGTTTTACCCAGAATTATTCTGGCATCATTTCCATGAAATCCAACCCAGTAATACTCCCAGGGTTCTTCTTTGTCGGCACAGTAGGTTATTTCTGTATAAGGATAAATCAGAAATGCACTTCCAGCTGCTATGTCATACCTCCTTTTACCGGCAGTGTATACCCCTTTCCCGGAAACCACATAATGCAACAGATAAAAATTCCGGATTCCAGGCCCCCATTTATGAAGACTTGTACATTGCTCTCTGCCCACATTATTTACACGTATAGAAAGCGATTCATTACCAGTGGAAACAAATGATATTTTAGAATTATTACTCATACCGCTCCCATCCCTTCGATTGATACGATAGATTATAACTCACAGTATTTTTTCATGCAACATAAATACATATAATTGCAACATTGAATACTGGAATAAACAGGATATTCACAGTATGATAAGAATACAGTAAATCGATTTACAGTTAAATTTAGTAACAAAGAACAGCTCTTATTCAGCTACAGTTCAAAAATGTCCAATCAATGTTGTGATATTCACTGAAGCAGTGGAGTAACAATCATGAATTGTTTTCAACAACAGAACTCAATACTATCAAATCCAAAATATTGTAAGACAGTAATAAAAAGAAAAGAAGGAGAAACCCATGAATATAACAATTACAGGAGGTGCCGGCTTTATCGGTTCCCATACATGTGTAGAGCTGCTTAACCATGGATATAACGTTACTATCATTGATAACTTCAGCAATGCCGAGGAGAATGTGCCGGATAAGATTAAGCAGATTACCGGCAAAGAGGTTCGGGTTTATAAATGTGATCTGCAGAATATGGAACACCTGGATTCTGTTTTTTCTCAAATAGAAACTGATGCAGTTATACATTTTGCCGCGTTTAAATCTGTACCGGAATCAGTGCAATACCCCTTAATGTATTACCGAAACAATATTGTAGGAACCTTGAATCTGCTGGAGGTCATGGTTAGGCATCAGGTAACAAAGCTTGTGTTCAGCTCTTCTGCTACTGTTTATGGAACCAGTAACTCCGTTCCTTATCATGAAGATATGCCCACCTCAGCTACAAATCCCTATGGATGGTCAAAGGTCATGCTTGAGCAAATCCTTAAAGATTATGCTGCTGCAAATAACGATATGAAAATAGCAATACTAAGATACTTCAACCCCGTTGGAGCTCATCCAAGCGGATTAATAGGAGAAAAGCCAAAGGGAATTCCAAATAATCTTATGCCGTACTTATGTCAGACAGCTGCCGGAGAACTTCCCTACTTCAAAGTATATGGTACCGATTATCCCACTGCGGACGGTACAGGAATACGGGATTATATCCATATCAGCGATCTTGCCTGCGGGCATAGAAAAGCTCTTGAAAAGCTTAATACAATAGCAGGAACAGAAATTTACAACCTGGGTTCAGGCCAGGGGACATCTGTTCTTGAATTGATAGATATCTTTGAAAAAGCAAACGGAATGGAAATTAAACGGATGACCTTTGACAGACGTCCCGGCGATATCAGCGAAAGTTACGCCGCACCTGGGAAAGCTGAACGGGAACTTAACTGGAAAGTCAAGCATACCCTAAAGGAAATGTGTAAAGACAGCTGGAACTTTATGAAAAATAACTAATGCAACATTACTTCATGTTTAACTCTAAAAAGATATAATATATCCAAAGAATGTATAATATTATTCCATAAAATGCCGAAAGACAAGAATTGGTCTTACGGCATTTTATGGGATTATTCTAAGTATACACTATCTATTCAATGTAATTACTCTAAATGTAAACTATATATATTTGATGGATAAATCATGTGATTTTCTCCTGTTTATAATATTAATTTACTAATATTATAGATATCGTAAGTATAAATAACAGTTAATATCTGCTGTCTAAGCAATTATGCTTACTCCATGTAATATACTCTATATTAGGTACTTTTCCCTTCGCTATAGCAGTTTTACCTGCTGCCTTCCAGCTCGGCACCGTTAAAATCTTTAGTCAGTATTAATACGTAAGCTTTCCAACTCTTCTATCTTTCCAGCATAAACATTCATGTCGATATATTTTTCAGAACCTTTATACCCTTCTAATACGGCTCTATCCGTGTATTGCCAGAATGTCCATTTTCCCCTTAGATCAAGCTGTGGATTATAATAAACATTTCTAATCCAAAGCAGATATTCTGAAAAAGCACCTTTTATGTATAGATTATAGGATTTAAGTGTAGCATAAATTATCGGTTTAACACCATAATGCTCATACAATTTATCCAGAAGTAAAGTCAGTTCCTTGGTAGTTTCTGCTTTATCCGGAATATTCCGCTCTTTATCACCATAGAATTCAATATCCACTACAGGTGGAAGCATTCCCTTGGTCAAAGGTACTGAGTCTATATAGTTTTCAGCCTGTGTTATTCCACTGCTGTCAAAACTAAAAAAATGATATGCTCCGAAGATTAGCTTTGTTCTGCTTGCTCCATCCCAGTTAACATAAAATTGCTTATCCTTGTATTTACTACCTTCTGTAGCTTTAATAAAGACAAAATCTATATTTTGATCAGCCAGCTTGTCCCAATTAATTTCTCCCTGATAATTGGAAACGTCCACTCCTCTGACAGGATAGTTACTATCTGATGGGTAGTTTATGATAATGATTCTTTTATATATCAACATACCAAATAGCAATAGCAATAAAATTGACATTATAAATAATTTTGCGATAATCTTGGTATTTATAGGTAGTTTTATTCTTCTCATAATAGTTCCTCACAATTTACTACCATCTATGATAACATCAAAAGAATAATATTCCAATATATCCCTTGTTATATTTTATAATTTTTAATAATACTACTGATACCCTGGTTGTTTTTATATATCTCATCAATCGGAGTTTTTAACAATATCTTTATATCCTGCAACGGATTTCTCTCCAAATATTCTCTTATCAGCTTTATCCCAAAATAATACCCGGCATTTTGTGGGATTCCATACGCTTTACTTCCGAAGATGTATTTTCCTGCTTATTTTTTCCTGCTTATTGATTCTTCATCTTTACAGCGCTTTTATCAGGAACATTTCCATGGGCTGTTCAAAGCCTGGAATATCAAGTACAAGGCAGCCGCAATCTTTATATCCGATTTTCCGATAAAAATGCTGTGATTCTTCATTGACCATGGTAGACGTCATGCAGACTTTGTATCCCAGATCTGCCATTTCACTTTCCCATAAATCCATAGCCAGCCTGCCATACCCTTTTTTATGATGAGTGAATTCTATAAAAATAAGGTTTAAAAATGGTGTATTATCCCAGAAAAGATTGTAACGAAGTACCCCAATGGGTTTACCGTCCTCCAACAGGATATATCCTCTTTTCTCTACAACTTTTCTATAAAATTCTGCTTCAGGCAGATGCCTGTCTAGCGTATACCAATAGCCCTTATCTTCTTCCTCTGCATAGCGTATCTGAAACATAATCAACCTTCTCCTTTTATTTTAAATGTATGTGTGAATTGCTTTAATTCTATCATAAATCCTTAAGAATAGATTACCATAAATAATTTAAAACAAAGTTGACACTCTTCCTCTGGCTCCATGTTATAATGTTTATAAATTTATTAATAGTTATCAAATAAATAGATTATGTTATTTTTTTATTGCAATTTAAAGTCAATTGTAGTAAAATTAACTAAAAATTTTATCAAATTTAATTTTATAATCTTTAAATTCTAATGATAAGGAGAGTAAAAACTATGAAAAACAATAATGGTAGGCTTGATAAAGTAAAAGGAACGATCAAAGAAAGCACAGGAAAAATTATTGGTTCAGAACAACTTGAATTAGAAGGAAAACTCCAGAAAAAACGTGGTGAACTATCGGAAGCAACGTCAGAATTAGGGGAATCTTTGAAAGAAAGAGCTTCGGAAAAAGTAAACGAACTTATTGATAAGCTTGATAAAAAAGAAAAATAAATTATTAGTACGTTCATTGTACAGAAAGGATAAATTATGGGAATATTAAGTTGGATTATAATAGGCGGTATCGCCGGCTGGTTAGCCAGCATTTTTACCGGTAATGATAAAAAAATGGGTCTGGGAAGTAATATCTTGGTGGGTATACTTGGTGGATTTATTGGTGGATTTCTAATTAATATAATTGGTGGTAACGGAGTGACAGGCTTTAATTTATGGAGCTTGCTGGTGTCGTTTATCGGATCAGTCGTTTTACTAATTATAATTAATGCAGTTTCAAGAAAGTAAGTATACCCTGTCATCTGTTTAAATTAAACTCTGAATTTTTTATTATCTTATGAAAATGATAAAATAACACGCAGTATCCGCTTCGAGTATACATACATAACTCCATGAAATCCTGTTAAACAGACATAAATCATTACCTTACAGGATTTCATGGATTAAATTCTGTGCCCCAGTTCTGTCAGTCGCCAGCAGCTTTACAATTTCAGTACAATTCTCACATGTTAAAACAAAAAATTATACCATTAAACTATTCCCCCAATTCATAAATCCGTGAAACAACGTATTACCTGCTATATTATTATATTTCCGCTGAATCATATTAAATACTATATGATAAAAAAATGTAAATATCAAAAGCGTAAAATTTCCTGCGACAAATTCCAGAGCATTTTTATTATTTATTGCCATCTGAAAGGGAACATGCATAATGCTGAACATAAATGCTACAACAATAATTGCTAATCCATCACTTTTAATCAATCCGTAAATACGTGTCTGCAGATACCCCCTGAAGATAAGCTCCTCCATAAAAGCTATTATTACAAAATAATAAAAAATATTATAAAGTATTTTGGAGATTTGAGCAAAATGAGAACCTCCTGCAATACCAGGTATAATATTATTGGCAAGAATCATAAAAAGACCAAGGACCAATCCTAATAGTAAAGATTGCTTCAACTTTTTATACGATAATCCTAAGCTAGAGACTTTCTGCCCTCTTATAAAAACCAGTCCGATACATATAACAATCAATATACTATTACATATGATACCCAGATACATTTTCCGCTCCACATAAATTCTTCCCATACCATAGTAGCTGAGCATAAGCATTAAATAGAATATAACTGCAATGGTACCATCTGTTTTGGTATATTGAGATGTGCTTTTTTTATAGTCTGAATCTACTGAAAAAAATTGCCTTATACGACTAAGCATACGCCACTCCTTTATCACTTTTATATTCATTTACCGAAATACACATATATTTTTATCAGCCATTTCCAAATATCAGGGTACTCCTTAAGAATAGCCGCTTTAATTTCATCTGCTGATACATGATTCTTAAACAGAAACTCTATGGTTCCTTTTGCGGATGTCTTACCAATTGCTATATGCCCGGCAGCAGCATCCCCTAAAGCTATTCGCTGCGCTATGGCATTCGCACCAATGGAATAGACACCAATTGCCATAGCACCGGCAGAAAAATACCCAACTGAGAAGGCACCTAATGCCAGTATACCAAGTGCTATACTTCCAGCCGATACCATACCAGCTGCAAACACTGCAATTGTAAGAATACCAAGAGCCAGCACTCCTATGCTAATAACTCCGCAGGATAATACACCCAATGATATAATACCGGAAGAGATAACACCGATACTAATGACCCCCTTTGCTTTATAAAACCCACGTCCCAGATTAATATGTATAAGAGGCAGGTTCCCAACCATCCGAGTACTTTTATATTCATATCGATATGGCTCTTTCGATTTTATAATTGTATCCATCTTCGCATTCAGTTCTTCATAATTCATTGAACCATCCGAAGCAATAAATTCTCTGCCGGCCAGTTCATCCAGACTGATACCAAAAATGTCACTAAGAGCAATCAGCTTATCCATCTCCGGTGTTGTCTGATTCAATTCCCACTTTGAAACTGTCTGCCTGGTTACACCTGTTCTATTACCTAATTCCTCCTGTGACAGACCTTTTCCTTTTCTTAAATACATAAGCCTGCTGCCAAACTGTTCTGCCATTATAGCTCCTCCTTTATTACCCCAGTGTAGTATCAACCCGCAAAAAAGTCTACCAATCACAGTTTGAAATGTGTCAACTAAACTTAACATTGCTTTATTTATAAGGGTTTTAAGCCTGTTGGTAACACTGATTTTATTATTTCAAAAAAACACAATATTGTACTGCCAGTTTAATTATATGCTTGGTTCATTTTATTACAAGTCTATTAATTTGATCTTTTCATTTAGCCATAAGGAAATAGATAAAAAATATCCCCGATAATATTACTACCAGGGATATTATATACTTTATTTGCGTTATCGATTTATTCATGGTTCCGTAATCAAATAAATCTCTTCTTCTTTTGTAATTACGAATCTAAGACATCTTGAGACGCGACGTCAAAATAAAGAATATGAATGAAATAACCTCAAGGTATTAGTTTTATACATGAGTCATCACTTTTAGACTTTCTTTTATCAAAATACGTTTATCTTACCTAAAGTTCTTTGTGCCTCTCAGGAATAAGTGCGGTATTTTCTAGCACAACATATTTCTGTAATCCTTACTTACATTCCTTAATTTTATTATGTAAGGAAATAAACAAATCATCCTATTGCAATTTATTCCCTTCAAACCTGGTTATTCCAGAATATAAATATACCGGAATCCCCTATTGATAGTTCTTTTATCTATTCTTCTCATTATTATCGTGTAAGATTATAGATTAATATAGCCTGCTGAATCTCCAGCAGATATTTTTTAAAATTATAACCGACAAAATATTCACTTCCAATAACATCCTCAGAAACCTCTTCCCCGCGGTAAAAAGGCGGACAGGGATTTAAGATGGCTTTATTATTTGCCATTTTCATAATATCAACGGTTATCTGATAATCCTTAAAATCCGGATATACTTCTGAAGGCAGTGAGTCTGTGCAAATAATATCCACACCTTTTACTGCTTTTACAAGCTCCGAAATATTACTCACTCCATCCATTTCATAACCTGGCGGACAGCATTGTCTGAAATTGAGCCCAAATGCATTAGCCGCTTCGGTCCAAGCACCACCGATATTTCCTTTTGCACCTACAAATAAATAGCTGTCACTTCTGAAATCATTTCTTATCTTGGATAAGCTATATAAGTCTGATAGAATCTCGCAGGGATGATTGACCTCGGTCATTGCGTTTATAACGGGAAATTCCGCATACTTAGCCATTTCCTCTAAGACTCCAAGTTTACTATGCCGAACAACGACGGCATCTGCCCAATTGTTAAGATACCCTGTTACATCTTCAAGTTTTTCTTTTTTATCCAGAGTTTCCGGCGGAAATAAGATGGTTTGTCCTCCTAACTGGTATATACCTTTTTCAAAGGTTACTCTTGTACGGAGGCTTGAAGCGGGAAAGAACATAATAACGGTCTTACCTTCAAGAAAGTTCTTGTATTTACCTTTCTGTAAATCATCTGCAATATGAAAGATTTCTATTAAATTCTCGGTTGTATATTCAGTAAGTCTGATAGTATTTCTCATAAATTCTCCCAGGTACTTATATTTTTGTTCTTAAACAGTTCCACCGGATAAACAATTTGCTCTTAATATCCTTTCAATAACAGCCTTCTTAAACAAAAATTCCATGACATACTAATGACTATTCTATGTATCACCAACAAGCTGGAAATTACACAAGATGTTTATATGCTTTCGGTTTTCTGTATTTGCCCAGATCTTCACGCTCTCTGTATTCTCTGATAGCCTCTATGTCAAAATTGGCATATACAATACCATCATATAAAGCCTCTGCGACAACCATGGTATTGTCGATAATTCTTCCATTTTTGTCCCATACCATAGGATGGAAGGCACAGGAATTACCTGCATATTCCCCTGGTGGATTTGCCATTGCTATACCGACCATGTTCTGCATTGCTTCAACAGCTAATTCCTGTAATCTTGGTTTCATTCCATCACAGTCATTTGGCATTAATATTAATTCTGCTCCCTGAAGCATTAATTCTCTTGCGCTTTCCGGATGCTCTCTGTCATAACAGATCATTACGCCGATACATATTCCGTCAAACTGGCATACGTGAAACGCCTCTCCGCCTTCAAGATATTGCTCCCAGTCAAAATCACAGGTATGAACTTTTGAATATTTCAATATAACAGTGCCGTCTCTATCGATTATGAAAGCTGAATTCTGTGGATATTTTTTTCCTTTTGTAAATCCGGTAATTTCAACTCCAATCTTTAACTTTCTGGCTATATCACAGATTCTCTTGATATATTCACTGTCATCCTCTAAAGCCGCTTCACACCAATTAAGAAAATCCGTATCTTTCTCCATTTCTTCTACCGGCCTTAACTTGCTGCAGATATCAGGTGCAGAATAAGATGTAAGCCAGCATTCCGGAAAAAGTACAAAATCTGCTCCGTTTTCGTTTGCTTCCTGTATATACTGTATTGCCAGCCTGGTATTCTCTTCTTTATCCCCATGTAATACATTATGCTGTATAATTGCTACCTTAAAGTTCTTCATTTGCCATACCACTCCTTATTGTATAATTCTTCTTTACAATTATGAAAGTAATGAAAGATTGTAAACCTATAACTATAATAACCTAATTTTATACGATAAAAGAAATTATGTAAATATATTCCGAATGGAATAACGTAAATACTGAACTATCCGGTTTATTAGAAATAGTTTAAATCCAGCTATATACCTGCTTAATCTTAAATTAGATAATTCCTTCCTCTGTTTACTTCCATTATTATCAATGTTAATATTATCCTGTCCCAAGGGGCTAATACATTTAAGGGAGAGAAATCAAATGAAAAAAGTGTTTGCTTTACTATCACTGGCTGTTGTTTTAGGATTTACAGGCTGCTCAGCGGGAGGAAATCAGGCTGCCAGCGGCAATACTGTATCCAAAGAGGATTATGACAAAATAAAAAAAGATCTGGACACAGCCAATAGCAAGACGAAGGAACTTGAAAGCGAAGTTGCTGCATTAAAGGAACAACTTGAAACAGCACAAGCAGATAAAGGAAATCAGGAAGAAACTAAAACAGAAGCTCCTGTTGCGGAAGGTCTTAGCGCGAAAGAACTGGAAGCTAAACTCAAAGAGCAGCCTATATATGTTGTTTCAACCGAATATTTTGTGCAATCAGATGAATACAAAGCATTGTATCCTGACATGTTAAATGCCGTCTTTAAAAATGTCTCCGGCCAAGAAATCAAAAATGTTACCCTGGCTTTCGCTGGCTGGGATGACAACAAAATGCCCGTCAAAATTGTTGGCCAGTTTGATTTTGACAACGGTAGTTATATACAGCAGGTAGCTTATGATGATGTTAATATGGTGGATGGAGCCGAATTCGGCAAAGATACCGGTTATTCCTTAAGCGAAAAAAGTGACACAATCAAAACTGTTAAAGCAATCGTGATTGAATATACTGACTTTGACGGTAACACCTGGGAGAATCCATATTACCAGAATTGGATTTCCGTATACGAAAATAAAAAACTTGGGAAATAATTTTTATCTGCAGCTTATCATGTAATACATATTCTCTAAAAAAACAAAGGACTGTGAAGCTTGGCTTCACAGTCCTAATAATATTATAGAAGCTCAGCATACAGAGGTTCTGCTAATTATTTCGTGTAAATTTATTTTACGTCATTCATAAAAAACTGCTCCATAAAATTTACAGTCTATTTTTGACCTCCCTCATTATTTATTTCATCTGACTTCTGATTTCTGTTTCATGTTCCAGGCAATAATTATAACTCTTTTCCATAAAAGCTAATGTAGAGTTATTTACATATAATTCCATGAGAGTTTCTAATATAGGTTTTCTTTCAATCTTCATAGCATAAAAATAGTCATATGCACACCCCTCATCAAAATAAGGGTTAATGGAATATAACCTTTTGTCATGCCGCATGATAGTATCCACCACCATTTCACTCAATACCCATGTTAAATGCGGCATTTCATATTCCTTTTTATTATCTTGAAAATATAAATTCCATACATGAAACCATACAAAATGTATAATTTCATGGAGTGCCATACCCAGTGCCCCTCTCTCACTATTCCGATAATAGATGTCAAAAGTATTACTCTCTAAAAATCTAGGGCATATAGGATTTAATGTGATATTTCCTATTATATTATTAAATTTGTCGGATAGCTGTAACTGAAAGGCATCCTCTAATGCCTTCTGAATATTTATACTATTCGTATCCCAGTAATCCTGATAGCGGATTAGCTTTTCTTTCATTTCATTTGCTTTAAGTATGCCACTAAAAATTTCTCTTAAGTATTCTCTTTTCTCAAGTCTTGTTAACCGATTGAATTTACTTTTATCTATTTGTGGGAATTCTAAAAATAAAGGCTCAGACCAAAAGTCACTTTGAGCTCCCTCATGGAATAATAATATACTATCTATACTGTATTCCAAACTTGGGTTTTTATATAATAATTTCATTTGTTCTCCTTGGGTTTTAAATAGATTTTCATCCTGAACTTCTTCATACGAAATCCTTTTCTACAGTCGCTGCATATATATTTTTTCTTCAGCACCCCAAGGTGCAATTTTCTTATCAACAATAGTAAAACCATATTTTTCATACAGATTATCATGGTCACTAATCAGGTATATATTTTTAAATCCCAGCTCTTTTGCATATTCCATTGCTTTTATGATTAGTTCCTGACTTAGCCGGTTTCCTCTAAACTCTTCTCCCACAAACATAAATCCTATATAAGGAGTATATGGTACATCAGGAATACAATCTCTCTTCGCTATAGTACAATAACCTGCTATTTTTTCTGCTTCAATTGCAACAAATACACGTTCCCACTCTGTAAATTTATCTTCTTTCATTGCATCTGAAAGATTTTTTCCAGCTCTCCAGGAACAGCCTTCCGCATACTCTATTACGTTAAGCCATTCAGCATCAGCTGATGTTATTATTTTAATCGTCATAACTCTATCCGCTCCTATAAATTATTCCTGCTTAATGCCAAATGTGTTTATAAACAGCTTGTGCCGATGGAGGTTCCACTTTGTGGGAGGTAATTCCGAAAAACAACAAGGCATAACTTGGGGGCTGTAGTGGTGTTATGTTCCAAGAATTGCAATGCAGAATACCACAAGTGGTCATTCAGAACCAGCAACGGGTTTTCAGACACATCATAACATTGTTTGGAATAAATGACATTACCAAAAACAATTTAACTCAATTATCCTGAATCCTAATTAAGCACAATCGGTTCCGGTTATATTAAATACTCTAATTTCAGTTCATAATGGGGTTTTGTAATATATTCCAGATAATGAACATCTCCATTAAAGTTCAGGTAAGCTTCAAATCGCTTTCTTAAATTCGGATTCGTTATAAGAGTAAGAACCTTCTCTTTTTCCACCCAAATAGTTTCTGAGGTTTCATCTGATATTTGTAATTCACCACTAACGTATTTACAAACGAAACCAAACATCACCTTTGTAGGAATTAACCCATATCCGTTGTAACCCTGATATGTACCAGTATTGGATGAAACGCATACTAATTTCCCGACTTCTACTTCAACACCGGATTCCTCCCTGATTTCTCGTTTTAAAGCCTCTATCAGATTTTCACCAACTTCAACTTGTCCTCCTGGAACTGTGTATGTACCATCTTTTCTGCTTTTTACCAGCAAAATCTCATTCTTTTCATTTTCTATGACCCCATCCACTGCAACAATATGTGTAGGAAATTACTTCATAAATAAACTCTCCTTTGCTTTTCAATTCATTTTGTATTTATCCCTATTTACATTCATAAAAAGTGGAAATATATTTAATAATTTAACGGCGTTGATATACCTATAACTGGCTCGATAGGTATGACCTATAACTGATTTGATAGGTATATTATAGCATAAATTAGAAATATAGAAGTTATACAAAAAGCTAATCCATTATCCGGATTAGCTTTTGTTTATTAACTGTATTTTTTAAGCCATGCTTCTACCATTTTATAATACTCATTATCCGGTTCTGCATTCTCATAGTAAAATTCTAATGTCTGCACACGTAGAATCTGACCATTTATCTCAACTGGATCTGTATTGTTGTAAAGGAATTCGTCTTTATCATCACCCGGGCAGTCTCCATAGAACATACATCGTACCTTCATCCCTTCAAAGGTTGTATCAAAATATTTAAATCCTGCAAATCTGTTTGATGCATTTCCTTTATGGTGAAAAAAATCTTTTATTCTCTGCTCTTCCTTCCATTTAAAGGTCAATCCTATTTTATCTAGTTTAAATTCCAATCCGTGTGCAAATATTGATGTTTTCCCATCCACTTTAAAATGAATGTCTTTCTGGTTCAGCTTTTGTGACAATAAGAGCAATATCCTCCAGTCTTCTTTGTGATTCATATCACTGACACACAGGCGATACTCTTTGCTTTTCTTCTCCAATGTAATTCCTCCTTTATTTTTGGTAGTTTCATCATAACAATAAAAGGAGTTTATTTCCTGTCCTGAAGAATTTTGTTTTGTCCTTACTAACTCATAATCAGGATAATCCTTTTCCCATCCACCAAGTCTTTCAATTTTAATAAAAAGAGGATGAAAGAATTTGATTTTGGGATATGTTCTTCTTACAAAGCTAGGTGGAAATCCATGAAATCTAGTAAAAGCTTTGGAAAAGGCTTCTGGTGTTTCATACCCGTATTTAAAAGCAATATCTATTATATGTATATTAGAAATCAAAAGCTCCTGTCCGGCAAGTGATAAGCGACGGTTACGTACATATTCCATGATAGTCATACCACAGACGATTTTAAATAAGTTATTAAGGGTGGATACGCTTAAGTAAAATTTCTTTGCTATATGTTTCAGTGTCAGGCTTTCAAGAATACTTTCTTCAATATAATTGATAATTAGCTGTACTGTATCAAACGAAACCGTACTAAAACTCTTATTTTCATCCTTTGACATACTTTCTCTCCCTGTATTTTGCTGTTATCATTATACCTTTCATTCTTGTGCAATTCCTGTCATTAAGTATTTATCTTTGTCCATTTTTACCTTCCGATTACAACTATGCTCATTACGATTATCTTTTACTTGTATTTTTCGTTTATCTTGCATTTTTCGTTTATTTTGCAATCATCCGATTACATAGTCACTCATTAATAGTTCCTGAAATCTGCTTGCCTCTGATACAAATATTATTAATAAACTCCTGAAATTTTATCCTATGTAAGGTCATAAGAAAATAGAAATAATAACATAAACTACAAGTCATTACAAACACAATAGACCCTGCCAGCATCCTATGAGACTCCATCATTTACAATTAGCAAATACATTGCTATAATAGAAAAAGTTAGACATTACTAACATTCGCCATAATTCTCAAAGGAGAACTTTAATGAAAGACTTAAATCAAAGTAATACTGCCTTTTCAAAAGGAGAATTAAAGGATATCTTTTGCATTTTAGAATGCTCTGCATTCTCACTCATAGATGTAAGACATGCATTAATTTCCCCAAAAGAAGTGCTTAAAGACTTTTTCCTGCCTAGCAGTGCCTTTCTCTTTACCAATACAGGAAAAGCTGAGATATTACTGGGTGATATATCTTATCATATCAATCATTTCAGCCTTTTCCATGGCAGCAAAAATATGAAACTTTCTATTTTACCCAACTGTAACTGGTTTGAATATTATTTGCTCCTCTACAAAGCCGGTGAAACGCAGTTTCACCAGGAAGAATTGAGAAAGCTACTTAAACGCATTAACCCATATCAGCTGCACTATGGCTTCACACCTCAAAATCCGGTTCTATTTTCAGAGCTCTTATGTAAAATGTACGAACACTGGCACCTGTCTGCTCCACAAAACAAATTTTATATTAAATCCTTGTTTTATCAATTTACATATGAAGTATATCATGAGCTGTCACGTACCAGTATCTTAAAATTCGATACGGACATTGTTGGTATGACAATACATTATCTGGAAGAAAATTATGCATCTCATATCTCGATTCAGGATATATGCCAATAGATTGGTATCAGCTACAGCCATTTTTACAGACTCTTCAAAAAAAGTACCGGAAGCTCCTTTCAGAGTTATCTATTAAACATCCGCGTGGAAAAAGCCAGGCAATATATACTTGAAAGCAGCTATTCACTTAGGGAAATTGCCAGATTCACTGGATTTTATGATGAATTTCATCTTAGCAGCTCCTTTAAAAAGCTTACTGGAATCTCACCCGTAACTTTAAGAAAGAATCTTACATGGGATAAGAAATATACATACATGGAAATACCTGAACCTTCTCTCTATAATGTAGCATGTCTAGTTAGTCATAACAAACCAAATCCAGAAGGAGCTCAATTTATGTTAAAACATTTTAAAAACAAAGCTGCTGTAGTTGCTGCCATGTTTTCTTTCATAACTCTTTTTTCCGCCTGCTCAACTCCAGCTTCAAGTCCTGTAGGCGGTTCAGCAACAGACACACAAACAACAAACGCACAACCAGCAGACAATCAGGTACACGAAAAAATTAAAGAATCTCCTGCAAAAACAGAAACAAAAATACTCAGTACCTTAAACGGAAATGTCGAAATACCACTTAATCCGAAACGTGTTATTACTGATTGTGGTTTAGTTGGGGATATTGTAGCTCTTGGAGTGATCCCTGCAGCAGTTGAAGACTATGGTTCAAAGGACGTAGCTTATAGAGATTTAATAGCAGCTACCACTATACTGGAAAAATGGGAGCCCGAATTTATTATGGCTGAAAAACCGGATTTAATCCTAACTCTATATGAAGATAATTATGAACAGTTATCTAAAATTGCACCAACTGTCTATGTACCTTCTAATAATCTTACAGAAGAGGAACGACTTTCTTTGATTGCGGAAGCGCTGGGAAAAACACCAGAAGAAGGTATAAGCCTTGTTACTGCTTTTTATGAGAAAGCGGCTGATTATAAAGAAAAACTAAAGGCTGCCGGACTGTATGAGAAAACCTTCAGCGTCATCAGGGTTCAGGGTGAGAATAAGATTGGTGTGCGTTGGAGCAACAATCTGGGCGGGCAGATTCTATTTGGTGCATTGGAACTTCCTCAGACAGAGCTGGCTTTAAAAGAGATAGAATCCGGGGTAGATTGGGGTGCAACTCTCTCCTTTGAAACTGTTCCACAGTATATGGGGGATTATATTTTGGTTACGGAATATGATAATAATTATAAGCTGATTGTAGATAATCCCATATGGCAGTCCGTTCCAGCCGTACAAGCAGGAAATATCATGTTATTTTCTGAACCATATATGTATCAAAATGACATCTATTCCTGGTCAGCACAATTAGACCTCGTAGCAAATGCACTTCTTGAACTCGCTAAATAACTAGGAAAAGGTGGTTTCATTCCACAGATTACAGAATAATGAAACCACCTTTTCATTTCTTAAAAGATAAAATCAAACATCGCTTTCTTTAAATCATAACATCGCTTTCTTTAATCCTTCAAAATCAAGAAAATCTTCAATGAATTGCTTACGAAGAAGCTCTGGTGGAATGAACTCATTGTACTTCCCATCAATCTGCACCTTATCAGGTAATGGCAGGTCATAAAGGTTAAGCTCACGATGAAGGATATCGTATATGACATTACTGAGTTCTTCTTTTGTTCCCTCAAATATAACCTCAAGATAAACACAGGTAATCCAGGGATGTTTACTCTTTATTTTTCTTTGCCGTAAAGCGTAATTCAAGGTTATTAGTTGTCTTGTTCCCACCCAGGGGAAGACAGCATATTTTCTGTCTGATAATGGGGTAACGAGATTATCAAGGATTCCGCTGTTTCGGGCAATGTATTGAATTTCAGTTAATCTTTCCCGGCAGCGGACACTTAAATAGGGATACGAATCATTCTCTTTTAAAACACTGCGTACCTTACGGACAAGAACGGTATGAAGTTCGGCATTAAAATCCACATTCCAGTCCACCACCGATACACCGGGAACTCTTTTTACAAAGATAACCTTCGATTTCTCATTTACATCCACGGTCTCCCATGCGATGCCTGCCAAAGCAAAGCGGGTACCCACCGGGTAAACTTTATCCACTGTACCTATGGTGCGGTTTTCATCTTTTACAAGGAGATATTCTGGTGCCAGGAAAACCGTCAGAAATTTATGACTGTTTACAATCTTTTCGCCTTCACGTCCGATAATCAAACCACCATGCTCCGTACGCTGCAGTTGATCTATGTTGATCATATGGGATAGCAGATATTTATAATCCTCCTGAGGGATATTTTTGAAGCAGCCCAAGGTCAGAATCGACTGGGCAAGTCCTGCCGGAGACATCTCACCATTACTTTTTAAGCAGCTCATCGTCTGGTGATACAAAAGATTATAGGCATGATGGGCCGGCGGGATGGGCTCCATCCAGTGATCTTTAACATAAAGCTCGATGATGCTGATAGTCCGTATAAATTCCCAATTAATAGGGCCTAGAATATCTGCGGAATTTATTCGTATACTCTCTACAAAGGTAAATAGCAGTTGAGGAACCTGTCCACGTCTTCCGCACCGGCCTAAACGCTGCGCAAAGCTGGAGACATTGAGTGGTGCCCCAACCTGAACTGCTTGGTCAAGGGAACCTATATCAATTCCAAGCTCCAGTGTAACCGTTGCTCCCGTCACAATCTTTTCATCAGCAGATTTCATTTCATCTTCTGTGTTTTCCCGCAGCAGAGCCGAAACATTACCGTGATGAACCCGATAAACATCCGGGGCTTTATTCTTCAACGCAATTTCTCTTAAATGAGCAAGTACAAATTCCGTCTCCTCCCGGCTGTTGGTGAAAATTATCGTCTTTTTATCCAGGGTTTGTCTGAAAAGGTATTCGTAATGCTCTCTGTCGCCTATATCTCCGGAGTTGACATCGACGACCTTACCGCTTCCGTCTCTTGTTATAAGATCCCGTTCTTCCGCATAATTTACAAACCGTTCGATATGAAGCCTGATACGCTTCTTTCCTTCTTCCACAATGGGAGCAGCACATTCCCGTCCCGTCCCCATATTCAGCCAGTTCTGCGCCAGGGAAACGTCTCCCAAAGTCGCAGATAAGCCTATACGCCTTGGATTTACGCTTGTCAGTTGTTTCAGTCGCTCAAGAACACAGAGCAGCTGCAAGCCTCTCACATCCCTCATAAAGTAATGGACTTCGTCGATGATAACAAACCGCAGATCAGAGAACAAGGACAGGCAGGCGCTACGTTTATTGGTAATCAGACTTTCCAATGACTCCGGTGTTATTTGCAGCAGCCCCTCCGGATTTTTAATAAGCTTATTCTTTTGAGTCTGCGATGCATCGCCATGCCATTTCGTAACGGGGATGTTAGAATCAAGGAGCATCTGTTCCAATCGTTTGAACTGGTCATTTATCAAAGCCTTAAGAGGTGATATGTACATGACCCCCACTGAGCTTGACGGTTTATTATATAATTCAGTAAGCACCGGCAGAAAGGCTGCCTCGGTCTTACCGGAGGCAGTTCCGGAAGACAGCAGCAGATTGTCATCCGTGTCAAAAATAACCTCACAGGCAGCCACCTGGTTACCGCGTAGTTCTTCCCACTTGTTTTGATAAATAAACTCTTGTATAAATGGCGCAAGCCTGTTAAAAACATCCATACTCATTATACCTCAAATTCTTGGAATTCACTGTGTATGACTTCGTCCGATACCCCGCCTTTGGCCATTTCAAAGCTATTGTCACCTAATATCTCAGAAACACTTTTCTGTGGATTCTGATGCAGGATATTGATTAATTCAATGAAGTCCCGGATAATTTCACGGGGAGTAATATGTGTCTGGGCTCCCACACGATTATATTCTACCGTTAAGAAATAAACCAATTCATCGTGGGATAAGGTCGAGGTGTAATTGTAGAGCTGTGCATGAATGTTCATAAGCTTCTCCACCAGCACATACATCTCCTCCTGTGACAGCATCTGCAGTCGGATGATGGGTGCTGACAAATCCTTGACATCTGCGGTAGCAAAATGCCCCTCCGCTAAACGTGAACGCAGAGCTTCATAGCTGAAGACACCTTTATATTTATCCTCGATGCATTGAGGTGTTCCCCCCATAAGGAAGCCGATATGGCTTGCTTTACCTTGTAATACATCATTATACATCGTAAGGATTTTCTCATAATTGTTTGCTCTGGTGATGGAGTTCGGTATTTTAAAGATATTCACCAGCTCGTCTATAATCACAAGCATTCCTTTATACCCGGCTCCTACCAGAAATGCGGCAAATATCTTTAAAAAGTCGTACCAAGTCTCATCATTGACAATAAAATTGATTCCCAGCTCCTCTTTTGCCTCTTTCCTGGTGGGATATTCTCCTCTAAACCACTTGAGAACATTTGATTTCAGTGCCGTATCATCCTGTTTATAGGCCTTCCAATAAGTGACCACAGCCTTAGCAAACTCAAAGCCATTTACCATTCCTTCAAGAGAACCTGCCACTGCATAAATTTGTCTTTCGACCTGATTGTCAAATTCCTCTTCACTGACAGAAGACTGTGCCTTCACATTTGCCTGAATACCAGAAATCCATTTTTCAAGTATCAGAGGAAGGGCACCTCCATCCGGTTTTGATTTGGTAGAAAGATTCTGAATCAACTCTTTATAGGTAGCCAAACCCTGGCCTTTCGTGCCGGCAAACCTGCGTTCCGGCGAAAGATCTGCATCCACAACCACAAAACCCTTTGCTGTGGCGTAATTTCTTATTGTCTGAAGCAGAAAGCTCTTACCGCTGCCGTATTTGCCAACAATGAAACGGAAAGACGCACTGCCCTCCTCAATCATTTCAATATCATGCAGAATAGCAGCAATCTCCTGGGTCCTGCCCACTGTGATATATTCAAGGCCTACTCTTGGCACAACTCCGCCCTTTAAGGCGTTTATTAATATGTTTGCTATTCTGTTCGGTACCTGACTTGCCATACTCATCCCACCAATTCCTTTACTTGTTCTTTATAGTCATCGTATAAAGCGAATTCATCGTCTAAAAGGTTATCACCAATGAAATCTATGGCTTTCTCATTGATTCCATCCGCAAGAACCTCCAGCATGATTCCACACTCATCCGCATATTTCTTTAACTCTGTCTCACCCTGAAGCACTACAGACAATGCCTTTATTTCAACATCGGACAAATGCTTCTTTAAACTCTCCCAAGGACTATCTATGTGCACCGGTTCGGTATCAGACGGTGGTATAGAAGGCTTGTCCTCCCTAACAATATCAAATAAACTAAGCT
This sequence comes from Anaerocolumna sp. AGMB13020, assembly GCF_033100115.1. Classification (NCBI taxonomy): domain Bacteria; kingdom Bacillati; phylum Bacillota; class Clostridia; order Lachnospirales; family Lachnospiraceae; genus Anaerocolumna; species Anaerocolumna sp. AGMB13020. The sequence goes on along the minus strand of NZ_CP136910.1, from coordinate 4,737,716 downwards.
GTTTTGGAGCAGGGATTACGGGAATGATTTCCTTTTGCTGCTCCGGCACAATTAATTTTTCCTGTGTGAGAAGAGCTTCCTGTTTGATTCTTAACAATGCAGCCTTATCTACTATTACCACTGTCTTCGTTTCTTCTTTATAGAATTCCTCCACTGCACTGTTTACCATTATTTCAAGGGATAAATCAGCTTCCTTTAATTTGGTAAGGGCTTCATGTGCTACCGTATTGATATTTGCTGTCAGCTTAAACTTATAATTTGTAGCTTTCCTTAAAGCAACTTCCATCTGCTTTATTATATAGCCAATCAGCTGACGACCACTTTCAGAAGTTATGACCTTGCTGAAGGCCCATTTATTACCGCTGCATATATATATTTCATTTTCTGACAGCACGATCCGCCTGTCTGCCTGCTTCCTCCAGGGATAAAATAATGCGTCCCTAAACGGCTTCCATTCCGTCATTTTCTTTGTAGCCTGAAAGATTTCTTCCTCAAAGTTGATTCCGCTATCTCCAAACCTTTGCCTGAGCTTATGAATTACAAAGTAGAAACAGTTCTTAACCAGCTCTACTTTATCCTCTGTAAAATAAGTTGATTTCCTTATATCGTACTTTGAGATAGAACAGAAGAGATCAAAATTATCCTCTGTATCCGTCATTTTCGGATAATACTCCTCAAGCTTGTTGGCTTCAAGGAATTCCTTAAAGGAATGAGAAAGTTCGTAGTAAATATGATAATCCTTCAGCCACCTTAGCACATATCTGTCGATAGATTTATTATAAACAGCAAAAGCCCTCCAAAAGGACATCAGTTGATCAAGTCCTTCCTGTGGGTCCTTCACTCCGATATTGCTTAACAACTCGTAAATATAAAGAAAGACGTATGACAAAGAGATATCAGCGACCTTCCCTTTTCTGACTTCAGTTCGCCAGGTAAAATAAGTCCGGAGCTGTTCATATCCCATCATCTGATAATATGGAAAGTATTGCGAAAATTGTGCAATTTCAGAATAATCATCTGTAAAATCTTTCATAAATATACCTTGTTTATAAAAGATTCTGGCATTGTCAAGCTGAACCCTTCTGTCAAAGAATCTGGTATGATCATAGGCGGAACCCTGCGTTCTTGCGATTTCTCTCATCTGACCAAACAAATCCCGTTTTTCATCCTTTTTCGGTTCCTCTATTTTTTGAGACTTTAATACAAATCTGCCAACCCCCGGCATAGGGCACGTATCATATTCAATCTCATAAAACGGGCTTTCATCAAAGGAAACGGATTCCTTGATTTTTGTTTGAGACAACTCTTTCGCGGCTCTGTCTTCCTGAAACTGCCGCCGCCCGGGGATCTTAAATGAATCATATTTTTTATCTATATCATATTCGTCCATAATTCCTCCCTGAAAAGTTGTTCTGAATAAGATTCCTGCTTGATTTACTTTCTGCAATAAATATCAGGATCAGTGTCCACCATATTTAATACATATTCTTAAAATGAAGCAGGATTATCCCACAACCTTTCCGAATATCCTAAAGTCATCCTTCTCACGAATCAAGATAGGTTCATAATCAGGATTTAATGATATCAGGGACCCCTTCCCAAGCTTTTTTAAATACGTATTATTGTTTAAGCAGAAGATCCCGATCTCCCCTTCCTCCAGAGCAGGCTGCTCATGGATAAAGATAATCTGTTGATCTACAAAGCGGGGAATCATGCTATTTCCGCTCACTCTTACAGCATAATCGGCCAAACCTGGAACTGTATTGTCAACCTCTATCATCCCGTAAGACCCATCATCAAGATAATTACCGTAGCCGGCAGAAACCGGTATGTCATATAAGCGCAAGAGCCTTTTGTCGACGAAGGCCTGCCGTATGTCCTTCACCTGGCAGATATCGCAAATAGCAAAGAATGCCTCTATGGTAGGCTTCGACACTCCGCTCTCCCACTTACTGATTGTATACGTTTTTACGTCAAAACCTTTTTCTTTTAAGAGTTCAACCATCTGTGCACGCGATATCTTAGCAGTCTCTCGGACTTCTAATAATTTCTTTCCCAAGTTCATGTTGAACACCTCCAATATAATTATTATATATCGTTTTTTATGAAATACAATCATAAAATTGCAGTTTCTGCAACAAATCATTATTTCAAATGCAGATTTTGCAATTAGGATTGACTATTGAATAGACTACTATTCTCCTTCCAAGCTGCTGCATAGCAGGGAGCATAATTCTAGCGAAGTCAAAAATCGCTAATCCTTCAATTCAAAAGGATTAGCGACCGCCCATAAAATCTTTCATATAATTACAATCAGGATATTTCTGTATTAACAATTTCTTCGCCAATAATGACTGCTTCTTCCTCAATCACAAGCTCTCTTCCACTATTTCGTTTTTCTTCTGCCAGTAGTGAATGCCTAAATAAAAATGCAGTAATTGCAAGAGAAAACGAAGTTAAGAGTATAGTTATATAGCTTGGCATATGGTCAAGTAATGATCCAAATAATATTTGGCCAAGGGGTACTGCACTCATAGCTGCCATTGTTTGGACGGAGTTCACTCGGCCGTACAGTTCCATAGGCGTTTCTCTTTGCTTTATGGTTGTCAAAGAAATATTAATTATACCAATAATTGCAACCACTAATGCGCCAATAAATACAAGCAATATAAAAGGAACTGTAGTTCCAGTAAATAAATCCATTATAAATTTGCTGGTATTAAAGGCAATGAATGTAATTAAGCCTCCCAATACAAACAAGCCCATATAGAATATCTTTGACAACTCTAGCTTCTTTAGAAGTTTACTTGCAATGAAAGGCCCGACAAGCGATCCTGCTACAAATACCGTTTGCTGCATACCAAGCTGAACATCGCTTACTTTAAGTACCATTTTTGCCAGATAAACAAAACCGATGCTCATCATGGGGTTAAGGGTAAAGTTAATGATAAATGCACATATCAGCATTTTTCGAAGTAATTTATGATTCACTATAAATTTTACACCTTCTGCAAAATCCTTTTTAAACAAGGCAAATGTGAATTTAATATTTTCTCTCATCACTTGCGGAACTTTTACAAACAACTCCATAAACGAAACACAAAAGAAGCTGACAGCATTTAATAATAGTATAATGGGAAGCCCTAATAAACCGTATAATGCTCCTGCAAGCATTGGCGAAATAATACTAGCTGTACTCATAATTACAGAAGACAGTGCGTTTGCGTCCACAAGTTCGTCTTTTTTCATGATGGACGGAAACACTGAATTGATTGCTGGACTATATATCGACGATATAATTGACAAAATAATAACCCCAATATAAATATACAGCAGCTTAATACCAGAGGTAATTGATAAAATATAAAATAATGCTGATACGATTCCACTTAATATGTCCAAACATACTATAATTTTTTTTCTGTTAATCCTGTCTATAAATACTCCGGAAACAGGTCCTAAGATCAGCTTTGGAATAACAGAAACAGCTAGAACCGAAGCGAATTTCCCTCCGGATCCGGTAATTGAAAGTACATATAGAGATAGGGCAAAGCTTTGCATACCTGAACCTATAGATGAAATGTACTGGCCTCCCATCAGCAATGCGAAATCTTTATTTCTTAATAATCTTATATTCATAGCATATCAACCTCTTGAATTCTGTTATGCATTAAGTCACTATAGTAATGTAGCTTACTTCTTTCCTCCATACTGATACCTTCACCGCTTTTTCCGATGCAAATACTATTATTTTTATATCTTTTATATTTACATGAGGCAGTACATGCTGGAAGTTTGATGCAATCCACACATTTATCATTGTCTAAAGCAGTTACTGTTTTCATTCTATAATATAGATTCTGGTCTTTTATTATAAACTTTCCTTCCTCATTGATGTATCCCAGACTGTATCCTTCTTCGGCAGCATGGGAACACGGAATTACTGTACAATCCGGTGCTATAGAAAACCCATTTACAATACAGGCAGGACATACTTGATAATTATTTTCGACATTAGAATAATTATAAGTTTTATCAACTGACTTTTTAAGCAGTTCATATAAATTCAATTTGTCTTTTGCTTCAAATAAATTACTTAAAGCTATCTCAATTCTGTTTCTGTGTTGTTCCGGAATGATATCAAATATCTCATCTATATGATTGAAATTTTCTTCGTCTATATTGATTCTTAGTACAATACTGACATCAGGATTCTTATTCAGGAGATTAATGATATTCTCTTGAATTACTTTATATGTACCCATCCCGTTGGTTAACGGTCGCTTCTTATTGTGATATTCCTCCAGACCATCTATCGTAATTTGTGCTTTTGTTATATTCAAGTCTTTAAATTTATTTATTACATCCTCATTTAACAAATAACCATTTGTAGTAATGTGAGCATTATATCTGCAGTTATACCTGCTGCATATACTTTTGAACTGCTCTGTTAATTCCGTTATTCGTTTAAATTCCATCAGCGGCTCTCCGCCAAACCAGGATACATACAAATAACTGGCGTTTGGTGCAATATTCTCAATATATTTAACTATTTTTGCTGCTGCAGCATCATCCATAATATTTTTTTTATGTTCCTCATAACAATAAACACATCTGAAGTTGCAATCCAGCGTAGGAAGTATACATATACTATAAACCTGATTGTTAAACCTTACTCTATTTTCTCTGAACTTAATAATCTCAAGCTCGTCGGTGTTATCTTTAATTATCATCTGTTTATGGATCATTTTCTTTAGTAATGCAGCGTCCTCCACACCATAGGCTCCCTGATTCAAATTATCAAGCAACCCCATAATATGTTCATGCTTATTACTATCATAAATAACATAATTTCTATTTAAATTGTTATATATCATTTTCTTGCTCTTATCAATTGTTATATTTACATTGTACTTTGATGATTTCAAGTTCTCCCCTCCAATCAGTATTAGCCATTTTAAAAGTTTTTTCTTCATTGAATAAGGGAAGTGCAAGCCCATAATAAACTTTTCACTTCCCCCATTGATTATGTATTATTTTATTTTAGCAACATAATACCGGACCGTTACCAGGTGCAACAAGATCCTCTTTCATAAGACCTGCTTCTTCTTCTTGCTCAACATTTAAAGTTTCCTCATTTACTACTACTTCTTTAATTTCCTTGTCTTTATCCATTCTAATCACCTCCTTATGGAAAATTTACTTTAAAGGGCATATATCTCCCTGTAAGCCGTTTGTTATTACTGTTTAACATTCTGATACGTATCATCGGGTAAGGCTTTACTAATTATCTGTACCAATACCAATATTGTATATCTCATAGCCAACTCCCGGTCTTTCCTCAGGCGAATCAACATCTACATTCGTATTTGTTATTTCAATTTCTCCCTCTTTCTTGATGTCATCTGATATAATCTTCTTTCCAACCTTTTCTTCCATCATTCTTCCTCCTTCCCAGCTTGATTTAATTCCATGCTATAGGGTGCCAAAACACTGATAAACCCATAGGTCTCCGTGGCATCTTCATTCTCAAGACTCTGGTATTTTGCAAATAATTCTTCCAGATCTTTTTTAAATCCCTTCATCGTTTCATCATCTGTTTTAATGAAATATGCCTTTATTTTGTAAGTCTTATCACCATAATGATTTATATTTTTAATAACCTGTCTTGTCAATGATGAAAAGTGCTGCGCAGACAACTCAATGTCCCTCTCTCTGTTATTGTTATCATTTACATTATTATCTTTAAGATAGTTCAGTATATCTATATCCTTTGAAGCCAACATATAGACCTTTTCCATCTTGCCGTCATTCACTGACATGCTTTTTATAGCAACCAATCCGGCATTTATCAGCCTGTTGATATAGAGCTGAAGAGAAAATACCGGTATATCGAGTTCTCTTGATAATTCTCTCGCCGTTTTGCTGGTGGCAAGCAAACTCAGTATTATATCCAGTGCGTTTCCTTTTAGGATATCTTCCTTCAGACTATCTTTTTCATCTACCATTGACATCTCATATATACAAGATATATCATTCAATACAATCACTCTCCAGTCAGTTGATATTTAAAATCGGTACCAGTTTGTCTATGTTGCAATTTCCTATTACTGCCACAGAAAGATTATCACTTTTTATTATTTCTGCAGCAGTACGATTAAGACTTTCCAGTTCAACTTTCTCTAAATTACGCAATTCCTGTTCCAGGGAATAGAGATGTCCAAAGGATCCACATTTCCCAAGGAATTTTAATTGCGATGTTAAATTACCTAATTCAAGAAGCCTTGAGGTTCTTAATATCCGCTTTGCCCTCTCCAGCTCCGTTTTGCTAAAACCGGACTCTTTTGCTTTCTGAAATTCCTCTATTGCCAATTTTACAACTTCTTCTACTGATTCCTGTGCACATACTGAGGTAAATGAAAAAGTTCCTTTGTTTTCATAAAAGCTTGTAAAAGTTCCCAGATTATAGGCTAGTCCTTTCTTGACTCTTATTTCCTTTACAAGTCTTGACTCCAGACTTGTATCGCCCATGATCTTTGATATGACATCAATATTTATCCTTTCTTTTTCCGTATAACCGCCTGTCCTAAAACCGATAGCAATAACGGTATTTTTGCCTCCTCCACTATTGAAATAAATTCCCGGTTCACTTTCCACTATCTCGTTATATTCCCTTGTACTAGTATCTTTCCAATCTGCAAAGTTCTCTTCTACAATTTTAAGCACATCCTGGTACTCAAGTTCACCGACAATCACTAGTGTTGAATTTTCCGGTGTATATGCCATTTTTATTATATTTTCCAAATTTTCATTTTTGCAATTTTTTATGTTCTCGATATTTCCAACTATGATCCTGCCAACATCCATATCCCCCCACAGAGCCTGCCCAATCCGTTCCTTAATCTGTCCAAAGGAGGAGTAAAAGGATATTGCTTCCTGTACGACAACTTTTTTTTCATTCTCTAATAATTCTTCCGGAAATGATTTATTCTCAATTACAATACTGGCAAGTGTTTTGATGCACTTCTCAAGTGTATCTGACAATCCTGTAAAATAAAAAGACGTATTTTCTTTTGTAGTGCCTGCATTATAGATAACCCCCTCTGAGGTTACCTCTCGCATCAGTTCTTGAAATCTGGAATTTCCATGATTGTCCATATTAATCATTAGATGCTCCAGCAAATGAGACTGACCACTCGTATTTGCATCTTCATATTTACTGCCCTGCCGCACCCATATGCCACATGCTATGGTCTTTATGTTCGGTATCCTATGTATTACAATTCGCAGGCCATTTTCAAGATAGACATTCAGAATATCATACATTGAAATCTCTCCTATATCTCCGTCAACTAAATATAATCTTACCGTCACATATATACCAATTGACGTGATCTATAATTTAGCCACCAAATTGATCTTATATATCTATTATATTCATCTCACTGGATAAATATGACAATCTATTAATTTTTATACTAAAAAAATATTATTGCCACTCTGATTTATGGCATTTATATTGCCACCACCATTGGTAATGACAATATCTGCACCTGTTGCATCCCGAAATGCATCCGTTACAAAATCACCCCAGGTTCGTTTCACCAGTTCTTACAAATCTTAAAAGATATGAGTTTTGAATTCTACATATTATAGTAAAATCTCCGCAAACTTTATTAGCCTCATAACAATTTATCCGTGGATGGAGGAAAAGATGCTAAAGAATCGCACGCACGGTCTCACACAATGAGTTAACAATTATGATTGGGAATAGATTAGCTATTAACGAATATATTTAATAAAATACTCTATATTTTTTACTTTTTAAAAGAGGTTAATTATGCATATAAGAAATAAATATACAAATATGCTTATAAGACTATCTAACTTAGAGGATTACAATATCTACTATATATCCAAGGACAAAATCAGTAATTTCTGGTTTATCATTAATCAAGGAATCAATGATATGGCTAGCTTAGTAGGTGCTAGTTTTATTTGGGATGCTCCTCAGGAAAGATCTGTAAATAAGCAAATAGAAATAATAACGAATGCCGCAAACAACGGTGCAGATGCTATGCTAATAGCTGCTCTCGATCCTGTAGGAGTATCCAGTGCAATAGAATATGCAAAATCCTTAGGTGTAAAAATTATATATCTAGATACTCCTTCCACTGAGAAAGGCATTGTAACACTAGCAACGAATGATTACATCGCTGGTGTTACTGCTGGTGAAAATATGATTATTGAATTGGCAGCCGCCGGATATAGACAAGGCACAATAGGAATTGTTAGCGATTCCATAATGAGTACAAATACCAGAGATAGAGTTAATGGTTTTCGTAGTGTATTAGCTACTAATAGAAATTTCAAACTGCTTAATACTCAATTTGGTCCTAACACAGCAAGTGCATTAATAATAGCAGATAGTTATATTGCTAATAACCCGGATTTAGTTGGAATATATGGTACCAATGAGGATACAACGATCGGTGTTGGGTATGCAATCAGTAAAAGTAGCATTCCAATAGTTGGAATAGGATTTGATTTTCCACCTGAAACTGAGAAATTGATTGAGAATGGAAGCTTAAAAGCGGTTATGGTACAAAATCCATACACCATGGGATATCTTGGAATGGCACAAACCATAGCAGCTTTAAAGGGGTTTGACACAGGACCACCCTATATTAATACTGGGGTATCCGTTCGAACAAAGTATACAAATTAATAATTTTATGCTAGAATTCGAGACAAAAAAGAAAAAACAAACAAAGGCATTATAAAAATAAGAAACTCATGAAATATACAGACCGAAAATAAAATTGTTAATTCGTTTTATAAGGCAATAGCAATTTAGACGCAAACGGAGTAGGAGAAAACTTTACGCGCCTATGGCGCGCAAAAAAATAGGAAGTCCTATAAAAAGGGCTTCCCAGGCAAATTCCCATAACTGGATACACTTACATGCCCTGGAACAATCTCTTTATCAATAACCTAATGTTGAGGGCGGAGTACAACTTCATCAGCACACGTAAGTATGTTCTGCAAAAGAAGCAATCTCAGCAAAACCATTTCTTTCATATAATTTTTTTGCACCAGAATTTGATTTTGCTATTCGAAGTCTTATCTTATCCATGGATTTGTTTGAACTCATAGTTCTAATGCAATGTGCTAATATGTATGTTCCGTAGCCATGATTTTGGTATCTTGGTCTTACAACTAAATCTGTAATATAGTTTTCTTGAATAATATATGCACCTACCAATTCCCCGCTTAACCAGAACGAACAGATTTGATTATGTTTATTCAAAGTATCAAGTTTTTGTTGAAATTGCTTTTCATTTAAAGCATAACTATTTATTTGCCAACCATTATCGAGGTTCATCTGATAATATGCAGTATCAAATAAATCAATAAATTCCTTTAATTTGCTATTATCAAAATTTCTTTCTACTAAATTGCAATTAGTTAATTGTGGTAAGTTTTCATCCTGATATTCAAGGTGGTATCCTTCCATATCTGATTTAAAACCTAAATTTCTTACTAATTTAATTATCTTGGAATTATTCCCCCATGTATTAAAGCATACCTCTTTTGTTATATTTTCAGAAATGTATTCATTTGCTTTTAGCTTTATTAATTCTAAAACATCTTCTATATTATCTTCATTAAGAAAATAAGTATAAAAAATACAACAATCTTCATTGTCAACTTTTATGAATACACCTTTATTATCTAATGAATTTAAAGAATATAACACTTCTACATTTTTTATGGAATTGGCTACATATTCCTTTGCATGGGGGGATATTCTTTCAATTAATTCTAATATTTCATCTTCAGACATTATGTTAATCGTTCCTTTTCAATTCCGGTAAATTTTATTACTATTTGGTTATTTTAGTTAATTCAGGATTTATCACCCCAAGATTATCATCAAGAGTAAGTATATAACTAGGAATTTTACTATTTCCGTTATATATGTAAAAATCAAGAAGGCTACCATGCGTTGTATATGAGTTGCTATAATATGGCCGCTCTGATTTATCATAATAGATAGCTGATGAACTCCTATAACTTCCCGCTATGAAAGAATTAACAGTAATACGTTTAGAAGTTAATTTTCCATTTTTATCATAACTAAAATCCATTACTACTAATTTTTCTGTTTCGTTACCACTAAATATACCTTTTGATGTATAATTTATAAGTCTCTGCTTTTTATTAATAAACTTGTAGGTTTTTTCTTCTTTATAGTTTGAAATTTCTTCCGTGTAGGGGTTAAACTTTATATCATTTCTAATTGGCATAAGTGAATATTTATCATAAGAAAATCCTTTTTGAGTATTATAGGAATCTATTTCAAATCCAAATGGATTGCTGTAGTAATATGAAATCCCACACCCTTTTTTTGTTTTTTCATCAAAATATAATTCGACGGCTAATTTGCCTTCATCATCATAACCTTTATAAAAGGGTTTTTTATTGTTTACTCCATACTTTTGCAAAAATTTACTTTCCGTAGTAGTTACTATTTTATTTGCATTTTTATCCCAGTAATCTATACTAGTTTCAGCGCTAACATTTTTACAATAAATAGTTAGTAAACTTAATACTACTACAATTAAAAAGGATAAATTTACTTTTAAAATTTTATGAAACCATGTTTTGCTATTCATTATAACCTCCCTTTGTTAAACAAGATCCATCACAAGCTTCAACTTTATCCATAACAGGCAGAATATACTGGTTACAAGGCCAGAAGTTATGACCCTTTCTAAACTCGCACTATTACAAACCGTTATTTCTTCGCTTTGATAATCAATTCCATTATGTAATTATTCAAATTTCCTTAATTATACTTTTATTGATACGTAAAGTCAAATGCAGCACCTGCACTTTTATTGTATTTTACATCTCATCTGGTAGGAAGGCGTATATAGATGTGAAATTCGACGAACTTAAAAGTATATTTACAGAATACGACAAAGCACTAACTGCCACAAACTTTAGTACGGCGTATCACACATATTCAAAATACAAATGTAAATTGATTTAATACACCTAACAAAGTAATTATAGCCTACGATGGAGTAATTTCGAATCCAACAAGGCTTTATGAACTTTTGAGTACATAAAAGGATATTGCACACACCTGCACACATGTTTTTAAGCAAAAAAATCGCTAACCCTTGTTTTATAAGGATTAGCGATACTTTTCAATTAAGCGCGAGACGGGATTCGAACCCGCGACCCTCGCCTTGGCAAGGCGAAATACTATGTATATTAATCATTACTATTTACTATAAATCACAGTAAAATCAATGCTTCTATTCGTTTACTGGTTATATGTTCTAGTATTTCTCACAAGCCTAAAATGGGTAAATTGACAAGAAAAAGGACAAGAAAATTGTGATATGATATGCTCTTTCCCCTTCGATTTTATTCTTTTAATATTAATGTAATTAACGGTTTATATGTAACAAGGATTGACAAAATATCCTTTGTAAATCATACTAATTTTATATTGAATCTAAGGAGGTTATTTTATGAATTTTCCATCAAATGAAGAATTCGACAAATTATCATTTGACGAAATGAAGAAAGTCATAATTGATATGCTGCACGAGGTTGATGAAGAGGACATGCCCGAATTATATGCCGAGATAAAAGATGCATATGACAATTGGAAAAAATAATATATGACTTTCAATAAAAATCTATATAATAAAACCACCGACAATATGCCGGTGGTTTTATCAGTTGCTAAGTGAATAGAATAATTTATTTACTCCTACCAAATAATATCACTAAAGAACACTGCGAATATTAGTACAAATTTAGTAATTACCTTAAATATATGTTCGCTACTGCCTTCACTATGTATATACTTTGATATACTATAAACTGCAGCAAGTATTAGACTTATTGTTAATACCATAAATAAAACTGTTAAGAATATATTTAATCCAACTTCACCTATATGGTCAATTATATAAAACGTTTTATCTAGTAGTCCTGAAGGTAAAATTAACTCATACTTGTAATTTTGCTTTAGAAAAAATAAAACAATATCTATAAAAGTTAAAGTTAAGAACACCCAAAATTCACTTGCCTTAACAATAAATTTCCCTATTAATCTTGTTAACCTCATTCTTTTTCTCCCCTTTTTCACTAGTAGTGATCTTTAGTTCATTGCCTTTAAATTATTCATATTACTGTATTTTACCTTCTATAAATATTTTAATAGCTTTATCCGCAATTACTTTGGTTCTAGCTATATCTACACCCCCACCAATTACCCCTCCAACTAAAGGTACTAATTTTACAAAATTAATTACTCCTTTTTCTCCAAACTTTGTTAGAAATCGAAATCCAACTTTTTGATTAATTTTTGTAAGTACCGCTCCAGGTATTTTTTTAATCATATTAACGGTAATTTTTTCACTTATATTTATACCAGCTTTTTTTAGTATGTCAGCTGCTGCACTCCCGGTTAAGCATACATATGCCAAAGTTTGTACCTCATCATCCGAAGGGTCGTATCCACCAATATAAGCGATGCATGCAATCATTCTTAATTGTATATATATAACACTTGATATATTGGCAGGTATTGCAATAGGCAATGTTATCACACCTCCCAGTCCAGTAATAAAACCTGATGTACCACACTTAGCTATTTGATTAATTTTCAACTTATCAGCTGCTATATATGGATCACGATATTTTGTTAAATATTGATCTGATAAATCATAAACAGACTTAACTAGTTGGTAGTCCTTGTAGAGCTTTTTCATAACAAGTATCTAATAATAGCTTTATTTTTCTTTCTTCCATTTAATATACTCCATGCCCTATTTTTTCCACTATTATACACCAATTTTCTATAATCGGCAAGATTAGACTCTGCATATTATTAACTGTATTTTTATTTTCACAATATGGATCAACTATATTATTTGCAGTTTAATCATATCCTCAGATAATCAGGCAGAAAGAAATCTCCCCTACCTAAAATTCACATTGGATTTATTCATAAAATGAAAATAATGTAATCAAATACACTTTTTTCATTTTTAATAATTTTGCAATAGTTACAGACCGTTAGTATATGCTTGTATATATTCAATCTGTAATTCTATACTAATGTTGCTTGGAAAATATAAGAAACTGTCAGTGCCGGAAGTATCCTGGTTAAGTGCCGTACCCATACGTACAATTGAAGATTTAGAAAAGTGGAATGACAACAGGGTTTCAACATCAATAAAAATTGCTTATTCTTTAGGTGTAAATTTAGAGAAGTTATGCAGGAATAACATATATAATATACTGAAATTATTATTTATCAAAAATATAACCACAAAAATCCCTCAGACCAATGTTCTGAGGGATTATATAATTACAACATCAGAAATCAAAATAACTTAAAAAACTGGTAGTGATTAATTGCATACATCTGCTTTAACATCATATTGATAAAGCTGTTGTAATATTTTGTATTTATATGTATCCGGGAGATTTTTTAAGTTTGAAACAATAAACTTTTTATTAAAACTGCTCTCGATATTGACAGTGAAATTATCACAATACTCTTGTATTATCCTCCCTAAAGATCGAGATAAATCATCATTGAATACTTTTGTAGCAGGAAGCAAAATGTGTTTTACTTGATAAAAATCATCATAAAATTCATCGATAGCTTTATTATACTCACTGTGTTCCTTTAACTTAGTCTTAGTTAATGATATCAATTTATTGTTTTTATCAAAAAATTCTTCTACAGCTACAACTGAACGTTTTATAACGATCTCAGAGTACCACAATTCTTTACTAGCAACTAGCCTTTTATTATTATCTGCAACTTCTTTTTCACTTGATTCTTTTTTTCTTTCCGAATTCTCAGACCTAAAAATCTTCCATACAACAAAAATGTTTCCAGCACCAATTATGGCTTGTATTATTTCTGAAATATATTCCCAGTTTTCTCGCATTGGCATTCACTCCACTAGAATTCTTTTAATGCATCATCTATTCCTTCATCAATGTTCCGTTGTAAAGCATCTTTTAATTCTTTTCCATCAGCATAGATAAAATTATATTTTTCTAAAAATTTTTCTCTACCAAGTTTGATTATGCTAGTTTCAAATAACCCTCCAAAATATGAAGAATTAATAGATACAGTATCATCAGGAAATATCATATTATATTTGTTATCATCTTTATCCTTAGAATCCAAATCAATTAAATCCCTGACTTCAATTCCCAAATCTCGCCCTGAATATATTTTTGATCCTTCTGACTTGTGATTATGCATATTAATTTTGTTTATTTCGTTAATTTCCATAGCAAGCTCCTTTATTCTGCAAAGGTTTGAAGATACTTTCCATCTAGATAAAACTTTATTGAAATAACCGTTCCTGGAAAAGTCTCTTTCATAATTCTAACATTGTTACTATCTGCAGGTTTATATATGTCATTATCGTTATTAAAAGCTATTATCTTTCTTAAATTGTTACCCATTATATTATCATTAAACAAAACATTATCCAAACTATACTTATTACTAAACTTTATGTTTATATTTCCTGAGGTTATTGATAAATCTGGTTCTTTACCAGGTTTTGACATTCCTATCGTATATAAGCTTTCCATCAATCTAATAGTTCCTGTACCTCTCTTTTTATTTCCTGGATTATTCCTATCCTTAAGCCTGCTTATTCCTTCTTGAAGAGATAGTACAGTATACATAGCATCTTGATTCCAGTTTGCCCCATAATTTGGTTTATGTATCTCATTCATTTTATTTAATAAATCCTTTATTTCGGCAGTTGTCTCTTTTGATCTTATTCTTTGGCTTATAGAATCACCGAAATTGAAAATTGCTAATTGAAATTCTCCACATCCATCTTCTTTCATTTCATAATGTCCTATAGTATACCAAATAGAGTTAACACCACCATGTATTTCACAGTTATTGATCACCTCTCCAAACATCTTTCCCATATAATTACCGGCATCTTCTGTCAACATATATCCTTGCGTTTCTAGACATCTGTCAAAATATTCTTTTAATTTCGTTGCCACTGTATCTGATTTTCTGCTATTGTTTTTACCGCTTTGAGCTTTGAATAGTATAAGATTTTTGTAATCTACTATGGTATCAGTGTATGCGTTTAGATGTTTTATGATACCGCTGGCAATCAAAACATTCTTAATTGGACCTTTACCATGATATTCACCACTAAATGATATATCTTTTTTTATCTTCTGTCTATATGTTTTAATGCCTACTACTATAACATCCATTACAGTACTTGCAGCAATCCTAGCTTTTTACATGCGAGATGGTCAAAAGATAATTCATTAATATTTAAATTCGTACCAGCTCTCAATATTTCTCCAAATTTTTCAATAACTACTTCAGGATTTTCAGAAAACGCAAAAATTGTTGGTATTTTTATGTTTGCTTTATTGCCCTTTATTCTTTTTTGAAAAATACTATTGCCAAAGTTAATTTTCTTTAAAAAGTTAATAACATCAATACAATATTCAAGTTCTCTTCGTTGACCACAACGATTTTCGTTCTTCTTATTCTTCCTTTTTAAGGATCTCATAATTTTACTTAATCTATTTACTTCGTATTTTTTCTTCTTTCTTTTTCTCTTCTCGCTCATAACTTCCCCACTATACGTCTTTGAATATGTCATATCTTAACATTAATTGTATACAAATACAATATTTGCATAATAATTTAATATTTTGTACATATTCTCCTAATATATAGATATCTTATAAGCTAAACTATAATTAATTTCCTTTTAGTATATTATCTATTACATGCTGCCAGCCCTAAAGTGTTATAGCCAAGTTATTCTTTTAGCATAAGCATTCGGTTCAATACGTTAATATGTATATTGTTGCCCGTTTCCTATATATCCTTCAGCAGATATAAGTAAATCACACCCCTTTTAGCACTAGGCTAATTGTCTTAAAAAACTAAAGAAATAATATTTACCATACTATAGCTTGGTGCGTACTATTGGTATAGCGTTATTATGATTCCTTACTCCTTTTTCCCAGTATTACATCCGACCTCCAATCAAAATACAAATTGAAAATTTCTTTTCGGTCTCTCCCTAATTCACTGCTAATTTTACATGCATAATCATTTATTAACGGTAATGATTTATCAATTGGTAGCTTTTTAAGTCCATTCTTGTTTATGTAATCCTCCATTTTTAAATATATTTCTTCGTCAGTCACTTTTAAAACACCTCCATGCCGACAATGTTATCATTCATTTTTGACATTTTCAATATATGCCTATGATAATTTTACTTAATCCATCCCATTCGCTTTGCATATTTTTTTTCGTCGTATGTCAATATGTTCTCATTTCCTGCTGCAATGATTTTTTCTAAAAGACCTACATTTAAAGTACCATAATCTAGCATTCCTAATTCTTTGCCTATCTGCCTTATTTCACCTTTTTTTCTTAAGAGATTAATATACTTCCTTATAACGCTATTTACATGCTTATAATCGTCATTAAGTAGCAAGGCTATGTCATTAGATGTCATATTGTCCTGATGTTAGCATCTAATTAGTACAAAACAAAATGAGACAATCCCTTGAAATAATGTATAATAACAAGAGGAGGAACTCATTATGCCAAGAAAATCAAAACAACACACTAAGCAGTTCAAGTTGGATGCTATCAACTATCGCAAGGAACATCCTGATCTTACACAGGTTGAATGTGCCAAGAATCTCGGAATTGGTATAAGTACCTTAGCCAAATGGGAGGCTCAGTTCCGTGACCATGATGGTGACATTCCCGTTAGAGGTTCCGGTAACTACGAATCAGATGAACAAAAGGAAATCGCTCGTCTCAAACGTGAGCTCCGTGACGCTCAGGATGCACTTGATGTGTTAAAAAAAGCCATCGGCATTCTGGGGAAAGATTGACAGAAGCTATCTATACCGAAGTTTCTGCCAAGGTAGAGGCATCTAAAGTCACAAAACGCCGAGTCTCTACTTCCGGAATGCTGAAATTTTTAGGCGTGTCTCGCTCTGGATATCATGCTTTTCTGAACCGAAAAGTCTCTTCCACCAAGCAACGTAAAGAGGCTGTCAAAAAGGAAATCCAGAAGATTTATGATAGTTCAAAACAGAATTACGGCGCTCCTAAAATCACCAAGGAACTTCGCAAATCTGGGGAAACCATTGCCCAGCGCACAGTAGGTAAATACATGCGTGAAATGGGTATCAAAGCTCAGTGGATTAGACCTTGGACCACTACAACCAGAGACTCTGATTTCAGTGATGAACTTCACAACATTCTTGATGAACAGTTTAATCCAGAACGCCCTAATGCTGTCTGGTGTACCGATATCACTTACATTTGGACACAGGACGGATTTGTCTATCTCAACTGCGTTATGGACTTATTTGCGAGAAAGATTATTGCCTGGACTCTTTCTGATACTATGGAAGTGTGTTCCGTTATCGAAACAATCAATAAAGCAAAAGCTTGTCGAGACACCGATTTTCCTTTGATTATACACTCAGACCGTGGTAGCCAGTATGTTTCTAATGCCTGGCGAGAAGCCACTGTAAATATGCAACGAAGTTATTCTCATACTGGCTATCCTTACGACAATGCCTGTATTGAATCTTTCCATTCTCTCATCAAACGAGAATGGTTGAACCGGTTTAGTATTCATAACTACAACCATGCATATAAGCTTGTTTTTGAATATATTGAAGCCTTTTATAACACCGTCAGAATACACAGCTATTGTGATTATTTGTCTCCAGACGAATATGAAAAACTGTATGAGAGGGCTAAGTCTCTGCCTGCTGCTTAACATGCAGAACTTCTCATTTTAATTTGTACTAAATCTTGACATAGGACCATCCTTATATTTTATTTTTAGGATCTGTAACGCTTTTTCATCCTTCAACTCTTCTTTTACTATCTTCCATAATTCTGAGTATAGCTGCTGCCGACTTAGTCTTTCTGTAACCTCGTTTTCTATATCTACTTCACTTGCTATTGTGTCGATTATTGTTAATTCAACGTTATCACTTCCAGGTAAGGGAATATCCAGACTCTTAATTTTACTTTGAAACATAAAACGTTGCAGCTGCTCCACTGCTTTTTCTGATACACTTAACCAGGTTGCGTACTCCTTAACAGAAGGTTGCCGGTTATACTTTCTCAAAAAACATGATGTTGCCTGGTTATATTGATAAACCTGTGCTTGCTTATGTACCGGTACCCGGACAGCCTGTCCGCAATTCTCCAGGTATCTTTTTACTGCTCTTTTTATCCAGTAGGGAGCATATGACATAAACAGCACTCCTTGACCTGTATCATAGCTCTCTACGGCTTTTAAAAGACCGAAATAAGCTTCATGCATCAAATCTTCGACTTCTATAATTGAAGTGTTGTTATGGTCACTCTGACAAGCGTAACGGTATCTTTTAACAACTGCATATATCATGCCTTGATTCTGTATGTAGAGCTGCTCCATGTTGTTCTTTTTATCAATCCCTAGCTTTATTAATTTAATTAGTTCTTCATTGCTCATACTTTTCCCTCTTGCATTTCTCACAGATCAGCATAAAAATGTTAATATGCAGGAAAGAAAGCCTTATTTTGCGTTTTTTTCTACCGGCATCCCTCTGCTTGTCTTATTATCATATTTGAATTCCTCTATACTCTCATATTGCGATTTTCGGGATAAAAAAGATAATTTCCCCATCATTTGATAGACTAAATTCAAAAAAATCATTTGGCGAACAGTTTTATAACCTCCGTTCGCCAAATTGACATTTTCTTAATCCACTTAAAACCAAAATCAACACGCACTTTTTTCTCAATATCGACGTCGAGAAAAAACAATGAGGAACCCATATATTTACTGCGTTAACAACTGTTCATATTCAACTTGAAATTATCCGTCGATTTGCATTGTTTTTACCTCTTTTTATCAAATTCTTTTTCTTCAAACGAACGAACGACCCGAAAAAAATTTTTTGCGTCTAGATAGATTATGGGCTCGCAAGCACCGCAGGGAAATTTTCTCTCTGGAAGTACCTTTTGATTTCCTACGACTGGTCAGCTTTATAATAAGATAATTTCTACCTTTTGAAACGGCCTACTTCAAATCACTCTTACGATCTATATGATATTGGCAGCAGTACAAGTAACTCCCCTGCTGCCGGGCTGCATCTTTTCATGATACTACTAAGTATTAAGATATCTCTTATGCTGCTTTATATATCAGTAATATCAGCATTGTTTTTATCAATGTAATAATCAGCTGTGACCTTCTTGCATTCATCACCATTTATATTGGTGTTAATGCTATTGAATGTTAGTCCTTGTCCCTCGCACCATTTAGTTGCATCTGACAGCTCCTTGCCGTTTCTACAAGTCCAAAGTATGAGCTGCCCTCCATCCTCCTGGATCTCCTTTAACTTCTCTATTGTACTTGTTATAGGTTCTCCTATTTCTGGATAGTTGTCTTCACAAATAACACCATCAAACTCCACCGCATATATTTTTCTCTTCTCTGCTACTTTCCTCCTGCTGCCCCTCACCCTTTCCAGCCATAGCAATCATTTGGGCAATTCTCTGTGTTTCTACTGATAGTGGGGATTTGTTCTGATTTCCTGATTTGAATTCCCCCTCAGTCACTACCCCTCTAAGAATTTCAAATCTATCCCTCTCTTCTTTGGTAGCACCGTTATGTGGCTGTGCTATCATGGCAGCTGCTGCCATTTCTTCTTTTGATAATCTGTAATCCATTCCTTTATACCTCCTTATATAGCTCCTCTTGGTCTTTCCTTAAGTATTACTTGTTCTTTGATATCAGGCACTTCTTCACCTAATTCTTTTAAAAGCTGTCTACCTGCTATTGTATTTTCAATTCCTGCTGTAGTACCATCTACAAATCTTCTCTTTGCTTCGTTATCCGTTCCGGCTCTATGACCTTTTACATCAATTAGGCCATGAATATTCTCATAAAATTTCACACGTTGTGCACCTTCATGTGTATTCGGAATAAGAGAGGTAATACGTTCTAATCCAACCATAAGAGCCCGCATCTTCTTTATTTCCTCTTCTTTCTCTTTGATGATTTCCATTAATTCGAGTCTGCCAGCTTCTCCAATCTCTTTTCCTCTTGTATACTCCTTATATGCTTCTGAAGCTTCAATGTACAATTTCTTATCCCCGGAAATTGCACTATCTGCAAAAGTCTGAAGCTTTTTCTCAATCTTAAAAGCCTCTTCGTTTAACTGATCTATCTCATTTTCCAATAGTCCGGCTTTTTCTTCATCACCATATGCAATAGCCTGCGCCATTAACTTTCCTTTCTCATTAGCATCAGTGACTTTATCCGCATATTGATTCTTTAATTCATTAACCTTAGTCTGCATTCTTGAAGCCTGAGTATTGATGTTTTTTTCAAAAGTATTTGCTTTTTCCTGGTAAACAGAATGCAATTCTTTGATTGCTTTAGTTATTATGTCAAAATTAGATTCTGATAAAGCAAGAAAACCGTCTTGTTCAACTGCCTTTCTTACTTTTGCTCGCATCTGTTCTTTTTCTCTTTCTGTGACTTCCTTTGAAACTTCTCCGTTCATGTGTGTTATCTCCTTTATTTTGATTTTTTGATTTATATACCATAAGCTCAATGCTCTATGTATTTTTACTACTTTGGATACTTCCCCATATATATGCTTTGCCCAGAGCTACAAAAGGACTTTCCGTTGTATCTCGTATAACTCTTAGAATATCTTTTTGCTTTACTGGAAAGGGAATACTTTCAATTTCTCCTAGTTCCTGCCTATATGCATTTACCATGTCATTTTTAGCTTGTGTCACTTCTATTCGATTTTTCATTGACTCATTCATGTGAGTTATATCAAATAAAAGAAGCTCTTCTTGTTCTTTGTCAATTTCAGTATAATCACTTAACTCTAAAAGCTTGTCTATCTGTTCATTAACTTTGATGATACCTATATTATTTAAGTGATACAGTTTTCTTATAATGTCTGCCATTTCCATGAATTTACCTCTATATTTTTCTTAAAAATGCACCTTTTACTCAGTCGCGCCGGCGCGATTATTCCAGCCGGCTGGAATTGATTTAATTCCCTGCTGCAACTAAGATATTTATATGTATTATTGTTAATTATCCTTAATCAAAGTGATCTGCCCATTTTCTCTGATTATTAGTGTTCTTTGGATATCATAAAATTCATTCACAAGACCAAATTGAATGAATTTAGTTGGTGCTGTAACATCAACGTAGAAATACTCTGTAATTAAACCTTGGGTTCGTTGTATAGCCTTCTCTGTGGTGATATTCCCAGAAGAATTAATAAAACCTTTTGATTCAAGTTCTTTTAGTGCTTCTTCCACTTTATTTTTATTATTTTCAAACACTTCTATAAAAGCTGATAATTTAAATGTTTTCACCCCTTTGCCTTATTAGTTTATGCTTATGTATTTCATTGATATATTGATATACTTCCAGGCACCTTGAGATATCTATTTTTTCCCCATGTATAAATATGCTGCTAAGTTATAGAGTCTTTCTAGTTTAGATGTATCCAGATTGTCTACAATCCGTTTGATGCATACTTTGTAATTTTCCTCAGCCTGATTGCTATTAACTTTTACTGCTGTTTTCATGCTTTTATCTCCTATTCTTTGATGATTTCTAAACTAAGTGTTTTGCAGCCGTATATATGGCTCTTAAAGCTCTAATATCATTATTGGGTATTTTACTCACGATATCAGCAATCGAACCCTTATAACGCACTCCTAAAGATTCTATCTCTTGTACTTGTTGATCTATATTATCAATGCTTTGTTCTTTTAAAGCTGCTCCCATGTACTTTTCCTCCAAATTTTTGATTGTGCCCGATTCTGACACATTTAATGAGTTGCCATGTTCTGATAATGCTATTGTTCATTGATACATTTCGATAACTAAATATAAGCAGTCCAATGATAATTTATCTTATTCCTGCTGCCGATAGTAAGATAACTTGCATCGACTAAACAGTTATTTATTTTCACTCAACCACAAATACTGTGCTAACTTACTAAGTCTTTTTAATTTGGATTCATCCAGGCTATTCGCTATCATCTTGATATAATCTCTATAGACCGATTCATCCGATTGAATACTATTAATTTTTACTGCTGTTTTCATATGTTTTCCTCCAAATTTTTGATTGTGCTCCATTCTGGCACTATATAGCCCCCCATTCCCGGGGATACTCATTATTCATATTGTTAGTAAATATATCAGTCTTTTTTCCGCATTCGACAGTATAAATATGTACCTCCAGTAATATCAGAGATATAAGTCTTGCAGTCCAGGAACTTATATTTGTCACTATAGAGCTTTTCAAAGAGTTCTTTGTGGTCATTCTCATTTAAAGCTATTCTCTCAGCCTTACGCTTTGATATCTTAGTTCTTGATTTATATTCTTTGGGCTGAATAAGATTCTTAGAAGAGTACCACCGTTTACCCTTTTGAGCTACCATATATCTTGCGATTCCTTCAAGACCGTATTCGTCTGGTTGCAGCCTTTTGGCTTCTACACGTCCACGTCCCCACATGATGTTAGCATCTAATTAGTACAAAACAAAATGAGACAATCCCTTGAAATAATGTATAATAACAAGAGGAGGAACTCATTATGCCAAGAAAATCAAAACAACACACTAAGCAGTTCAAGTTGGATGCTATCAACTATCGCAAGGAACATCCTGATCTTACACAGGTTGAATGTGCCAAGAATCTCGGAATTGGTATAAGTACCTTAGCCAAATGGGAGGCTCAGTTCCGTGACCATGATGGTGACATTCCCGTTAGAGGTTCCGGTAACTACGAATCAGATGAACAAAAGGAAATCGCTCGTCTCAAACGTGAGCTCCGTGACGCTCAGGATGCACTTGATGTGTTAAAAAAAGCCATCGGCATTCTGGGGAAAGATTGACAGAAGCTATCTATACCGAAGTTTCTGCCAAGGTAGAGGCATCTAAAGTCACAAAACGCCGAGTCTCTACTTCCGGAATGCTGAAATTTTTAGGCGTGTCTCGCTCTGGATATCATGCTTTTCTGAACCGAAAAGTCTCTTCCACCAAGCAACGTAAAGAGGCTGTCAAAAAGGAAATCCAGAAGATTTATGATAGTTCAAAACAGAATTACGGCGCTCCTAAAATCACCAAGGAACTTCGCAAATCTGGGGAAACCATTGCCCAGCGCACAGTAGGTAAATACATGCGTGAAATGGGTATCAAAGCTCAGTGGATTAGACCTTGGACCACTACAACCAGAGACTCTGATTTCAGTGATGAACTTCACAACATTCTTGATGAACAGTTTAATCCAGAACGCCCTAATGCTGTCTGGTGTACCGATATCACTTACATTTGGACACAGGACGGATTTGTCTATCTCAACTGCGTTATGGACTTATTTGCGAGAAAGATTATTGCCTGGACTCTTTCTGATACTATGGAAGTGTGTTCCGTTATCGAAACAATCAATAAAGCAAAAGCTTGTCGAGACACCGATTTTCCTTTGATTATACACTCAGACCGTGGTAGCCAGTATGTTTCTAATGCCTGGCGAGAAGCCACTGTAAATATGCAACGAAGTTATTCTCATACTGGCTATCCTTACGACAATGCCTGTATTGAATCTTTCCATTCTCTCATCAAACGAGAATGGTTGAACCGGTTTAGTATTCATAACTACAACCATGCATATAAGCTTGTTTTTGAATATATTGAAGCCTTTTATAACACCGTCAGAATACACAGCTATTGTGATTATTTGTCTCCAGACGAATATGAAAAACTGTATGAGAGGGCTAAGTCTCTGCCTGCTGCTTAACATGCAGAACTTCTCATTTTAATTTGTACTAAATCTTGACATAGGACCAACAAGTCCTCTGCTGCTTCTCTATCCATTTGATTCATAATGATATGGTGATGTATTCTGACCTTTTTATTTCCATGCTGTTTCTCAGGATCTTCATACCCTATCACATATATGTATTTCAGTGTTGGTAGACCGTTCTTTCTTCTGTATGTTTTGATTCTTCTGATATAATTTGTTATATCCTTCTTGGCTTGCTTCTCTGTAGGTAGATATCTGTCCTCATAGGTAAGGGTAATCATTAAATCATCCTTAGAGAAATTGCTATTAACCAGCCTTATAAACTTTAACTTGGCATTTTTATCATTTAGCTTAACTTGGGCTTCTTTGGATATCTTATTTTTCTCTCTTCTTGGTTTATCTTTTCTCTTTTCATAAACAGGATAGATGTTACTTTCTATCATGGAACCAGATACAATAGTTTTTACCATGTATCTATAGTTCTTTCCTGATACTCTAAGCTCTTCTATTCTTTCTTCTACTGTCCTTGCCCCTAGTACTGATTCATTATATATATCTAAATAGCTGTAATCTGCATATTTACTCAATGAAACTACTCCTCCTGTCATAAAGATAATACCCATTACAAGGTAGATTAAGGGGATTGCCCCTTTTAATTTCTTTGACAAAATTCTGTAAATATGCTATACTACTTGTACGTGTTAGTTATAGTTTATTTACAGAATACCGGCTTAGTTCTCAGCTAAACCGGTATTTTTTTATTGTCTGCATGTAAGTACTCTGTTTCTGTTATGTAATCAAAAGCTTTCTTTTCTGAAGAACTAAAGCTTTCTTCTTTCATGCAATCGCATGTTTCCCCAGGATCTAAATTAGCGCCACATTTTTTACAAGGATTTCTATACATTGTTTTTTCCTCCTCTCTTGGTTCTTTTACTTATTTTTACATCATTCGTATTGTTTCTTATAAGCGTAGCGCACTTAGGGCATTCATAGCCTTTTTTTGGTACCTGCTGCTTAATGCTTATATTCCAATACTGTCCGCAGTATTTGCACCTAGATTTCATTTCTTGCCCCTTCCTGGATGTTAACAAGGTTATTCTTCGTCAATTTTTTTATATGTAAAAAGTGCCCCTGTCATATAAGTACATGCTATGATTCCCCTGAATAACGTTTGTCCCACTGTTAACTTGTCCCACTGTAATGACCCTACAATCCCCCAGATATAAAATATTCCAAAGCAAATGGATAACCCAAGGACAAATTTAATTTTTTCTTTCATTTTTTCTATGCTCTTTCTTTTAAGGTTGCTTATTTCCCCTTGTTCTTTTAAAATGTGTTTATATTTTATTTCCTATTGATACTGCCTTTTTTAAAAGAATTTTACATAATTCTTCTTCATCTGCTGCATTATAGTTCTTATAGCTCATAAGGATCTCTAGTTCCGTTCCATAACTAAGGTTTCTTCTTTAAATAACTAGTTTCTTCTTCTGCTTTCTCCTGCTGCCATGTTATTTACTCAATTGCGATTGAATTATTAAACTTTGATAGCGTTGTTTCTTCTAAGATGCTTCTTGGGATAAGTTTCTTATCCGAATAGATAAATACTGGTATTTTGCCTTGTCGGATACGGTTATAAGTCCCTGAACGGCTAAGTCCTGTAATGGAGCAATATTCTAAAACTGTCATGAATTTTCCATATCCCATATTTCCCCTTCTTTCTTTTGAATTGTCTAGTTAGATGCTCTTACATGTCGATCAGATCTTTTCTAAGAAGGCATCAAGCAATCCTGGGCTTATAATTCCCTTTTGGCATCTTGATATAGTAGATCTGTAAGTCCTGTTATAGTCTTTTTAGTTGTAGTCGGAGAAACATTTTCAAGCTTTATAGTTACTGATAAGGTCTCTCCAGATCCTTCTATAAACACTTCTCTACACACTGTCCGTATTGCTTTTTCTTTCATTTTTTTCCTGCCTTTATGATATTTTGTATTTTAAATATTATTAGTTAACAAGGTAAATACTGGTTAAAATATTGCTATTTTTCCCCTCTTTCCCTATACTTAAGTTACTGGCTGACACCGGAATGTATAGGAAAGGAAAAAATATATATGACAGTTACTGAAGCTATAGAACTTTTTCAGCATGAAATGATAAACGAGATTTACAATTCATCAGCTGATGATTTGTCAAAGGATTCCCTTGTAGAAGCAGTTAAAGAGGTTGCTGCCACTGTTATGAGTACCTACAAAGCTGAAAAAAGTTAAAACGTAAAAATTAGTTCAGAGATGGCTATGCTTATAATGGTAAGCGTAGTCATTTTCTTTGTTTTTCCTTTACAAGCTTTAGATGCCATTTTTTGATATCTATTGTCTCTTCATGTATAAACATTCGTTCGCGGACGGTTATATCTGTTTACTTTAATGAACTCTTTTTTTCTATCCTATCTCTACTTCTTCTTTTATAAGTTCCTCTAGGGGTACTCCTAGGTAATTAGCTATTTTCATGAGTTTATCAAGTTTGGGCTTACATTTGCCCAATTTCCAATCACTTAATGTTCCTTGTGAAATTCCAGTATCTTTTGCTACTTTGTAAGGTGTAATGCCTTTTTCTTTTAATAGTGTCTTAAATCTGCTATACATAGACGCTCTCCTTTCATAAAATTTTACATAAATTACTTGCATATACTTCGGTTTTCTGATATACTTTCATTGTCGTTTGAAGTAATCAAAATAAATATAGCATCCAAATTTATGAAGTATTATTTTTATTTACTGCTGTTTTATTGAGTATATCACTACTATACTACAGTTCTTTTCATTAGTCAATAAAAAATACTACATTTTATTTGAGTATTCTATTTTTTGTGAAAGGTGTACATTATGTATAGTGTTTTTGAACAGTTATTACAAAAATATGGAGTAACCGCATATAAAGTTTCAAAAGAAACTGGTATAGGTCAATCTACTCTAAGCGCATGGAAAACGGGAAAAAGCAATTTAAAGTCTGATAAATTACAAATCATTGCTGATTACTTTGGTGTATCTGTCGATTATCTAATGACAGGTAAGGAAGTTGACGAGAAAGAAGCTGCTTTAACTACTAAAGACGAAAGAGACATTGCAAAGAAATTAAATTCTACTCTTGATCAATTAGAATCAAGTGATGGATTAATGTTTGAAGGAGAAGCCTTAGACGATGAAACGAAGGAGTTATTAAAAATCAGTCTGGAGAATGCAATTAGAACAGCTAAAATAACAGCTAAAAAGAAATATACTCCTAGAAAATATAGAAAGGATAATTAAAAGGGGGAGTACGACCAGGTGAATGACATCAAAAAACTAGTTGAGGGGATAAAAAGCAAACATAAGACAGACTCTCCTTATGAATTGGCTGATTTACTAGGAATTGATATACATAGATGTGAATTAGGCCAGATTCATGGTTATTATTATAAGGCTTATAGAGTGAAGCAAATATATTTAAACTGTGATCTTTCTAGAATAGAAGAAAAATTTGTTTTATCTCATGAATTAGGACATTCTGTTTTGCATCCTAATGCTAATACACCTTTTTTAAAGGCTAATACATACTTATCAGTTGAAAAAATGGAAATTGAGGCCAATAGATTCGCTATGCATTTACTGCTTTCGGATAATGACCTTCTAGAATATCAAGAATATTCTGTAGCCCAATTATCTAAAATATTTGGTTATCACGAAAGGTTTATCCAATTAAGGCTTTGTTGATAATAATTTTCACCTGGTATTTATATTATTTTACATATGAAAGGACATGAAAATGTACAAAGAAAAATGGTATCTACAAACATGGTTTATTATTTTATTGATTGCTTTTTGGTTCCTTGTTATTCCTGCTTTAGTTGGATTAGTTTTATTAATAATGCAAAATAATGAAAACAAGAAACTTGTCCAAAAATATGGAGAAGTAGATAATCTGGATAATTCTATCAACAATAAAAATATTGAATTCCAAAAACTATCAGATTACTATACTGAGGAAAAGAAAAAGATTGAAAATACAAATTATGAATTAAAAAAAATTACTAAGAATTTAAATTCTGAGATATCTCAATTAGAAAAACAGGTATTTATTGATCACTATATGTTTTCTGACTATGATGGGTTATCTTCTGAGGAATGCAAAAATAAGCTTAGTTTAATAAAGATTCAAGCTTCAGAATTAATCAAATCTGATTCAGCAGTTAAAATAGCATATTCTTCAAATACTACTAAAAAAATTCAAAACAATAATTTGAAACAGATATTGCGGTTATTTAATAGTGAATGTGATAATATTTTACTCAATTTATCTGTTAAAAATATTGATGCTTCTAGAGGAAAGCTACAGAAATCTTATGAATCATTAAACACTATATTTTCTACAGATGGCATGTACATAAATAAAGAATTGTTGGAGTTAAAACTTGAAGAACTTAACCTCATTTATACATATGAACTGAAAAAGCAACAAGAGTTAGAACAACAAAAAGCTATAAAAGAACAAATGATTGAAGAAGAGAAAGTTCGCCGTGAAATCGAGCGTGAGAAAGCTAAATTAGAGAAGGATCAAGCTCAGTGTAGTAATGAAATTTCAAAGCTATTGCAGTACTTGCAAAAAACTGATAACGATATTGAGAAACAATTATATGTTGATAAGATAAAAGAATTAGAAGAAAGATTAAAACAGCTAGAAAATGACAAAGCTTCTGTGTTGGAGCGAGAAGCTAATGCTCGTGCCGGTTATGTGTATGTTATTTCAAACATAGGATCCTTTGGGGATGATATCTATAAAATAGGTATGACGCGTCGACTTCAACCTATGGACAGAATTAAGGAATTAAGTAGCGCATCCGTTCCATTTGAGTTCGATGTGCATGCAATGATTTTTAGTACTGATGCTCCTGCATTAGAAACATCTTTACACCAATATTTTGAAAAACAAAGCGTTAATAAGATAAATTTAAGAAAAGAATTTTTCAAGATATCCATAGACGAAATTGAATCATTCGTTAAGTCTAATTATAATAACACAGTAGAGTTTACAAAGACGGCTTTAGCAACAGAGTATAGACAGTCATTACAAATAGCCTAATACAAATAAAAACCGCCCTTATGCTGGTAACATAAGAACGGTTTATACACTATGGACTTAGTAAAAACTAGGCCGGATATAGTGCCTTAGACAAGCATATTATATCACGTGCCCTGGTTTTTATCAACTAGGGTATTTTCTTGTACCCTAAATTCGAAAGGAGATCTATGAAGGGGTACGTTACGCAAAAAAAGAGTAACAAGCTTTACTATCCTGTCATTTATCGCGGACAGGATAACATTACAAAGAAAAAGGACTATAAGTGGGGATCTGGTTACATAAAGAAAAAAGATGCAGAGACAGCACTAGCAAAAATGGTTGTCAATTACTCCGACAATGGCAAACCAGTAAGTGAGGATGAAGGTCTTAAGTACATATACGAACAATGGCTTGAGTTAGTTGTTCCTGAAATATATCATTCTTCTCAGTCTGTAGCTACTGCAAAAGGTTATGTAACTAAACATGTGCTTCCTTACTTTGAAAAAGTTTCTATTGATGAAATTGGTACCCAGGATATACAAAAGTTCTTATTCAAATTGAGGATAGATAAAACTTTCAATGAAAACGGTAAGAAGATACGTAACAAGGTTGTGCCATCTGCTGCCACAAAGCGAAAGATATTTTCAATCCTTAATAGCATTTTTTCTAGTGCTAAGACCTGGGGATATGTGCTTAAGAATCCTTGTGATGGAATTGAGTTAAAATCTCCTGACACTCCTGACATGGAAGTATGGACACCTGAGGATACTTATTATTTTCTTGGCTTAAATGAGGTTAGATATGGTATTTATTATCTTCCCTTTCTGCTTTTGGCTACAACCGGCATGAGACGTAGTGAAGTATGCGGTCTTAGATGGAATGATTATGACGGCTCTACCCTTTTCCTTCAACGCGGACTTGATACAAATTTGGCAGAAACAGACCTTAAGACAAAATCAAGTCATAGACGTATAGAGTTAATGGGAAGTGTTATTACAATCCTGGAGGAACAGAAAACCAAGCAAGCCCGAATATCTGCTACTTTAGGACTACCACCGCAGATAAACGGTTATATTATCACTGATGAAAAGAACAATGTTATCAATCCTTACACACTAACTAAAGTATTCCGTAAAATCATCAAGAATAATAATGAAAAGGGCAAGCACCTGCTGCCGGTTATCAGGCTGCATGATCTCCGTCATGGATTCGCTACTACTCTTCTTTATAATGACACAAATATAAAGGTGGTTAGTGAAATGTTGGGACACGCTAAGACTTCCACAACGCAGAATATATACCAGGCTGCTGCTACCAGAACCATGCAAAGTCAGGCCGTTGATAAGCTGGAAAATATCCTGTTCAAGAAAGGACAAGAAAAAAGACAAGAAAAAGAAGAAAGGGCTTAACCCTCCGACAGGTTAAACCCTCATATTACTGCAAGCGCGAGACGGGATTCGAACCCGCGACCCTCGCCTTGGCAAGGCGATACTCCACCACTGAGCCACTCGCGCATTTACTATTGTATGTGTGAGGTTTTTTGTTATTTATTTTACCGCCTCAGCACATACAGTAGTATACTATATAGGAAATATAATGTCAATACTAATTTGATAAATTTTTTATTTAATATATTTATTATATAAAATTAAGACATTTTAACACTAATGATGTAATCATTCTTCTTTAGATTCTGGCTGCTGATATTATTCATATATACCGGTCTGGCATCCAGCCACATCTCTTCTGCTGCTATAAGAAGATGTGAAAGACAGATTCCCATATCTATAAGTCTGGTTTCCTTCATAACATTTTTCATCAATATGTTTCTGGTAGAAAACAGATGTATACGATTATTATATACAACCATTCTCCAGGGCTGACTGTTTAACACAGAGGGTGACAATCTGGCAGCAGATATCATCGTACGGACATTCTTATCCACTTCTTCCTTAAATACGGCAATGTCCTTAATCGCTAATCTCCTGGCCTTCTCATTCTGTCTGTATACCTCATTCTCAGCCTCTCCAAAAGCAAGGGTTATGACCTGTTCATAATCCTCCGCCACCGTTTCATTTTTCAAATTCAGATTGGCGATATAACAACAGCCAAGTCCTCTTGCTGTAATATAAAGAGCGATCTGTTCCATTACATAACCGGCATTTAATTGATAATCCGATTCCCTTGTGGAATACAGCACCAGATAATGAGGAGCTTTAACGGTAAGGATCCCCGGTTGAAGGCGCTTTAGTCCAGCCAGCTCCACCATCTTATATTTTACTTTTATATCATCAGACAGCATTGGTATACTTTCTGCAAAATTAGCAATATGGTCAAGTACCTTTTGATCTATTTTATCCATACTGTATTTACGGACAGATTTCCTGGCAAAAATTGCTTCGTAAAGATTCATGGCAGACTCCTTATACCCTAATTAGGGCAGCTCATCTCCTCTGACTCGCCTCTTAATTTCTCCATGGCGTATCTTTTATAGTACAGCGGAGATATTCCATAGTATTTCTTAAACAGCTTGCTGAAATGATAAACATCCTCATATCCAACCCGGTTGGCAATACTCTTGATACTCTCCCCTTCCGAAGACAGAAGGATATCTCTTGCCTTTTCCAGCCGTATCTTAATCAAATAATTAATTGGTGATTCCCCTGTCTCTTCCTTAAATATCTTGGAGATGTATACAGGGCTTAGGTACATATTATGGGCAATCTGATCAAGGGATATTTTGGTCTCGTAATTCTCATTCAGGTAGTTAATGATCTTCTTAACTGCATAACTTTTATTGTAGGACTCAAAATTTAAGCCCTTCTGGCTGGTAGCGGCTTCTGTAATATCCCTGATTATATGAAGCATAATCTGAATCATATGCGCTTTCAGCATAAAATACTTACCCGCCTTACAGCTTTCGTTTTCAGATATCATCTCATAGCAGTGTTTTGATATATCCTGCTTCGTCTCCGATGATGTATGAAGTATATGCCCTCCGTCTTTAAATATCAGAGAATTAGGCGGCATATTCTTAAACTGAAAGCCTGTGAAACCGGCAAAGAATTCTACTGTTGGTTCCTTGGGATTTACTAAGATGTTCTGATGTTTTACTCCAGGGTTACACATAATAACGTCCCCGGCCTCTACATCATAAACTGTTCCTTCCACCAGATATTTGCCTTTTCCTGATAATATATATGTCAGTTCGGTAAAATCATGCTCATGGTAACTGCTTTCCTTAACCATCTTCTGCTTACTGACAAATAATATTGTCGGGTTTAAGTCATAGTAGGTTATATCAAACTGGTGCTGGCACATAGAATTCCTCCTTCTCTGATTTATACTCTCCCCCAGGGTGCGTCTGAAGACTTCTTGAGCCGGACTGTGCTTCCACTTTCTTCTTTTGTTAGCAATACAAAAATGCGTTGGGGGATTGCCTTTTCTATATTGCAGCAAGTCATAAATTCAAGTGAGGCACTCAGAACGGTGCAACTGGCTTCAAACACGCTCTAGCCTCTATTGTAATAAAGCTACTTAAACGTTTCGTAAATTCATTTGGTTGCATCTCTTTCATTATATCATCTTTTTTGGATTTGAAAAACCTTTTTTCATATTTTTATGGTTTTGCAATTTTTGTCGATATAATTGACCTTATATAACAATTGACATGCTTTTCATAACAAAGTACATTTTATTTTTGTGGTCTGATACTATAATAGAACAGAATCTTAAAATACAGATGCTGCGCCATATCATAAAATACAGGCCGGCATAAGAGTGGAGGCTAAATATTATGACAGCAATGCAATGGGTTTTTTCATTTTTGAAAAAACACCGCTTTCGACTGATGACAGCATTGTTATTAGTTACCGTATCCTGTCTTTTGACCATCGTCAATCCTTACATATCCGGTATTATCGTGGACGATGTTATCAAAGGCGGGAACACAGGAATACTTCCTGAACTGGTACTGCTTCTCATCGGTACTACTGTAGTAAGATCTCTTGTAAAATATCGATTTCTTGTGATATTTGAGACTACTTCGCAGAACATGCTTTACAACATGCGTGATTATGTATACCGCAGATTCCTGGAAGAAGACTTTACTTTTTATAATAAGAACAGGACCGGTGATTTGATGTCAAGACAGACCGGTGATATGGATGCTATCAGGCACTTCGTTGCCTATGTAATTTATTCTGTTTATGAGAACTCACTGCTGTTTATCATAGCTCTGGTTATGATTTTTACAGTTGATTACAGGCTTGCCCTTTGTATGATTGCTGTTGTTCCAATCACAGTATTATTAACCCGCAAACAGCTGACTTCTGTTAAGGCTGCCTTTCATAATATCAGACAGCGCTTTTCAAGCCTTAACACCTTTGTGCAGGAAAATGTCAGCGGTAACCGTGTAGTTAAGGCCTTTGCCAAAGAAGATTATGAAATCCAGAAATTCAACAAGGAGAATGATGGCTACCGAGATGCAGAGCTTGCTGCTGCTGGTATCTGGAAAAAATATGTGCCTATTTTCGAATTCCTTGCCAACTTCCTGACAGTAATCCTTTACCTGGTGGGTGGTATCATGGTGATCAAAGGTTATATTACCATAGGAAAGATGGTAACTGTCAGCGGATACCTCTGGATGCTTAATAACCCTCTGAGAATGGCAGGCTGGCTGGCTAACGATTACCAGCGTTTTGTTACTTCTGCCGAGAAGATCTACTCCACGATCAAAGAGGAACCAGGCATTAAGACTCCTTACAAAGGGCAGAAATCCAAACGCTTTGAAGGTATTCTGGAATTTAAAAATGTCCATTACAAAGCAGAAGATGATGTTATCTTAACGGATATTAATTTTAAAGTAAAACCCGGTCAGACCGTAGGTATTATCGGTGCCACCGGGGCTGGTAAATCCACCCTTATGAACCTGTTATGCCGTTTCTATGATGTTACTGATGGAGAAATTACTGTTGACGGTATTAATCTCAAGGACATGGACTTATACCAGCTTCGCAGTAATATCGGTATGGCAATGCAGGATGTATTCCTGTTTTCTGATACCATTGAAGGTAATATTGCCTACGGCAATCCCAACTGCACCCTGGAGGAAGTGAAAGAAGCTGCCAAGGTTGCCAATGCTCATGACTTTATCATGAATATGCCTGACGGCTACGATACCATTGTCGGTGAAAGAGGTATGGGTCTCTCCGGCGGACAGAAACAGCGTATTTCCTTAGCCAGAGCCCTGCTTAAGAATCCTTCCATCGTTATTCTTGATGATACTACCTCAGCCGTGGATATGGAAACTGAAACACAGATTCAGCAGCAGTTAGGTTCCCTGTCCGATAAGACAGTATTTATCATTGCCCACCGTATTTCCTCCATTAAAGATGCCGACCTCATTCTGGTATTGGATAACGGTAAGATAATAGAATCCGGCAATCATGATTCTCTCATCAATAAGAAGGGCTATTATTATACAGTATTTAACCACCAATACGGTGAGTTCGACCAGTTTGCAGGCGGAAATTATAAGGAGGTGTACAATTAATGGCCCGTAATAAATACGATATTGACGAAACCCTCCAGAGCGAATTCAGCTTTGAACAATTGAAACGACTTTATTCCTATATTAAGCCCCATCGCAAGGAAATGTATTTTACAATCCTTTTAATGGTTATCTCCAGTGCCCTTGGTATGTTCACACCAAGAATCCTGATGATGATCATGGATGATTATATCCCCAATCAAAATATCAGGGGAGTTATCATGATCAGTATTGTCTTGATGCTGTTAAACCTTATAGTGGTAGTAATTCTCCGCTTAAAGATTCAGATTACTACAAAACTTGGCCAGAACATCATCCATAAAATCAGAAGTGATATTTTTAACCATCTGCAGGAACTGCCCTTCTCCTATTATGATGACCGTCCCCACGGCAAGATTCAGGTAAGGGTCGTAAATTATGTTAACAGCTTAAGTGACCTTCTATCAAACGGTATTATCAATACTATTACCGATTTGTTCAGTTTGGTCTTCATCGTAATATTTATGCTGTCCATAAATATCAGGCTGACAATTGTATGTTTACTGGGTCTTCCCATACTAATGGCAGTAATCTTCTTTATAAAGAAGAAACAGCGTATTGCCTGGCAGATTTCCAGCAACAAGTCCTCTAACTTAAATGCTTATATTGCAGAGAGTATCAACGGTATCCGTGTTACGCAGAGCTTTGTCAGAGAGGAGGAAAACATTAAGATTTTCAACAGCTTAAGCGGTAAATACAGTGATGCCTGGATGAAAGCAGTTAAATACAACTTCCTCTTATGGCCCGCCATTGATAATATCTCAACCCTTACCATGGCTGCTGTTTATATCCTTGGTGTAAGCTGGATTACAGGAGATGTAAGCGGTGTTACCGTCGGTGTTCTGATTGCCTTTACCGGATATATCGGCCGTTTCTGGGCACCTGTCAACACACTGGCAAGCTTTTATAATTCTCTCCTTACTGCTATCTCTTATCTTGAGAGAATTTTTGAAACCATTGATGAGCCGGTACTGGTAAAGGACAAGGAAGGTGCCGTGGAAATGCCTTCTATCAAAGGAACTGTAGATTTTAAGGATGTAGTCTTCAGCTACGAAGAAGGCCTTCCGATTTTAAACGGAATCAACTTTACTGCCAAACAGGGTGAATCCTTTGCCATTGTAGGTCCTACCGGTGCAGGCAAGACTACCATCATTAACCTAATCAGCCGATTCTATAACCTGGATTCCGGAAGTATTCTGATAGATGGTGTGGATATTAATGATGTTACCATTAAATCCTTAAGAAAACAGATGGGTGTCATGCTTCAGGACAGCTTCATTTTCTCAGGAACCATTATGGATAATATCCGTTACGGTAATATGGACGCTACCAATGAACAGGTTATGGAGGCAGCTAAGACAGTATGTGCCCACGACTTTATCATGGGTCTGGAGAAAGGTTATGAAACGGAAGTAAATGAACGCGGCAGCCGCCTTTCTGCCGGTCAGCGTCAGCTTATATCCTTTGCAAGAGCACTTTTGGCAGATCCTAAGATTCTGATTCTGGATGAAGCTACTTCAAGTATTGACACAGAGACGGAGATTCTTTTACAGGAAGGCCTTGCAAAACTCTTAAAGGGTCGTACCTCCTTTATCATCGCACACCGCCTTTCCACCATAAAGAATTCCGACTGTATTCTCTATGTGGATAAAGGTAAGATCCTTGAAATGGGAAATCATGATAAACTGATGGAAAATGACGGCTACTACCATAAGCTTTTCGTTTCTCAGTATGATTTCCTGAATAAAGCTGCGGATATAT
This sequence comes from Anaerocolumna sp. AGMB13020, assembly GCF_033100115.1. NCBI lineage: Bacteria > Bacillati > Bacillota > Clostridia > Lachnospirales > Lachnospiraceae > Anaerocolumna > Anaerocolumna sp. AGMB13020. The sequence goes on along the minus strand of NZ_CP136910.1, from coordinate 4,701,332 downwards.
AAAGGAACAAGATTGATTAACCAGGGTGTGTCTGAAAGCTGCATATGCAGGTCTGGAGCTTCAACTTTACGAATATTAAGCTGCAGCAAGGTAAGTTTTTGGGGATGTAAGGAATTACATTCCCAAAGCTGCAATCCGGTCCAAAACGGTGTTTCAGAATGTTTCAATGGGCTTTAAGACATACCTTAATTTGTATGAATAAAAAATCAGCCTGCCTTGCTTGGTAAATTATACCTACTTCTTTACTCCAGGCAAAAACAGATTTATTTATTTTCACCCTGGTAATATTATTTTTACTATAGTAAAATGAGTTGGTAAAATTAAATCGGTAATCAACTTATACTATTACATCACAATTAGTTTCACTAAGAAAGGAGACGTTCTATCATGAATCTGACTTATATGGTGCTTCGAAACAGAACTGAATATGGGCAGAGAAATGAAATAAAAGAACCGCTCTGCATTTCTACCCTTTTGTGAAATGTTCGAATAAAATCCTGCACGCAAACGGCGTGCTTTTTTTATGCCTAAAATTATCTAATGCTGTCTTACACCATCTAAGTTTGGTTTTAATCCATTTATAACCGCTTTCATGAATATCGATTTTCAATTTGATATTCCAGAATTCGTTGAAACAGTCTGATTGTTTTCAACATAACTATTAAAAATTTATTGTATTTAACCAGGAGGATCTTAGATGATATCATTAGAAAATTACGGTTATACCGATTACTTTAGCAAACAGATAACCGAAAAAGAAAAAGAGCTGGGTCTTATCCCCGCAAGAATAATATCCATTCAGAAGGAAACCTATAAGCTGATATCTGAATGTGGTGAAAACAATGGCAAATTAAAAGGTTCTGTATTTTATCAGGACATGGAGCTAAAGACATATCCGGCTGTGGGAGATTTCGTGCTTATTAAGGCAAACCACCAGGGTGAGGATATCATATACCGAGTCCTAGACAGACGCTCCAGCTTTTCCAGAGCCAATCCCTCCCTGCCTTCCAAAATATCCGGTGCCAGCGCTCAGATGGTTGCCACTAATTTCGATTATGTGTTTGTCATGGCATCCTTAAACCATGACTTTAACTTACGAAGATTGGAAAGGTATCTGTCAGCCGCCTGGTACAGTGGTGGTGTACCCGTAGTTATCCTGACCAAAGCAGATCTTTGTTCGGATTATGAGGAGAAGCTTATCCAGACAGAGTCTATTGCACCGGGTATTGGTGTCCATGCCATCAGCAGCCATACAGGCCAAGGCCTGGAAGAACTGAACCAATACCTAAAACCCGGTAAGACCCTTGTATTCATGGGCTCCTCCGGTATCGGAAAATCCTCTCTGGTCAACAGTCTGGCTGGGGAAGAGCTTATGAAAGTTAATATCATTCGTGAGGACGACAGCAAAGGTCATCACACCACCACATACCGCCAGTTGTTTGCCCTTGAAAGCGGTGCTTTGATTATTGATACACCCGGTATGCGAGAACTCGGTATCTGGTCGGCAGACGAAGGCGTAAGCGAAGTCTTCTCCGATATTGAAGAGCTGATAGCAGGCTGCCGTTTCCATGACTGCAGTCACAGAACTGAGCCCGGCTGCGCTATTAAAAAAGCTTTAGCAGAAGGAACTCTTACGAAATCCAGATTTCAGTCCTATTTAAAACTTGAAAAAGAAGCAAGATATACTGCAAAAAAAGCTGCAATGTTTGAGAAAAGGCTACAAAATAACTCAAATACCTCAAAGAAAAGAAACAGCAGATAAATAGTGAATGGATTGTATGATTCATTAGTCATTAAATCTAAAACTTAACTGGCTAAGACAATTTTCTTTATGCTATGATTACAAATTATATCAGGCAAGTGCTTAAAAGTCGTTCAAGCGCACATTCCTTCTTATCTTCTTATTAATTCATTCATGAAGGAGAAAATTGTAGTCAAATTACAGACTTTGAATCAATATCCTCAACAAAAAAGAACCGATCAGAAATTTATAAATACTACGCCTTAAGGTAAACAGTTATATATCTGCCTGCCTTAAGGGCGTAATAATTCATCCATCGAGATCGGTTCTTTTCTTTGTTCTTTTTCTTAGGGTTATATCTTGGTTTATTTCTTGATTCTTTATTTCTTGGTTCTTTATTTTGGTTCTTTATTTCGGTTCTTTATTTTGGTTCTTTATTTTGGTTCTTTATTTGGTTCTTTTTCTTGGCTCTTTTTCTTAGCTCTTTTTCTTGGCTCTTTTTCTTGGTTCTTTTTCTTGGTTCTTTTTCTTGGTTCTTTTTCTTGGTTCTTTTTCTTGGTTCTTTTTCTTGGTTCTTTTTCTTGGTTCTTTTTCTTGGTTTTATATCTTGGTTTTATATCTTGGTTTTATCTTGGTTTTTTCTTAGGTTTATCTTGAGTTTTTATCTTGGTTTTTTATCTTGGTTTTTTATCTTGGTGAACTGACCTGCATATCTCAATCTACATATCTTCATTATTTCATTACAGCGATAATATCTTACTGGTGTATTCTCTGATGACACCTACAGATTTCTTGAACTTCTCAAGTTCCTCTTCTGTCAGATGGACTTCCACTACATCACTGACACCGCTGCGGTTAAGAATAGCGGGTACGCCACAGAATACGTCACGTTCTCCAAATTCGCCTTCTAATAGGGTCGATACGGGAATAATCTTATTTTCATCATTTAAGACTGCTTTTATTATTCCGGCTGCTGTAGTTGCAATACCATAGCAGGTCGTACCTTTGATATTAAGGATATCAAAGCCTACCCGCGTTACTTTATATACGATCTCATCAAGATTGATATCATCATATTCCTTATTATCGGAAAGGATATCATTAATCCGCTTACCGCCTACTGTTACATGGGACCAGGGGCACATCTGGCTGTCTCCGTGCTCACCCATGGTGTAACCCTGTACGCTTCTTGGGTCCACATGAAAGAGCTCTCCGATAAAATGCTTTAATCTTGCAGAATCCATGGCTGTACCAGTTCCAATAACCTGATTCTTAGGAAGTCCTGAGATTTTATATACATAATGTGCAATAATATCTACCGGATTGGACACCACAATAAAATGTCCCTTAAAACCAGCTTCCATAATAGGCGTAACAATGGACTTCGCTATTTTTGCTGACAGCTCCAGGGTATCCAGTCTTGTCTGTCCGGCTTTTGGAGGTGCTCCGGCTGTGATAACTACAATATCTGCATCTCCACAGTCTTCATAGGTTCCTTGAGTAACCTTAACGTTACGGTTTAAATATTCAACGCAGTGGCATAGGTCCATTACCTCTCCTCTGGCTTTGTCTTTGTTAATATCTATAATCATTACCTCATCACATACTCCCTGTGTTATGAGACTGAAAGCTGTGGATGAGCCAACCATACCTGCTCCAACGATTACAACCTTGCTTCTGTTAATTGTCATGAATAACTCCTTTCTTATCCTGCCTGACTGCTATTCTATAAGATATTCTATTCTGTTACGGCCGTTTCTCTTGGCCTGATATAGCAGTTGACTGCAATGCCTATCAGCTCTTTGATACTTTCTCCCTGATAGCAGGCAAGACCAATGCTTATTGTAACACGAAGTTCCTTCTTTTCAAATACATAATTTCTTATACATTCCTTAATTCTATCAGCGACTTCCAGCGCACCGCTTATGCCATTTATTCCGCTAAGGATAAGCATAAAATCTAAACACTGATATTGTAATGTTTCTTTCTATGAGGTGAGCTTCCCTTTCTCCAGGTTTTGAATTGCTTCTGCTCATTGCCTAAGAGTTTTTCAAATTTGGTGCTGACAAGGTCTTCCTTCTCATATCCCAGTATCATTCATGCCTGCCGGCTTATCCGTATAATTCTCCCACACAGATCAATGAGGCTCATAATCCATGGTTTCCTTAAACATTCCTTCATAAATAATTCCTTAGAAGCCAGAAGGAAATTGTACTTTCTGATTGCATGGTTTATACCCAGTATCATAATAACACCAAATATCTGCGTACAATTCAAAAATCCCTCTACTATAAAGGTATTACGAATTCTCTAATCCGTGCCAATATACAAATCCATCTGGCCTATCTTTCCAGTTCATGAGACATTTAAAGATCTCTCATCCATAAAAGCATAAAAATCACCCCGGGTCAGCGCATTTGCCGGGGTGATCTGCTAATACAATTTAAAATGATTTCAATGCCTGTAAAGTTATTTGAAATATGCAACACCGGATTCAAAGATATGCTGGTCACGGTTGCCGGTAATATTTATGGCAACTCCATCCCCTTTTCTTTCCGAATGTGTCATCTTACCAAGTACTCTTCCATCAGGACTTGTGATACCTTCTATGGCGTAATAAGAACCATTGGGATTGAATTCTTCACTCATTACAGGATTTCCGCTTAAATCCACATACTGAGTAGCAACCTGTCCTGCTGCAAAAAGTTTACTTATCCATTCCTGGTTTGCTACGAATCTTCCTTCCCCATGAGAGGTAGGGACTGCATAGATACCTCCAAGTTCAGCCTTTTTAAGCCAGGGTGACTTATTGGATACCACTTTCGTATACACATATTTGGATACATGTCGTCCGATATGATTGGTCGTTAAGGTAGGGGAATCCTCCTTCTGAGGAGTAATCTCACCGTAAGGCACCAGCCCCAGTTTGATGATTGCCTGGAAGCCGTTACAGATACCAAGTGCCAGACCATCTCTTTTCTTTAGGAGCTCATCTACTGCTTCCTTTAATTTTGCATTCTGAAAAGCAGTGGCGATAAACTTACCGGAACCATCGGGTTCATCTCCTGCGGAAAATCCGCCTGGGAACATAATTATCTGTGCTTCCTTCACTGCCTTAACGAATCTGTCAACCGATTCCTCAATGCTTCCCGGTGTCAGGTTACGGAATACAACGATATCCGCGGAGGCACCTGCGGCTTCAAAAGCCAGGGCAGAATCATATTCACAATTGGTTCCCGGAAATACGGGAATAAATACTCTGGGTTTCGCTATTTTATCTTTTGTATAATAAATAGATTTCTTTTCTTCGTATATCCCTGTATCAATTAAGGCCTCTTTCACACCGGAGGAGGTAGGAAATACTTTTTCCAAAGAATTTTCCCAGCTGCTCTGTGCTTCTTTCAGCTCCACCTTAGCTTCTTTATACGTAAATGTCTTATCAGCCGTAACTTCACCTACATAAAGAAGGTTTAACTCCGAAGCATTGATGGCTGCAAGACCTTCCTCTTTCACTTCCAGAAGCAGGGCACCGTATGCTGGTGCAAAAAGCTCCTCTTCTGTGAGTTTTTCCTGAAAAGCAATACCAAATTTGTTTCCAAATGCCATCTTACTTGCTGCTTCAGCTATACCGAAAGCTCCAGGAGCGTATGCTGCTGACACAAGTCCTTTGTTCATCAGCTCATGTATCTTTTCATAGGAAGCTTTGATCGACTCATAAACCGGCAGGTCGTATTCATCCTTCTCTGCCAGAACTGCGATTAAGTGAGAACCTGCTTCTTTTATTTCTCCGGTAATAACCTGAGAAGCTTTCGTTATTGCAACGGCAAAGGATACAAGGGTAGGAGGTACATCAATGTCCTGGAAGGTTCCGGACATACTGTCTTTGCCGCCGATAGAAGCAAGCCCTAAGCTTAACTGAGCTTCATAAGCTCCCAATAATGCTGCCAGAGGTTCTCCCCAGCGTTTCGCATCGTCTCCCAGCCTCTTAAAATATTCCTGGAAGGTGAAATAGATCGTTTTATAGTCTGCACCAGCTGCAACTATCTTTGCAACAGAGGAAAGAATGGCATACACCGCACCATGATATGGACTCCAGCTGGATAAGAAGGGATCAAAACCATAACTCATTAAGGTGACGGTATCACATTCCCCCTTTAAGGCTGGAAGCTTTGCTGCCATTGCCTGTACCGGTGTGGTTTGGTATTTTCCGCCGTAAGGCATCGTAACCGTTGCAGCTCCGATGGAGCTGTCAAACATCTCAACCAGTCCCTTTTTGGAGCAGCTATTAAGGTCACTTAATACCTTAAGCAGCTTGTTTCTAAAGGAAAAGCTCTCTGTTGTACTGGAACCCTCTGATGTTCTGTCATAAAAACTGCTGCCATTTTTAAAATAATTAGTCTGAACTTCAGGAGGTGCCACCACTACCTCAGTTTCTTGATGAGCACCATTGGTGTTTAAGAATTCTCTGGATATATTAACAATTTCCTTACCTCTCCATACCATAACTAGTCTGGGCTCTTCCGTCACTTCTGCCACAAGTGTAGCTTCCAGGTTCTCTTCCTCTGCATACAAAAGCAAGGCCTCTACATCTCCTGCATCTGCTACCAGTGCCATTCTCTCCTGGGACTCGGATATCGCAAGTTCTGTACCATCAAGTCCGGCATATTTCTTAGGAACCTTGTCCAGGTCAATAAATAATCCGTCTGCCAGTTCTCCAATTGCAACTGCCACGCCGCCGGCGCCAAAATCATTGCATTTCTTAATCAGCCTGCTGACTTCCTCCCTGCGGAAAAGTCTTTGAAGCTTTCTTTCCGTAGGTGCATTTCCCTTCTGAACTTCGGCTCCGCAGGTTTCGATGGAGGCTTCCGTATGCACCTTGGAAGAGCCTGTAGCACCGCCACAGCCGTCTCTTCCGGTTCTTCCTCCCAAAAGGATTATCCTGTCACCCGGTTCGGAGGACATTCGCATTACATTCTTTCTGGGAGCCGCTCCCATAACAGCACCGATTTCCATTCTCTTTGCCACATAACCCGGATGATAGATTTCATCAACCAGTCCGGTAGCAAGTCCTATCTGATTCCCATAGGAGCTGTAGCCGCTTGCCGCACCAGTTACGATTTTTCTCTGAGGAAGCTTTCCTTTAAGAGTATCTTCGATAGCCACTCTGGGGTCTGCCGCACCGGTAACTCTCATTGCTTGATAGACATAACCTCTGCCGGATAAGGGATCTCTTATAGCGCCGCCCAGGCAGGTAGCCGCTCCGCCAAAGGGTTCTATCTCGGTGGGATGGTTGTGTGTCTCGTTCTTAAAGAATACCAGCCACTCCTCTTTCTTTCCTTCCATTTCAACGGGAACTATAATGGAGCAGGCATTGATTTCCTCGCTTTCCTCCATCTCCTTAAGCTTTCCCTGGCTCTTCAGCTTTTTCATAGCCATAAGTGCTATATCCATCAAGGACATATATTTATCGTCTCTGCCCTGATACAATTCTTTATGATCTCTTTGGTATCTGAGAAATGATTCTTCAAGAGGTTTCTTAAAATAACCGTCTTCAATCTTTACCTTGGTAAGCTCTGTAAGAAAGGTTGTATGTCTGCAGTGGTCAGACCAGTAGGTGTCCAGAACTTTAATTTCCGTAAGTGAAGGTTCTCTTTTTTCCTCTGAAGCAAAATACTTCTGTACATGAAGAAAATCCTTGATGGTCATGGCAAGGTTAAGGGATTTATAAAACTCCTTCAGCTCCTCACTGCTCATGCTTGTAAAACCTGTCAGAACAGCTACGTCCTCCGGTTCCTTATAAGTAGTTTCAAGAGTTTCCGGTTTCTTTCGCTTTGCTTCTCTGGAGTCTACGGGATTGATACAGTAGGCTTTGATTTTCTGGAATTCTTCTTCTGTCAGAGTACCGGATAATACATAGGTGGTCGCACAGTTAATTACCGGTGCTTCCTTGGGAGACAATAATTTGACGCATTGAACGGCAGAATCTGCTCTCTGGTCGAATTGACCGGGTAGATATTCTACAGAGAATACGAAATCCTTCTCTTCTTTTGGAAATTCTTCGGTAAACAAAAGATCTACGGGAGGTTCTGAAAATACCGTACCGAAAGCTCTCTCTATGGTCTCCTCGCTGATATTCTCAAGGTCATATCGGTTTAACACCCGAACCTGTTTTAAACTTCCTATCGCAAGGTAATTTTCTATCTCTTCCAGTAACTCCTGTGCTCTAACCGCATATGCCGGTTTCTTCTCTACATATATTCTTCTGACACTGCTCATGTTGTTCCTCCATTCCCATCTTTGCTCACGTTATCCTTCAACTGTCACTGAATGTTACTCTAAGGCTGCTGATAATTTTCTTATAAGCTCTTGCTTTTTATTCTCCAAAACGGCAGGGTTTTATCCGCCAAATATCTGTTATGTTAACAGGGATAGCATTATTCTACTGCCATAAAATCTTATCTCATTATAACACAGCTGTTTTTATAATTGAAATTAATATATATTAAAGTGTTAATAAGCCTGTCTAATGTTTACCTGTAAATAATTCATCTTATACTATTTATTATAAAACTTTTTTCCATCATAATACGTCTTATATATAGAAGACAACACATGCATGCCCGTTACTTCAAATAATAACACGTTTCCGCTATAAGAGCCAGTGGTGAGTACAGACAATCTGATTTTCCACGACCCTGTCTCTTTGGGCAGCGGATTGAGAGGATACTATGAAACTCCAAATCACTTATGAAGAATTGGCTGAATTTATCCTTCATAATCAGGACAATTATTACCGACTAGCTTTTAGCTATGTCAGAAACCGGGAAGATGCCCTGGACATTGTACAGGACTCCATTGTCAGGGCCTTTTCCTCCCGAAGAGCTTTAAAGGAGGCTTCTTATGTAAAGTCCTGGTTCTATCGGATCGTCATAAATACTTCTCTGGATTTTATAAGAAAGAATAAAAAATATGCCTATCTGGATGAGGCTGAATGGGAGCATTTAGATTATCAAACAGAGGACTCTTATGAAGACCTGGATCTTCATAATGCCATGGAGAGATTATCTCCTGAGAGTCGTATCATTATTATACTGCGATACTTTGAAGATTTAAAGCTTCAGGAAATCGCACAGATTCTCGGTAAGAATGAAAACACAGTTAAAACAAAGCTATATTCTGCACTGAAACAGCTTAAAGTGGAATTAAAGACACACAAACCTATTTAACTACGGATTGAGGAATATCAAATTTTGAAATTTGGTATTTACGAAAGGGGTAAATATGAAAAATAATAATAAAACCTTCAGCGTCAACAATGTAAAAATAGAAACCTCGATACAAGAAAATAACCAAAGCAATACTAACAAAACCATCCCCCATGAAACATTAAGGAAATTGAAAGATACTTATGAAAGCCAGGACATTCCTAAAGAACTGGAGCTTCTGGTAAAAAACTCCCTTAGACTGGAACAGACTAAATTACGCTGCAGAAAGTGGATACATCATCTCTCCACTGGTGTGATTTCCACTGTTGCTTCTGCGGCCGCACTGCTTATCATAACCGTAAATATCAGCCCTGCGGCTGCCAAAGCCATGGCAGAGGTTCCTGCCATCGGCAGCTTTGTAAAAGTAGTTACCTTCCGGGAATATAGCTACAAGGATGAACATCATGAAGCTCAGTTAAATATCCCTCAGGTAACAGGATTGTCGGACAAAGAGCTTGAGGACATGCTGAACCAGAAATATCTTGAAGAAAATACCAGATTGTACGAAGAGTTCCTGGATAAAATCGGTACAGACGATCTAAAGAATGCCAATACTGCACTTTTCTCCGATTACAAGGTTGTTCTCGATTCGGATGCACTTCTGGTCTTAGCCAGTGAAAAAACTGAAATAGCCGCCTCCGGAAGTGAAAGCATCCATTATGACACGATTGATAAAAAGAATCAGCTGGTATTGACACTTTCAAGTCTGTTTAAGGACAGCGGATATATTAATACAATAAGCAAAAATATAATCGATCAGATGAAGGAACAAATGAAAGGGAAAGATGGCAAGCTTTATTTTCTGGAGGATGGTATGACGGATGACTTTAAGACCATCGCCTCAGACCAGAACTTCTATATCAATAAAGATGGAAAACTGGTTATTTCCTTTAACGAATATGATGTTGCACCGGGCTATATGGGAATCGTAGAATTCGAAATACCTACAGAAATAATAAAAGATCTGTTGGTCAGCGATTATTATATTCACTAATAATATGCCTTAACCCCATTACTTATCACGGGAAACTTATTTTACAAAAGCTCCATTTGAACTCAATGACTAATACAAAATCCACGAAACACTGTCAAGGCAAGGGATTAAGCCTTAACCGGGATTCATGGATTTTGTATGATAGGAAAGACCTAAAAGCTACAGCTTCCAGCCCATAGCTTCTTCTCTCATCCCTACAAATCTGGCATATAAGCCGCCCTGGGACAAAAGCTGTTTATGGGTACCTCTCTGTGTAATCCTTCCCTCCTCCAAAACCAGTATCTGCTCCGCGTTCTGAACGGTCTTAAGTCGATGGGCTATCATAATAATCGTCTTATTTTTTGTCATTTCTGCAATTGCTTCCTGCAGTCTGCTCTCATTCTCCGGATCCACATTTGCCGTTGCTTCATCCAGAATTACTATGGGAGCATCTTTTAGTATTGCCCTGGCAATAGAAATTCTCTGCTTCTCACCACCGGACATACTGGCTCCGCCTTCACCTACCATTGTATTATACCCTTCTGGAAGCGACATGATAAAATCATGGCATCTCGCCTTCCTGGCTGCTTTTTGTACCTCCTCTAAGGTAGCCTCCGGTTTACCAAATTTAATATTGTTCAGCACAGTATCATTGAACAGATACACCTTCTGGAATACCATGCTGAAATTTGACAGCAGACTGTCTAAGGTATACTCCCTGATATCTTTTCCTCCTAAGGTAATGGAGCCTTCTTCTACGTCCCAGAACCTGGTGATAAGATTACACAGTGTGGATTTTCCTCCGCCGGAGGGCCCTACGATAGCAGTCGTGGTGCCGGAGGGGATCGTAAAAGATACCTCCTTTAGTATCTTTCGTTTCTCGTAGGAGAAGCTTACATTTTTTCCTTCAATGGTAAAGTTGGCAGGTTTTATATTCTTCCCCCTGCTGTCCATGATCGGTGAATTTCCTATTTCGTCTACTCTGTCAATGGCTATGTCTACAGAGCGCAGTAGTGAGGACATGCTTCCGGCAGTTTCCAGCTGACTGTAGATCAAGAATACTGATATGAGCATTAACAGGCAGGTTATAAGTTCCATTGTTCCTGACAGATAGAATCCAATGGCTGCGATTGCTATTAGCACACTGACGAATTTAAGCAGGATACTTTGCAGGAGCATAAATGGTATAAAAGCAAGCTCTAAACGAACGTTATTTTTCTCACAGTCTGCAATTGCTTTCTCTAAGGTGTGGCTTGCAGATTCCCCCAGATTAAAGGCTCTTACTACGCTAATTCCCTGTACATACTCAAGAATTGCTCCCACCAGGGTCGTCTGGGCTGCTACTCTGGCAGGCGAAATCTTTCTGGATTTTTTTTGCATGAGAGAATTTCCTCCTATGAATAAGAGAATTCCTCCCAGAATAATCAGTCCGATACGCCAATCAAATACAAGAAGCATCACAGTTATTACTGCGGAATGGACATAACCATGTATTATCTTATCCATAACTCTTGGTGCTATATCCTGTACGTCCTCCATGGTAGACGTTATGGCTGCCGTTATTTTTCCCAGACTGTTATCGTTAAAGTACCCCATAGGCATATATTTCATTCGGTCACCCATTTCAGACCGTTTATCCGCACACATGTAGAAACTTCCCTGCGCCTGTGCCATGGTTGCCCGCTGTCTGGTTAATATTGCACCTGCCATACTGGCGAACATGATACCAAAAGAAGTCCAGGCGGTTCCTGCCGTAACATTTCCTTCTGTTATGGCTCGCAGCACTACTGCCATAGCCAATATCTGAAATGCCTGAAAAACAGAATTAATAACTGCCAGAAGGATTCCCTTTTTCATTAAGTCGCCTCGTTTACCGGCAAAAGCAAAAAATTTACGAATGGTACCAATCATCTTATTGTCCTCCTTCTATTCTGTCTTTGGAACTGATATGTGCCTGCCACAGTTCACTATATAAAGGATTTGATTTTAAGAGCTCCTCATGAGTCCCCACACCGGCAACCCGGCCGCTTTTAATAACCGCGATCTGGTCGGAATCTGTAATGGTTGACAGGCGATGTGCAATCACAATCAGTGTCTTTCCTTCAACCAGTCTGGCAACTGCCTTCTGGATAACTGCTTCATTTTCCGGATCAGTATAAGCAGTTGCTTCATCCAGAATAATAATCGGGGCATTTTTTAACATGGCACGTGCAATGGTTATCCGTTGTCTTTCACCGCCGGAGAGATGACCGCCTGCACCTCCTGCGATGGTATGATAGCCGTTCTCCAGTCCCAAAATAAATTCATGGCAGCCGGAAGCTTTTGCAGCCTCTATGACCTGTTCATCTGTTGCCTCCGGATTTCCCAGTCTTATATTATCAAGAATACTCTGGTCGAATAAGTAATTATCCTGGGCAACATAAGCAATCAGCTCCATCAGTTGGGACTGCGGTATATCACTCAGCTTTACCCCACCAATGGTAATAGAACCGGTGGTGACATCCCAAAAGGAAGCAATCAGCTTTGCTATAGTGGATTTTCCTCCACCGGAGGGGCCAACGAAAGCCGTAACAGTACCAGCTGGAAGCGAAAGATTCACTCCATGAAGTACCTCTTTTTCTTTGTAACCAAAGGTGACGTTGTTCAGCTTGATATCGAGTCCCTTTAAGGAAGCTCTTTGCTCCGGACGTTCCTGTTCTTTTTCCTCCAGTATATCTCCTATCTCACCAACAATAATACCTATTTTGGCAAGATCATCGGTATAATACATTGCTGACAGAAGTGGTGACATAATACCAAGCGCCAGAATCATTATCGTAATGAAATCACCGGCTGACAGAGAACCGTTGCGGTAAAAGATACAGCCTGCCGGAAGCACTCCGATGAGCACTGCCGGCCAGATTCCAATTCCCATGGAAAAATACAGCTGTACTTCCTTCATCCAGTCCAGACCATAGTTAGCATTGTGACGGACTGCATCCGTAAATTTATTATAAGAAGAGGCGGACTGTCCAAAAGCTTTGATTACTTCAATACCATTTATGTATTCTACTGCTGTAGCATTCATATGCTGTCCAACTCTTACGTACTCAGCAAAACGTGGTTCATAGTCCTTCATCATCCCCATATAACACACTGCACCAACAGGAAGAGTTATCAGTGATATCAATGCCATACGCCAGTCAATTGCAAAGAGATAGATCACAATGGCAATGGGAACCAGCAGATTGGATGTCATTTCCGGCAGTACATGTGCCAGGGTCGGTTCTATGCTGTCTACCTTTTCAACCATAATGTTCTTGAATTTACCGGAAGGTGTGTCAAGAACATACCCCATAGGCACCAACTTCAGCTTCTTGCCGATTCGTCTTCTGACTTCTGAGATAACGGCAAAGGTAGCCTTATGAGACATTGTTGTTGAAATATTGTGAAAAGCAGCCTTTCCTAAGAATCCAAGAGCCATTACACCGCTCCAGACAAGATATACGCGGTACTCCTTATTTCCCTCCAACAACAGGACAATCATTCGTGACACCGCATAATAAGGCACCATACCGGCACCGACCCCTAAAATTGCAAGTACTACTGACAGCACATATTCTCTTTTATGCTCTCCCGCATATTCTGCCAGCCTTGCAGCGGTCCCAGGCTTTTTACTTTGTAATTTTTTCTCTGACATAAATTATCCTCCTCAAAATGTTAGATGTTGCTAACATTTACATCAAAAAAATAGAGGGGCAAACTAAGCCTACCCCTTTTAGTATCTGCAGCACAATACTCTACCTCTTCGGACACACCTTAAGAAAATCCCAGCAAGTCCTTCCAGCCTGCGGCAAAAAAATCAGTAAGTTTATCCACATAAGTCCAGGCTTCTTCTTTTGGCATATCATGTACTACGATTTCAAAAAATCCGGATAAATAAGCGCTGGCCAGCATATGATTCAAATCATCCGGCATAACGGGAGCAGTCCTTCCCATATTTTCGAAACAGGAAAAAAAGATATAGGAACTATTAACTTCAACTTCGGCAAGACGATGCAGGTAATCTTCATAGGAAGTACCTTCACTGCAGCATACAAGCAGCTTAAAGGCATCAAAATGTTCATAGACATAATCGAAACACTCTATTACATCGGTCTTGGTGATCTCCTTCATTTCAGTTATCTTTCTTTCCGGTGGCAGTTCTGCAAAATAGTCATGTCCCTTTAAGTAAATCTCATAGAGTTGATCTGCAGGTTCTTTCACAAGGGCGTCAAACAAAGAGATCTTATCCGGATAATAACCGTAAAATGCTCCGGTCGTCACACCGGCTGCCTTCACAATAGAACGCAAAGAGGAATTCTGAAATCCCACTCTTAAGAATTCTTCTCTGGCTGCCTGTAATATACGCTCTTTGGTTGATTGTTCCTGTTCTGTCATTTTACTGCCTCCTTAAATATAACACCGTTATATAACAGTGTTATATTATCATCTCAAATGTTATGTGTCAAGTCTCTATTACACGGTTTCTCTTGGTAACTGCTTCTTTTGATAATTTTTCATCATTTATACCCTTGATTCCCCAGGCTGTCCTGGGCTGCTGCCGCAAATAACATTGAGTGTATTTATTTTTTTCCAGAATTAATTTCTATTTCATTTACATATCTAATTGTTTCAGGCTGCTTTACCCCATTGTAAAGCTGCCCGTTTATCGAATATGTATGCCTGGCCTTTCAGACTTTTTGTTCCTTTAGACATATCTCATCATCTACTGTATTATTTTTATCCTCGGTATTACTGCGCATAGAGATTGCCTTGCGAAACAAAAGTATTCCGATTACGAACAAGACAGCAACGGCTCCAACACCTTTATTGATACTTCCAGTCAGCTGTGAACTTATGCTTACCAATGCAGTACCAAGAAAAGAAGCCCCTTGTCCGCAGATATCCATAATACCGAAATACTCACCGGCTTTCTCCGCCGGAATAATTTTGGTTAAAATTCTGCTGCTCCGCCAGATAGTCACAATAAATAGGAATAATCGTTGAAAGCAGGAGGGTAAACGCAGTTTACTACGTCATAAAGAACCCAACTCTTTTCCAGTCTGGTCAGTTTTATTTTCATGCCAGTCTTTCCCCCTTCAACATCTCCTCGTCCTTAGACCCGAAGGTTTGACGGTACCTGATATCCAGAGGTTGCTTCTGCCTTATATATTCATCATATTCTGTAATAAGCCGGATAGCTTCCCCGACAGCTGTAACATACAGCCGCTTTAACATTTCCGTACTGTCTTCACAGCTTAAATTTGCCTTTCTGTTCATAACCAACCCGTGCATTTCTTTATAATTCCCAGTGACCGCAAGAATTCCATAGATAACCAGACGTTGATATAGCCTGGGTGCCCGCAGCATCTGATTGTAATGTTTCATAGCTTCCAAGGATAGGATTATTTCTTCCGCTGAAATATCCTGAAAGAATTCCGATATCACCTTACCGCTATTCTCAGAGGGAAGAATGTGATCTGTCAGGGACTTGCTTATCGGATTGTAGCCATCCCTTTGAAGCAATTCTCTGTCAAACTCCGCTTCAATTTCCGTATGACTGACTCCGCTTCTTTCGATCTTCTCCTCGATATAACCATGGCATTGGCTATCCAGAACAAAATGGCAGATAAACCCGAAAATATAAGCCAGGTGAGCTTCCTTCTTTTCTTTCCCTCTGATGATATTTCCGGCGCCTTCAAAGAAATACTTTCCCGGCTCCTCATGCATGCCAAACCCGGTCTGATTCACCCGGTTTTCATAAAAAGGCTTGTAATAAAAAAGAATATCCGGCCCATGAAGACCGATATCGTACAGTTCTATATGTTTATTAATTATATCCCGTAATCCTTCAGGTAAAGAAAGTACCACTTCTTTACCTAGTCTGTAATGAGCATAAGTTGACGGCATAAGGGTACACCTCCTCAGACTTAACGTCTCTCCATGAAATTATTTTCATCTGAGGTAACTATACAAAGATAATGTTAAGTTTCTTATATCCCTTATGATAAATTAAGGTAAATATCACCTTTCGCTTACTCTTAGATATCTGTTACTATTAAATGCTCCTTTTATACGTTTGTTTCTTTTATACATCTGCTCCTTTTATACATTTGTTCCTTTTATGCATTTGTTCCTTTTATACATTTGTTCCTTTTATGCCTTTGCTCCTTTTATGCATTTGCTCATTTTATGCATTTGCTCCTTTTATGCATTTGCTCCTTTTATGCATTTGCTCATTTTATGCATTTGATCCTTTTATGCATTTGATCCTTTTATGTATTTGCTCCTTTTATGTATTTGCTCCTTTTATGTATTTGCTCCTTTTACGCATTTGCTCCTTTTATACATTTGCTCATTTCATTCTTTAACAACTTAACGGCTCTTATCAATTCTTTATCCTCACAGTTACACACACATAGCCGTATCCCTTCTGTCTCTTCAAAACCCGGCAAATAACTGTTCTTAATACCGTTAACCAGGATACCTTGCTTTTTTAATCTGTTTACCACTGCTTCTGCTGTATTCTTTTCCGTTTGAATAAAGGCATAAATTCCAGATTCCGGAACATGATAGTAAGTTTCTTCCCCAAATGTATCATGACAGATTTCTTTTAGCACCTGCATTTTTTTCTGATAAAATTTTCTGGTTCTTGCTACATGTGATTTGTACATACTGCTCTTTAGGTAAATTTCCAGAGCACCCTGTGTCAGAATCGGTGTGTTAAGATCCATACTTTGCTTATAACGCAGGAATTCCTCTTTTAAGATCTCCGGTATAATTGCCATCCCAAGACGCAGGCCCGGAAGAAGAGTCTTAGAAAAGCTTCGGATATGGATAATCTTATCTTTCTCTCCCATGGCATAGAGGGAATCCTCTTTCTCATCTGTTTCCAGATCTGCCAGATAATCATCCTCTACCAGATATACGTCATAACGGGAAGCCAGCTGTAAGATCTTTCGTTTTTCTTCCCTTTTGTAGCTGAAACCTGTGGGATTCATAAACCGGGGCATAGTATAAAAGAACTTGATCTCACCTGTCTGAAATTGGGCTTCAAGTTCCTCCAGATTAAGTCCTTCATCGGTGCGTTTAATGCCTGCGACGTTTTGCCTATTACAATACAGGGCCTGTAGCATAACAGAATAGGTGGGCTGCTCTACTAATATCTTTTTCCCTCTGCACGGAAAATTCATGGAGGCCAGGATATACAACGCCTGCTGTGCCCCGTTTGTAATGCAGATATCCTGAGGTTTTGTAAAGATATGAAAATTCATTAAATGCTTTGCCAGTACAGTTCTTAATTCCTCCATCCCTTGTGCCGGTGCATATTCCAGTAATTTATTCTTATATATAGTGATAGATTTCTCCATACAATGGTAAAAGTCTTTATAGGGATTTATACTGTCCGGAGGTCTTACAGTACTTAGATCTGTTGCTGCATTGGCAGTTTGCAATCTGTTTATTGCCTTGACCACGTAATAACCGCTTCTGGCAGCGGAATATATCAGATGCTCTTCCTCTAATAGTCTGTAAGCTTTTATTACTGTATCTGTATTACAGCCTTTCTCACTAGCCACTGAGTGAATGGAAGCAAGCTTCTCCCCTGGCTTTAATTCGCCTTTTAAAATATTCTCACGAATTGTCTCTGCTAATTTCTGATATTTATACATTCCCTTTGTCTACCTGCTTTTCCTCTAATCTGTACCGGTACAGTTCTATATTTTTCAACTTGTATTACAAGTATATTTCCAATAAGATGACTATATCATAAAACTGCAAAGGAGAGAATATCGTTATGAAAACTTTTCCGCTGAACTTAGAGGAATTGCAAAAGATTATAAAAGAGTATCCCACCCCTTTTTATATCTATGAGGAAGCTGCCATTGTAAATAATATCAGAAAGCTTAAAGCTGCTTTCTCCTGGAATAAGGGCTTTCGCGAGTATTTCGCCATAAAATCCACACCAAACCCATATATCTTAGAACTCTTTAAGTCAGAAGGCTGCGGAGTGGATTGTGCTTCTGAAACAGAATTAATGCTTGCAGATTCCTGCTCCTTTTATGGAGAAGACATCATGTTTACCTCCAATGTCACCTCTGCGGCTGAATTTAAGAAAGCCGCAGCGCTAAACTCCATTATTAATCTGGACGACCCTTCGCACATTGACTATTTCATAGAATATGTCAGTCTGCCGGACCTTGTCTGCCTTCGTTTAAATCCTGGCGGAAGGATCTACTATAAGGATAAACTGATTGTTGATTTTGAAGATCACAAATTCGGCTTTACCACAGAGCAATTCATAAACAGCGTGAAATACTTAAAGGAAAAGGGAGTGAAGCGCTTCGGGCTTCATTGCCAATTCGGCAGCCACCGAAACGAAGCGGATTATTTTGAAGAAAATACCAGAAAATTATTTGAGCAGGTAGTCACTATTTCTAAAAGTGCGGGAATCCAGCTTGAATTTATCAATCTTGCGGGAGGAGTTGGTATTCCCTATGATGAGGCGGCACCTGAGACTGATATCTATGCAGTAAGTGCTTCCATACGAAAAGCTTATGATGAAATCCTGGGGGCTGCCGGGCTATTACCTATCCCCTTATATCTTGAATTAGGGATATTTATGACCGGACCTTATGGTTACTTCATTTCCTCTGTAATGCACATAAAAAAGGCTTCCAAAACCTTTTTAGGACTGGATGCCTCTACCAACAGTTTTATGAGTCCTTCCAGATATAGCAATTACCACTATATCACAGTAGCAGGCAAGGAGCTTAAAAAGCCTGACTGCTCTTATGTCATAACCGGTGCATTATGCGAGAACAGAGACCGATTTGCCACAGACAGGCTACTCCCTCCTGTTGACAAAGGAGATATTCTTATATTCCATGATGCCGGTGCTTACACCTATTCACATGGAAATAACTTCAATGGAAGACTCCGTCCGGCAGAGCTTCTGCTATGTACGGATAACTCTCTGAGAGTCATTCGTAAGGCTGAAACTGCAAAGGATTATTTTGCTACCCTTGATTACCCCATCAAATATGGGGATTAGGAAAGAGGCCTCTGCTTTTCCCAATCTGTTTTTAAGATTCCATAACGCAGCTCATTGACCTATTTTCCTTCTTTAAAGCGTTCGTTACGAAGTTCGCCTTCTTTCTGCATTCCGAGTTTTCTCATAACCTTTTCAGAATGCTGATTATTGGCGTTACAGCTTGCACACAATCGATGCAGCCGGATATGGCGAAAACCAATCTCTGTTAATATACCGGCTGCTTCTGAGGCATAACCGCAGCCCCAGAATTCAGGCAATAGGACCACAACAAAGACTCCCCCTCCAATTGGAGTTTGCAGCCTATCATTTCTCCAATCAAAGGGGGATTTTTTACTCTTCTTTTACTCTTCCCATCACAATGGTATTATAATATTTTCCATCAGAAAGAAACTTATCATTCCGCAGGATACCTTCCACTAAAAACCCGAACTTCTGATATAAGGTTATGGCCTTTTCATTGGTCTCCAATACATTTAGCGTAATCTTTTTGATATTGTTACTGTCTGCCCAGGCAACGGTTTCCTGCAACAGGCTTTTACCAATGCCATATCCCCAATACTCCTTTAGAATACACTATTGCTACATTATAAAACAGGAGATAAAAGATAGCAATATCAATCTATTAATATTTTAAAGGCAACCGGCTTATCGCTTGCTACGGTCTGGGTATTGATGTGAAGAGCTTCTTCTTCTCGTATCCATTGAGGTTTCTCATCATATCCGAGTATGGATATATCCTTTATAATACCGTGGAAATTCGGTAATTTTGATGCATTCTTTTCTCCAAGTGCATGAATGGATACCTTGCCATCCTTCGGAAAATTCAAAATATAAGCATAGAGGTAGCTACCCCTGACTGTAAACCTGATATCTTCTTTTGTAAAGACCTTCTCTTTGGAATCAGTAAACTGTCCTTCCTCAATCTGTGTTGGACCTTCGCCTGATATTCTCCATAACTTACTGTCATAGATACCTTCTCCGTTTATCTTTAACCAGTCACCAATTTCTGTAAGAATTGCCTTATCTTCTTCTGGTATGGAACCATCTGCCCTGGGACCAATATTTAATAACAAGCAGCCGTTTTTACTGACGATATCAATGAGGTCACAGATAATATCCTTGGCCTTTTTATAGCTGTTATTTTCTGTATATCCCCAGGAGTTCACAGCAACTGCTGTATCTGTCTGCCAGAAGTATGGCTTTTGCTCTGCAAACTGTCCTCTTTCTATATCCACTACAGCACATCCAAACATAAAGGCATCGTGTTTATAATTAATTACCACCTGCTCGCCCCACTCAATGGCTCTGTTATAGTAATAGGCAGCAAATTTCTTTAAATAAGGCTTGGCTGCACTGTGCTGTATCCACCAGTCAAAATATACGATTTTGGGCCTGTATTTGTCTACTATCTCACAGGTACGAAGGAGCCAATCCTCCAGAAACTCTTCGGTGGGGGAAGCACTGAAAAGATCATGATGATCCGGTTCCGGCATAGAGGGCCAATAGAAGTCTCCGCATACCAACGGCTCTTTGATATCACTGTCAAATTCCTTCCCATGGCTCATAAAGAACCAGTGCTCAATTCGGTGGGAGGAAGCTCCTAATACAATCTCTTCTTTTTCCAGAGCAGTTTTCAGGTCACCTAAAACATCCTTTTCAGGTCCCATCTCAGCAGCATTATAATGAGATATCTCACTTTTATACATCTGGAAACCGTCATGATGTTCTGCTACCGGTACTACATACTTTGCACCGGAGGCTTTAAAAAGGTCCGCCCATTCGCCGGCATCAAATTTTTCTGCTTTAAACATAGGAATGAAATCTTTATAGCCGAAATCCTTATGCTCTCCATAAGTCTTTACATGATGATCAAATTCCCTGGACCCTTGAATGTACATGTTTCTGGAATACCATTCACTGCCAAAAGCTGGTACGCTGTAGATTCCCCAATGAATGAAGATACCGAATTTAGCTTTTCTATACCATTCAGGAAGCTCATAACCGGACAGGGAATCCCAGTTGTCCTGAAATCTCCCTGTCTTTATAACTCTTTCAATTTCTTCTCTGTACTTTATTTTATCCATATTTACCTCGCTTTCCCTCCCAAGATGACTGAAGATCTCCGTTCTTATCACTCTTGGTATTTGCTGTTACTGCTCTCATTATATCAAATGTTACTATCCAAATCAGTTGACAATTAAGACAATTTAGTATACAATCCAGACATTATGAAGGAATATAACATATTGGATTTTGCAAGAATTGATTTTCCCTTTTGGGTTGACAAAGGCGTTCATACAAAGCCTTATTCTCCCCATACCCATAATTTCATAGAGCTGGAGATAATCTTAAGTGGAAGTGCAGACCATATCGTGGAGGGCAGAACCTATCATATAAAAAGAGGGGATGTTCTTGTTATAATGCCCTCTTATGTCCATGAAATACAGAATGTTGATAACCTTGAGATATACAACTATAAATTCGACCTGGATAAACTACTGCTGTTAGAAGAAGATTTAGAACAGCTGTCGGGCTTTCAGGCGCTTTTTATCCTGCAGCCCTTTGATAAATACCAGCACGACTATACAAGTTTTATGACCCTGGAGGAAGAGAAGCTCTCTGTGGTCCATATATTAAGTGAGCTCATCTTAAATGAGTGGACGGAGAAAAAGGCAGGCTATAAGCTTTCTATTAAATCCTACCTTCTTACCCTTATCACCTTCCTGTCCAGAAATTATTCTCCCAGTCTGACCGGAGCTTCCGCTAAAACACCGCAGATTATTCATACGATTAACTACATTCATGAAAATCTCACCGAAAAGATAACTCTGGGTGATCTGGCAGCCATGGCTTGTCTTTCCGAACGGCAGTTTACCCGGATTTTCCGTGATGTGTATGGTGTCTCACCCATTGATTATGTTATAAAATGCAGGCTGATACTGGCTGCCCGTTTATTAAAATATACCAAGCTCCCATTAACTGAGGTAAGCCATCGCAGCGGTTTCGGAGATAAAGTATCCTTTTCCAGGCTATTCACAAAGAAATATGGCGTTACCCCCGGAAAATACCGTAGTTACAGTAATTCCGCCAGGACATAATAACCAGATTTGAGATCTTTATACTCTGTTTAAATTAAACTGATTTCCTTAAGTATTACTTGACATACTTCTTCTTACTTGACAGTATAAGATATACACCATTAAAGTCAAGGATATTAGAAAGGAGTCTTTATGGAAATCAGAACAAGCTATACCTGTCCTTTGGAAATTGTTCATGACATTATAAAGGGGAAATGGAAAACCATTATTCTGTTTCAGTTAAAGTATGGCAATACCACATTGACCAAATTAGAGCATGACATAATGGGAATTAATCAAAAGATGCTTTTACAGCAGTTAAAGGAATTACAGGAATTTGGGTTGGTTGGAAAACAAAGCTTTGAAGGTTATCCTCTTCACGTGGAATATTTTCTTACCCCGGACAAAGGCAGAAAGATATTACAGGCTATTGATATCATGCAGGAAATAGGAATTCAGTACATGGTTGAGCAAGGTATGACAGAGGTACTTGACCAAAAAGGGATTTCATATACAAAGTATTTGTCCGATACCCACAAATAAGTGGGTAATTTACAGCCTCCGGTATTCAGCTTATAATACAGAAAAAAGCCGGAGGTAAAAAATGAACGCAGCACTTATTCTTATTGATATACAGAATGATTATTTTAAAGGCGGCAGAAATGAATTGTTCCAGCCAAATGCTGCAGCTGTTAACGCTGCCAAAGCACTAGCACTCTTTCGTGAATTAAACAGACCTCTCTTTCACATTCAACATGTTAGTATTCAAGAAAATGCAACTTTTTTTCTGCCGGATAGCGATGGAGTACAAATACATGCAAGCGTATCCCCC
Source organism: Anaerocolumna sp. AGMB13020 (assembly GCF_033100115.1). Taxonomy (NCBI): domain Bacteria; kingdom Bacillati; phylum Bacillota; class Clostridia; order Lachnospirales; family Lachnospiraceae; genus Anaerocolumna; species Anaerocolumna sp. AGMB13020. The sequence goes on along the minus strand of NZ_CP136910.1, from coordinate 4,678,371 downwards.
CTTAAAGAGGAAACCGTACTAATCAAACACGCTCCCAATGCCTTTTTAAATACTCCTTTGGCTGACAAACTTCATAACCTTGGTATTACCCACCTTGTTATATGTGGAATGATGAGTCATATGTGTATTGATACCACCGTAAGAAGTGCAATAGAACACGGATTTCAGGTGACCGTTCTTGATGATGCCTGTACCACAAAGAATCTTGTCTGGAAGGAAAATGTAATTTCTGCACCTACAGTACACAATACTATCATGGCCTCCCTGGAGGGGGTTTTTGCTCAGGTTATCACAACGGAAGAACTGAAGGAACATTTATAATCGTTAAAAAAGCATAAGACCCTAAGATTAATAAACAAATATAAATTGCTCCCTCTTTAAGAAGCAGTTTTTGATTCCTGTTTCCTTAGAAGAGGGAGCAATCTATTCAACCTTTTGCTATTAAAAATCCCTTTCTCTTACCTCATAAAACGGCTTCCCACATTTCTGTAAGCCTCAAATTCTACTGCCTGATAGAGCCATTCACTAAGACTTATTCCATCCTCTTTCGATTCATAGAAATCCTTAGAAGCACTTAAGGTGTGAGGTGTAGTTCCTGTTTTTTCATCCAACCCATAATCCGTTATAAAATAATGGTAATTACTGAAATTTTCAGACAAGGCTGCTGCAGAGGCCAGCATTTGTGTGCTCCAGATGTCTTTATATTCCAAATCAGTCACCTTTTCATCATTCAGCCTTTTCTGAAAATTCAATAAAAGATTATCATAGAGTGTATTGGATTGCAGGTAGGTTATATCAGGGTGTTTTTCAGCATTCGCTTGAAATACTGCTTTTATGATATCTGCTTCTGGTCTGAAATGAAAATTATCTTCAACCTCCGCATTCCAATAAGAATCCATGATATATTCCCATTTATCAGTTTGAATATAGGAACTGTCCGTATACTCATAGATCCTGGCTTCGGGTACACTTTCAGCGATGTAAGGTGTCCAGAAAGCTGCACCAAAACCACCCGCACTTTCACCGCAGACGAATATTTTATCCGGAGTACCTGCATTTCTTTGAAACCACTCAAGAGCCGCCAGTACATTATTTCTTCCGTTATGGAAGGATTTATAAGTTTTCCCTTTTCTTTCATATTCAACAAGATTATTACCGATATGAAAATCCCCAGTAGCATAGGGAATATATAGATAATTCCAATCTCCAAAAGGATTCTTATCATTCCCTTCCTCCAGAATGCCTTTCATTGTATTGAGTTTGTAAAAAGGAATACTGGAAAAGTACGTAAGACCTTCACCTTTAAGTATATTGGCCAGGTTTATGGGATTTGCAGTCGAGTTTTCATCCCAATTCATACCTCCACCGGAAAAGTATATGATCCAGTTATTTTCCTCTTCTGGGTTCTGTCCTTTTTTTGTCAGGACATAATACTCAGACCCGTCTGCTGATGTAACGGTATTTCCCAAATCAATCCTATTCCATTTATCTGTTTGGGTTTGCAAAAAATCACTGATACGCGTCGGTCTTTCAATAACAAATAGCCAAACTGCTCCTGTCAGTAAACTAATTGTTGCCAGTAATACGGCAACGCAAATCCCACTTGTTCGAATAGTCTTCTTCTTTTTCATTCCAGTCTTCCACCCGGTTTCTTCCGTTTAGTTTCCTTTATAAAGTGCTTACTTCGAAAATTGCTTAGCCATTAAATATCTCCATGAAATTTTCCGGCTGTGATAATGGGCGAAAACCAAATTTCTCATAAAAGGTATGCGCATCTTTTGTTGCCAGGCACCAGCGTCTTAAATTCTGCAGCTTAGGATGCTGAAATACACACTTAAGGAACCATTCGCCCAGTCCCTTATGCCTGTATGCTTCATCAATTATCACATCGCACAGATAAGCAAAGGTTGCATAATCAGTAACAATCCTCAGAAGGCCAATCTGCTTGTTGCCCTCAAATAAAGAAAAACAAAGTGAATTCTCCAAGGATTTTAGAACAATTTCACTTGATCGATTTTCTGCCCAATAGGTCTGTTTCAGCAATTGATATACTGCCTGTATATCCAATTTATTCCTGTCCGATGTAACATAATAGCCGTCCTTCTGTAATTCGATTTCCTGTCCCATATTGTTCTCCTGTCTGTATTTATAATGTTTCCTTCGTTATACTTATTAATTTGTAATATTTCTTAGCTGCATTATTTTATTTGTATACTTTTTATGGACTCAATTCTTATCAGCTTTTGTATACCTGATTTCTCAACCTCTAATTGCACCCAATCCTCATCAATATCCTGAATGATGCAATGTTTGACTGTAATGTCGTAATCCGCAGCATTGCTCTCTAATGTAATTTTTCCTCGTTTACCGATATTCTTCTCAAGTATTACTTTCAAAGACTTTTTCTCGTTATTAACAATATTATTTTCCTTCAAGGTTCGTTTGAGTTTCTCAACCTGCGTATTCAAATTACAGCACCATACAAAAGCTATCAGACCAAATATATATCCTAAGTATTCCATGGCTATTTCCCCTCCTTCACATACTTAATAGAAAGTATTGAAGACACTGGCAGCAGCTTATTTTCTGTTTGCTTCCCCTTCGTATACTCTACGTTAATCCATTGCCCGTCAAAGTCTTTTATCACACAATTTGAATTTACCAGATCATAATCAGCAGCCTCACTGTAAAATGCAAGTCGTACTTTTTTCCCTTTCAGTCCATACAATAATCTGGTAATAGCACTGCCGCTTTCTTTTTTTGTTTCTGTCTTTTCACAATTATCTTTTAAAAGATAATCACAGCTTACACCTAATATTTCTGCCAGGTAAACTATTTTATCCATTTCTGGATATGATTGCTCCGACTCCCATCTTGATATGGACTGTCTGGTTACCGACATTAATTCTGCCATTTGCTCCTGTGTCATATTTTTCGCTTTCCGGGCATCTGCTATTTTATTTCCTAATCCCATCTTGGCACCTCCATTCTTTTTACCTCTTTATCCTAAGTCATTTGCTGTAATGTCTCTACCAATTATGAGTTTCTTTCTGTTACATTCTGGTTGCATTACATGTTACATGGTATGAGATGCTCTATTTTTCACCATAATAGCAAACTTATTTCATAAGCTCAGAGTAGATTCTTAAGGCTAATCTTTCTTTACAAATCATGGAGATTTTATGATATAATAAAATAACTTTAGGAGATTATCTTATTCTTAAACCTGCCATAAACTGCTTTCAATTAGCACACCTAAAAATTGTTTATATATTTTATATCACAGCAATAACACAATAACAATTAAAATAATATTTTTTTGGAGGTTTTCTTTGAAGATAGAACACATTGCCATTTATGTAAAGGATTTAGAAAGCAGCAGAAACTTCTTCCAACAATTCTTTGGTGGAATATCAAACGATGGTTATTATAACCCAAAAACCGGTCTTCGTACTTACTTTCTTACCTTTGAAGACGGCGCAAGACTGGAACTTATGAACCGCACAGATATGGCTTCCAAGGAGAAATTGCCAGTACAGACTGGATATGCCCATCTCGCATTCTGTGTCGGAAGCAGAGAAAAGGTTGATGAGCTTACTGAAAGACTTAGTAATTCTGGTTATCCGGTGATTAACGGACCGCGTACTACCGGTGACGGGTATTATGAAAGCTGTGTACTGGACGGAGAAAACAATCAGATAGAAATAACTGTCTGAGAATATAACATAAATCGATACCCTTCGGACTTCTATTTCAGTCTGCAGGGTATCTTTTATTTCTTATTCTAAGCTGAGATTCTTATAAACTTCCTCTTTCTTTCGTTCCAGAAAGACCAGATCATGTGACTTTCACCTTCCGGGTCAGTCCAGAAATCCTCAACGGTCTTAATTTCGTGAAAACCAATCTTTGATACAGCTTTAATACTCTTAAGAAATGATTCTCTTCACCTTATGAGATTATTTATAACAGCCTATGAAGAACTGTTGAAATCATTTATGTAATCATCCAAAGCTTTAAGCTTCTTTGGTCTGCTGATAAAATATCCCTGGACATAGTCACACTTAAGCTTTTCTAACAGGCGAATCTGCTTCTCCTCTTCTATTCCTTCTGCTACCACTGAAATACCTAAGTTATGAGCAAGGTTTATAATACTTCCTATAATCTCCATATTTTTATCTTCTATTAGCAGGTCGTCAATAAAGGACTTGTCAATCTTTAATGTATGGATAGGTAGCTTTCTTAAGTAGCTTAGAGAGGAATAGCCGGTGCCGAAATCATCCAATGATATGTGGATGTCTCTGCATCTTAGAATCTCCAAGGTTGCCATGATACTTTCTACGGAAGAGATCAATATGGATTCTGTAATTTCTATCTCTAGATATTTAGGCTCCAGACCAGCTTCTTTGAGGGCATTATCTATCACTTCGATAATATTTGGGTCTTCCAGCTGTTTCACTGAAAGGTTGACCGAGAGCAATCCTTCAAACTGGTGTTTCTCCTGTATACTTCGAAAGTTCTTACAGGCAGTCCGTATAATCCATTCTCCTATAGGAATAATCAGCCCGAGTTCTTCTGCTACACTAATAAATCTATCAGGACGTACTAAACCAAGACTAGATGAGTTCCACCTGGTCAATACTTCAAAACCGCGGATAGTCTTTTTATCCAGATTATAAATAGGTTGATAGAGCAGAAAGAATTCCTCTTTTTGAAGAGCTGTTTTCAGTTCTGATTCAAAAGTTACTTTGTCTATAATCTCCTTTTTCATTGCGCCTTCAAAGAACTGAATATTGTTCTTTCCATATTCTTTCGCTTTGTACATTGCTGTGTCCGCATTGCGCATGAGTTCGATTACACCTGTTCCATCCTCCGGATAGGCTGCTACACCAAAGCTTGCACTGGTCTTAATTTCGTTCTTACACACATAAAAGGGCTTAAGGAAATCCTGCCGAATATTTTCGATGTAATAATATGCTTCTTCCCAATTAAGATCACGTGAAATAATCAAAGCAAATTCGTCTCCGCCGATTCTTCCAATCATATCATCTTTATGCAAGCTGGCTTTAAAACGTTCTGCTGCTTTTTCTACAAACAAATCTCCCATATGATGTCCCATGGTATCATTAATTTTCTTAAAGAAATCGATGTCTATAAAAGCAATATAGAAACTTTTTTCTTCTGCTTCTGAATTTTTGATAAGCTCTTGTATATTCTCTATAACAGCCATTCTATTCGGCAGATTGGTTACCATGTCAAAATGAGCCAGTTGATATAATTTATCCTCATTCTCTTGTAATTCGATATTCTTCTCGTTTAACTCGTTGTATTTACAGCTAAGTTCTGTATGGGTTACCGCTATTCTCTCATACATTGCTTCGAGTTCTTCCCTTTGCTTTAGCTCAGTCATATACATTCTGTTCATACGGCCGTAATGAGCCTGGTTAATGAGATGAGCAACAGGAGCTATTATTACCACCAACGCAAACAGGATAAGCTGAAGGATAAAATAACTTGTCCCAAACTCAAAGGGTTTATCAGACAACAGCAGCGAATAATACATTCCTATAAAGAAAATAGATGCGGTAGCATAGTTTAACATTACCCTGGTCAATCTGACGGAAGAAATAATAATATTCAGAAATGCAATGGTCCAAATTGCCGGTCCTACATAAGCATAAGCCCTGATGACAACAAAGATAAGAACAATTGAAAACAAAATGGATATCCAATGAGTGATAATCCTTGTCTTGACATTAACACATTGGGATAAAATGAAGCAAAAACATAAGAATAACATAAATGCACTATCCAAGACAGCACTTTTGAGAGGATAGTGCAATATGAAATTAACCACAGAACCTACGATTAATACGGGAATTCCATAATAACAACCAATATAATTTTCCATTCTCTCAATGGTATCCATATCGTTGGATTCATTGATTACCTTAAGGATACCTGGTATGGTCTTAGGCATTTTTTTGTTTTTCACGATAACACCTCAAAAGAAATGACATATTCCAAATTTTTATACCATTATAAACCATTTTTCTCAATTTTCAAAGGTTAGTGTGAAATTTTTTATAGACAATGTGTGAAAACTTTAAACAACTAGATTATATTTTTTTACAAATATATGAGATTATTTTTTGAATGACGAAATTTATTACTAAATTCAATGACATTATCTTGAGATTACGGTAATAAAATGTAACATCTAATTACTTATATTCATATATTTATAATATGAATTATTACTGTCTTAAGAAATTGCAGTGATCAAAAATACATACAAGGAAAGGAATATACAATATGGCTGAACATTTTATTAACACAAAACTCATACATGGCGGCGTAGACGGTGACAAACAGACTGGAGCTGTCAGTGTCCCCATATATCAGACAGCAACTTATCGTCAGAAAGAACTGGGTGGAGAGGCCCCTTATGAATACTCAAGAACCGGCAATCCTACCCGTGAAGCCTTAGAGAAGCTGATAGCGGAACTGGAGGAAGGAACCGCCGGTTTTGCCTTCGCTTCCGGAATGGCAGCTATTACAACTATTCTCTTGTTATTTAAAAGCGGTGATAAGCTCCTGATATCAAACAATGTTTACGGCGGTACCTTCCGCGTTCTGGATAAAGTTTTTCAGCAATTCGGGCTTCAATACAAAATAGTTGATACTTCTGATTCCCTGCTCTTAGAGAAAGAACTGACAGAAGAAGTGAAAGCAGTCTTTATTGAAAGCCCTGCCAATCCACTCCTTAGCATCACAGATATTGCCGCAGTCTCAGAACTTACCCGTAAGAAAGGTATCCTTACCATTGTAGACAATACCTTCATGACTCCATATCTGCAAAAACCTCTAACCTTAGGCGCCGATATCGTGGTACACAGTGCCACCAAGTATCTGGGTGGCCACAGTGATCTGGTTGCAGGCCTTGCTGTAACCAGCAGTGAAGAACTTGCAAAACGCATTGCTTTTTTACAAAATGCTGCAGGAGGAATCCTGGAACCCTTTGATTCCTGGCTGCTGATCCGGGGTATCAAGACTCTCTCCGTCCGGCTTGACAGACATTTGGTTAATGCCTCCTATATTGCCGAATATCTGAGGAATCATAAGGCCGTGGAGAAAGTATTCTATCCTGGGTTCACTGATTTTGCAGGGTATGAAATACACAAAAAACAGGCCTCTGGAGCCGGGGCGATCATATCCTTTACTTTGGCAAAGGGTTATGACATCAGGAAATTCTACAAAAACCTTGACCTTATCATCTTAGGTGAAAGTCTTGGCGGAGTAGAATCCCTGGCCTGCCATCCGGCTTCCATGACTCATGCTTCCATTCCTGCGGATCTACGCCAGAAATTAGGAATAAGTGATAATCTGGTGAGGCTCTCCATTGGTATAGAAGATAAGAGAGATTTAGTGATAGACCTTGAAAATGCCCTTACAGATGCCCTGTTGTAAGAGTCTGTATAAACCGTTCTATTTGCAGCAACTGCCGACTTATAGCTACTACTTTTTTTCAACGGCTTTGCCAGTAGCAACGACATTGCTACTCTACTAACGCTAACAACTATCTAAAATCAAAGAAAGGAGCTTCCACCTCATTTGTTGTTGTGGAGAACTGTAGGAATAGAGTTATTCAATCTCTTCCGCCTGTATGATTAACTCAAGCGCAATTGTTACAGTTGTTATAAAAATGAAATATTATAATGATATTCGTCAGCTTATTGGTAACACTCCTCTTATTTTACTAAATAATATGAATTACCCAAACAACCTCCGCATCTTTGCCAAGCTGGAGCTATTGAATCCCGGAGGAAGCGTAAAAGACCGTATGGGCATGGCTCTTATTAAGGATGCGGAAGAGCGTGGTATCCTAAAACCCGGTTCTGTCATAATAGAAGCCACGGCCGGTAATGCTGGAATTGGCCTGGCTCTTGCGGCCCTTGGTAAAGGCTACCGTGTAATTTTTGCCGTTCCTGAAAAATTCTCTTTGGAAAAGCAAGCTATCATGCGGGCTTATGGAGCAGAAATTATTCATACACCTTTGGATAAGGGAATGCAGGGTGCCTTTGAGAAGGTAGAAGAATTAAAAAGAGAAATAGAAAATCCGGTTCTTTTAAATCAGTTTGCTAATCCTGAGAATCCCAAAGCTCATTATCAAACAACCGGTCGTGAGATTTATAATGACCTGGATGGCAAAATCGATTATCTTATAGGTGGTGCCGGAAGCGGCGGAACTTTAAGTGGGGCAGCCAAATTCCTGAAAGAACAGCTCCCTTCTCTAAAATGTATCCTGGCAGATCCTGTGGGTTCAACCATGGGCGGAGGTGAAGCCGGCTGTTATTCTATCGAAGGTATTGGAAATACTTTTATGCCGGAAACCATGGATATGACCTTAATTGATGAAGTAATCAAGGTAAGGGATGAAGAAGCCGTTCAGGAAGTACGCCTATTGGCTTCACAAGAAGGAATATTAGCTGGTTTTTCCTCCGGTGCTGCGTTAACAGCCGTTAGAAAAGCAGCCGCTCATCTGCCTGAGGGAAGTAACGTGGTGGTTATCCTGCCTGACAGAGGAGACCGCTACTTCAGTAAGAATATATATTAAAGCAATACGATAAATACTATGAGAAGCTCCCTGGTCCCCAAAAGCACTCCCAAAAAGGCATATTACCAAATTTATCTGCTATAAGCGAACTATTTGCTCGGTTAGCACACATAAGTGATAATATGCCTTAATTATGGTATAGGAAGAAAACCCGACTGGATTCTTACAGTACCCATTTTTTAATACGACAGACTTTCATGCTTTGTAACGCTGCTCATGTTGTATCATCCACCTTTTCCGTTCCAGACCACCACCATAGCCGCCTAAGTCACCACCTGTTTGTATAACTCTGTGGCAGGGTATGATAATAGCCAGCTGATTCGCACCATTTGCATTTCCTACCGCTCGTACTGCTTTGGGATTTCCAAGAGCCTGTGCTATATCTTTATAAGATATTACTTCTCCTGGCTCTATTTTCCTCAGCATATCCCAAACCTTCTTTTGAAAGTCTGAGCCAAAGACTATAAATGGAGTTGTAAACTCTTTTAGCTTCCCGGAAAAATAAAGGTTTAATTCCGCTTCTATCTGCCTGGATATTTCAGTCTTCCCTGGAATAATACGAGCATTTAACCTTAATCTAAGTCTTTCAATCTCCCTTTCCAATCCTCTGCGATCTACAAATTCCAGTAAATACAGGTATTCGTCATCTGCTATGCTGAGCATTGGTCCTAAGGGTGTATCTATCCAGCAGGCAAATAATACTTTAATTTCCCCTGCTTTCTTTGGTGGTATCCCCATAATTTTTGAAAAAGCATCATGAAAACCGCTGGAGGAATCATACCCCGTATCAAGCTGTGTATCAATAATCTTTTCCCCGCTTCGGATGGATTTCATCGCAAGACCCATTCTTCTTGCTCTTGCGTATTGTACAAAGGTCATACCGTAAAGTTTCTTGAATTGTCTTCTGGCAGTTGCTCCATGAATACCAAGCGCAGCAAAATCAGAGTCTTTCCAACGTTTTTCCGGGTTTTCTTCAACCTGTTCCACCATATTTTGAATCAGGGGAGAGATTTCCTGGGGATAAGAAAGAGGATGACATTTCTTACAGGGACGAAAACCAGCATGCAATGCTTCCCTGGCAGATTCGTAGAAGATGCAATTCTCATATCTGGGTTTTCTCGCCGGGCAGGTAGCATGGCAGAACACGCCTGTCGTTTTAATTCCCACAAAGAAAATACCGTCATACTCCGAGTTTCTCTCTACCAGTGCTGTATAATATTTTCGTTTGACAGTCTCATCTATTACCATAATAAAACCTCACTTTCTGTTTCACTTAACACTGTTTCTCCGTCTTGAATTCGTTTCTGATACGCTAGATGCACCTTATGGTGCTGCCTTTTACCAGAAAGCTGGAAAGTAATTTCTAATTTATATTATAAGCACTTTATGAGAAGCTGTCCTACGAAAAATGAACATGCATTTTTTATACCGCTTGTTTCTCCATCCATATTTGAAGCAGTACTTCCAAATCTTCTGCAAATTCCTTACTAGTCTGTGTCTCCCCTTGTTCTAACTCTTCTAATATTTCAAAAGAAAATGTCTTAGCCCCATATTGGTTCCACTCCGGAAGCATGGCAGGTTCCGGACAGGAGTTTGTAGAGAAGAAAAATTCATATCTGTTTTTCTGTCCTTCCATATCCCTTGTAGCTTTTAACCAGGTTCGATTATTTACGCTGCATTTAATGCAATAGATGCCACCCGTTGCTTTTTTATTCTTATATTGTTCTATTAATTCTTTTCTTTTCGATTTATCCATTGTTTTGCTTCCTTTCAGATCTATAGAAACCATAAGCCGTGCCGGCTGCAGTAATAATACAGCCTTGTATTATCCCTGTGCTGTAGTTTTCCGCCGCTTAGTTTAGGCAGTCTGACACTGGCCTGCTGTTCCGGATATAGCTTCACCAACAGAGTCCTGTCTGACATTACATATGCCACAAAGGAGAGATAATGGTCTTTCTTCATTTCGTGAGAAAATGTTATATAATATTCGTCTTCTGTTTCTTCTATCTCAGCCCGATGTTTTTCATCACACGGTTTTGCTGTCAGCGCTTTAAGCCTTCGTCCACAGCAGGAAATACTGGCATCTCCCGTATTGCTGATCATATTGCTGCATACCGGGCAAACATAGAAACGGGTACGTTTGAAATTCCCGGTATCAATGGAATTGGAAACCAGGTCACCCTCTAGTATCTTTTCAATATCTACCTGAAACAGATTTGATAATTCTCCAAGCAGGGATATATCCGGACATCCCAAGCCTCGCTCCCATTTCGATATTGTTTTGTCACTGAGATTTAAACTGTCTGCTATCTGCTTTTGGGTCATACCCTTTTCTTTACGAAGACGGAGCAACAGACTTCCCACTTTCTGACTGTCCAATTACCTTACCTCCAATTTACTATTATAAATGTCTGTGAATAAAGCCGCAATAAACGCTCCGTAGAGTTACAGCTTTAGCTCATAATTCTGTTCCATCAGGGTTTTTCCCCAGGAATTATTTTCAAATTCTTTTACCAACTGAAAGCCTGCTTTCTTATACATACTGACTGCCGTCGTCTGTTCCCTGGTAGTGTCAAGAAATACCTTCTTATAGTTTTTATCCTTACAGAATTGTAAGGCCTGTGTCAACAACCGTCTTCCTAATCCAATACTCCTGTAGGAAGGATGTATGATAAACCATCTAAGCTGTGCCAATTCCTCTGAGTGTCCGACAATAGCAATAGCGCCAACAATTTCCCCCTGCGCTTCTGCAAACCAGATTCTATCCTTCTCTGTATTATAGCTTAGGAGAAAATCATACAAAGTCTTGCAGACATAACCTTCAAAAATATGATTGTAACCGCATTCCTTTTCATATAACCAACCATGCAGCTCAATGAGCCGCCCTGCATCTCCGGGTCTTAACTCACAACGAAGGTTTATCTGCTCTTCTCTCCTTCTATTCTGCTCTCCGGACAGCACATCTTCAATGCTTTCCATGCTCCTGATTAGTCTCTCCTGTTCCTCTTTACGCAATTCAGAAACCATGCTCGTAATATGCTTGTCAGATAATCCATTCAGCTTGTCCAGCGTTTCTTCTCCAAGTGCCGTGAGATACAGATAGAACAGTCTCCCATCTTCTTTTGATTGTACCCTGTAAGTAAGACCTTGCTTTTCAAATCGTTTTATAATTCGGCTGAGATATCCGGAATCAATACTTAGTCCCTGAATTAACTGTTTTGCAGTACAGTCTTTGGTATGAGCAATATCAAACAGCACACGGGCTTCCGACAAAGAAAAGTCACTGTTTAGCATATGCTGATCCAACAGCCCCAGAATATTGGTGTAGAAACGATTGAATTTTCGTATGGTATGGATAAATGGAGTATGTACGGATTCCATGAAAATACCTCCTGAGTATTTAATTTATGCTTATTATAAGTATATTATCTGACTTAGTCAACTATTTTATAAAACTAAATAATTCTGTAACCCAGGGTGTATCTGAAAAAACTTGTGCTGGACCGAAGTTTCACTTTGTGGAGGCAGTTATCGAAAACAGCTAGGCGTGATTTTGGTGAAAGGAGTACCTTCCTAAAATTGCAACTTAGAATACCGCTAAGTGGAGTATGAAGATAGCTCTTAGTGTTCTTCTTTGTATGAAAGTTTAAACTTGACTTACTGTTGTCATATTTGAATGGTTATACTTTATCTAATAGACTGTTATTGCAGGAGGTGCCTTATGGGTGAAGCTTTTAAGGATATTTATACGGAGCAGTTTCTCCGGGATTTTAGTCATAAAGTAAGTTCAGTGTATGGGAATTTTCAAGAAGAAGAGTTTACAGCCGCTGTACTCGCGGCTTCCTGGGAGAACCTGGCCCTGCGGGGCAGGATGCTGCGAATCGTTGAGGTATTGGGCAGATTATTACCATCGGATTATGAAGAAGCATTAGAGATATTATACAGGCTTGTTGATGACTGTGAGGGTTTTCCTTATCTATTCTTTCCGGACTTTGTGGCCGCCTTCGGTTTAAAGGAAGAATATTGGGATACCTCCATGAAGGCCTTAGAGTGTTTCACGAAGCATTCTTCTTCGGAGTTCGCTATCAGACCTTTTATCCTGAAAGATACGGAACGGACAATGAAGTGTATGCTTAAATGGTCTTCCAGTTCCAATGAACATGTCAGGCGTTTGTCCAGTGAAGGTTGCCGGCCTCGTCTTCCCTGGAGTATGGATCTTCCTGTATTTAAGAGAGATCCAGTGCCGGTGCTTCAGATACTGGAGAATCTGAAAGCAGATTCTTCCCTCTATGTGCGTAAAAGTGTTGCTAACAATCTTAATGACATAGCGAAGGATCATCCGGACTTGGTGTTATCCGTTACAAGGAAATGGATTGGAAAAACTCCAGAGACCGATTGGATTCTAAGACATGGCTGCCGTACCCTTATACGAAAAGCCCTACCGGAAGCACTTGCTCTATTCGGTTACGCTGATACCAATGAGGCAGAACCCTTGGTTTTAAATGCTAACTGTAAGGTATCACAGGAACAGCTCTCTGTTGGTGATACCTGTCTTTTTCAATACTCTCTTGATGTCAACCGGAAAAATCCTGTGCATATCCGTTTGGAGTATGGAATTGATTTTGTGAAATCCAAAGGTAAAACCTCAAGAAAATTATTCTTGTTGTCTGATAGAACAGTACCCGGCAATTTCCATTTAGAAGGCTCACATAACCACAGCTTTGCGGATCTTACCACCCGAAAGCACTATCCCGGTTTACACAATATTGTTCTTTTGATTAATGGCATGGAGGTTGCTACAACTACATTATTGCTACAATAAAGGGGCTTTAACAAGCCCCTTTCCCATTTATCTGTTAAGTTGAACTGACGTACCTTATGCTGCTGGATTCAGCCTAATATCAAGATATACATCACCTACAGAAGTGGATATGCAGCAGGCTGTACGAAGAGAGTATTCCTTGTTATCCTCCGGTTTACCAATCACCGGGGGAAGTATATCACAATTGAGATTCTTCTCTGCCAGCATTGTAAGAACATTTCCGCTGATAATGTTTGCAATCTCAGATATGGCAGAGGTCACAAAATCATCAACCGAATCCATTTCCATACCGCTCATGATATTCACCATTCCAAGAGAAGTCGAGTGAGGAAAGCGGTAGATTACTTCTCCTGTCAGTTCACCGATAACTCCGATTGAAATATCAAGTTCATTATCGCTGAGAAAACTTTCAGCCGGGCGATCGGATATATCTGATAGATCGAGCATCAGCAGAAATACATTGCGTGTAGCTTCTAAAAAAGGACTGTAGAGATTATCATTCATATAGTCAGACCCCCTTTTCCAATGCATATGCAGCGATTCGCTGATCTTCAGCGGCAACATGATTAATCAGCCAGGCTAAGAGCTTTCCTGCAAATTGCTGCATCAGCTGCTCGTTATATCCGCTTTTTTCGTAGTCCTTTGTAAACTGTACTACGTAGTTCACCATATCTGTATGTATCTGCCTGTGTGCTTCATAACCCGGATAACCGATTCTTAACTGATATTCTTCCTCATCTCTGAAGTGTTCTACTACATAACCATTCATAAACGCAAGCGTTTCATTGACCTGTTGTACTTTCTCTTCCCAGGAAGCAGCAGACCTCAGTGTCTGCATAAATACCTGCACGCGACGGAATAATTCTATATGTTGTGCATCAATCACATCCACTCCCAGCTCGTACTTATCTTTCCAAAGCATATGGTGTAAGTCCTTTCTTGTCGAAGTATACTAATATTAGTTAATGTATTATATAGTTTGTACTACTATTTTTCAAGTAAATTTTTTTACATAATAAAGTTGAAATTGCTTTCTAATTTCTACACTACCCTATTTATGCTTATCTTTGCAGATATGGTACTGCTATAAAAGAATGTGTGATTTGCTTTTACATTCGCTTCTTTCAGCACTTCCTTTAATAATGAAGAATTAATAGCAATATTATCATTTTGACATAACCCAAACAAGCTCTATCATTTGTCTCAGATATTTGAACCGAACATAAAAATAATTATCTCAATACCCTCCTCATGCATATACTTGTCTCTAAGCCAACATACGGTTCATAATTCGGAATAATCTCATATCCTGAGCTTTGATACAAACCAATGGCCTCCTGCTGTTCATTTCCGGTTTCAAGTACAGCATAGCAATACCCCTGACTCAGAGCCTCTGTCTCCAGTCTCTTCAATATAATTCTTGAGAATCCTCGTCCTCTGAATTCATTACCGACATATACTCTTTTTATCTCTACCGTATTGTCGTTAAATTTCTTAAAGGCACCACAGCCTGCCGGTATATTATCTGCATAGATAACAGTTACATCTTTGATCTTGTCCACTTTATTATGCTTATCGTACTGTTTTTGAGACTCTCCATAACGGCTTACAAGGTCTTCATCCAACAATTTTATAAGCTTTACAAAATCAGGATTTGTGTTGTCTGTCATTTTGATTTCAATATTCATTCTGACCATTCTCCTTACTTTTCCGGTAAACTTACTTCTATCAATTTTTTGTAATGCAATAGGTCAGTTTGGTATAACTTACCTCTTCTCCATTTTTGATTGCTTTCTGATTTTGTTCTATCAGTATACGATGCATCCCGCTTTTCTCCATTACCTTTAGGGAGGCAATATTTTTCTCTGTACAGGTCGCAAGTATTTTGCAAATGGGGGTATTCTGAAAAGTGTCCTGAATAATACAGTTTACTGCTTCACTCATATACCCTCTGCCCCAATAATCCTTATTGGAAATCCATCCGATTTCAGCCGCTGTGATATCATTTTTACTTATAATCAGAGAAACATTGCCTATCACCTTTAGGGAGGACTTTAACTGTATCGCATATTCTCTCCATCCTGGAGTCTCCTGCATTGCTGCAACTTCACATTCCTTGATAAAAGTTTTTATAGTTTCTCTGGTTTTTGGCCAATAAATCATATACTTTCCGATTTCTTCATCCGTACCGTATTCACATATATCCTCGTAGTCACTTTCTTTTATAGGCCTTATAATTAAGCGTTCTGTTTCTATCTTCTTCACCTTCTGCTCCTTTTCTTCCTGTGTAGTCCTGCGGTATGTGTACTACAGCAAATCGTATTGCTACTTTTTCCTGGCAAGGTACAAAGAAAAACTTAAATACGTACTAACATATCCACCGAACTCTATAATAACAGCTCTTATTTCTTTCATCATACTCTCCTTGTGTTGCTCATCCAGTCCGTCCAGGAGGTGGCAAAGGAGGTAACCTCCTAAATTTTTCTGCATCTAATTTGTATTATAAAATTTATTGGATTTAATTTCAAAGAATATTTATTGTCTTAGTTGATTTTTGCTTATATATTAGCCACTGTGAGATCACGATAATGGGTGTCTTCTATAAAAAAAGGCATAAATACATTTTGTATTCAGCCTTTTAAAATAAGTATATAATTTTCATCAAACCAAGTGTAGAAATCCTGCACTTGATCTGATACTTAACGTTTTAGAAAATCTATGCATTTACCACATGATATCTTCCTTTTGGAACGATAAAAGGAGAACCTGATACCGGGTCTTTAATAACCGCACAATCCAACCCGAAAACCTGTTTCATTAATTCTTCTGAAATCACCTGAGAAGGTTCTCCCTGTGCAATAAGGTTACCTTTTTGCACTGCAAAGATATAATCTGCATAACGGGCAGAAAGATTAATATCATGTAATACCATTACTATTGTAGTACCTCTTTTTCGGTTCAAATCCGTTAGGAGGTCCAGTATCTCAACCTGGTAGGTAATATCCAGGAAAGTTGTAGGTTCATCCAGGAGTAATATATCTGTCTGCTGAGCAAGAGCCATGGCAATCCATACTCTCTGGCGCTGTCCTCCGGATAATTCATCCACATTTCGGTTAGCCAGTTCCGTAATTCCCATGATTTCCAACGCTTCTTCTACTGCTTCATAATCTTTTTTGCCAAGGCCTTTTAAGAAGTTCTGGTAAGGATAACGTCCTCTGGAAACAAGATCAGAAACAGTGATGCCTTCCGGTACCACCGGTGATTGAGGAAGCAGACCAAGGACTCTTGCCAGTTGTTTTGGCGGTATCTCACTGATCTGTTTTCCGTCCAGTACCACTTCACCGGACACAGGTTTTATAAGCCTTGCCAGGGTTTTCAGCAGTGTGGATTTACCACAGGCATTGGCACCGATGATTACACTGATCTTATTATTCGGTATGACCACATCCACATCATTGATAATGATTTTTTTGTCATATCCGGCAACAATTTTATTTGCCGAAAATTTAGGTGATTGTTTCATGCTGCTCCTCCGGTTCGATTCATACGTATCAGTAGATAAATTAGATAGGGTGCACCAAGAATTCCCGTTATGATTCCCACAGGAAAGCGGATATCAAAAGCATACTGCCCTATAATATCTGCCAGAAGCACAAGAACTGCTCCCGTCAATCCGGCGGTAATTGCATTAGAGGAGCCTGCCAGTTTACTTGCGATTGGACCTGACAGAAATGCCACAAATGCGATAGGACCGGTAACAGCTGTTGCATAAGCAATTAAGAATACAGCTGCTAAAACCAGCAGCAGTCTGCTGATATCGGTTCTTAAGCCCAGGGTGATGGCTGACTGCTCACCAAGCTCCAGAATCTTAAGCATTTTACTAAGAAGCACCAGTAAGCAGCCAAATATCAGTACAACTATAAATAACCCCGGTATATTCTTCATCTGCATTCCATTCAGACTTCCATTGAGCCATCTGATAGCCGCAGGCACATCATACTGATTGGCTCTTAAAAGCAGATAAGAAATTGCTGCATTTAACATAGCCTGTATTCCGATACCAATCAGTATCAGTCTTCCGCCGGAAAAGCTTCCTCCTCTGGACAGCAGATAGATTAAGAAAGCAACGGCTAATCCGGATATAACAGCAGAAATAGATACAACCGTTCCGCTGACATTAAGGACGAGGATGCAAAAAACCGCGGCAACACTGGAACCAGAGGTCACACCAATGATGTCAGGACTTGCCAGAGGGTTCCTTAGCATGGTCTGAAACGTATTTCCCGCCATACCAAAGGCCATACCTGCTAAAAGCCCTGCCAGCATACGAGGCAGCCTTATCGTTTCAATTGCAAAGGTAGCACCCTTAATCTCCTCTCCTAATAAAACGCGAAGGATTATTTCCGGTGAATACTTTGTATTTCCAAGATAAAGCATTATACAGCAAAGGACTGCTGTGATAAACGTCAAGATCACGGTAACTGTGATAAAACGAGTTCTTCTTTTGTGAAAACCCAATTGTACAATATTTAAGTTATTATTTGTCATAATGAACGCACCTTCGCTCTCATAGCAATCAGAATCAGAATGGGTGCTCCGAAAAATGCTGTAACAATTCCGGCTTCCAGTTCTCCGGGTTGTCCTATGAGTCTTCCTATTATATCTGATACCGTCAAAAGAATTGCTCCGCCCAAGGCTGACATAGGTACAACGAATTTCATATCTGGACCACAGAGCATTCTCATAATGTGCGGAATCATAAGACCGACAAATCCTATGGGGCCAGCAAGAGCAGTCGTGGCACCACACAATAGTACGCCGGCTAAGGCACCAATGATTCTGATCAAGCCGGTTTTTACCCCTAATCCCGTTGCCACATCGTCACCTAAGGCAAGAGCATTTAAAGCAGATGCCGATAGCACTCCTATGGCTAAGCCAATAACAAGAAAAGGAGATACCGACAGGATTCCTTCCCAGGTAGCTCCGCTTACACTGCCCACCTGCCAGAAACGGTAAGCATTCATAACATCAGTCCTTGGCAAAATTACCGCACTGACTAAGGAAGATAAGGCAGCACTGGTGGCAGCACCTGCCAGTGCAAGCTTAATAGGAGTTGCACCTCCTGAGCCCATAGAACCTATCCTGTAGACAAAAACAGCCGTTACTGCAGCTCCTGCCAGCGCAAACCAGATGTATTGATTCGCTGAACTGATATGAAAAAAAGCAATTCCGCTTACAACGAACAGGGAAGCTCCGGTATTAACACCTAAAATACTTGGATCTGCAATCGGATTACGGGTAATCGCCTGCATCAAAGCGCCGGAGACCCCAAGGGAAGCTCCGGCGATAATACTGAATACAGTTCTGGGAATACGCTCTCGGATTACCAGTGCTTCAAAAGCTCCGCTGTTTGGATGTAGAAGGGCTCCCATTACTTGCGAAAGCCCTATATTTCTTGAACCAAGTGCCAGGGATGCGAAAACAGACAGCGCAAGTCCTGCAACACCGGCAAATATCAGTATTATTATTTTCTCTCGTTTCATTGCACTTTATCAGCTGCCTCTCCGATTAACTTTAAGTACTCATCGATAGTTGCAGGAATAGAAAGGGCGCTGGGTGTACCAGAAGCAGCCAGGGGAGTACCATCCTGGATCAATACTACGGAGCCTCTCTGTATTGCCGGTACGGTCCCAAGGAGAGCATCTGCCTGCATAGCCTTTAACAATGCCTCATCTCCATAGGCAACGATAATATCTACATCAGAAAGAACGTCTGCGTTTTCAGCACTGATTTCAAGTGCAAAGGTTGCCTGTCCTTCCGCCAGTTTCTTAACACTTTCCGGCTCTACCAGGCCTAAATCATTGAGATAGGCGGCACGGGGATCTGTTGAAGTGTAAATATAGAATTTACCAAGATCTGTAGGGCTGAAGTAGAAAAAGGCTGCTGTCTTTCCTGCTATCTGAGGATATGCCGCTGTTTTATCAGTTATAAGCTGATCAAGATCAGCTACCAGCTTCTCACCTTCTGCTTTCATACCCATACCTGTTGCATCCATGGTAATCTGATCACGCCACAGGGTCTGCCAGGCAAGTGTCGGATAAGCAACCACAGGTGCTATTTCACTTAACAGATTATATTCTTCTTCTGTAATTCCTGAATATGCTGCAAGAATCACATCAGGCTGTACATCGCTGATTGCTTCATAATTCAGACCATCTGTATCATTAAAAAGAACGGGATTTTCTTCGCCCAGATTCTTAAAACCTTCACCTGTCCAGGGTAATAACTTGCTACCATCTGTCACTCCATAATTCGCTTCTGAAACACCAACCGGAACCACACCTAAAGCTAAAGGAACATCTTGGTTTCCCCAGGAAATAGTTGCAATACGTTCGGGTTTACTCTCAAGAACTGTCTCACCGAAAGCATGTTTTATTGTTATAGGATATTCAACCGTAGCTTCACCAGCTGCATCTGTTGGTTCTGCAGCCTCTGTTGCTTCAGCAGTTGGTGCCTTCGTTGTCTCAGCTTCACTATTGTTTCCATTTGTATTATTGGATTTACCAGAGCAGGCTGTTAGTGTCATAACCAGCGCTATAGCTATAATAGAACTAAGTTTTTTTAATTTCATATTCTAACTCCTCTTTCTTTTCGTTATGTACCGTCTCGACTATGTTAGTCATTTCTAACTTTGTTAGGTTATCAAAGGAGTCCTTATTTGTCAAGTGGCCGAAAAATGGCGAAACCCTCCTCCTATCTGAGTTTTAAGGAATGTGATTTTACATTTGTCTTGAAAATTACAGTAAATAAGCCCTTCTTCCCATTTCTGAAATTATTGTAAAACAGACTCGCTCGATTTTATTGAGAAATATTATCATTTTCATAATACATATAAACTGGACTCTTCTGGTATTATTATCCTCACGCCCTTACATATATTGTATTGTAAGAATATCTCCAACTACAAAAAATCCATGGATTACAGAAAAGGCTTACTTGAAAAGTTCTCTTCTATAATGCATGGATTTATTAAGCTTATAATGATGCAATAAATTAACTGCTCTTTGAGGCTATTTCTTTCCTTTGCACAACCTGGTTAATTTCATCGACAAAGGTACGGGCATCATCAAAACCAGCTTTATTCATCTGAAAAAATAATTTACCATGGCAAACATACTTTTTTCTGTCTCCGAAGCTATAAGGTGTCCTTGCGAGGCAAAGACCATAGCAGCCTACACACTCCTCTAAGTCATTGTACATCCGCTGGGCAAATTCCTGGTTGCTTGTCTGCAGGCTGCTTAAGGTCTCCTCCATAAAGTCGGCTTTTCTATGCCAGGTCTCCGGTTTACCTTTGGTAATCAGATACCACTGCAGGGAATGCTTAAACAACTCATTGCCCACATAAATGGCATAGGAAAATCCATAGTCCGAGGAAACATAAGTTATTTTATTCCCATTTCTTTCAATGCTTCTTTTCAATTTAAGATTTTTGATAGATTTGAAATAGTCATCCATACAAAGAATACTTTTTTGTATCTCATCCGGCAGCCTGGCGATACATGCTTCCATGGAAAGCTTTTCTCCAGAAACCTCCCATTGATTTGTAGTAATGGCAGGAGGCAGCTCCTTTCCCTGGCGGATTATCTTACAATCATCTTCGTACTCTGTGACAGTTATCGACTTTATCATAAGGTTTACAAACTTATCACAGGCTATCTTTATGGAAAAACCTTCTTCATTCCTTTCAGGGAATTCTGAGGCTTTCATATACTTTTCTTTTTGGGAATAATATCGTTCTTCCCCCTGAATGAGAATCTGCATTTCCTTTAGATTGTAGGTTACCGATAAATCCGTAAATTCTTTCATAGGCATTTGGTTATGGTAAAAGAAAACTTTTCTGGCAGGTTTTATAATATCATCCATTCTCCGGTTGTCCGAACACAAAGTACCAAAATTGATGCGCCCCTTTCCAACAAGAAGATAAAGCCCTGGTTCATCTAGTTGGGCGGTGATATCAATCCGCAAAGGCAGCTTAAAGGTTCCAGGTAAAGCAATATAAGAATTAACAGATAGATGCTCCGCATCAAAACGCTGACTGGGAATCGCATGTTTCGTTCTTACATGAAGCATGTCCTCCACCGGCTCACATTCTACCCGTCCTTTTGCTATAATATCCCTAAAATCAATCATGTGCTTAACCACACTGAAACCCCCGTTTTTTTACACTTATTTGAATTACTCTTTTCTGTAATAAATATTTTTATATTATTAATTAACATCTAAACTAATCGTACCATGCCTGTTAAATCACTTTAGGGCCATTTTTATTATAAGGCAGTTCCTGGAAATATTCAACATAAAACTGTCACCTTAAAGCCTCGCAGCCCTATAACAGCCTGCTCCGCCCTAAGATTTTCTGCGGGTCAAGCCAAAGCCTGCGCCACAAATTCCACCCAGAATATGAGCTGCATGTGCAATCCCATCTTTTGATCCGATGCTTAATACTTCCCCTCCAAGATAAACAATAAGCACCAATACCAGTGTCAAAGGAATTTTCCCATCTTTTACACCGGCAGCTGATGAGAGAACTATCATCATAAATACAACTCCGCTTGCTCCAAGCAATACACTGCCCGGAAACAATACAATATAAAACAATCCGGAAACCAATGCTGTAATCAAAATCATAGTCAAAAAGGCCTTAGATTTATATTTTTCCTCCAGCATGGGACCTAATACCAGAAACAGCACCATGTTCCCGCTGTAATGGCTCCAGTTGGCATGCCCCAGCACATGTCCGAATATCCTGAAATAGGTAAATGGATCCAATAAGGAGGTACGGTGTGCAGAAAACAGTAAACTCGTAGTGAATCCACCTGTGAGATAGCCAAGAATCAGTGCTGCCAGGGATATAAATGCAAAGGTAAGGGTTACAGGAGAATTGTATTGGAATTTATCAAATATTTTTTTCATAAGCTTTTTATCCTTTCATTTCTATATAGTATCATTCTTAACTTCCTTCATCAATAAAAATATCTGATGGGATGCCCAAAAGCAGATACCACAGAAAATACGGATTTTTTCTATACTGCGATATACCAGTATACGCCGTACTTATCAACAACATCAGCACAGCAGGAACTCCATGGAAGGGAACCCAACTCTAATAGCACTGTTCCCTCCTTCGCTAACATCTCATATGCTCTTTTTACTTCTTGTTCACTTTCAAAGTTTATCCCATAACTCATAGTTGGCCGTGCTCCTTCTAATGAAGATGTGAGCATGATATTAACAAAGTTATCATTATGTGATTCACTGACAGCAAATATTTCTTGTCTGTCTCTCAGTAATGACGCATGCATAAATGTGCCATCCGGATATTTCTCATGGTATCCCAAGGTTAGTCCAAAAGCTTCTGTGTAAAGCGCTACCGCCTCAATGGTATTTTTTATATATAAGGTTGCTCCTAGTTTCATCCTGTACACTCCTTCATTTGTTAAATTTTATAAAGCACAACTTTTTGGCGAATGGCTTCATACCCAATCCTTCTCCTTATGGGTTCCTTCCATTATATCCATTATTTCCATTATTTCCTTCCAGGACTTATCCCTGTCGCAGCTCCATACCGCAAGGATTTTCTCAAGGACGGGGTATTTCGATACAAAAATATAACTCGCACCTGTTTATGGTAAATGGAATTGTCGAGAAACAATGAATCACGAATCCGAAAGGAGTTATATATTATATGATAACATATAGTGAGCTTTCATTGGTAGAAATTTTACAGATTGCCACTATATTTGAGAATGACAAGCCTGCATTCCTCTCTCTTCTTGAAAACCAAATAGACCTTTCTCCAAGGAATAAAGGGATAATATAAGAAATGGCTGTATACTTCCCCCGCACAGCAGGTCAGTATTCAGCCAATAAAGATTACTTCTAAACTTATTCCACAGATTTTAAAGATTCCAGCATTTCAACAGTCCTAAGCTTAAAATAAGTTACCATCTGCATTATTAGAGAAAACGCCATGGTAATCAGCCAGGATAAGCCGTAGCTGACCCAACTGATTTCTCTTGATAATATCATTTGATCTCTCTCTACAATTCCAACGATAAAATCATGGAGATAGATTCCCAGCACCAGGCCGACACAGGCACTGATAATTGTAAGAATTATGGCTTCTCGATAGATGTAGCCATTGGCCTCCTGATCCGTAAAACCAAGTACCTTAAGGGTCGCTATTTCACGTAATCTTTCACTGATATTAATAGAGGTCAGGTTGTATAGAACAATGATTGCCAGCAGCGATGCTACCACTACTATAAGCAGAATAATGCTATCCAGGCTGTTATTGCTTTCAATGGCTTTCTCCAATACATCACCGGTATAGACCACATTCAGTACAAGACCACTGTCTATCAGATGCTCAGACAAGGTATCTTTATCCCCCATAAAATCAGATACAATGGTATTATAGGCGGGAGCTTCACTAAAAATCTTATCATACAGTTCATTGCTCATATAGATATAATGGGAGGTGTAGTTTTCTGTTACTGCACTGACAGTCAGGGAATATACATTGTTATCAGTATCTTTCACTGATAAGGTATCTCCTTTGCCAAGCCCCAGTACCTCTGCTAATTTCTCTGTCAGGACAACTCCGCTGTCGTTAAGGGTAATTTCAACCCCGCTTTTAGAATCTTTTAAGTTAAAGTATTCATTAAATCCTTCCTGATTCTCCGGTACAATAACATAAGAATCCAGGGTTTTTCCTTTTGATTTCAATTTAGAGCCGTCTGCATTATCCACTCTTCCTTTGCTGCTTTGGAAGGCTGTCTGTCTGATCAGCAGCGGATTATTAACTTGTTCTTTGGACAACAGGTCTTCCAGTTCTCCAGAAATACTCTTCGTCTCATCTTTCAGAATCATCATGTTGCCATAGCGCAGTATTTCACCATATTGTCTTTGTGCCACTCCCTGCATGCTATCCCTTAAGCCAAATCCGACCAGTAACAAAGCTGTACAACCGGATACACCCACAATGGTCATTAAAGCTCTTTTTTTGAATCTGAATATATTACGCATGGTAACTTTCCAGGTAAAAGAAAGACGTTTCCAGACCGGAGCGATTCGCTCTAACAGAATAGTTTTTCCTTTTGCCAGAGGAACCGGACGCAAGAGGGCTGCCGGCTTCTGTTTTAATTCTTTGTTACAGGAAACAACCGTAACCAGGGTCATCAATACAAATGCCACTCCCACTATCTGAAGAAATGACACCAGATCATATTTTAGTATGAGTGAAGGTAAGATATACTGATAATTTGAATAAATTAAGGGCGGTATAATACTGCAGCCTGCATAAAATCCCACGATTGAACCCAGACCGGTAGCTGAGAGGATATAGAACAGATAAGTAGAAATAATCTTGCCGTCACTGTATCCAAGTGAGGTTAATGTTCCAAGTTCACTTCGTTCCTCTGCTATCATACGGGTCATGGAATTGGAGGTCATAAGCATTCCAAGCAATATAAAGAAAAAAGGGAATACTGCGGCAACAGAGTTGACCACATCAATATCCGTTTTCAAGCTTGTGTAACCTACTGCCGCATCTCTGTCCTGTATATACCATTTGGGCCTTTCCAGTTTCGACAGTTCTTCTCTGGCATCCTTAAGCTTTCCTTCTGCATCTGCCATTTCAGTATTGAACTTATCAAGATTTTCATTATATTCTGCATAGCCGTCAGCCAGCTTCTTCTCGTTCTCTTTTATGTCTGCTTTTCCTTTGGCGATTTCTTTCTCAGCTTTTTGAATCTCCGTCTGAAAGGTTTCAATCCCCTCATTCAGCTCCTTCTCTTTTGCGGTTAACGTATTAATGGATTCCCTTAACGCTAACATACCGTTATAGCCTTCTGTATATTGTTTAATGGAAGCATTTAGCTGTTCCGCTAAAGGACTGCCTTCCGGGAGCTGTGCTGCCTGCCCCTTTAGCTGAGTAAGTGCAGTCTCCAGTTCTGCTATTTTGGTATTCAGCCCCTTCCGGTTTGTTCCGCTCTGGGTAAGTGCTGAGTCAATCTCCTTCCAGCCATCAGCTATCTGTACCCTGGCAGCAGCAAATTCACGATTCTGTTTCTCCTTGTTATCCTTTAGCGTCTGCTCGTTTTCTTTAAGCTCACTTTTTCCGTCTTCCAGTTTTTTTGCATTATCGTCAAGTTCTGTCTTAGCGTCTTTAAGCTTTGTTTCTCCTTTCGCTTTTTCTGAATTCAATTTCTCTTCATTTTCTCTGATTTCAGAATCTGCTTCCTTATAAATCTCATTATAACGGGCCGTTTCTCTCTCAGGCTTTATACTTACCAACTGTTCCTGAAGCTCCTCTGCGGCCTCATCATAAGCATCGGAATAAGCTATCGCATCCTTGGTGCCTGCTGCTGTCAGATAGATTTCCGTATAGACATCCATGATAAAATTACTGCTGTTTATAAATAGAAAGGAAGATAGTTTACCGTCTCCATTTGTAGTGCTTCCATATTCCTCTGCCAGATAGAGCACCGATTCCACAGTTCCTACCACGGTGAACTCTTTGTTCTTAAGCTTGTCACTGACATCATCAGTTATTACAAGCTTATCTCCTACTTTATAAGACTTGTTGTCTGTTATACACTCCGTATCCTTTTGAGGCATTCTTCCGTCAACCAGTTTTACCTTATTAACCGATTCCAGACTATGAAGCCTGACGGTCAGACCGCTTGTAGCTGTAGCCTGACTATTACCGGACTGTCCGCCAGTAGTCTGATTCCCGCTCTGACTACCTGTAGTCAATTCCTGTGCCATGACATCCAGTGAGTACGCAGGTATTACTGCCTCTGCTTTACGAAGGGCCTTCAGTGCCGCTACATCCTCCTCTGTAAGCCCCATGGAACTGACAATTTTAAAATCCATCAGATTATAATCTCTATAATACTGATCGGCAACGGCTGACATATCCGGTGCACTTGCCTGTATCCCTGCAAAAAAACCGACACCTACCATAACCATAACTAGCAGTGATATATATCTTCCGAATGATTTCTTTATCTTTACCAGTGAATTTTTATACAGCAAGCCAATCACCACACAATCTCATCCGCTTTTTTCGGATTCTCATTTACTATTACTTCTTTCACCGTGCCATTTTTAATCTTAATAACCTTATCCGCAACCTCAGCAATTACGGCATTGTGTGTAATCAGGACCGTTGTCATATCCATCTCTTTACAGTTCTTTTGCAGCAGCTCAATTATAAGCTGTCCGGTCACACTGTCCAAAGCTCCTGTAGGCTCATCACACAACAGCAGTTTGGGATTTTTAGCAATAGCTCTGGCTATGGCAACCCTTTGCTGCTCTCCTCCGGATAGCTGGGATGGAAAGTTGCTCAGTCGCTCTCCTAACCCCACTTGATTAAGTACTGTGCCAGGGTCCAGGGAGTCCGGACATATCTGGCAGGCAAGCTCAACATTTTCCAGTGCTGTCAGATTTCCCATTAAATTATAGAACTGGAATACGAAACCGATATCTTTTCGTCTGTAATTTACCAGTTCCTTCTTACTGTATTTATGAATTTCCTTGCCATCAACCTTAATACTGCCGCTGCTTGGACTGTCCATTCCTCCCAATAAATTCAATACGGTAGTTTTTCCGGCTCCTGAGGGACCAAGTATAACAACCAGCTCGCCTTTTTCTATTGAAAAAGAACAATCAGCGACTGCAGAAATCTTCACATCGCCGATTACATATTCTTTTTTGATATTTTCAAATTCTATGAGTGCCATTTATACCTCCATTTTAGTAAACACTGTGTTGACAATCAGACTCGGATACATTATATTGACATTGTGAAGCAATTACAATAATCAAAACTTATATATATGAAAGTTTTTCAACATAAAACCAGGATATGTTTAGAAGTTTATAATAATTTTACTTGTTGGAGGAGCTGCTAATGGAAGCTAAGAAAACAGACAGACGTGTAAAGTATACCAGAATGGTAATTAAGAACAGCTTAATAAAGTTTCTGAAACAAAAACCCATAACCAAGATTTCCGTGAAAGAAATCTGTGAAAATGCTGATGTTAACCGGGCTACTTTTTATGCGCACTATCTGGATCAATATGATCTGCTCCGGAAAATTGAAGAAGAGGTAATTGATAATATTAACCAGTTCTTAAGCGGCTGTAATTTTAAAGAAGATACTCTCGTTACGGTGGAGACCACAGAAAAGATTCTGGACTATGTCAAAGAAAATGCGGAGCTCTTTGACCTCTTGCTGAATTCCAACGGAGATATCCGGTTTCAGCAGGAATTTATCAATATTATCGGAAAACAGCATTTCATCCCTATGATAGGAAATGAGTCCATAGACAGGGAAGATGCTGCATATATCTTTCATTTTCTGGCATGTGGTGCAATCGGTGTAATTCAAATGTGGTTAAAGGAAGGCATGAAAAAGTCCTCCAGAGAAATAGCCGATTTAATACTGAATACTGCTATCAGCGGCAAAGCCTCTTATACCTGATAAGTAGGTAAACAAAAAAAGGGTCCTAACAGCTCATTTCACTTCTCCGCTTCGTTGGAAGATTGTGATGGTAATTCTATTACAGCTATTAGGATACCCTTTTCATTTTTTATTATTTATCTCGTTTCTTACCCTGCTTCGGAAATTTATTATAGGCTCTTTTCTCTTTCAGGGTTCCATCTGCTGTCATACGATACTTCTTCTTAGATCCCGTATCTGCTTGTTTTGCTTCTGTTCTAAATGAGGATTTATTTGAAGTATTGGCTCCCCTGCCGCCTTTTGCTGCAGTCTCCGTTTGTATGTTCTCTTTTCTTCGGGGCTGTGTTTTCTTTTCTGAAGGGAAATTATTCATTAACGGATATGGATGTTCCTTTACTTCTATTAAGTGCTTCCGTATTAATTTTTCGATTTGCGCCAGCAGTTCTTTCTCATCAAAATCACAAAAGGATATCGCTGTCCCAGAAAGCCCTGCCCGCCCGGTACGTCCGATACGATGCACATAGGTCTCAGGCACTTCCGGCAGATCTAGATTAATAACATGGGAGAGTTCATCAATATCGATGCCTCTGGCAGCAATATCCGTGGCAACCAGTACACGAAGCTGTTTGTTCTTGAAATCACTCAAGGCACGCTGACGTGCACCCTGGGATTTATCTCCATGGATTGCCTGGGCCGTGATTTTTTTCTTGGCTAACTGGCGTACTATATAATCAGCACCGTGTTTGGTACGGGTAAATACAAGAACAGAGGATATGGAGCTATCCTTTAGTAGGTGTACAATCAAATCTTTTTTATTTTTCTTATCCACGTAGTAAAGATATTGATCTATGGTATCTACTGTTGAAGATACCGGAGTTATCTCAACCTTGGCAGGATTTTTCAGCAGGGAACGGGATAGGTTGGCAATATCAGATGGCATGGTAGCAGAAAATAGCAGGGTCTGCTTACCTGCGGGAGTTTTGGCTATGACCTTCTTTACATCATTTATGAAGCCCATATCCAACATACGATCTGCTTCATCCAGAATAAACATCTTAATATGCTGCAGCGTTATCTGCTGCTGATTCATTAAGTCAAGCAGTCTTCCGGGGGTTGCTACCAGGATATCTACCCCCTCATTCAACGCTTCCTCCTGGGGTTTCTGGGAGACTCCGCCAAAGATTACACAGGTCTTAAGCTTTGTATATTTTCCATAGGTGGTAAAGCTTTCATATATTTGAATGGCCAGCTCTCTGGTTGGGGTTAATACAAGGGCTCTTATTTCTCTTTTCTTTGAAAAAGGTGGTTTATCCTGGCTGAGCAATTGCAGTGTAGGTATGGCAAAGGCTGCTGTCTTGCCGGTTCCGGTCTGTGCACAGCCCAGCAGATCCCTTCCCTCTAGTATAACCGGAATAGCTTTTTCCTGGATTGGTGTGGGTATTTCATAGTTTTCCTTTTCTAAGGCCTTTAATATATCAGGTATTATATTTAATTCTTTAAATTGCATGGTCGCTCCTATTTCTGTTAACATTATTAAACACAGACCACCATTATATCACACAATAGCAATAATAGCATCTAAACAATGTTTTTATTCATAACACCGTTAGTAATTCGCTTTCTTTGCACGTTAAATTTCCTCATCTGTATTTTATCGTATTAAAATTTTATTGTATTTTATCGTTTAAAATCAGCTCTCTGGGGGCCAATCTGTCCCAGTTTATAATTTGCTTTTCTGAAATACATTTGGTATCATATAATCTATATAGTTTTACAAACAGACAACATAATATCCCCAACAATCTGTTAAAGAGCAATCTGTTTTACCACTATAGGTTTCCACAATCTGCGTAATCACCACTGTGCAGCTATCCCTAAAGATAAAATATTCAACTTATATAGAAGAATGGAGAAAAAATTGGAGAATTCAATGGAGAATCAAGAACAAAAACATCAACGACGTGTCCGATATAAAGGCACCCACCCTAAGAAATTCAGTGAAAAATATAAAGAATTAAATCCGGAAAGTTATGGTGATACCATAGAAAAAGTTATTTCAAAAGGCAATACACCTGCCGGTATGCATCGTTCCATCTGCGTAGAGGAAATTCTGGATATTCTAAAAATTACGCCGGGTGAAACAGGACTGGATGCTACCTTAGGTTACGGCGGTCACACTTTGGAAATGCTTAAACGTCTGGAATCCAAAGGGCATCTTTATGCAACAGATGTGGATACTATTGAGCTTCCCCGTACAAGAGAACGCCTGGAGCAGTTAGGTTATGGTCCTGAAATCCTGACCCTTAAGCAGATGAATTTTTCCTGTATCGATCAGGTGGTAAGTCTTTCTGGCCCATTAGATTTTGTATTGGCTGATTTAGGGGTCTCTTCCATGCAGATTGACAATCCTGACCGAGGTTTTTCCTTTAAGTTCGATGGACCCTTGGACCTGCGTCTCAATCCCAGCAATGGTATTTCTGCCGCTGAACGGTTAAAGACCATCACGCAGAGCGAACTGGAGGGATTACTTTTTGAAAATTCCGATGAACCCAATGCAGCTGCCATTGCCAAAGCAGTCGTTACCGAAATCAAAAAAGGGAACGATATAGCAACAACAAACAAGCTTACACAGGTCATTAAAGATACGCTTAAGTTCCTGCCGGAAAGTACCCGTGAGGAAGAAGTTAAGAAAGCTTGCAGAAGATGTTTTCAGGCCCTTCGAATCGATGTCAACAATGAATTTGAAGTTTTATATGACTTTTTGGAAAAGCTCCCGTCAGCTCTTGCTTCGGGTGGACGTGTGGCCATACTGACCTTTCACTCAGGAGAAGACCGACTGGTTAAAAAATCTTTCAAACAATTACTCCGTGCCGGTATCTACCGTGAAATTGCTCCTGATGCCATACGTCCTTCAGCAGAAGAATGTAATTCCAACAGCCGTGCCCGTTCCGCAAAACTGCGTTGGGCAATCAAAGCTTAACTACTATAAATACCCCTTCTATTGGATAAAAGGCTAAAGCCGATATTTCATAAATAGAAGGGGTATTATATGATACTTTATTTGAAAGGTAATAATCCGTACTATCTGCTATTTTACTTTGATTACTTTTAGTTGTTTACCGCCTATCATGGTTTGCTGCATTGCCTCCAGGACCAGCGAACCTTTTCCATTCAGTATTTCTACATAGGTTAGCGTATCCTGAATCGTAATAATCCCAATATCCTCAGCCGTAACGCCATTAAGATTAGAAATAACCCCGACAAAATTCGTTGCTCTGAGTTTCTTTTTCTTACCGCCATAGAATTTAAGCTTCGTTATCTCCTTATTCAGATTATCACTCTTCATTATTCTGATTACCGGCGCTGCTTTTTGCTTCTTATCAAAAGCGGTTTTCAGAAGCGCAATCTCTTCTTTTGCTGGTCTGACGGCTTCGGTAATCTCAAAACCGATGAAACTTTCGATATCCTTTAGATACCTGCCTTCAGCTGTTGTTACAAAGGAAATGGCTTTTCCCTTCTGACCTGCTCGTCCGGTCCTTCCAGTACGGTGAACATAGACTTCGCTTTCAAATGGCAGGTCATAATTTATGACTAAGGATATATTCTCTACATCAATCCCTCTGGCTGCCAAATCTGTTGCAACCAGATAGCTGAACTCTCCTCTCTTAAAGCGGTTCATAGAATCGAGACGCTCCTCCTGCTCCATTCCACCATGAATCTTATGACAGGAGTACCCCTTCTCCGTCAGCTGACAGCATACCAAATCCACCTGCTCTTTGGTTCTGCAAAATATAATACAGCTATCCGGGTTCTCTATAATCGTAACCTCTCTCAGCAGTTCAAATTTATCCTCATTATCCGTAGGATAAAGTGAGTGTTCAATCTCCTTTACCGGAGTGTCAGACTTACTGATATCAATATAATCCGGATTTCTTATATACTTTGATGTTATACTCTTGATTTCCTCCTGTATCGTAGCTGAAAACATCATTGTTACACGTTCTTTCGGTAGCTCTTTCAGGATACTTTCAACCTGCTCTAAAAATCCCATATCGAGCATTCTGTCAGCTTCGTCAATCACTAAATAATTTATCTTGCTTAAGGGTAAGGTTCCTTTTCTGATATGATCCAGAACACGACCGGGGGTCCCGGCAACAACATGGGACTTCTGTTTTAGTTCCGTCTTCTCAATGGAAAAGGAATGTCTGCCATAGATTGCTGTGGCTTTGATTCTCTTAAATCTGCCGATGTTGGTGAAATCCTCTTTTACCTGAACTGCCAGTTCTCTGGTCGGTGTCAGAATAAGTGCCTGTGGTTTATTTTCAAGCCACTCAAGCTGCTCACATATGGGTATTGCATATGCCGCTGTTTTACCACTGCCTGTCTGTGCTTTTACTAACAGATCTTTCTTTTCCAAGGCTTTCGGTATCACCTGCTGCTGTACTTCGGTAGGTATATAATATTCAAGGCCGTTCAATGCCTTTTTAATTTCTTCACTTAGTCTGAAATCCTGAAAACTTTTTACTCCCATTTATAATCCTCATTTTACTTTCATAGCTTTCTTAAGGCCGCAGGCCTTTGATTTTGGAATAGCTTGTACGTTGTAAAGTATTTCAATGGATTATATTATCCTGTCATTTTGTTGTTATGTCAACATATGAATACAAAAAACAACGTGTAAATTCGCAATAAGTGATAAACGAACCGCAAGTTTTGGGAAGATATGATATGACTATTTTGATAAAATCATTATAGTAAAATCATATAATGGGGGGCAAAAAATGAAGTATATTCCCAAACAGAAACAACCTTTAGTCACACATATGTATACAGCCGATCCGTCTGCTCACGTTTTCGAAGATAAACTCTATATCTATCCCTCTCACGACCTTGAACATAACGAACCGGATAATGATAATGGTGACCAATACAAGATGGAGGATTACCATGTCTTTTCCATGGAGAACCTGGCATCTCCCTGCACTGATCATGGTGAAGCACTCCATCTAAAAGATATTCCCTGGGCCAGCCAGCAATTATGGGCACCCGACACCGCATACAAAGACGGTATCTACTATTTATTTTTTCCAGCCAAAGATAAAGATGGTATTTTCCGAATAGGGATTGCCACCAGTACAAATCCTGATGGTCCTTTCAATGCAGAGACAACCTATATCCCTGGCAGCTTTAGTATCGATCCCGCTGTTTTCACCGATGAGGATCAAAAGACCTACTTGTATTTTGGAGGCCTTTGGGGAGGCCAGCTGGAGAATTGGCAAACGGGAGATTTTCTTGCGGATGCCATTCCTCCCTCCGGTAATTCACCAGCCTTAGGGCCAATGGTTGCGGAACTAAGCGATGATCTGCTTTCCTTTAAGGCTAGACCTCAGGAAATCATCATCCTTGATGAGCATGGTAACAGGATAACCGCAGAGGATGAAGACAGACGGTATTTTGAAGGCCCCTGGATGCATAAGTACAATGGTAATTATTACCTGTCCTACTCTACCGGCACCACTCATTATGTTGTCTATGCTATCAGTAATAATCCCCTGGGTCCTTTTACCTATCAGGGAAGAATCTTAGAACCTGTTATCGGTTGGACGACACACCATTCCATTGTTCAGTTTGAAGACAAATGGTACCTGTTCTACCATGACTGTTCCTTATCCGGCGGTGTTAACCATAAGCGCTGTGTTAAATACGCAGAGTTAAAGTACAACACGGATGGTACAATTCAAAAGATAATGCCTTACGAGGATTAACACTTCTTCTGTACAGTATACGGCTTTTTGCTGGTGCGGCTAAATAAAAGCTAAGCTGGCAACTGGCTGAGCTGTACAAGCCTCAGCCTAATGCTGAAACAAATTTCTGATACTCCGGTGTTGTTACTTTAACTTAATCTCCAGTTTTCTTCCTTCAAAAGGTATCTCTCTTTCCTTCCCGTTAACCTTTAGGATAAATGAGCTGTAAAGCTTCTCGTATCCGCGGTGTGAAAGTTCTGCCGTAAAGATTCCTTCTTTTGTAATCGAAAATTCATATTGATTATAGACACCTTCATTATAATCAAAGCTCTCTCCGTCATCCTGGTAGTGGGTATAACCCCCATCCCCCTGGTAGATATCAAGAATCAGTGCTGTAATTTCCTTTTCCCCGACATATTCCTGAGGCGGATAATTGGGTATAATAGAACCTTCCTTTACATAGAGGGGGCAAACCTCAAGGGGCGCATCTGCAATGATATAACGTGCTCCTTCCACTTCCTTGCCAGTCCAGTAATCTATCCAATTTCCTTCGGGCAGATATACCATACGATTTCGGGCTCCCTGCATAACCACTGGTGCAACCAAAAGACTTTCACCTACCAGGAACTGGTCATTGCATTGACGGACTCTTACGTCCGTTTCATAATGAAGTACAAGAGGTCTTAGGACAGGCAATCCACTTTGTTCCCCTTCCACAAATAAATCATAGAAATATGGCAGCAGCTTATATCTTAATTCTACATACTTACGGTAAATATCCATGGTCTTCTTACCAAACTGCCAAGGCTCCTGATAAAAGCTGCCCTTATTGGAATGATTTCTAAACAACGGTGAAAAACATCCTACCTGAACCCACCTGGTTAAGAGTTCCGCTGTGGTGTCAGATCCAAAACCTCCTACATCCGTGCCCGCAAAACCCATACCGCTTAAGCCTAAATTGCACAATTGCGGAATTGCCATTTGCAAATGTGCCCAAATGCTGTGGTTATCCCCCGTCCAGGCTGTGGTATATTTCTGGCTTCCGCTATAGCAGGCTCTGGTAATGACAAAAGGTCTTCTTTTATCATACTTCTTTAGACCTTCATAGGTTGCCTTGGACATGAAGTGCCCATAAACATTATGCATTTCACCATGGGTTGCCTTTCTCTCTTCATCGGAAAATATGATATCCTCCGGAATTTCACCTTGAAAGCTGGCAGGTTCATTCATATCATTCCATACTCCCCGAACTCCGTAGTTCAGCAGAAACTTCTGGTTGTCTGCCCACCACTGTCTCACCTTTTCATTTCCAAAGTCCGGATAAACAGAATCCCCAGGCCATACCTGATTCACATAGATTTCACCTTCCGGTGTTTTAACGAAATAATCCTTTTCCACACCTTCGTCATATACCTTATATCCCTCTTCTGCTTTCACACCGGGATCAATAATCGTAACGATTTTAAATCCTTCTTCCCTTAAGTCCTGTATCATTTTCTTCGGAGCATCATAGG
This sequence comes from Anaerocolumna sp. AGMB13020, assembly GCF_033100115.1. Classification (NCBI taxonomy): domain Bacteria; kingdom Bacillati; phylum Bacillota; class Clostridia; order Lachnospirales; family Lachnospiraceae; genus Anaerocolumna; species Anaerocolumna sp. AGMB13020. Next base: position 4,643,147 of record NZ_CP136910.1, on the reverse strand, counting down.
AAACTTTATTCCAGGTAAATACCTTATATTTTTCCATGTAATCAATATCCAGATGTATGGTATCACAGGGAATGTGATTGTCTCTTAGGTCTTTCGCCAGCTTTCTGACATCGCTTTCTGTTTCGTAGCCCCATCTGGACTGATGATACCCAAGACTCCACAGCTGAGGCCTGTTAACCCTGCCGGTCAGGGCAGTATAGCCTTTTAGAATGTCCTTCATCTCCTCTCCTGCAAAGAAATAATAGTCCAGATTTCCCCTGTCAGCTGCAAAATAAAAATAATCATTGCTTTCCTTTCCCATATCCCAGTAAGTACGGTTGGTGTTATCAAAAAATATACCATAGACACCATGAGCCTTTACCGTAATCAGAAAAGGTATGGTTTTGTATAGTGCCTTGTAACTGTCAACCTGAGGTGTAGGGTCATCTGTATTCCACATTTCATAATCGTAGCCTCTTTTATTTAAGAACCCGGTCTTGTCACCAAGCCCATAGAAATATTCATCCCCTTCCAGTTCCTTTAGCACTTGAATTTTATGGTTGTTCACTTCATTTTTAAGCTGATGTCCTTCTTTTGCCATCAGTTCAATCAGCTCTTCGCTAAGTACAAGCCTCTGCTTACGCTCACCGCGGTAATCCCTGCATAATAGGCCTCCATTCGTATGATAAAAGTCCACCAGAAAATCCTCATAAACTTTGATGGTAACTTTCGCCGTACTTATAACCAGACACTCCCCCACCATGGCAGCGTTAAATTCTGTATTCCATAATACTTCCTCTTCAATGGCTTTTGATTTTCCGTTTTCTTCTAATTTTGAGAATACATGTATGATAAGTTCACTAACAATAGAAATTCTACCCTTCCCATTTTCAAATAAGATTTCTACCTCTTGCTGTTTAACATTAAAATTTACGATTTTTCCAAACATTTTAAACTCCGCTTCTTCTATATGCATCATCTCTTGCTGTGATGCTTTTAATTAATATTAACAGGGATATATCTTTAACTGCCTGAATGGGGTATTCAAAAACCTCGTTTTCAGACAAGCCTTAAATATGCCGGCAAGCTCTTGTAAAGAGATCGGCTTGCCGGCACATTCATTGTATTTATTATGCTGTATTTTCTTACGGATGCTGATGCTTTATGCCGCTCAATCCATCTATTTTGCATTCGCCTGATAGGTTTCAAATGCATCCAGCTGTATTTTCATGAAATCATCATAGCCCATCTGCTTTAAGGTATCAATATAAGTATTCCATTCTTCTTCCACTCCACCTTCTGTTACCCATTTAGCCTGCATGGTAGTCACATAAGAATTGATGTCCATATAAAGAGTTGATAAATCATTTAACTGTTCATTGGTATAACTTACATTGGGATATGCCGGTTTTGCATACTGGCTCAATTCTTTATCAAGCTCAAGCTTTAAGCCGTCTCCACTGTCTGCAGGTAATTTAACCTTATCATTAAAACCATCCGCTATATATTTCGGACCGAAGTCACGAAGAGAATTAACCCATGCAAAGGTATCTGCGGAATCTCCATTGGTAGGAGGCAGCAGGGAGTAAGTATCTCCAGCTTTCTCAACACCTACACCAAAAGATCCATAGAAGGTCTGTATGGAGGCATCTTCTGTATAGAACTGATCCATCCAACGAAGAAGAGCGCCGGGATCTTCACAATTATTGGTTATCATGAATTCATTTCTGCTGTAATTCCAGTGCTCCGGATCAGAAGAGATATAACGCTCTCCGTCAGGCCCCTGTAAGGCTGTCAAAGCTGTATACTGGGATGAGTTAGGACCAAATGTCGCATCGGCTGTCCACCCGGGGGCAGAACCGATTAGAGCTGTTTCATTCATAAGCTTTGCATCTCTCATGGAGGTATCCTGTGTAAACACTTCCGGATCTATCAGACCTTCACTATAAGCTTTATGCATCCATTTAATTCCTTCACGGTATGAATCAAGGGTGGGCAGATAAACTGGCTGTCCGTCTTTGATGGACATTAAATAAGTATTATCTGCACCAATGGTCATACCAAATGGAAGCAGGAAAAACATTGTGGTATCGGCATACCCCTGTCCGTAAGGAATTTCATCGTTGGGATCACCATTTCCATTGGCATCCTGTTCTTTGAAAGCTTTTAACACATTATAATATTCCTCATATGTCTGAGGCATGGAGAGTCCTAAGTTATCAAGCCAGGTCTGATTGATGAACATCTGGTTCGCTACAACCGGCCTGCAGGGTTTTTTACTGGGAAGTCCGTAAATATGTCCGTCAGAAGAAGTTGCAAGAGCCTTCATGGTCGGATCCTTTTCCAGGATAGCTTTAAAGTTAGGCATGTTTTCATCAATATAATCATCTAAAGCGATAAAGGAGTTCTGGTTTGATGCGATTTCAGCCGCAGAAAAACAGATGGAACCTAAAAATGCATCGGGTAAATCACCGCCTGCCATTAATACCGCTTTTTTATCCCCCCAGTCAGAATTAAGAATAGTTTCCCATTGAATCTTTATACCGGCATTTTCAGCAGCAGTATCAACAAAACCTTCATGGTAGGCTTCACCCCAGTCTGCCCAACGAACGGTAGCTACCTTAAAGGAATTCTGCTCTGCTGTTTCATTTCCTTTCCCCTGACTTTCCTGAGAGGCGGGATTAGCATTATCCTCTCCTCCCTTTCCCCCGCAGCCTGTTAATGAGACTGCTAACATTGCTGCCATAACGATGGCACTCACTACTTTTTTAAACATAACTTTCTCCTCCAATTATTCTTTAATGGCACCTATCATAACCCCTTGATTAAAGTACTTTTGCAGAAAAGGATATAAGCACATAATCGGAATGGTTGAGATTACAATTGATGCATATTTCATCATATCAGACAGTCTTCGAAGCTCAGATGCCATTTCCCCTGTAGCAGCTCCAAGGAGTGACTGATTCGATATCAGGATTCTGCGCAGTAAAAGCTGTAATGGTTGAAGGTTCGCACTCTGTAAATAAATCAGAGCATTAAACCAGGAATTCCAAATACCTACTGCCGTCCATAATCCAATTACGGCAATTATTGCCTTGGATAAGGGTATTGCAAACCGAAAGAAATACCTAATGGTACCGCAGCCGTCAATCTGTGCAGATTCCCATAGACCTTCCGGTAAGCTTGAGTTGAAAAAGGTCCTTGCCACAATGATATTATAAGTAGATACCGAAAAAGGTACTATCATAACCCAGAAGGAATCCAATAAATTAAAGTCCTTTACCACCAGATAAATAGGAATCAGACCACCGCTGATAAACATCGGTATAATATAAAATAAATTAATCCACTTTCTTCCTACCATATCTTTTCGGGACATGGCATATCCTGCGGTAATATTAACGAGTAATGCAACCAGTGTGCCAGTTATAGTATAAATTATCGTATTACCATAACTGCGCCAGATGGCTGTCTGTTTAAACAATTCCCGGTATCCGTCCAATATCCATTTCTTCGGCCAGACCCATACATTTCCGTTGGCCACATCTGCAGGATTACTAAAAGATGCTATGATTATAAACCATAAAGGATAAATAACTGCCAATATCATGATAACCGCAATGGCATGGATAGCAAAGTCAACTATTCTGTCCTGACGGCTCTTTTTCATTTTAACGGGTTTCTGTCTGCTCATGAAAACCCCTCCTTATATCAGACCAGTATCTGTAGTTTTCTTTGAAAACCAGTTAACCACTAAGAGTACCGCCAAATTTACTACCGTATTAAACAAACCGATTGCAGTCGACAGACTGTATTGAAAGCTCTGCATACCAACTTTATAGACATACGTAGAAATAATCTCACTCCCCATGGAATTCTGTGTATTTTGCAGCAGCAGTACTTTCTCAAACCCTACACTCAAAATACCGCCTGCTCTTAAGATTAACAGTATCATGGCAGTGGATAGAATCAGCGGAATATCGATATAACGAATTTTCTGCATCGTAGATGCACCGTCTATGGTAGCAGCTTCATAATATGTAGGATCTATGGCAGACAAAGCCGCCAGATATATAATACTGTCCCAGCCTAAATGCTGCCAGATATCACTCCATACATAAACATGCTTAAACGCCGTTACGCTTGCCATGAAATTTGGCAGCTCCACACCAAACAATCTGAAAAAATTAGCTATAATTCCGCTGCTGGGTGACAAAAAGATCAGAATCAGACCGCACATGACCATAGTGGAAATAAAGTGCGGAAGGTAGGTTGTTACCTGAAACACTTTCTTGAATTTCTGGTTTCTGATCTGGTTGCATAACAACGCCAATGCAATTGGCAGCGGAAACCCGACGATAATTCCGTAAAGGCTGATAGATAATGTATTTTTGAGTGTTAGTGTAAACTGATACGAATTGAAAAATTTTAAAAAATGCTTGAAGCCTACCCAGGGACTCCCCATAATCCCCAGCGCCGGTGAATAATCTTTAAAGGCAATTAAAAGACCATACATCGGCAAATACGCAAAGCAGAACAAAAGTACTGCAGAAGGGAATAAAAGTATATAGAGCGGGATGCTCTTCTTTAAGCCTCTGCCCAAAGAAACTTTTGCACCTTTGGTACCCTTTGATAATTTTTTCATTTTGCGTCCTCCTTTAGTGGGAATTTTATCACATTTATACAAGGGTCTATAGAACAATTCCGACTTTACCCTAGCACTATTTCGTTTTCCTGGGAAATTCGCTAGTATCTATGAGTCTATTCTTGTATAATAGTGATAAACTAGTACTACAGGGTAGTATTAAATAGTGACCTGACTTACTATTCCACTCATAAAACTACCATTACAGGAGCTTACATGGAAAAAAAAAGATACCGATCCAGTTATTCACTGGAGCATTATATAAAAGTATTAATCAGTTTGTCCATTCCGATTATTGTTATTAATATTATGGTTAGCTTTTTCTCCATTATCACTACAAGGCAGCAAAATGTGACTCATATTTCCAATACCATAACCTTATATCAGAATGAAACGGTTCGAAAAACCGTAGCCGTAGAGCACTTTGTCCGTTGGACAGCCATCCATGAGCCACTGGTGGAAACCCTAGAGACCAGCACGGATTTTGGTGAACGCAAGGATGCCATCTCTACCTTTCGTACCAGAGTAAGTGACAATCAATATGCCACAGGAAGGGAATATCAGTATTTCCTGTATTTGGAGGAGCAGGACCTATTCTTTAACAGTTCTGCCCTTAACCTTTCCTATTCAGACTATCTAATATGCAAGAAGGAATTTCTCAAGAAGATCAAAAGCGGTGAGACTTTAAAAAACAGCAGCGACTGGAAGATACTAAAGATACGTAAGAACTACTACTTTTACTATATTATTACTTATAATAACCGTACTTTTATCTCACTGATTTCTGCCAGAGATATTCTGACCCCTCTTGAAGATGTAAATCTTGGTGCCAATGGCTATATGCTTATGAAAGATACAAACAATACCATCCTCGCCAACACGGATTCCAAAAAGAAACACAGTTCTGGAAATCCTCTTTTTTTAAGCCGTTTATTTTTTGGCAATGAAGAATCAAATCTGCCTTTTACTTTAAATATTTTTGTGGATAACTGGTCTTATGAAAGGATTATCATTATTCAGATTTTTGTTATTATCATGGCTTTTATTGTAGCCTTGACTTTATTTGTATTCCTGTTTTATATGCAGCAAAAAGTGATTAAGCCAATACGGAATTTCTCCTTGAATCTCTCTAAGATCAATGAAGGCTCCAATCTTTTGGACTTGCAGGATGGCAATATCATTGAGCTGGAACAGGCCAGTATGCAGTTCAAGAATCTGATGCGGGAAATTACAAAATTAAAAATCACCCTATATGAAGAGGAATTGGAGAAAAAACGTATTCAGATAGGTTTCTTGCAGCAGCAAATCAAACCCCATTTCTATTTAAACTGTCTGACAACCATATACAGTATGGCTCAGACAAAGAATTATAAAGAGATTGAGTCCATGGCACTTTTTACCTCCAAATATCTGCGCTACCTGTTCCAGACGAATAAGGATTTTATAAAGCTGGAATATGAGCTTAATCATGTCAATGATTATTTAAATATACAAAGCTTAAGGTACGGTTCTGCCTTTTCCTATCAATGTGATATCGAAGCCGGAACAGCTGAGGCTGTCATACCTCCTCTTATCCTTATGACCTTTATGGAGAACACCATTAAGCACTGTGTATCCCTTACCATAACCCTGAAGATTACATTAAAGGTACAAAAACGCAGGAGACTGGAGAAAGACTATCTAAAAATTCTTTTAAAAGATTCCGGTCCGGGATTTAACAAGGAGGCTCTCCATGTGTTAAACAGCCGCCACACCCTTGCCGGTAAAGATGGTAACAGAATTGGAATCAGTAATACCAAAGAAAGACTCACCTTTTTATATGGTGAGGATTATGAATTGAAATTCTCCAATAATATAGATATGGGTGCATGCATCGAACTTTTATTGCCTTTTCATACAGAAAATAACTAGAGGAGGATTCTATAAGTTGAATAAAGTATTATACTGCTTCCGAGATAAAAATGCCTGAGTTCAGATATTTCTCTTCCCGGTAAAGCAAAGATTCAACATATATAGAAAGAATTTTATGAATATATTACTTGTTGACGACGATCGCTTTGTATTAGGTGCCTTGCTTCAAAATATGGATTGGAAGGCCCTGGGTCTTAAGGAGGTCTACACAGCCCCCAATATAAGCCAGGCCAAAGAAGTAATCAGGGAAAAATCCGTACAGATTCTGATTACAGATATCGACATGCCCCAGGGAAGCGGTATTGATCTCCTTACCTGGGTAAGGGAAGAAAATTATGATATACAGACTATCTTTTTGACCAACTATGCAGATTTTACTTTTGCACAGAAAGCAGTGGAACTGCAAAGTCTGGAATATTATTTAAAACCCATTGAATTTGACAAGCTCGCCCTTATTGTTAAAAAAGCAGTAATAAAAGTAGAAGCCGGCTATCAGGCAAAACAAGCAGCAAATATTACTACCATTTGGGAGGATATCAAGGTTAATATTTTTGAGCATTTCTGGAGTGCCTATCTGAAACGCGAGGCTGCTTACACGGAAGAGGAACTAAAAGCCCGTCTGTCTAAAAATCATTTACCCTATAAAATGACGGACAAGTTTATTCTTCTTCTCTTTGACCTGTTTACCATTAAATTATCCGCTAAAAATGAGATAAGCTATTCTTATCCAGATGCCAAAAAGCTGAGGATGGGCTTTGAAAGTTCTTTCCAGGAAACCTTTGAGAGCGTTTTATCTCCCCATGACATTCTTTTGGAATTAAATCCTGTTAATGGAAGTTTCCTTGCAATTTTAAACATCACGAACAGTACAACGGAGGAGTTATTTCCCAAATTATCTGATTACTGCACCAGACTTATACGTCTGGTAAATAAAAAGTATGAAGCCTCTCTTAGCTGTTATATAGGACTCCCGGCTTCCTTCCAGGAGTTTCACAACGAACTGAAGCAATTACAAGCTATGAATGAAAATAGCATTGATTGCAAGGATAAGGTCTTTTTCCTGGGTGACTACGTACCGGTGCAGGCCGAGTACTCCTTACCTAACCTAAAGCTTTTGGATGAATATCTGCAATTGGAAAAACGTGAATCATTTACCTCCTACTGCAAAGACTACCTGACCACTCTGGCTCAATCTGATAAATTGAATTACACGGTTTTGGCCAGTTTCCAGATTGATGTCATACAGCTTATCTATTCTTTCTTAAAAGAGAAAGGAATATTGGCTCATAAACTGATACAGGGCAAGACCAATGACACCTTGCTGGAGCTTTCCTCTAAATCCATTGAAAATATGACTCTCTACATTACTTATCTGGTAAATACAGCTCTGGATTATGCCGCCTTTTCAGCTTCTGAAAAGTCAGTAGCCTCTATTATCTGTGAGTTTATCGACATACATTTTGCTGAGGATATCAACCGTAACAGCCTGGCTGAAATTGTTTATCTGGATCCGGACTACACCGCCAGACTCTTTAAAAAAGAAACAGGAACCTCCTTGGTCAATTACATTATTAAGAAACGTATTGATACGGCAAAGGATCTGCTTATCAACACGGTGCTGTCAGTTAATCTTATATCGGATAAAGTAGGCTATGGGAATTATTCTTATTTTACAAAACTCTTTAAGAAAGAGACGGGATTTACACCGGTGGACTTTCGCAGAAGGAAGAGATTGCCTTAATATTACGACTGGACGGTTTCGGCTTAACTTTGACAGAAAACCAGTTGCAGGATAAGATCATTCATAGTTGCAATTATCGCAAGCTATGGAAAATATTATTCATAGCTTGCAGCATCAGGTACTTTACCAAATATTCATATTTTTCTTATATTATAGACGAAAAATCCAAAAATCAAGAATGGAAATTATTATTATTCTTTCCTTGCTGCTTCATATGTTCAACACCCCATAAATTCATGGAATCCAAAATAGGTTTTAGAGAGTTGCCTGACTCTGTCAAGGAATATTCCACTCTTGGCGGAACTTCCGGGAAAACTTTTCGATCTATAATCCCGTCCTGTTCTAATTGCTTAAGCTGTTGGGTCAGCATCTTCTGGCTTATGCCGTTGATTCCTTTGCTAAGTTCCGAGAACCTTTGGGTCCCGTCATTCATCAGATTTCTTATGATTAATACCTTCCATTTGTGCCCGATTAGATTAACCGTGTGTTCAATGGGACAGGATTTATTACAGGGCATATGCAACCTCTTTCTATCAATAATCATTACTTACCATTCACAATCATTACTTTACCATTCACAATCATTACTTACCATATGGTCAGTAATCAACTAAAAAGTGCCTTCTTGTCAAAAGAATACATCTATACTATGATAATTTTACAGTAATTCATGAGTAAATACAAGCGCTTGTAATGAAACCTGATAAATGCTGTGTATTAGAGAATACTATAGTTAGGAGTACTAGAAATGCAGAAAATTAATATAGAAGATATTTTAGAATTTACCAAGAATAAAAGTGCCAGAAAAGGAATATTCAAAGAAGGTCAGCTGGATACCGGCCTTCTGCTTTATGCTCCCGGTCAGACAACGCCTGACCATAAACACACGGATATCGATGAAGTATTCTACGTTATCTCAGGAGGAGGTACAATAACCATTAATAATGAACCTATTTCTGTAAAAGAAAAGGACATCATTTATTCTCCTCATGACGAGCTTCATGGATTTCATAATACGACTTCCTCCAATTGGGTGGTCTTACAGATTAAAATATCTTTGGCAAATTAAATTAATTACACTTTAATCTACTCCCTGCAACTTATCAGTTTATTGAAAGGAAAGGATGAAGGAATAATGTTTACACATATTGACCATGTTGCGATTTCTGTAAAAGACAGAATGAAATCGATTGCATTTTATGAAGAAAACTTTGGATTCAAACAATACTTTGAACATGATGTACCTGGTGTTCCAGCACTTGAGAAAGTTGTCTATCTTAAGTTGGGTAACACGGTATTAGAACTTGAACATTGGAACACTAACAAAGTGAACGCAGGCTGTCATTTCTGTTTAATCAGCGATGATTTTGATGGAGATTATAACAGACTGGTGGAGGCAGGTATACCCGTTATATCTGAACCTCATATCCCAAGCCCAAGAGTCCCAGAGGAAAAAGGCTGGAAAAGGGTGCTCTTTCAAGGGCCAGACGGTGAACATATCGAGTTCAGAGGATAACCTATTACAAAAATACCTTGCGAATAACTTAATATTCTGCAAGGTATTTTTATGAATAGTGTTTACAGAAAACTTTGATTTAGGATTATTACGAATGACTTATGAAGATGATAAATCCTTTAGTCTGCTCTATATTTATTGAAATCTATGGTAAGACACCTGTCTTTCCATTGGATAAAGCCACCTTTCTGGTAATAGAGTCTGGTATCCGATACACTAGAATCACTGCGAAATACTGACAGCATAATGCCAATCAAGAACAAATGTATACATAAAGCTGCATTACCATAAGAAATCAACGGCAGTGTAATAGGTGATACGAGCAAAAACCCTAAATTCCATGCAATGTAGTTACAGGTTTCAAAGGTTATCGTTAGCATTACCGCAAGGGAAACTAAAAAACCCAATAGATTCTTTTGCCTGAAGGTTATCCGGAATCCGCATATAAGAAAGACGGCAAAAACTACTAATAAAACACAGAAGAAAAGCCACCCCCAATTAATGATAAAGTAAGTCAACAAATAATCGGAATGAATCGACGGAAGCGGAAATACGGAATGGTTATAAACTTCCGGTATTACCCCTTTTCCAACAAATCTGGCATTATGAAGCAGCTCTCTTATCATTACACCAAAATATCCTTTTCCATACGCATCCATTCCAGGATTCATTACTATCTGCAAACGATTTACAATATAATAACTGTCTTGTAAAAAAACTACTACAAGAGTTGCTATACTTGTTAAAACTTCTATTATATAGCCCACCTTTTTATTCACCGGATACCATCCTTTGTATATAGCGGCACCGGTAAGTATGATAGCCGTAGCAAAGAAGAATGCTGCATTTCCAATAGAAGATGTTCTGTATGTAAGAAATGTTAATCCCAGTATTACAAGATTTAAGAGGAAAAGCCCGATATAACCATACTTTCTTGTTACAAAAATAATTCCAGTTAATGCAAGGGGCAATATAAGTGAAATGCAGGCAAGGCTGAATGTGACGAAAGTAGAAATGAAAAAATACGGTCTCCCGTTTACTTCAGGTGCCACTATCAGCATACCAACTGAAATGGTTACAGTTGCAAGCAAAAGTGCTTTTGGATACCTTCCTATTAAGGTAAAGTCTCCGTAATATGCCAGAAACATAAAGCCGATGCCAAGAACAGCCGCAACTATCAGCTTGGGAAGATTGACAGGATGAGCAATGTCATGCACTAAGAAGGTCTGAATCACTAAACCTATCAGGAGTAATGAAATTGTAAATATAATCATACTAATTTGAGATTTTGGCCTGTGTATACGATCAAGCTGAGTACCTACTGCCACAGGGTCTCCCATATCCAGAATAGTCTTATATACCGCAGTCTCTTCGGAATCCCCCTGTCTTAAATAATTATCTACTTGATCCATCATATGAGCTTCTAATTCCCTGGCTACAGGCTCATGAACCCGCTTCCACCTGATCTGCTTACATACTTCCTCTTTATATTCTTTTAATTTATCAACTGATTCCAAAGCTTATACCTCCATTTAGTATATTATTGACCGCATTGGTATATAGATTCCATTCCTCTTTCTTCTCAGCAAGCTGCTTCTTCCCTTTTTTCGTTATATGATAGTATTTTCTAACTCTTAAGCTATCCGCACTGTCATCATAGGCCTTCACCATACCTTCACGCTCCAAACCATGCAATAAGGGATATAGGGTACCTGCTTTCAACTCAAAGGTTTTATTGGATTGCTGATGCAATTCTTCTATCATCTGATAACCATACATATCTTTCTTATCCAAAAGCTTTAATATTAGCATGGTTGTACTTCCTGAGAGCAAACTTTTATCAATCGCCATTACTGTCCTCCTTATATATAGATTATCTATACATATAATATATAGATAATCTATATATGTCAAGTTCAAATTTCCATATTTTTTCTTTCAGCAATAAATCTACGTAATTTTTATGTAAGAACCGATGTTGTACGTTTCCTTGTTCTCTTAAAACTATTTGCACTTTTCTTGCTCTAATGAAAATTGTTTATAGGATTATGTTAAAAGAGATTTACCCAGGATATGAGCTAGCATAAAATACAATTCTGTTAAATATGAGGCTAACTTAATGTTTGAGCCCATATAGGGCTAGTTTAATTTGAGTCTATATAAAATACAGGGCTGGCTTTTATTTGAACCCACATAAAATAGAGGACTGGTTTTAATTTGAACCCACATAAAATGCAGGACTGGTTTTAATTTGAGCCCACTTAAAATACAGGACTGGTTTTAATTTGAGCCCACTTAAAATACAAGGCTGGCTTTTATTTGAACCCACATAAAATACATGTTTGTCCTTAATCTGAGCCCACTTAAAATACAAGGCTGCCTTTTATTTGAACCCACATAAAATACATGTTTGTCCTTAATCTGAGGCCACTTAAAATACAGGGCTGCCTTTATTTGTACCCATATAAATACAGGGCAAGCTTGAAATCTGAGCCCGCGTTAAAATTAGAAGCAGCATATAATACCAGTGCGAATAAAATCTGAGGCTAATATAAAAATATGAGCTTCAATTGGATAATAAAATAATAAAAAGACGTAAGTTTTTGAACCTACGTCTAAATTCATAGCTATAATATTATTTTATCGCACGTTTGCTGCTCCCTTGCGCTCTCTTTTCACTTCATACATGGATTTATCCGCTTTTTCTATTAAAACCTCAAGTTCTATCCCATCTTCACTAAAAAGAGCATAACCGATACTGGCTCTTAAGTTTACATTCTGCCCTTCAAACTCAAAGGGTCTTGTGATTTTACTATCAATTTGGTGAATCATAGCTACAATTTCATTTTTATCTGACACATTACCCGCAATAATTCCAAATTCATCTCCACCTAGTCTGGATACCAAGTCCATTTCCTGTAAGGAAGTTTTGATTCGAACCGCAATTTCTTTGATGGCTGCATCGCCAGCCCGATGTCCGAGCTTATCATTGATTTCTTTTAAGCCATCCATATCAAGTGTAATAATTCCAAAATTCTCTTGGCGGTTTGCTGCTTTTGCTAATTTCTGACGTAAGCGGTCGTAGAATAACGCCCTATTTGATATTCCGGTCAGACTGTCATGGGTAGCCTTGAATAACAACTCACTTTCTTCATTTCTCATTGCACTAAACATCTCTGCAGCGATAAGCCCTGACATAAGTTCCAATATCTTAATGTCTTCTTCTTTGAAATGCCCTGCATTTGAAGAAAGCACCTTTATTATACCAACAACCTCACCTCTGCAAATCAAAGGTACAACTATCATAGAATTCAGCCCAATTTGCCTGCATGCAATTTTATTGACCCGGTCATCCAATTCTATATCATTACTTATTAACGGAATTCTTGCCTTAATGCATTCTCCCGAAAGGCTGTTATCTATTTTCAAACGCAAGCCCAGGAATTTTTCAGCCATTCCGGAGGCAGCGCTATAGACGAGTTCCTTATCCTCAATTAATTCTACGGAAGCACCGTCAGCATATGTAATCTGTTGTGTTCTCTGTGTTACTAAATCCATAATACACCCCAGATCCATTCCTTGCTGTGCTACTTCAGTCTGTACATTAATAATCTCCAACAGTTTTTCATTACTTACACTGTTTTGGTTCAAAATTATGACCGCCTTTCTAAGATACTTCTTGCTGACAAATTTCAAACCCCTTAAATTGATGTAAATTTCCCCAATATTACACCTAACACTGGAAAGACTTTCATGATAGGTTTACTCCTTATTAAACATTAATATAACGCCTGCTGTCAATATTTTTATATCTACTTATATTATTTAACTTATTTACTAAGTTCTGGTTACTGTCTGAAAGCTATAGACAGCAAGCACAGCCCAAAGTCTTATGATACGGACTTTACGTCCCTCCTTTTGCTATAGACCTTAGTGTATATTGTACTATGCTAAAAAAGCTTCTTCGAATCGAAGTAGCTTTTTTTTATATACTATTTCATTGAATACTGCTGAGGGAAGCAGAAATACACTGCTGGCCGCCTACCACGTGTCTTAACATGATATGCAGGCTTCTGTCATCTCATTTTACAAGCTCTGCAGCACTTTCATCATTTCCTTGATGTCCTCTGAAATCATATTACGTTTTGACTTCTCAATGAGTATATTTCCACCGGTCATTATATAAGAAGGAAACACCCGTACTTGTCCATAATAAAATTGCAGTCCTCTTATTTTATAAGTTGAGCCTGAGGGAACAACCCTTTTACTTGTTTTTCTCTTGGCAATTTCATTAAAGGCAGTTTTAGCCACATCCCCCATTAGCATAACAACTTTTATATTAGGGAAGAGCTCTATTTCTTTCTCTAGTATGGGCAGGTGCTGATTTATCAATTCCCTGGGAACTGTATATTGCTGTTTTGGTATTTTAACAGCTGTTGTAATATAGATACCCATATCAAGAATTTCTGAAATGTTATTCACAGGTATTCCAGCAGCCTGAAACAGCTCGCGTGTGGTTCTCATGTAATCCGGATCAGCGCTATTACCATAAAACCCATCATCAGGGTTAATAGGAGGAACCTCATTGATCATTATACATTTTATTTTATCCGAATCAATCTGAACATCGGGAAGCTGAAGCAATTTACCGTACTCTTTTGGTAAAGTATCAATCAAATATTCTTTTACATTAATCAGCATTTTATTATCCTCCTTTTTTACACCTATAAACAGTATAACAGGAATAATATGACTATAGTATGTCATGTTTAAGATTTTTTACAAATAAATACTGCAGCAGAAAATACTCTCTCATTAAGCATAACATCTTTACTTAGCGAAATAGGAGTTGATTCCAAACAAAGGTATTTGTTTGAATCAACTCCTATTCATTTTTGATCAATATGAAACTTTAAAGTCTATATTGATTGCCTGCCTCTTCATCCGGATCGTACATCATCCATTGACATTTCTTCATATCGATACATCCGTTATTCAGAAAGGTAACTCCCTCCTGTTCGAGTATGGTGCGTTGAAGCTGCTCTCCTCCAAAGACGTGGTCAGGCGCCATTTTACCTGCTTTGTTAACTACTCTGTGGCAGGGTATCTTAAGCTCATAGGGAACTATCCTCATTGCATAACCAACTATACGTGGTGCACCGGGTCTTCCGGCCATCCAGGCTATCTGCCCGTAAGTAGCCACCTTTCCCTCCGGAATATCTGCTACGATCTCATATATTTTCTGATACAATTCTGAACGAATCATCCCTACTTCCTTTATCACGACACTTCTTCATCTTCAATTTGTATAAATCAAATTTTTACCTATGAGACCAGTGTACCTTATTGTATCAATTTACGCCAGTGTAATCTTACTTATTTTTGGCTTTTATCTGGAAGATTAGGAATTACCTTTCTCTTATCTGAATGAAAAAGAATACTATAACCTAATACTCCGGCTCCTGCAACAATGAGCCCTGATAAAATTAACAGACCAGGTACAAGTCCATGATTTTCTGTTGTAAAGCCTGCTGAAAGTGCCTGTAAAAAACTATCCGCAGCTTTTGGACCAATTTCGATTTCCTGTCGGGTAATCTCATTTCCCTCATAAAGAACAACTATCTGATGTACACCTGCTGACAAATCTTTCGGAATAACGAGCTGCGCCTCAAAGGTTCCCTCTGCGGAAGACTCGACAAATCCAAGCTGTCTGAGTTCTGATTGAATAACCATCTCCAGTTTCTGTACATTACCTGCAAATCCGGTACCGGAGATAATAACAGAACTTCCCGCATGTAAAATACTTCCTGAAACCTCTTTTATTACCAGTGAACCTTTTGCATTGACTGCGGTAGAAATTACATCCTCTGATGTATCGGATGCTTCTGTAATTTCATTAACAGTTACCACTGACTGTTGTTCAGTCACCGGAATATCCGTTTCAGACTGGCTGGATTCTGTTTCAGCTTCTGATTTGGAACTGTCAATGTCGCCTGCTCCTTCATCCTCTGTATCAATTGAAGCTGTGCTTTCTGCCCCCTTGTTACTTTCATTCCCTGTTGCTTTGCTTGTATTATCCGTTTCAATTTTGGCATTTATTAATTTATCTGTGCTTGAAGCTGAACTGCCTGAGGAGGTGTTACCTGTACCAGAACTGCCTGAAACACTGTTACCTGAGGTAACGCTGCTTTTAGAAGTACCTGCTGTCGTTGTGCTGGCTGCTTTATCTGTCCCTGATTTACTGCTGTTTTTAGCAGCACCTACTGGCTGGCTGCTGGTTTTATCTGTGCTATCGGTTGCGGTATTTGAAGATTTTGAGCCAGTCTTGCCGGAATCCGTATCTTTTGAACTGCTGGTCTTCGTATCCTCTGATTTCACACTGTCTGTTTTATCTGTGTCGGTACTGCCAGTATTTCCAGACGCTCCGCTTCCCGTATTTCCGGTGGTTTCACCAGTCCCTGTATTTCCGGAGGAACTATTGGTGCTGCCAGGAGATGTAGTAGGGTTTTTGCTTCCCCCAGGTCCATCCGGTGTATCTCCTTTTGTTTCGTCATAACCGGGCCAGGGAACCGGCACTCCTGTGGCATCATCAAAACCATCCAAATCACAATCTTCCAAGGGAGCTGCATAAGCAACAAGATAATTGCCCGGTACTGCAAGCACCAATGCAAAAACCATAACACCGGAAAAAATGAATTTTCTTATCTTCTTCATTTTATGGCTATTATTGTATTCTCTGTGAATATCTTTCATAGGATCATATTCTCCTTTCCTGCTGCCGCTATCTATAATCTGCATCCTGCACCGATGGGTATACCATTATCAGGTTCTGTATCACTTATGGCAGCTTCCTCCTTCGGCTCCGTGGAATCCTCTGCTTCATAAATATCCACATCGTTAAAAATGTTGTCGTTAATACCATGTTCCTGTCTTCCTACAATAGCAGAAGCTACCATTGCACCGGTGATATTGGTAGCAGTTCGCCCTGTATCAGCTATTGCTGAAATAGGAATACTAAGCACGATAAGCTCCAATGGCAGCCCTAACGCAGTCAGAACACTTGCTGTTGTAATTGTAGCTGTACCGGGTACTCCTGCTGTTCCAAGAGATACGAACAAACTGACAATCGCTAAAAGAATGTAATCCTTTACCTCATAATTTATTCCAAGTCCGTTAATACCATAGATAGCAACAAGAACCGGCCATATTCCGGCGCATCCGGGCATTCCTATAGTAGTACCAAGAGGTGCGGTAAAATTTGCAACCTGAGGATCTATACCAATTTTCTTCACTAATATTCCCGTTGATATAGGTAAGGTTCCTGCACTGGACTGTGTGGAAAATCCAACCACCTGAGCCGGCAATATCTTACGGAAGAACTTTAGTGGGCTGAGCTTTGCAAAGGCCTTTAACAACACTGCATTTATAACCCAGGTATCCAAAGCGAAAGCAAGGAAGGATACAATGAGGAGTACTAGCAGAGACCACATAATTCCTGATCTGCTGACGCCGTTTCCTGTCGCTGTAGCGATTAATGCTAATACTGCATAAGGTGTCAGGCTGATAATAAAATCTACTGCTTTAAATATAATTTCTTTTACAGCTTCAACAAAGCTTTTAAAAATCGCTACCTTTTCACGGTTTTTATTCGCTACTAATACATAGGAAACTGCAATGAGTACCGCAAATAAAATCATGGGAATCGTATTTTCTTCTGCTATGTCACTGACAACATTACGAGGAAAGAAGCCTATCAGCACCTGGGTAAAAGGAACGACCTTACTTTTAAAATTTTGTGCATCGATTCCTTCCAGGGAAAGATAGGAATTTCTTCCGATACCAAAGGTCAACCCCAGTCCAAGTGACAGTAATATGGCAAGTAAGGTAGTGGTAAGCAGCCATACAATGGAACGTAAACCTATGCCTTTTAACTGGGCAGTAGACCCCAGGGAGGTAATACTGCTGAGGATTGATATTATAATCAAAGGACTTACAATCGCAGTCAGTGTACTGACATAAATCTTACCAATGGGCATTACCCAGGAGGTATGACCCGAGAAAATTATTCCTATTATGATACCTGCCACTAAAGAACCTAAAATAATTGCAGTGAAATTTACTTTCTTTTTCTGCAGCTTATAGATTATGATAAAAAGTACAAATACAACCGCTAGCGCTGCTGCTGATAACCAGTCTATATTCATTTAATTAATTCCCTTTCCCGTCTGTGTAAGCCTAAATTTCATGACTTACATTAATGAAATATCAGGATATGCTATAAGGCACCTCCTGATATTTCTTTTACGACCAGTTTTTATTTAACCTTATTCTTTGCCTGGGCTATATCTGTATGAACAGATTATTTCTTTACTGTAAAATTAACAGTGAAGGAGGAGGAAATATTATTGCTGCCGGTAACTGTTACTGTTGCCTTATAAGCTCCTGCCTTAAGTCCGGTTACGGGTCTAATAGTAAAGGAATCACTTTCATTTAAGGTCAGGCTGCTGATAGAGGTCTTTGATAGCTTGAAATATTTACTTCCACTTCCTGATAAGGATACCTTAAGCTTTCCTGTAGGCCCTCCGATATTTTTCACTGCTACCGTGTAAGCTTTTTGATTTTTGTAGCCAACCTTCGCGGCTGTGAAAGTATATTTGCCGGATTTTGAAAGGGATATTCCGTATTTATCAGGTTTTAATACATTATCAAGAGCTGTCACAGCTTCACTGGCGAAATCAACCTTGCTAAGTCCATCAATACTGCCCTCTGCCGTTACTGCATAAGAAGTCTTTAAAACCCATGCAAGTTCAAGCATATACTCAGTATAAGTTCCGTCATTAGCAGCATTCTTATGGAGCCACTGTTTCGTTACAGGTTCTGCTTTATCCTTGTTATAGCTGATCAGGAATGGTAATTGAAGACGAATAGCATTTTTATCATTTCCTTCACTCCAAGGTGTTGTTGAAGTAAGAGTTCCGTTTAAATCTCCATTTGGATAGTAAGTGATACTATTGTTCTGCTTAGAATTGTTCTCTGTCGTAAAGTTGCCAAGATACTTTGCAAGTTCACCATAAAGGTAGCTTATATTTCCGTTTCCTGTAGTGGTGTTAACACTATTTCTGGAATTAAAAGCACTTGAGGAAGCTGTTACTTTATTAATGTCATCACCGGTGCCAAAGGTTAACTGATTCCCCAGTGTGGTGTCATATACATAAACTTTCTCATAGCCATATTCTTTCGCTTTTCTTGCAACACTTCCGATGATGGCCTGTGTATTGTGGCACCAGGAAGCACCAAAGAATATGATGTGATCGCCAGGAGAATTTAACAGATTGATCAGTTCAGCGAAGTTCACCTGATGCAGTGCAAATCCACTTTTGTCTGCATTTGTAAAGATTTCTGTTGTTGCAGCTCCTGTTCTGTTTCCTAAGGGATCTGCAACTCCGTTGTTATAATTAAAATAGGTCGCAGAAGCATTATATACTCTCTGAAAGAAATCAAAGTCTGTTCTTACACTGGAAGGAACTACTGTTCCTTTGCTCTTACCGCCTCTAAAAACTTTGGCTATGCTTGCTGCGGAAGCATTTCCGTTATATTCATCCGTATCTTTAAAACTGAAATATGCTGTAATTTTGTCAGTACTCTCGCTGTTATAAGAAAACAGCAAGGTATCATTCACGGTATAGCTCTTTATGGGCTCTTCTGCTGGAAGTAAGGCGGTTATTCTGGTCCATAATTCATTCACAGAAGTTCCATTAGCTGTCTTAAAAACAGTATTGCTCTTAGTTATATCAAGCTGGTAACCATCAATAAAAGGATCAAAATGATAAATCTTTGTTATTCCATCTTTTTTAGCCTGCTTATTAATACTGCTCAGGATATCCTGACTGGTAGTCAATTTAGGACTGCCAAAAACGATATAGTAGTTACCTTTGCTGCTTAGGATATCAAGTAATCGTTCCTGGGTTACTGACTCAAATACATGCCCTGTTCCTATACCTTCATAAGAATCAGCAATATAGTCTCCGGTGGTTCCTCCATTAACCTTACTCCAGGAATAGGGCTCAGGGGCTGCTGTTTTTGCAGCTGCAACCGTATTAAACAAAACTGTAAATGCAAGTGCAAATGTTATAATGCCCGCAGTTGCTTTTTTTAAGATTGATTTCATAAATGTCCTCCCTTGATATGATGCTTACCTCGTCGTGTAAATTGTTGAAATGTTCATCTTTCAATTCATACTATACTTATATGAATTCTATGTATTAAATTTATGTTTTGTATAGTAGCATACGAAATTATAAAAGTCAACTACAAAAATAAAAATTTTGGTATAAATAACAAATTATGAGACTAGACAATCTGTTTTCTGTTTCATCTCGAAACACCCGGTGCAAGATACCGTATTTTCTTACTTTTATCTCCAAAGCCAGGAGCATTCAGAAGATAATTTCTATATTGCCGGTAGAAAAAATATGCTTAGAATTAAAAAAACTCCTTCCTATGACAGACAGTTTTTGATCGTTAAAACGTCCGTTATAGGAAAGAGCACTTCCTTCTTTATGTCCTTTTTTACTTATTTTGTTGACTCGCTTAATTTATTATAGATATAACTGATGAAGAAGCATAATCCTCCTCCCATTATCAGTGCAAGAACCTTGGTAATAGAGTTTTCCTGAATCAAATCCACCAGTATGAACTTTGCTACCATAATAATTGTCAAAATCAGACCATATAATCTGATACTTTTTACTTTCAGCTTAAAACCAACGGTTATACTTACGATTGCAACAACCAGGCCGGCTATGCTATAGACTACCGATATAAAACCTAAGTCTAAGAACGAACCCAGTATAGTCCAGGTTAATATCAAATATTTAAGAACAATCCAGATACCAGTTACTGTATTATTACGCAGCTTTCCCTGTAAGAAGATTCTTGTTTGTAATAAGGCAACTGCTATTACAGCCAGCGTAAATATTAATTGTATCATTACCTTGTCTGAACTGGATACTCCCCACAGTCCATATAAATATAAGCCGGTCGTAAGAGTATATAGAACTATGTCCAGGGTCGTATCATTCTCCAGGGATTCATTTACGCCAAACAGCTTGAACTGTTCATTCTTCCAGCTCTTGAAGTAATCAATTTTTATCAAAGCTATGACGGCGATAATAAGAAGAAGATACCCTGCTATATTATCAAGATATGTATTTCTGCTGGAACTCTCAAAAAGTCTGACAATATTGGAGGGGATACCAAAACAGCAAAATATAACCACTGGAACAGCGAATAATTTTAACAGGTGTAGCTGTACATATCGCTTTAAGCTGACACAACTCCATAACAGATATCCCATCAGTGCTAGCTGTATCAGACCAAAAACCGCACAAATTGGATTATTGGAAGGAAAACGAAGCAGAAAAAATGAATCAACTACCACAATTGCCCCTATCAGCAGCGTCTGTTCTTCCCGCTTAAAGATTTTCCCGCAGGCAAGTAATAACAGTCCAATCAGTACAATTCCCGTAGGATCACCAATAAGTTCAATATTTATCAGTAAAGCTGTGATTGTCAGCATTATGCTGTAGTATATTGTCAGCCATTTTTCAATCCATTTATGTAATATATAGTTCAGTATAAACTGAACCAGATTCACAGCGAAAAATAGCAGATATATATGCCGTATGCTTATATCAAGATAAATCACATTTAAGTATGTCATAGCTAAAACAGTTAATATCGTCGTGACGATACTCACCACAAAATAGAACAGAACCAAGTCTGTATTGATTCTTACCTTGAACAAGAAATTCAAAAGCATATATATGATTAATACAATTGCAATTTGCAGAAAATACCCCTTTAAAAGCGGATCATCACCAAAAATACCGTCTGCATAACATCGAACTAAAATGGTGCTATAGCTGACGAAGGACATCATTATGCTAATAATTATTTCGAAATTCTTTCCTTTAAAGGTTGTATAAAACATAACTGCTGCTATAACCGTGCTAAACAATATCAATAATAATAAATCTCTGTCCCCTTTTATTAGCAGTAAACCTAAAATCAAGGTTATGTAACTGCCTATGTAAGCTATTACAGATGTGAAGAACAGTTTCGTATAACGGGTCGAGATCATAAACAATACTGCCCAAAATCCCGCTAATATAATTGATAAGTTGTTTCCAATCATATGAAATGCCAGATTGGCAGATAATATGGTGATAAACAGTAATCCTGCTCCTGTTCCAAGTATTATGGAGGTTATGGGATTTCGTCTTGTCCTTAGAAACCAGAAACCAAATACAGATAATACAATACCTGAGACAGCCAATAGTGATATTTTAATACCTGGAGTCATTCGGTTCCACACTAAACCTATAAAGGATATTGCACCAACGAAAATGAGCACTGCTGCCAATACCCCGATAATATACTTTCCAATCAGAGCCTCTTTGTCTTTTTTATTATTTACCTGAGGTGATGAATTTGTTCTTTGATTCAGTGACTGCCTTTGGGTAGAAGACCTGGAGCCAGCCGTTCTTTGATTTAAAGGGCGTCTTTGATTAGGCATTTGATTGTCTAACATTTGGTTCGCTTGCGTTTGGTTCACTGGCATTTGGTTCACCAGCATTTGATTCACTGGCATTTGATTCACTGGCATTTGATTAACTGGCATTTGACTTACTGTACCATGT
Source organism: Anaerocolumna sp. AGMB13020 (assembly GCF_033100115.1). Taxonomy (NCBI): domain Bacteria; kingdom Bacillati; phylum Bacillota; class Clostridia; order Lachnospirales; family Lachnospiraceae; genus Anaerocolumna; species Anaerocolumna sp. AGMB13020. The sequence continues at coordinate 4,620,654 of NZ_CP136910.1, read as the reverse complement.
ACTTCCGTATCGGGTGTTCTATTTATTTCTGACCTTTTTATGATACTTTCTAAAAGAGCTACCCTTTGTTCCAGCTCCGTAATTCTCTCCTCTGGTGATTTCATAAAACACCGCCCTTCCCATTGGCTTTCGATTTCCCTTTATACACATTAAACTCCCTGCTTAACCAGTATGTGTTTATATCGATGTTTCTTCCGTATACCTTTTAAAATTGTTCAGTATTGCCTGCCAACCCTCTTCCTGCATTTTAACAGGGTTTTCTTCTTCCGCTTCAAATGCTTCTGTAATTTGGGTCTGATTTCCTATACTCTTAAAATTTATTGAGACTTTTCTACCATCCTCTAAGGTATATTTGATAGTCTCATGTAATATAATCTCGTCATAAGTTCCTGAAAAATCAAAGCCAAAGCTTCCGTCCTTTGCTTCCATTCTGGACCGAAAACTTCCACCTGTTTTTAAATCATTTTCTGAGGCGGTGGTATGCCAATCCTCAGAAGCACTGTTCCACCTTTTTATATGTTCAGGCTCATTAAAGGCTTTCCATACTTTTTCTACAGGTGCATTAACAGTTGTTTGAATCGTTATCGTATGTCTGTTACTCATCTCTCTTCTCCTGTTCTTTCTGTGAATGTAATTGCCTTTCTTACTTTAACCTTTACAATAACCCTTTATGCTTACTTTACTATAAAAGATAATGTTCTGGCCAGAATCGCCAGTATGGGTAAAATTACAAATAGAATATTTTTCTTCAGTCTTTTATCTGTATGGGGGCTTCTTAAAACCGTTACAATGCTCCATATTAATGTAACTATCATTATAACTCCAACCGGAACTACTATGTATGGGTACTCACATATCATAACAACCAGGAAACCTATTGCAGTTCCAATACCTGTTATATACATTAACAGCAGTGCATTTTTACTTTCGCTTTCCTTGACCTTGATGTTCATCCATACAGATAATAACTTTTTTATCTCAGAATAATCTTCTATAGACACAGGTATAAAAATATATTTAACTTTGTTTTCTGTATTAATCATAATACCTTTATTCTTATACTCTGTGAGGGATATCACTTCAAATTGTTCAATTTCTATTGTAGAGATATTTTTCTGGTATTTAATGATCTTATTCTCAGATAACTCTATCCTGTATGATGTCAGGCTATCCTTATTATACTTATTCCCACTCTTTAACCCGATTATTACCGCAATTACAATAAGGATTAATACCATTGGCAGTACCTTTAAAAACTCATGAAATTCATCGCCGTAACCACCTACTATAAGACCTGATAGAATGGCAAATACGGTAATAGGTAATGCTAAAAGCAAACTTTTTCTCTTTTCATGCTTCATATAATTTTCGGATAATTTATATTCCTTCACTTTTTGCCTCCCTTTGCCTCTATAAGCTGTATATTTGTGTAAATATCTTTCATTATAACAAAATTCCACATTAAAACAAGATTTATTACCATATGTTTACTTATATTACAAATAAAGCATAAATGCAAAAATTCCTTACTCTGTCTTGACAACAGAATAAGGATGTATTATAGAAAGGGGCTGTTGCATTTAATAAAAATGCTGCGTTAAGAAGCTTTTGACTCTTACCGATTTTCATTTATTTAGCAGCGGCCCCTTCCTTTAGGAAAGATTTATTGAATTTTTATGAGGATAATTTGATTGTATATTTATAAGAACGATTTATGGATTTTACCATAATTACCATAAATAATTACTTCTGAATCTCTTGAACTCCGGAAACTTTACTGGTTGCATCCATGGTAAAGGTATCCTTTGCTTCCTGGCTGGTAAAATAGATATTTCCCTGTACTTCATTGTCAACAAGCTGAAAATTCTGAGCATCTACGATTACATCCCCTACAAATTTTCCATGCTGTAAGCTTGCATATGGGCTCTTAATCGTAAGTTTCGGTACTGTAAGCGTATATCTTGCAGTAATGTTTCTGTCTGCATCCTGTGAGTATAAAGCTACTTTACGTTGAACTATATCTTTACCGCTGTCATCTTTCTTTCCATTGGTAAATTCGCCCTCTATTACAAGATCCTTGTCAAATGTAAGATCTTTTGTAGGACATATGATCCAGGTACCATCTGCACTAATGGCCTTTTCAAAACCCTCTGTAGTATCAACAATTGATGCGGAAGAGGTTCCGTCAGTTTCCCCGCTGTTACCAGTCTCTGATTGACCTGAATTTGTTTTCATACATCCGGTTAGCAGAAATACCAGCATGGTACTCATTAATACATAACTTATAGAACGACTAATCATATTCTTTTTCTTTACTTGCTTACTCATTAACATCTTTTCATTTTCCTCTCATTTAATATGGTCCGATCGGTTTTTTATTCACCTTTTTTTAAGTATCTGCCAAGTAAAGAAATTTTATACATAAGATTCAAACAATTACAATCACTATCCCTGCTAGCTCTCTTCTCTCTATTGCATCATTTTTTTACAGCTTCGTTTTTTACAGCTTCGTTTTTTACAGCTTCGTTTTTTACAGCTTCGTTTTTTACAGCTTCGTTTTTTACAGCTTCGTTTTTTACAGCTTCGTTTTTTACAGCTTCGTTTTTTTACAGCTTCGTATTTTTATGGGTAACGTATATTATTATGTCATTTAACTCTCGTAGAATTCTAAAGGCAATCCGTCAGGGTCTTGAAAAAAGGTACATTTCTTACCGGTTATTGTATCAATTCTTATCGGTTCTACATGGACACCTTTGCCGTTTAGCTCTCTGACTGCCAGTTCAAGCTCTTCTACTGCAAAAGCAAGATGCCTCAATCCCGCAGCCTCAGGATAACTGGGTCTCATAGGCGGGTTCGGAAAAGAAAACAGTTCAATAAGGTATGTCCCGTGAAGTGAGAGATCAAGTTTATAGGAATCTCTTTCTTTCCTGTATACTTCCCTTATGATCTGAAGACCCAATATTTCTGTATAAAACGCTTAGATTTAGTGTAATCACTACAAATAATGGCTATATGATGTACCTTCTTTAATTCCATATATTCTCATTCTCCTTCTTAATTACTGTGGTATGACTGTGTTATTGCAATATTACCACAATGGACTTATCTGAAAACTTTAGGTATTCTCTAAATACTCTGCTTATTATGATATATTATAACACATGCCTTATAACACCGCTAATATATTACCTTATCATAAAAAGCCTTTCATAAAGCAAAGCAAAAATGCTCTGATTTACAAAAGGCTAAAGTGGAATAATTAATTATTTTATTTTGGAGGTATAGGCTGATCAATTGAATCAATGTCACCATACACCAAACCTCTGGTTCCGGTAGCAACATAGATCCTACCGTATACCCTGGGATCGCCGGATATGGATCTGATATCACCAAACTGATGCTCATCATCGTTAATACGTATCCAGGATATACCTTCATCCAGGGATTTATAAAAACCATACTCTTTGCTGATAGTACCGCTTGTATACAATGTGTTTTTATTACTTCCCGGAGCAGCTTTGCCAAGGCCTATGCGCTTAATATAATCCCCGTCTTTGGACACTCTATTCCCTTGAAACCGATCCGTTTCAGTGTTATAGATAAGCTTCCACAGACCGTCCTGATTCATTGAAAGCCAGATGCTCCCTTCCTTCCCAGGTTCAACTCTGATTTCATAAGTCTGCTTGCTGTCAATGCCGGCTAAGTTAACTTCTGGAAACCCTGGGGGTACTTCTTTCTGATGAAATGTCCCACCTCCATCCGTGCTTACATAAAACCCTTTGCCAGCCTTTACTTCACTGAAACCGTAGAATATATCAGGATTCACGCGATCTGCCATAACTTTAAAGGGAAGTTTATCCTCGTTAATATCCTCACCTTCCAGATTGTATATTACAGCCCGAGCCCAGTGCTTTCCTAAGTCTCTGGTATAAACAAGTCTTGATGCGTAAATCGGAATTCCAATTGTCCAAAGAATCGTAGCACCGTCTGCCGATACAGCAGCCCAGCCGGAAGTAACATTGGGATTCTTTAAGGCAAGGAGCTGCTGATCCAAATCCTCAGTTAACCCAACAGGCTCTGCTACTTGCTCCCAGGTGTTTCCCTGATCGAAGGATACAATCAGTCCGCCTTTGGTGTTACCTTTCCAGTTGCCTCTGGGTGTTACTACTAAGAGATTGGGATTGCTATCTGGATAATCCGCATTCATGGCAGTTATCCATCTGTCCTGCTTGTAATCTTCAAAGGTATTTCTAGCTGGTTTATCAAGATCTTTAAATACAAAACCGCCATAATCTCCAATAATATCAATCAGCTTAACCTCACCTGACGGCGGTGAATAGATATTCAGATGAACTGTTTCCTCCATACCGGTATCACAACAGAACCAGTTTACACCTTTTTCTTCTTCTGCATTCCTTAAATCTTTGGTCATAAAAACACCTGCACCTGTATTAAAGACTGCCATATTGCTGTTAAATGGATTTATTTTTACATCCGACATCCAATGTATCAGTGATTCATTCCCGTTATATTCAGGTTTTTGATAAGACACATTAAAATCAATTTTTCCTATTTCAAGTCCTGATAGAATCGGGGTCCAGGACAGCCCATAATCTGTGGAGTGGTAAATGGTATCCGGTGATGCCAGAATTGTAGAACAGATCAAGGTACCGGGATTACTGGTATCTGCACTGATTCCTCCCATACCATACCCAATTCTTCTGCTGGTAGTCTCATTCTCTTGAAAGAACGAAGCAATACTATTAGCAGGTGTTATATCCAATGCTTCAATGACATTTCCTTCAGGGCTAAATTCATAACGATAAAGCGCGCCATCATACCCTCTTCCCGTATCACAGCCATAACTGTCCCAGTTAGACCACCCGATATTGTAGGCGGTATAGGTAATATAAAGATACTGATTGATAAAGGCAGCCCTTTGTCCCACATATCCTGGGTAATCAGAGGGTCCTTCTGTTACCGGCACAGGTTCTTTGTGCAACGGGCTAAAGGTCTCACCCCCATCATTGCTGATATATACACTTTGACCCCTGACATTATCACCGGGAGAGCCGCCTTCCCCACTGGTGGCTACGATAATTCTTTTTGACGGTCCACTCTCATCGTTAGCAGGAGCAATTTCAACAAAAGAAATATTCTTTTCCGGTGTTCTGCCGGGATAGCTTATAGTAAGCTTCTCCCAGGTTTTACAACGGTCCTTTGTCTTCCATAATCCATTTTTCATGGTTCCCATATAGAGGATATCAGAATCCTTCGGATCTACTACCAGTCGTTCTCCGGTAGAACGCCCTGGTGCATTCCCATGCATGGCTACAGAATTACCCAATTCATCAACAGGCACCTCAAGATATTCAAAATGGTTCCCGTAATCCTTCGAAAAGGCGATCTTATGTGTTGGGTACAAACCTACCATAGCGTAAAGATATCCCGGATTATTTGGGTCAAGTGCAATTGAAAGTGGATAAGTCTTCCAGACCTCCGTGTCCGTTGCAGAATCTACTAAGGAAATCCAGCAATCCTTCTGGAAATCATATCTGTATATTCCGCCTATATCCGTCCTGCAATATAAAATATCAGGTACCACCGGATGGAATACAAAGCCGGTAACAAATCCACCTCCAGGTACACTAACAGACTTATAGATATACTTCTCTCTTAGATTATTCCTTACATTATCAGGCATGTTTTTCTCCTCAATCCTCTTATAAAAATCTCTCTATAGCATCCTTTTCTCTCTATATTTTCAATAAAGCTTATAAGTCATGATTTTCCATCAAAAAATCTTGCGTCCAAAGAATGTCAGGCAAATTACACAGAACAGAAAGAACGAATGCGCCTATGGAAAGGTATTAGAAGTCCTTTTCTCTGGAGGTTTTGTGCTATACTATAAAACGGATTGTTTGAGCGTAGCGAGTTATCCGTTTTATAGTATGTCAAGCACAAAACTTCCAGAGAATTAGGACTTCTTATACCTTGGAATTGAAGCATGAGTTTTTTCTGTTCTGCGTAATTTGCCGTCCCCTTGCGAAAACCTCACTCTTATTACCTTCCTATTATTTGAAACGCTAAGTTTATCAATAAATAGGATAAACTTTCTCACTTCTTACAAATAAAGGTATCTCATTTACAGGTGCATCCACGATTACAAATTGACCACCTTCCAGTACCTCTTTTGTCTTTGCATTTCTCCAGATCTGGTTCTTCGGAAGATATACCTTTGCCTGCCTTTGACCAAGTTCAAAAACAGGAGCCACTAAAATATCTGCTCCGAACATATATTGTGTTTCAACGTTCCAACATACCTCATCCTCCGGAAATTCATAGAACATGGTTCGCATGACAGGAGTACCCTTTTCATGGGCTTCCAACATGCAATTTCTTATATAGGGACGGAGTCTTTCTCTCATCTCAATATAAGCTTTCATAATAAGATAGTTTTCTTCTCCATAACTCCAGATTTCATTGTCGGTTCCGGTCATCATCTGTGTTACCCCATCAATTACTGCCTGCTCCGGCTCATGGTGCGGAACTCTTTCTCCATGAAGACGAAATACCGGTGAGAACACGCCAAAGGCAAACCAGCGCAGCAATAGTTCCTGGAAATCCCTATCTTTTATATACCCGCCTAAAAAGCCGCCGATATCCGTTGTCCACCAGGGAATTCCTGCGATTCCCATATTCAGTCCTATTTGCAGCTGTTCTCTCATTGCCCTGAAGGTAGAAGAAACATCCCCTGACCACACCAGCGCTCCGTATTTGGAACTTCCTGCCCAGGCAGAACGAACTAAATTACAGATGTTTTCCTGTCCTTCTGCTGTCATACCATCGTAATAACCTTTTGAATACATCAGCGGATAGATATTAGAGCATTGTAATGCACTTCCCTGCTGATATCGGTACAGGTCGAAATCATAAGGACCAAATTCCGGTTCCGCTTCATCCAACCAGAAGATTCGGACACCTTTGTCATAATAATTCTTTTTGCATACCTGCCATACATAATCCCTTGCTTCTTTATTCGTGGCATCAAAGAATACGGTTTCACCCATCCAGTTCATATTGATATTCAAACCTCTGTCAGCAGAAATGAGATATCCTTCCTGTGCCATGGTTTCATAATTTTCGGAACGGCTGTCAATGGTTGGCCATACCGATACCATAAGTTCTATTCCCATAGACTTTAATTCTGCTATCATATTCTCCGGATCCGGCCAGTCCCTGGGTTCGAATTTAAAATCTCCCTGTCTGGTCCAATGAAAGAAATCAATTACGATTACATCTACCGGTATCCCACGTTTTTTGTATTCTCTGGCCACCGTAAGAAGTTCTTCCTGGTTGCGATACCTGAGCTTACACTGCCAGAAACCCATGCCATATTCCGGCATCATGGGAACTTTTCCTACTGCATCGGCATATTGCTCTTCAATCTGTGCGGGAGTATCACCTGCTGTAATAAAGTAATCCAGTTTCTTCGTACTATAACTGATCCACTCTGTCCGATTGGTTCCAAAAGTTACGGTACCGATGCCTGGATTGTTCCATAACATTCCATAACCTCTGCTGGATATCATAAAGGGTACACTGGCCTGGCAATTTCTATGGGCAAGTTCTAAGGTTGCTCCTTTTTTATTCAAAATTTTATCCTGATATTGTCCCATTCCATAGATTTTCTCATCGTCATAGGCCTCAAAGCGAAGTGTGAGCTTATAATCACTGGTACCGGTAATTGGTTTCATTTCTCTTCCTGAAATATTCAAGGGAACACAATACCTGTCAATACGGTTTCTGTCCCTGTGATATTCTTCCGTAAGTACTTCTCCTTTACTGTTTGTAAAGGAAAGCCATCCTTCTCCATTGAAGGAGGCGGTTATTTCACCATTTTTTATAGAAGCTATCTGGCATTTTACGCCTTCCTTGCCTTCTTCTTCACTCCAGGGTTCCTTTAATATCACCTCTTCAAGGATTATTTCAGCTTTGCTTTCCTTTGGTTCATCGGTAAGTGCCCAATCATTTCGATCCATTGCGGCGTCCTTTGTCATACGAACCCTTAAGGAATTAGTTCCCCAAGGCTCAAGCCATATAATCTCTCTGCCCGATTTTGCGATTAATCTGTTTCCTTCAACGGCAAATTTCATAATATCTCCTTTCGCGAATATCAATTCTTCCCTTTGATATTCCAGATTTCATCTCCATATGCTCCTTGGCGCTCTCAATCAGAAGTGAAGTTCTGATATTCAACTTTTCCTGGCTATCTGTAAGTTCTTATTTCTTTTTTCTACTGCGTACACATTCTTACATCAATCAAAGCTTTTTGGGATTTACTAAGCCATACCACTTGAGCTATTGTTATAATGAAAATCCATGATATAATTGTATTATATTAATTATTTGCGCATATTTCTTGAATTAAATTGTTAATTACTAACACAATATTGCTAATTCAAAAGGAGCTTGTCTTATGAAATCCAGAGTATTACTAAAGGAAAAAGCCGTACATGGAACAGCCTTAATCCCCATAGCTATTCATCATCTAAGCTACCGGCAGAATACGGGCAATTTCTTCTATCTGCATTGGCATGATGAATTTGAATTTGTCGCAGTCTTAGAAGGTGCGATGATCTATACCATAGAAGAGAAAGAATACACTGTAAGGGCTGGAGAAGGCCTATTCATTCATTCCAATAAACTGCATGCTGCCAGAGCATATATGGGCCTGCCTTGCGAGGCCTGCGTAGTACTATTCCACCCAGGGTTATTCGGAAGCACCCATAGTCCTACCTATTCTAAATTCCTGCAGCCTTTTTTAAAAGGAGAACTAAACTTATGTCCCAACATAACACCTGCCGAGGAATGGCAACAGACAATTCTACGCCTTATATTAGAAATGGATTCTTTTAGAAAAGAAAATTTCATTGAAAATGAGCTGCTTATCAAGAGCCGGATTTTTGAAATGTGGCATTTGTGTTATCAGCATGCAGAAGCTGCACAGGCATTAAAGGATAAGAAGAACTATAAATTAGAAAGGCTGGAGCCAGTCATCGATTATATACATAACAATTACAGAGAAGAAATATCCCTGGAGTCCCTGACCGGGCTGCTCCCTATGAGTGAAGGTCAATTCTGTCATACGTTTAAGGACGTTATCGGAATGTCCCCCATTGCCTATGTTATCAGGCACAGAATTTTACAGAGCTGCAGCCTGTTAACCCAGACGGACTGGAAAATCTCAGAGGTTGCCAGAATTACAGGTTTTAACAATATCAGCTATTTTAACCGTGAATTCAAAAAATCCATTGGCTGTTCTCCGGGGGCGTATAGAAAAGAAAGCTGATGGCACCTTAAAAATCCTAACAAACTGCCACCAGCTTTTATACGTAACAAGATTACGCTTTTTCAAGACGTTTTAAATTAATGATATTGGATATTACGGTCAATAACCCCGCCAGTATACTTCCTAATCCCCAGGTACTGCCTGAGATAGCACTTCCCGTTCCTACTAATATTAAGATTATTCCTATGATATTCCCTACAACAGATCCTATCCTTGCAACCTTTTTAGAAGGATATCCACCCCTTGCGGCAACCTTTGTAAAAGCAAGGATTTTCTCATTATGTTTCTTTAAATCGAATTTCTCCATATTTATCTCCCTTCCAACTTAACAGATTTATCAGAATATTTGTCCACTATAATATTACTCAAATATTTCATTTATCAGATTATCCAGCATAAAATCAAATACTTCAAAATGATTGTAAGCCATTTTATCTTTGCCGGTTATCATGAACAACAAAGAGGCCATTACCGAGCGTGCTTTCTCTTCGCTGATACGAAGTTTCAAATAAGGCTTATCAAGCATTTGTCTGGCTCCCATTGCACTGTCATAATAAATGCTTTGCTTTTCTTCTTCCGTAAGTTTATTTATAAAACTTGTAAAATCAGCACTTAAGGTATCGTATAGGAACGGACTTTTATCATATTCTCTATAGACAGCTTTTAACGCTTTGGCGACGCCATATTTATTTTGTTCCTGCTGTAAGATTTCTTCCACTAAGGTATAAAGATTTCTTTGTATTATACTTAAGGTTTCTAAAAATAGGAGTTCCTTTGAGTCAAAGAAGATATAGAATGCTCCTTTTGATATTCCGGCCTCTGAACATACATCGTCAACATTGGTCTTTTTATATCCATACTTTTCCCAGTTACTCACACAGCTTTTTATAAGCTTCTCTCTTATATTGCTTTTTTCCTGCTCACTGAATCCTTTTGGCATATCAATCTCCTATATGACTATAATTATTATTTAAGTCATATATATCATACAATTAACTTTCTCCTTTGTCAAGTTCCTTTGTGTGTAATATTCTGACAGTTTAGTCATGTACAGATCTTACTGCAAAAAAAGGCTGTCGCAAAAGAATGCAACAGCCTCTCATATAAAATTCTTCTTTTATGTATACCTACCCAGACTGGACCTTTATCCCCATGCTGTATCAGAAGGGTTATTTACTGCTTTTAGAAGAATCTTTCTTTCTGTATGGTTTTCTGTATGGTTTTCGGTATGGTTTTCGGTATAGTTCTTTCTGCAGCTGTTTCACTTTAAGTTCACTTTAAGCTTCCGACCATACTCTCCTGCTCAAAGCTTTCCTGGAGATTTTAGCTTCCTTCAACCAATGTCGGCTGGCAGCGGCAGTAAAGATAAACTTTGGCATGGATGGATTAGTCATAATATTGCTCTGTTCTTTCTCCGACTGCCCCTCCAAATCGGTTGTTAATATCGTTAATCCCTTATAGATACCTTGCTTCAGCTTGCTGCTTAAAGGTATCACTTCCATGGTTTCCCTTATGAATTCACCTGCTCCTATGCCAATGCCGAATCTCCAGATAAAACCGATTCGTGCTGAATAGTGAGCCATAATCTGAAGTGCATTAATATTTTGCTTTCCTTCGATAAATCCGTTGTTTATGATGGAATATACCTTTGGTACCTTACAATCCTTCGGACAGGGATGCTTTATGAGATGCTCATGGAATGCATACATAAATTCCAACAGACTGGAAGGAATCGCATCTACATAGAGCGGGAAGGCAAATACAATTGCATCCATTGTCCTCATTAATTCAAAGTCTTCTTCTTTTGCGTTCTTTTTGTTCCATTCCACAACACTAAGCTCATGGCTTTGAATCTTTTGCACGTCAAGCATTTCCATTACTTTATCAATCAGTCCTTTGGAGGCACTATTTTTTCCTCTGGGGCTGCCGTTAATAAAACATACTTTATTCATCACTGCTCACACTCCTTTAGGTAGTTGCAGAGAGAAATCAACCTGTCTGTAACGTCCGATTCACTTCTGCTGATGTAGGTAGCTGCTTTCTTAGCCTGTAAGTTCAATGCATTTGCCTTGCAGAGGGAATGAAAAGTCTCTGCCTCTTCTTTGGTGATATCCTCTCCGTATCCAAAGACAATATAACCGGGATATTTCTTATATCGCGGAGCATGATGCTGTTCCCCTTTTATCTTCTTAAAAAACGGCAGGATATTGGGTATCATCCGGTCCAGTGTTCTTCGAATAGCAGGCGTGTAACAACCATATCTTACAGGAGATACAAATATTGCAATATCACTTCCGATATAGGCTTTGTTAATGTCACTGCTGATATCCTTGAATACACATTCCCCCGGAGTTTTTACCCAACAGCCAAAGCATCCAATACAATGATGCATATCTTCCGTCTGTATCTCAAAGGTAGCAACACTATGTTTATCTTTTTCAAGATATTTCTTCAATTCTTCCTTTACCTTTCTCCCAAGCTGACTGGTATCTAAGGCATCACATATAACTAAAACCTTCATTTTCCTTGCCCTCCTCAATGTTTACGCTGTCTACATACACAATCATACTCCACAATGTTTACACTGTCAACTTTTTATGTTATAATTTGATAAATTTGATTTTATTGAAGATAAATAACTATAGTGATTGTAAGAGGTATGTAAGTTGCAAAAAGAACATTATCATCATGGTGATTTAAAAAAAGAAATGATTATAAAAGGTATTCAATTATTAAATGAAGAAAATTATGAGGACTTTTCCTTAAGAAAAATTGCGGCTATGTGCGGTGTATCCCACTCAGCGCCTTATAAACATTTTAAAAATAAAGATGAATTAATTCTTGCCATTATTCTGGAGGTATCCAATAGCTTTAAAAAAGCATTGGAAGAAGCTGTACAAAGATATCCAAAGGAAGCAGAAAATCAAATTATAGAACTGGGAAAGTGTTATGTACGATTTATGGTGGAGAATCCGGATTATATGCGTTTCATCTTCATTAATCCAAGTCATAAAAACCTCAACCTGGTACCGGTACCTGATTATGAAACGAATCCTTATCAGATTTTTCAAAAAAGCGCTCTGGGTTATCTGGAATGGCTTAAGGCAGATAAAAAGGAGCAGACTGTCGATATTCTCACCATGTGGAGCCTGGTTCATGGTTATTCCATGCTACTGGTTAACGGTAACATCGATATTCCAGAAAACTATCTGGAGGTCATCGATAAGATGTTAAGAGAGAAGCTGCGTTTTCATTAACTGTCATAGAAAGTTTATATATAAAAGAGTTACGATAGAATTCTCATTCACTTCACCTAGACGGAAGTTTTTGATTCATTCTATGTAACTCTTTTACGGCTTTCGGATTATTTTAATTTACTTTTGTCAAATACCATTTCTGTGCATCCGTTCCATTATCATTCCATTGCTGTACCACGCCTCCATCGGCTGTGGAGGAATTGGACACGTCCATGGCTAATCCACTGGCTTTCGATATCAGTTTATAATATCCTCCGCCTGCATCTACGATTTTCCACCGCTGCGCATCGTTACCATTGTCATAGCACTGCTGAAGCTGCACTCCCTGGGCAGTAGAAGCATATGGTACATCCAGACACTTACCGCTGTGAACTGCGGTTAGTTTATAATACCCTCCTCCCATATCATCAATGCGAAACTTTTGGTTATCCGCTCCTTTATAGGTCCACTGATGCATTTTGGCTCCGTCATCATAGGAAACGTCCTTCACATCCAGTACCTTACCGCTGCATTTTGCAGCCAGCGTATAGACTCCTCCGCTTACAATAGTCGGTGAGGATTGTGCCTTATATACTCTTACATAATCAACCAGCATCTGAGACGGAAAAGCGGTCTGATTGTTAGGGCTTCCCGGCCAGTTTCCGCCTACTGCAAGATTCAGAAGGATAAAAAAGGATTTCTGGAATTCTTCTGTTCCTCCTGCATTGTTCTGTATGTAGAATTCATTAAATTGTACACCGTCAACAAACCATCTGATATAACTGGAGTCCCATTCAATGGAGTAAGTGTGGAACTGGGAAAAATCCAATGAGCCGGATACCTGTCCATAATCAGCCTGTCCATTGGAATCCCAGTGAACTGTACCGTTAACATAAGCATTGTTATTTACACGTTCCATGATGTCAATTTCACCGCATTTCGGCCAGCCAACACTGGTAATGTTATCGCCCAGCATCCAGAAAGCAGGCCATAAACCCTGCCCAGAAGGCAGTTTTATCCTGGCTTCAATTTTACCATAAGTAAAACTCTTTAGATTCTGGGTCTTAATTCTGGCAGAGGTATAATTCATACCGCCATAGGCTTCCTTCTGTGCAGTTATAATGAGATTACCACCAGATACCGAGAGATTCTGTGAACGGTTGGTATAATACTGCAGCTCGTTGTTTCCCCAGCCTCCGCTGCCCGTCCCGATTTCAGCTGTCCAATTAGAGGTACTCAGACTGCTTCCATTAAACTCATCGCTCCACACAAGTGACCAGTTGGTAGCTGCCTTTGCCGGAACTGTCATAGATGACAGCCAGGATACCACTAGAATGAAAACCAGTAGCACACTTAATAACTTCCCTTTCCTTAACATATCTTATCTCCTTATCATTTATTATTTCAGATCATGCCGCGCGAATCATGACCATGAAATCCTCTCGTTTCGGAAAATGGCAGTTCTTTCAATTTAAGAATATTATAGTATACCTTCGATAATATGTAAATATTTTACTTATTTAATTTTGTCCATTATGCTGTTAATAGCCGCTTCTTCCTTTCGTAGTCAGTCAAATAATTATCAGACTTCTATGTAAAACAGAAAAGACCTGCAAATACAGATTGGAATAAAAAATCTGCACTTCGGTCTTTTCCCATACTATTCCGTTCCTGCTCGCCTGTCACTGGCTGCTCCGATGGTATTAAAACTTATCAATCCAGGCAACAAATGCATCCACGTAAGTTTTTAAGAAGTCTTTTGTACCTTCATTTGTAAGCTTACCGCTTTCATCCAGCAAGCTGGTAACATTTCCAATATAAGCCTCCGGCTGCTGTAAAGGATAGACATCAAGGAATGTAAGGGTCTGTCTAAGGTGATGATTTGCTCCAAAACCTGATATACCTCCCATTGATACACTGACTATACCTGCTGGTTTACCAGCCCAAACGCTTTGTCCATAGGGTCTGGAGGCAACATCCAAAACATTCTTTAACGCAGCTGGTACAGAACGGTTATACTCGGGTGTAAAAAACAGATACGCATCAGCGGACTTGACCTCTGCTCTTAAATTGCTCCAGGATACCGGAGGATTTGCTTCCAGGTCTTCATTAAATAAATCTATTCCATTTATATCAATGAATTTAGCTTCATATCCTTCAGGTATTATTGATGCTACATAATTTGCAATTGCTCTGTTAAAAGATCCTTTTCTCAAACTTCCTACAATAATGCCGATTGTTTTTTTGCTCATAATAATTCCTCCTATTAAATTCATTTTGATTTTATTTTCCCATTCAGGAAGGTTAATAACATTAGTTTAAGTTATATAGATGATAATGATCTGACTCAAATATTGCCTAAGCCCTCTAAAATATCAGATAGATGCATCGTTTCCAATTCCTCTTCAAAACTGGATTGTACTTTATGATTAATACGCTCTAATACACATCCTATTCTTGCGCCTACCGGACAGTCTGAATTGGTATCTGAATGTATTGCAAACAAATCCTGCCGGTTTTCTACTGCTTTAAAAATTTCCAAAAGTGTAATCTCTTCCGGAGGTTTCATGAGTCCGGTTACACCAACTTTGGTTTTTGTCTGTATGAGACCCGACTTCTTCAAATCACTCATCAGTCGTCTTACAAGAGCCGGATTCGTATTCACACTTCCTGCAATATAATCCGATGTTATTCCATCCTCCTGTTTTAAAGCAATAAGGCTAAGTATATGAATACCAACAGCATATTTTGTTGAGTACATAATCATCATCTCCTCTATTTGTTACTATTATAGTTACAAATACTTCATTTGTCAATGGTTAAATTTAATTTTATTAAATTCAATTTATTTCTTTAGAAATTATGGGTTTTCTTTTACTTCTTCTTCTTCTTCTTCTTCTTCTGCTTCATTCTTCCCTCTTGCCAGGACTATCCAGGTAATAAGAAAGAGGAGCTGCTGAACTTAATTCAGTGCTCCTCTAATTAACTATATGATATGTGCCAGGAAGGAATGAAATATTGCCGGATAAACTAAGCTAACTTATGCTGGTTTTGCAGTTTGTACTTTCGGCTTTACAAAGAAAGCTAAAATACCTGCAATGATAAAGAAAAATGTAACTACGAGAGATATAGGTGCCAAAACTGCGGGAATAATCGCCGAAGCCAGAAATATTACTGAAGTAATTTTTCCTAATTTACTCATTAAGAATACTGATATCAAGGAAACAATACCACAAACAATCAAGGCATATGAACAACTCTTTAACTCTTCCATCTCTTTCAGGGCCTGAGCTACATCCGGATCTGAACTATATTCTTCCACGGCTGCTATTTCTGTGCTGTATGTATCAAAATCTGATAACCATTTTGCCCCTAATCCTATGGATGCTAATGTACCTATAATAACTAATATAATTGTTGCAACTCTCATACTTCCTCCTATTAAACTCCTATTATTTAGAACGAAATGTTTTATTCCCCGGCTTATTCTTCCAACACCATCATAACTGTCAATCGTAAAATTTATTCACTAAGCATTTCATCAAGGTTTCCAGTTATATTACTCATAAAAGTATCATCATCCTGAATCACCCAGATTTTCTTACCATTGTCTTTTTTTAAGGTAATCTCAAATTCATTTGTTACAACAGGTGCTTCCGGGTCAGACATACCTTCCTCCAGATACCCCATCATTTTCTCTTCCACATCATCATCTGACATCTCTTCCTCTGAGAGAGCAGCATCATATGCTTCATCAAAGATCTTTCCATACATATCTTCAAAAACTAATTGCATATCCAGATTTGTCAGCTTTACCCCAACAGTCGCTGTATCTCCATCTTCTTCAGAGGATACAATTTCATAGTTCAATTTTGAAAAAATAAGGGTTATTAACTTTTCTTCCTGCGGATCCGCAAATGTAAAATTACCGGTATCAGATTTACAATATTTCTCTGCCTCTTTTAAATCCGCTTTACTTAACGCTGTAAAAAATCCCTTAACACTATCATCAGCTGCCGGAAATACCGTTTTCTTACAAGCCATCATAGATAAAACCAATGTAATCATCATCAGGATGAGGAAACATCTTGATGAATATGAACTTTTTTTCATTTGTGTTTCTCCTTTTGTTTTATTTCGATTGTATAATATATAATTCTACAATTTTTTTAACTATCTCATTATAAAGAAAAAAGCCTCACATTCAACCTATCAAAAGTTAGGTAAAAAGTAGGGCTTTTCATTCTAAAAGCTAATTGATTATCTCAAGACGCCTGGCCTTGACCACTGCCTGGGTGCGCTTATTGACTCCTAGTTTAGAGAACATATTATTAATATGCCATTTAACCGTACCTGTCGTAATAAAAAGTATCTCTGCAATCTCATCATTAGACAGTCCTTCTGCAATAAGTTTTAGTATCTCTAGTTCTCTTTTCCTAAGAGGGTCTGTAAGAGAATTCATGTTATTTATGCCACTGCTGCATATTTTGTCTATAAAATCCGGCGCTGTATCTCTTACCTTAAATACCAGCTCCAGAAGTTCGCCTCCCTCATCAAGAAATAATCTTTCATACCCTTCAGGAGCCGCAAGCGTTACAGCTTCTCTAGAGCAATCCAAGGCTCTGTCTTCTAACCCCAGGTGCTTATTAACCAAAGCTGACAGCAGCAGCACAGTAATTAGCTCTCCAAACCGGCCTTCTTCTTTTAAGTGTTCCTCTTTTTCACGAAGGGCCTTCTGTGCTGTGAGAAAGTCTTTTTGCGAAATCAAAGCTCTTAGATAGGTAAAATAAGGATTTATGTCCGATAACCCTGATATTTTGTCAAAGGTAGTTTTTGGTTCCTTCAGCCACCGAAAGACCTTTTCATAATTCCCTTCCCTATAGAACAGCTCCATTTCCAGTGCTTCAAAAAATAAGGCAATCCTGGCTATTTTAATATTTTTATAATTGGCTTTCAATCGATATACCATATCAAAAGCCTTTTCTTTCTCTCCGTTATGATAAAGAGCCAGAACGAAATACCATTCTCCTACGCCCCCCAAATAGGCATATCCCAACTCACGGTAAACTGCAATACCTTCCTCCAGATACTTTTGAGCTTCTTCCAGCTTATTGGAGTAATATAACCGTATTCCCAGTGAAAGATAAACGATCTTTCCTATTGGCAGGTAATTTCCTGCCTGATCCTTAAATCTGTCGAGAGTCTTTTCACATAAGGCAAGCGCCTCTCTTCCTTTCCCCATACAATTAAGATAAAATGCTACATCGTGCAGGGAAGTCACTTCCAGCATACGGTACCCCTTTTTACAGGCTCCTTCATGAACTTTTGCATGCAAAGCTGCCGCAGTACCAGTGTGACCGTTTAAGGCATATGCATGTCCCAAAGCTGTTAATGCTACATAGTAGAAATAATCCTTTTTATCCGCTACATATGTGATTGCTTCTTCAGCCTCCATTAAGGCCTTTACTTTATCTTCATTATTTAACAGGTACGGTGCTGAAGCCTTTACCATTCCAGTAATTATTGGATTATTAATGTCAGCTTTCCTATGTTTCAGGTTATGTATTATTTTTCTTGCTTCATCAATTTCCCCTGTTAACAGCATGCACCAGGCCTTATATATTTCCAGAATGCCATCCTTCTCCTTCTTAACTAGCAAATCAGAATTCAATAATGTAAGAAGGTTCTTTACCTCGCCTTTCTGAAACAACTCTATTGCCCTGTCTTTCACCAAACATACCGATGTTTCCTGGTCCTTTGCCTGTAAGGCATAGGCAAGAGCAGCTTCTGTATATCCATTCTTTCTGCACCATTGGCCAGCCATTCTGGAAATTTCAGCGATTGCAGTCTCCTCCTGGTTGCTCCTTAGAAACTCTGAAAAAAGAGGATGGTATCTATACCAGGTCTTCGTATCATCCAGTGATATGATAAAGAGATTTTCCTTTTCCAGCTTCTGTATGATACTTCTGCTGTCTTTCCTTCCTGTTACGGCCTCACATAGCTCCTCATTAAATTCCTTTAGTATACAGGTCTTATTCAGAAAATCACGCAGCTCCTCCTCTTGATTCTTCAGAACCTCATCCATCAGGTACTCTGTTATGAAACGATTATTGCCACTAAACGCTTTCATGAAAGCATCTTCCCGGTTACCTTCCATATTTGTTAAGGAAAGCCCAATCAGCTGCATTCCGGCAGCCCAGCCCTCTGTCTGCTTTTCAATCGTTTCCAGGGATTGCTCCTTTAAGTTCAGTTTAAAATATCTGCTGAAAAATTCCTCAATTTCTACTTTTGTAAATTTCAAATCCCTTGCATTCAGCTCTGTTATCTTATCTTCAACTCTGCATTTTGAAAAAGCAAGCTCCGGTTCCTTGCGCGTAATTATTACTAATCGCATGGTTACCCCATTTATTAGTTTTTGCATCAGTTCATTGATATAGTTATTATGAATTATATGATAGTTATCCAAAACCAGTATGATAGACTCCTGAAGCTGTTCCAGCTCCCGTGCCATATATAAGCTTACTGTCTTAACAGCAGGCAGGTTTACAGTCAGCATAAGATTTTCAATGGTTGAACCAAAGCCTTTACTTATCTTTCTGACCGCCTCAAGCAGATAACAAATAAACTTTGAAGGCTCATTATCATATTCATCCAAAGACAGCCAGGTATACTTACAGTTCAACCGGTCCAGCCACCCTGAAACTAATGTTGTTTTACCGTATCCCGCTGGTGCGGAAACCAGAAAAACTCTATGTCCTTTCTCCAGTCCCTCGCCTAACCTGTTATTTAGAATATCTCTGCAAATATGATTCTGTCTGACAGAAGGCATTTGCAGCTTGGTATCTAAAAATATTTTTTTATCCATGTTTCCCCTTGTGATTGTGATAAACATCCCTACTACCCATTCGTATTATACGCATTTTTTTATCCCTATTTACAATCTGAAATACATTTTAAGTACTGTACTATTCCTCCTTCCGATGGCAGAATCTTATCCTACCCAAGGTGATTAATCAAATTTAATGAGAGCCCTACTCTATATTGCTTATAATTCTTCGCAGCATATTTTCAAATTCAGTTACCTCTTTTTCTGAAAACCCTTTATAGAATAACTCATTCATCCGATCCGTTACCTTATCATATTCCTCTTTATAATGCCTTGCTTTCTCTGTAATGGATACGTAGATCTGCCTACGGTTTTTGGGATCAGCGGCTCTGACTACCAGCCCACTTTCTTCCATTCTATCCAGCATACTGGTGAGAGTCGTTTTGGCCAGTGATGTAAGATGCCCGATTTCGCTTATCGTAAGCTTTTCGTGCTCCCACAACACATATAATATCCTTCCCTGAGCACCGTTAAATGCATCTATGCCACTTTCTTTCAGCATTTTCTCAAATACTCTTCCCTGAAGCTGCTTGATTTGGGATATCAAAAATCCTCCGTACGTTTTAATATAATCCACCTCCATACCACGTAGTATAGTTTCATATAGTACCATTGTCAAATATTTAAATTATCTGACAAAGCTTATACATCCTTTTTCTTCAGATTCCTGATGCAATCTTGTATGGCTTCGTCAACAGAAAAACCTCCCAATAATCATCAACTGGCATTACAAATAGCAAATTTTAACTTTAATACAATATTATATCAAATCCTATGTCAAGCATCAACTGCTGCTATATCGGTGTTACGTAAAAACGAGCTGGAAAGGTATCTCTCCAACCCGTTTATCACATTTATTTGATTTACATAACCTAACCTTTAAATATCTGTGTGAGCCTTCTTAACTGCTCTGCATTGATAACATTTATATGAGACTTTTCTTTTCCTTATTAACAGATAGAATCCATCAGCTTTAAATAATACTTCTCTTCCTTTGTTTTATATAGCCTATACCAGGCACCCAGAGTTTCAGCAGAGAACACTTCTAAGGCTTTCAACACCTGAAAGGAAAATTCCAACGGTGCTATCCCGGAAGCGGTTATCAGCTTTCCATCGGCTACGGCAGTTTCCTGGTTATAATACTGTTCTCCCTTATAATTCGGGCAGATAGCTTTAAGGTAACCCAGGTCATTGCTGGTATGATTTTTAGTATCTAGCAAACCTTTCCGGGCAAGACCTATTGTTGCACCACAAATTCCAGCAACAACAATCCCCTTCTCTACACATTTCTCTGCCGTTTTCAAAATAGGTAAATGAACTGATTCTGTCCAGGTATCTCCGCCAGGTAAAATCAGAGCATCCGCCTTATCAATCTCAAAAGCATCCACTTCAATGTCCGGTAATATCTTCAGGCCTCCCATTGTAACGACAGGAGACTTATTCATTCCGACTGTAATAATTTTTACCGGTGCTAAATCTTTCTTAAAAAATCTTCCAGAATTCAATTCTGCTGTTATATAACCAACTTCCCAATCTGCCATTGTATCGAATATATAAAGATACACTATGTTATGATGCATAACTCTAAATCTCTCCTTTTAATAATTTATTAAACCTACGCTACCTCCACGAAGAAATCCATACATACTCTTTTTTCTGGTGTAATGGACCTCCATGAAACAGGACGATGTTTATCCTAATAATAAAACAACTTCACTGACAACCACTGTCAGTGAAGTTATTATATTTGATAATGTTCTATTAATTCCGATGCAACAGAAACAAGCTTTTCCTTTAAACTCTTTGGCTCAATCACTTGAACAGCTTTTCCATAAGACAGAAGGATAAAAGGCACATATCCCATAACGGCTCTTTCATCCAGTAAAAAAACCACTTGGTCTGGATTACGCTCTTTCAGGTGATGGCCGAAAAACCAATGAATACATAAATCCTCCAGAGCTTCCGGCCGGCCGCCTATAATGACCGTTAACAGCTCTTCTTTACTATCCTGATCCTGCAAAAGGTTTTGCAGAAAATATTGTCTGGCAGAAAAGTTGTCCGGCCTTTTAAACCTCTCTTGTGTACATTGTATTCGGGTAATCCTTTCAGCTCGAAAACTTCTGATTTCCTTTCGAAGCCGGCAGAAACCAACCGTATACCATTTATTGTTCCAGTAAAGCATTCCATAAGGGTCAATTACTCTTATAACCGGTTGCTTTTCTCGGTTTGAACGATATTCAATCTCTACTGAATATTCATTTGCAATAGCAGCTTCCAACTCTTTCAGGGTCTTCCTGACAGATGGGCCAATTTCTCGACTGATGACCTCAAAACCGGTTAAGTGGCGATTTAGCATATTTTCCTGTTCTCTATTTGAATAACTTTTTAACTTTTGTGTCGCTTTATTTAAGGATTCACTGAAAGGGTATCCCGCTTCCTTTGCAAAAACAGCCGCATGAAGCAATGCCTTTTGTTCTTCAAGATCGAAAACTAACGGTGACTGAATAAAATTATTCAGTAAAGTGTATCCGCCATTCTGCCCTGAATCTGATATAATAGGTACTCCGCTTTCACAAAGGGAATCAATATAACGATATACCGTTCGTATATTTATCTCTAATTTCTCCGCTATCTGCTTTGCAGTTATTTTCGTTCCTGCGTTTAGCATCCATAATATCGCAAGCATATTTCCGTTCTTCGCCAATCAACCGCCTCCTTTCATGTTCATTCAGAAATAGCTTAATATAAATCAGTCCTTCAACCGTCTTTTATGTATGATCCCGGTTAACCATAGATATACCCTTATCAGTATAAATCTATTCTGAACAGACCCAAAGCAAACCGCACCGAAAACCATCACCAGGCAGGGAATCCCAGAGATGAGATGTTCTGTACTTTTATATACATGTCAGACTTTTATATATTTCCACTTGCCACTATGTACTCTGGTCAGATACATAATCGATCTGGAGCAGAAGTCAAAGAATATACCAACCATTACCGCA
Source organism: Anaerocolumna sp. AGMB13020 (assembly GCF_033100115.1). NCBI lineage: Bacteria > Bacillati > Bacillota > Clostridia > Lachnospirales > Lachnospiraceae > Anaerocolumna > Anaerocolumna sp. AGMB13020. Next base: position 4,598,175 of record NZ_CP136910.1, on the reverse strand, counting down.
GTTAATCCTATTCCAAATAAATGAATAAGTGCGAAGGACAGGATAACCCGAAAGGCCCAAAGTCCTACAAAGGAGGTAATCATTACATACTTGATATCTCCCGCAGCCTTTAAGGTTGCTGAACATAAATTCAAGATAGCAAGCAATGGCTCTATTACTCCAAAAGTACAAACAATAGCAATGGATTCTTTCATAACAAGAGGGTCACTGGTATACATACCTGCAAGATATTTTGAAAATATAATCATAAACATACCAATGACAAAACCCACAAGCATAGTAATCTTTAAGCTTTCACGGGAATAGATTTCTGCTTTCTCATAATTCTTCTCTCCGAGACTTTGTCCTACAAGTGTTGTATTTGCAATTGCAAAACCAAATATCGGAAAGAATGCAAGTGCATTTATATTTAATCCAATCTGATAGGCTGCCATAGCAACGGTTCCTAAAGGAACTATAATAATCTGCAGCATAAGAAATCCGCCCTGCATTACCGCCTGCTCGATGAAACCAGGAACACCTATTTTAATAATTCGTTTAATCATTTCAGGCTTGATGGTATAGTCATCTTTCAGGCTTAGATTCAGTTTAAGCCCTTTGTAATTATACAGAACCAAAACTCTTACCACCACACCAACAATTCTTGAAACAGTTACTGCTATGGCAGAACCTACGATACCATATGCAGGTATATGCAGAAAAGGTACACCAAATATTAAGACCGTATTTAATATGATATTTAAGACATTTACTCCGGCAGTGATTATCATGGGAGTCTTTGTATCGCCTGCCCCTCTCATTGCTCCGGATACAATGATATCCAACACAAGAAAAGGCAGATTTATCAGTACAATATTAAAATAACTGATTCCTGCTGCAAAAACCTCTGGCTCGGCTTTTCCAAAGAACAGGCTCAATAAAGGAAGGGAAAATACTCTTCCCAGCACTGCCAGAAGCACGCCTACAATGACTGCCATATATCCTGACTGTATTAATGCGTTTTTGGCCTCATTATTTTTACCTTCACCGGTTACTCTTGCAATAATAACCGTTGTACCAATTGACAATCCAGAAAAAACTGTTTGCAGGAATCCCATCAGCATATTTACCATTCCTACAGCTGCAACTGCAAAGATACCTATCTTCCCCATAAAAATAGTAGAAACCATACCTACCATCATCTCAAGTATCTGTTCGGTAATAGAAGGCCAGGCAAGTGAAATTATCTCTTTGTCCGCTCTTTTATCCAGTTGAAACCACTTTTTGTTCATTTTCTACCTCTTTTATCCGTATCTGATTTACGCAACGGATTCAATTATAAATCAAATAACTACAGGTGGCAATCTGAAAATCTATAAAAAATATGGACGAACAAAAATTAGTTGATTTATCAATTAAATCTCTATGTATTTTTTATTGGATAAGGCTTTTCTAGGATTTCAATTAAATACATGTCTCTATAAATTCTAAAATGGATAAGGCCTTGCTGGGTTTTCAATAAAATGCATATCTTCATAAGGTTTAAAAGTGATAAGTCTTTGGGAACTTTCAAAGAGGACATCCAGTCATTGGGAATTCCCTTTGCATTCAACTTTTATACCGTAACCGTATGCTTCTGCCAATAAGATAAGTTTCACAGCATAAATTCTGAAACCCTCCAATTGTTTTGCATACAAATAAGGACGTGAAATAGTTTCTTTCACGTCCTCAATCTTTTACACTTTTTCATGTTTCAATTAATGAATTATTTTAATATTCTTACGTTTTTTGTCTTAAGACTTTTTATCTATTTTCTTCGACAGTAATTTATCAAGGTAGATGGATTTAAACTGCTTACTAGCCATCATTTGCTTTAAAGGCGGTAATTTGAAAATAACTCCAAATACAGCTGCCATAGCACGATGATTCGCAAATGCCTGGTTATCAAAGATGAGATTCTGAAGGGTTCCTTTCTCAATTGCCTGCAACACGAACCGATGGGTACTATTCACCGGTGTAATAACACGTACCTCCCTTTGTACTAATTCTATGGCTTTTTTCGGACAGCTCCGTACACAGACACCGCAGCCAAGGCAAACTTCCTTATCAACCTCTGCAACCTTCTTAACCTCTTTGTTGTTAGACATGGAAATTGCTAATACCGGACATACCTTTTCGCATTTGCCACAGCCTACACATTCATGGGAAATCTTAGGCACATAATTCGTAGTTGCCACCGGCTGCATTGGGCTGAACTTTCTTGCTGCCTGTAAGGCTTCACAACAGCAGCCACAGCAATTGCAAATAAAAGCAGGAGCTTCACGAACATTTTCTCCAATCTGGACAAGATTAGCTTCATAAGAACGTTCCAATACCTCCATTGCCTCTTTTCTGTCAATTAATCTTGCATGATGTCCATTTTCTGCAAGAGAACGGGCTACATTTCCAAAGGTGAGACAAACGTCCAAAGGAGCATCTATCTCACAGGGGTGGCCCGCATGCAGCATCTTATGTCTGCAATAACAGGTTCCTAGGCCTATATGTGTAGCATCCTCAATAATATGACTTGCCCTTTCATAATCCAGAATATGAATTGTATTTTCATTTGTCAATATCGGCTCCTGCACATAAACTCTTCCAAGATGGGTCTCTGTAGCATAGAATAAATCCTTAACGAAGTCCTCTTCCACATTCATATATTGATAATACAACTCACTTAAATACTTCTGATCAATATCACCTCTTGTACGCATTAATGCAAACTCTATAAACCCTGCCATTGGCGGAGGCATCACAAATTGCCGTACACCTCTGTAAAATGAATCCACCAGTAAAGCCTTCTCACAAAGATGCTCTAAAAAAGCTTCTGCTTTTCCTTCGCTGGTATTCCATATTTTTGCCGCTTTTTTTGCTGTAAAAGGACGAACTGGCAAACGTGCGACCCACTTGGCTTCTTTTTCCGTATAAAGAACCTGCAGAATTTTATACAGGCTATCCGTTGGCGGGGCCCCCTGTGTAAACCAATTAATTCTTTCTTCCAGGTTCTTATAAGCATCTTTACTGGTTATATGTCCCATTCTTTATCCTTCCTATTGTCTACTTTTTATCGTCTAATGATGCGAAAGCTTACTATAATAATTGAAATGTTCGTTTCAATCTTTGTTTGTATCTTCGCTTTGCTTCGTCGTTTTACATCTTCACTTGCATCTTTGCTTTTTCGCTTTACATCTTCACTTTATATCTTAACTTTGCTTCTTCACTTTGGTACTTTCCCATTTCCTTTTTATTTTTGAGACTCCTTTCTTCCTATAAATAATCAACATTGTCTATATTTTTCATTTCTTCCATATGAAGTAAATTTATGATTCTATATTATACTATATTTCAAAATTATTTTATAGAAATATTTTACATATTCTTTCAAACACCAACCCTGTAAAATTAACCACCTATTTCCAACTGCATCTCATATATAATTCTATTTTATTATGACAAATGATTAACAACAATCTATGGTCAGGTTTTATATATATAAATTTTAATTTCCTTATCAAATTCAGGCCTTTTAGAGGTTTACCGAGTTATTATCAGAATAGTCACACGTAGAAAATAAGTTCTTATTTTGTAAATTTTTTTCTATTTTTTAAAGCTACACTCTGTTTTTTATAAAAGCTATGGCATTTTTGTTAAATAATTCACATTTTTGTAAGCAAATTTTTACTTTACATCAAAATTTTTTAGCTGTAATATTATGGCGTATTAGAAATAAATGGAAGTCGACTCCACATAAACTATTGATTAATGCACAGAAAAGGAGAATATAATGTTTAAAAATGCTAAAAGAACGCTGATTTCTATTGCTGTAATTATCGTTATGGTAATCTCAATTTTACCAAAAGCTAATGTTACAGCTGCCTCCTCAGATTATTCTCATCTTATTGGTAATTCTGATGTGAAAAAACCTTCTGAGGGAGGTAAATTACAGGTACTTGATAAAAACGGAATAAAGACACTTTGCAGCGCAGACGGAAATCCAATTCAGTTAAGGGGCATGAGTACCCATGGGTTACAATGGTTTCCGGAGGTTGTTAATAATAATGGATTTTCTGCTCTTGCCAATGACTGGGGAGCAAATGTAATACGTCTTGCTATGTATATAGGTGAAGATGGGTATGCTACCAATCCGTCAGTCAAACAGAAAGTTATAAACGGGATAGACTATGCGATTGCAAATGACCTGTACGTGATCGTAGACTGGCATATGATTAATCCTGGAAATCCAACTGCCAGTATCTATTCTGGAGCACAAAGCTTTTTCAATGAAATCTCTGATTTATATCCCAATAACAAAAACATCATCTATGAATTATGCAATGAACCTAATGGTGAAAATGGAGGTATCTCAAATGATGCAGCCGGATGGTCTCAGGTAAAAGCTTATGCTTCCCCTATCGTTCAACTGTTAAGAAAGAAGGGCAATGAAAATCTTATCATCGTTGGTTCTCCTTTCTGGAGCCAAAGACCAGATTTAGCGGCTGATAATCCAATTGCCGATAAAAACACGATGTATTCTGTTCATTTCTATAGCGGCACCAATCCGGTATCAAATGTGGATACCGATAGAAACAATGCCATGAGTAACGTAAGATACGCACTGAACCATGGTGTTGGGGTTTTTGCTACTGAATGGGGAACCAGTCTTGCCACCGGTACTACCGGACCTTATCTGGCAAAAGCTGACGCCTGGTTAGATTTCCTGAATGCAAACAACATAAGCTGGTGTAATTTCTCACTCTGCAACAAAGATGAAGTAGCCTCAGCATTAAAAAGTACCACCAGCTATGATCCTGGTTCTGATAAAGTATGGTCAGAAAGTGAATTGACTACTTCAGGTCAATATGTACGTGCCCGGATTAATGGGAGCTATTACGCCACACCGGAAGATCCTAAACCAATTAAACCACAGCCACCCTTGGATTTTTCTTCCGGTTTTTGGGATTTCAACGATGGTACCACACAAGGCTTTGGTATTAATGGGGACAGCCCCATTACTTCCATTCTGGTACAAAATGTGAATAATGCCTTAGAGCTTCGCGGACTTAACACCTATGGCAGCAATGATTTATCAGAAGGCAACTTTTGGGCCAATGCACGCCTTTCAGCCGATGTCTGGGGGCAGTCTATTAATATATTCGGGTTGACCAAACTTACTATGGACGTTATCTCACCCTCTCCCACCAATGTATCAATAGCTGCAATTCCGCAAAGCAACACCCACGGATGGGCAAATCCGGCGAGAGCAGTGCATATCAGTACGTATAATTTTACAGCGCAGCCAGACGGTACCTATAAAGCAACCATAACCATTTCTGTTGATGATAGCCCGAACTTCAAAACAATAGCTGCTGATTCAAATGATAGTATCGTAAGAAATATGATATTATTTATAGGAGCAAGCTCCGACAATATTTCTTTGGATAATATAAAATTCACGAAATAAGACGGAATAACTAAAATGAGGCACTTTCACCTGGTTGTCCGTATCCAGATTATGAATACAGAATCTTCATCCAGGAAAGGGCCTCAAATCAATGTTTAAAAACTCCTCCGTATAAAGCTTCCGCTTCCTGTTCTGCCAGTCATACAGTCATACAGTCATACAGTCATACAGTCATACAGTCATACAGTCATACAGTCATACAGTCATACAGTCATCAAATTATGCGGTCTTTAGCCATAGAAATCAATTGTTTTCGGAAAATAGAGTATTTTGGCTTTTACATCTGTCATTAATTGAATAAAGATGTCCAAATCCGAATCCTCAATATAGTCAAATACCGTCAGCTTAATTGCTTCCTCCTTGGCATATTGACAGATTGCTGCTTTTATCTCTTCCTTCTTTTTTATATCATCATAACATATCTCTATTGATTTTAAGGTATGATCCACTTCCAGCTTCTTATAATTATGAGCGATGCTATGGAATAATTCATAAATTTCCTGGTCTGATAAACCAAAAAAACCTGGATATTTTTTTATGAATACGGAAGTATTATAGTCTACCTCCTCAATTTTATCTTTTTCTACGGTATCTTCTTCTTTAGAGCCATGAAACTGATGAATAACTGTCCCCTTGGTATTGATAGCAATCTTCATTCCTTTCTGCCACATACGGTAAACAAACTCAATATCTTCAATCCCCCATTTTTTCAGTTCTTCATCAAAACCTTCTGTTAAATCAATCCATTTCTTAGGTACCGCCAGATTGCAGGTTAATGCAAATAGAAAGGGCACCCTCATACTGTCAGCATTGTAGGAAAGGGTCTCAAATATCTGATGTCTGAAATCCACTCCTGTTTGATAGGACCTTAAAAGATTTTTATCAAATATAGATTTATTCAATACTATTTGTTCATTGATTGTTTGATTGAGCAGCAACCGCATTCCAACTACCGCCATATCGCAGCTTTGTGCAAAAAATCGATCCAGCTTTATCAAATAATCAGGTCTGACCAAAATATCTCCGTCTATAAAAACTACAATATCACCCGTTACATTTTTAAGCCCATAGTTTCTTGCCCTTGCTCTGGAAGAATCCTCATTTCTTGGCAAATATGTATAAATAAAAGGATATTTCCTGCGTTCAGAAACTACGGCTTGAAAGGTATCATCCAGTGAACCATCATCGACAATTATTACTTCATAGGATATCGCTTCCGTAGTTTCGATATACTCCAACGCCCTTAAGGTATTGATAACCAGCTTTCTATTTTGATAGGTAGGAATCACAAAACTATACTTTCTCAAATCCTCACCCTCCTAATTTTCTATTAATCAGTCCATAAATTTCATCCAGGAGTTTGTATTCCACCTCCTTTACTCTTGAATATTTTTATAAATGTCTTTTACAACAGGTTAAAATGTTTTCAATTGTATATTTTTTCCTCTTACAATTCTATCTTTATCTCCACAATTTGTCAAATAATTTTTGTTTTATTATTCCTTTATACAGAAATATTTGTATTTAAAAAGAGGAATTACCATTCAATCTACTTTATAAATCCTTTTTATTTATAGACTAATAATTCTTCTAGTAAGGCTCAGGTGAATTCACTATTCAGATAATTGAAACGATTTTTCCCTCATATATAGCATAATAAATAATATTACATTATTTTCATATTGTTTGTTGAGAAAATAACCAAAATGTACTATTATTTTGATATACAGAAAGTTAATATATCGTTAAGTTGTATGAACCAGAACTATTTCATAAAAAACGGCATAAACCAGCCTCTGCTAAAACGGTATTACTATTTTTATTATCTTGCAAAAAAGCCATACTGTTTAAGGCTCATTCCCCCTAATAAGGCATACGCCAAGGAGAATATCTAATGAAACCTTTTTTTATTGTAATACTGGCTGTAGTCGTTATTATAGCTTGTTTGGTAGGAACCAATATGATTGCTGAGAACAATAAAACCAAAAACAGAGAAAAAGAATTGAAAGAATACAACGAAACCCTGGAACTGGTTAAAGACATCAATCAAAACAGCGATTTCGGCGGATTAGAGCTTCTGGCTTTCCCAAGCAAAACAGGAAAAGAGCAATCTGAAGGAGCTTCTGATATCCTCCCTGATTTTGCGGAAGCAGCGAAGGATGGTGTTGAAGGGATTTATTTTAGTTATCCCTATGATAGCAATGACTACCGGCTTGCAAAAATCAGTCTAACAGCAATACCATATCATGTTTATGGTATAACCATTGGGCAAACCTTAAATGATGTAACACCGCTTTTGGAGGAAAAGGGGTTCACAGACCCTGAACAAACCTCCGAAACTGATGCTGATTTTTTCTTATATCGGCAGCATCATGTAAGTATTTCCTTAAAGATTAGTAAAGATACCGGAACCATCCGTACAATCATTGTTTCAGTCTATGATAAGCTGGATAATAAGGTTTATTGATAGTAAGGCAGAGAGGTTGGAGGCAATATAGCACTCCACCCTCTCTGTCATTTTTATAGTATTTTTTCCATTAACTTAACTGTATATTTCCCCCCAAGCTTTTCCAGACAATTAATGAATAAATCTCAGATTTATAATTCTGATGGTAGATTTTAGCAATTTATGGTATGATAACTATTAGGATAATTACACGAAAACTATTTATTTCATATAAGTCAGACACTACCAAGGAGGTTTCTTTGAATGTCACAGATAACAAAGAGAGCCTTAGAAGACTCCCTAAAAAAACTACTGCTGCAAAAACCACTTAACAAAATCACTATTTCCGACATTGCAAATGATTGTGGAATTAATCGAATGACTTTTTATTATCATTTCAAGGACATTTATGATTTAATAGAGTGGATTTGCATAGAAGAAACGGCAAGGGCAATTAATGGTAAAAAAACATATGAGACCTGGCAGCAGGGATTTTTGCAAACCTTTCAAATGGTTCTTGAGAATAAACCATTTATTTCGAATGTTTATCATTCTATCAGCAGAGAGAAAATTGAAGACTACTTCTATGCAATAACTTACGATTTGCTGATTGGAGTAATAGAAGAAAAAGCGGCCGGTATGAAAGTCTCGGAAGCAGACAAAAAGTTCATTGCAAATTTCTATAATTTTGCCTTTGTGGGCCTGCTTATGGACTGGATCAAAAAGGATATGAAGGAAAATCCGCAGTTGATTATAGATCAGCTCAGCACTTTGATCCATGGAGAGGTTTCAAGAGCTTTAGAAAAGTATCAAAATAAGAAAACTAATCAAATCCCTAAAAATGATTAAAAAATATACAGTATTGTCCACATGATGTAAATCTTATCAAAGTCAAATAATTGATTATTGTAGTAATTTCAGCAAATAGTACAATAGTGAGTGAAAGAAATCATAAAACTGGAGGTAATCACTATGTATTATTCTAAAGGAAATTATGAATCACTTGCCCGACCGGAAAAACCCAAAGGTGTAGAATCTAAATCTGCTTATTTAATCGGATCAGGTCTCGCTTCACTTGCTGCTGCAGCTTTTCTTGTTCGTGACGGACAGATGGAAGGCAAACGAATCCATATCTTAGAGAAGGATTCTCTCGCAGGTGGTGCCTGTGATGGATACGAATATGACAATACCGGATTTGTAATCCGTGGTGGCCGTGAGGTGGATAATCGCTATGAGTGCCTGTGGGACTTATTCCATTCCATTCCTTCCTTGGAAGTAGAGGGTGCCAGTGTACTGGATGAGTTCTATTGGCTCAACAAGCATGACCCAAACAGTTCTCTCATGCGCGCAACAGTGAACCGCGGCGAGGATGCTCATACTGACGGTAAATTTGGTTTATCCGACAAAGGCACACAGGAAATCACGAGGCTGTTTTTTACCCCAGATGAAGCTCTGTATAACAGACGCATTTCAGAAGTATTCAGCGAAGAGGTTCTGAATTCGAATTTCTGGTTGTACTGGCGTACGATGTTCGCTTTTGAAAACTGGCATAGTGCTCTGGAAATGAAGTTATATATTAAACGTTTCGTTCATCATATTGGCGGTATGCCTGATTTCACTGCGGTACGTTTTACAAAGCTGAACCAGTACGAATCCATGATCCTGCCATTAGTCAGGTATTTAGATGCCCACAACGTACAGTTCCATTACGGCACAAAGGTGGAGAACATACAATTTGACACAAAAACTGATAAGAAAGTTGCTACCCGTATTGATATTATCCGGGATAATCAGAAGGATCATATCGATCTGACCGAAGATGACCTGGTGTTTATCACCAACGGTGGCTGTGTTGAGAATTCCTCTATCGGTAATCAAAACACTCCCGCTGCTTTCAATCAAGAGCTCAAACAAGGCGGCGGCTGGGATATGTGGCGTAAAATAGCGGCTCAGGATCCGTCTTTCGGACACCCGGATAAATTCTGTTATGATGCAGAGCAAAGTAATTGGATGTCTGCAACTGTGACGACCTTAGACAACCGCATTCCTCCTTATATTCAGAACATCTGCAAACGTGATCCCTTCAGCGGTAAAGTCGTTACTGGCGGTATCGTAACCGTTAAGGACTCCAACTGGCTGCTCAGCTGGACCTTTAACCGTCAGCCTCATTTCCGTAATCAGCCCAAGGATCAGTTGGTTGGCTGGATTTATGGTTTATTTACCGATAAACCCGGCAACTATATCAAAAAGCCTATGCGTGATTGCACCGGTAAGGAGATCTGTATGGAGTGGCTGTACCACCTCGGTGTTCCGGAAAATCAAATCGAAGATATGGCAGAGAACAGTGCTAACACCGTGCCCTGTATGATGCCTTATATAACTGCCTTCTTCATGCCCCGGGAGGCCGGTGACCGCCCTGCTGTTATTCCGGCTGGCAGCGTTAATTTTGCTTTCCTCGGTCAATTTGCTGAAACAACACGCGATACAATCTTTACGATAGAATACTCTGTTCGTACGGCTATGGAAAGTGTCTATACACTTTTAAATATCGATCGTGGTGTACCAGAAGTTTGGAGCAGCACTTACGATATTCGTGACCTGCTGAATGCAACCTCCACCTTAAGCGATGGTAAAAAACTTACAGATATCAATCTTGATCCTACTGTTAAGGCAACCCTTGGGGAAGCACTTAAGAAGATTGCGGGTACTGATATTGAAAAGTTATTGAAAGAATATCATTTGATTTAAGTATAAGGTCAGGACAGCTTCCAAACTGATGAATTTTATATCTTCTATTAAAGAAGCTGGCTTAATGAAAGAGCCAGCTTCTTCTATTCTCTATATTACTTGTGTCCTATGCCTGAAACCCAATAACAATCCATTCATCAACATAACTCCAGAAGTTAATATTATATTTAGGTTGGGTTTTTGCTGACCAAAATGCAGCATTATTTTGTTCACAGTTGGCTGTGTCAATGGCTATATATGAGCCCATTCCATTACTGAAGAAACTAAAAGATGTGTTTATTTCTTTATAATATTCTCTTTAATAATTCAGTTTATGATCCATATAATCAATTCCTTCTTTCCTAAAGGAGCAAAATATTAACCTTTATATATGTGAACCCTGGCCGACGTTTTCATAAACTCTTTTCAAAAATCCTAGAAAGAGGGATTTCTCACCTTCTGAAAAACCAGTCAGCAAGGCTTCTGAAATCTCATACAACATTTCTATTGTATCATTCATCACATCAGTGGCCTTTTCAGTAAGGACGAGGTGCATAGTTCTTCCATCCTTGATTCCTGAACTCCTGATAATAAAACCATTCTTTTCCAGACCATTCAACAAACTGGTGACAGAAGGCCCCGAAATCTGCATTGCTTCACTTAAATACTTTCGGCTGATTTCATGACCTGTATTTTGTCCTCCTTGTATATGTCCCAAGAGGCGAACTTGAGGTTCCGTGACATGATAATAGGTGAGTTTTTGATCAATTTGGTATCGTAGAGCGTGAGCAATATTCTTTATATAGAAATCATGATTCGGGATACGTGCATTATTGTCCATGGTTTACCACCTTTTAACTAAGTTCATCTCTACTTATTGTATCGCAAAAGCAATATAGTGTCTACCGTCAACTCTTCCACTTATTCCTCTAAAGAAATTGATTTGGGCATAAGCCATACAAGGCAAAGACCGATTACTACTATGGCTGCGACAATTAAAACGCAGTATTCCATAGCCCTGCTATCACCAACTGTACTCTGAAGATGAAAGAAAAGTGTTACAACAACGGCAGAGCCTATTGCTGAAGCCAATTGCTGAATTGCACTCAAAGAACCACTTGCACTGCCGGCTTCATCCTGCGCAAGATCACCGAGCGCTACATCGTAAATACTGCTGAAACAAGCCCCCATACCTGCACCAATAATCATAATAGCCGGAGCCATCATTAAGGCTGTCGCCGCGTCTCCTTTTAAAAAGAGGGTGATCCAGAGTACAAAAGCTCCAAGGAGAGTTATTCCAAGTCCAATCACGACAATTTTACGCCCCATTTTATTTAAAAGAGGCCGGCATACAGTTGAAGAAATGACAATACCAATTGCCATTGGGCAAAGTCCCAATGCAGCTGCATAAGCAGACAAATGCAGTACCATTTGGAAAAACAGAGATATTACATATGACAGGCCGCTTACCGCCGCAAAAAATGCAAGACCTAACAGCATACCAGAGGTAAATCCTCTATTCTTGAATAATTCCGGCTTAATAAGCGGGTTAGAAGCATGTATTTGTCTAAATGCAAATGCACCTAGAAACAGAACTCCTGTAATCAGGCTGATAACAGGTACTAGCGTCCAACCTGCTACTGGACCTTCATTCAATCCATAAATTAATCCCAACATAGAAATACCAAGCAAAAGAGTCCCTATGCCATCCAACTTTTCTTCTGAGTTAGGCTGATCAGGGGGTAATAACTTAATTGCAGCAACTAACCCTATAAGACCAAGGATTATGTTAATAAGAAACATAGGTCTCCAGCCAAGACCTCCGATATTTGCCTGAATGATAAATCCAGCCAGAATAGGCCCAAAAACAGTGGATATGCTCATAATTGGTCCAAAAACACTGACAGCACGAGGAAACTGCTCACGTGAAAATGTCGACATCAGGATGCTCATCCCCTGTGGAATCAGCAATGCGCCAAAGCCCCCCTGTATCAAACGTCCTATGATAATCATAGTAGGACTGGCAGAAAATCCGCAAAAAGCCGATGCCAGTGTAAATCCGATAATTCCAATTAAATATAATCGCCTCTTTCCATACCGGTCGCCCAAACGTCCTCCAATAACCAGTAACACTCCCATAGCCAATGCATAAGCAGCTGTAAGCCATTTAATCAGTAGTTCCCCTCCACCAATACTTTGCACAATGGAGGGAGCCGCTATATTAGTTATGGTTGAATCCATCAGATCAAGAACATCTGCAATTATAACAACCATTAGAATCATTCTTAAACGAGGTGTCAGACGTGATGGATCAGATGTTTTTAATGAGATTGAATTTGAATTTTTCATATACTTCTCCTAATTTGATAAAATTAAAAGGTAGATTTCTACCTATTTGACTTAAATAATGTACCAACTAAAATATAGTTCGTATCTTAATTGGTACAAGCAATGCTCAGATAAGATAAGCTATTGGTGAAATAGTAAAATAAGGTTAGTCTATCTTATACATAGAAAGAACCTAGAGCCTGAAGCTCTTTCTCCCTTCTCCCCTCCAGCCTCCATGCTGCCTTCCCTTATGTCCATGATGAGAGAATCCTTCCGAATCCATTTCATTGAAGCCAAACCCAAATGGCGCCTCTCTTTCTGATAATTCCTCTCCATTTTTCGTGAGAACATCTTCCATGGAAAGAATAAGCTTATTCAAAAGCTCAGAAAGCTGTGTTTTATCTTCGTCAGACAGACCCGCACACCAGGTTTCAGCTGCCTTCTGTCTTGGATTGATTAACTCTTTTTCGAACTCTCGACCTTTTTCCGTTAAGAATACATTAATGACCCGCTTATCATTTTCATTTTGACGACGTTCGACGTAACCATTTTTTTCAAGTTTCATAACAAGTTCTCCAAGAGAAGAAGGACGGATATCCAACTTTTCTGTAATTTCGGTTTGTGTCATACCATCCTTTTCTGCTAAGATCTTCAGCACAATTCCTTGTGCACGACCAATGTTATTTTGAGCATCGGAATTTTTGAAATGGTGCTCGCTGTGAATCAGCCTGTGAACCAGATTCGTGCAACTTCGTATTTGTTGCAGCAGTGTATCAGAGAGATTTTCCTTCATACAGTCATATCCTTTCTTTTTATAAGGTACCTTATAATTAGGAGTATAAACCTGTATTTCATTGTTGTCAAGATTTTTTTAAGGTACCTTATATTAATTAATAATTGGATAAATAAATCCCCATATCTACTGCTAATTGGTAATATCATCCGCTTTGATATTATTACTACATGTTCATATTACCATACCGATAAATGATTAAATATGCATGAATCTATCTGGTTCCCTATAATTTATCAGATAAATACATTCCTCCATGTTAAATCTCATACCAGTATCAATTTTCATAAGGTATGCTTTACCATTTTTCAGTAATGATATAAACTGATCTTATATATTCAATCCAATATCAAGTTCTATTTTCCCAATATCAGTCTCAAAATCAATAGCAATCGTCTCAAAGCCGTTAATTTCAGCATTTTCTAAAATAACCTTGGGAGGATTAATCTTTGTTGCCAACCCGAAGGAAGACAGTTTTGTTGCCGAAGCTCCTGCTATCATACTGGATAATTCCCCAATTGCACTTTTAGCCATATCATCGATGGTAGTAATGCTCATACCCATCATCATGATTGACGCTAATTTTTTTGCAGTGTCGAGCGGCATTGATAGTGCGATGTCTCCTTGTACTGCCCCTTGAAAGCATACAATTGTGGATACCTCCAAATTTACATGCATTTTATCTTTCTTTTGAATATTACACCTTTTGATATTATTTACACCGAATTGTTCCAAAGTAACATTGAAAGTCTCTAAAATAGTGTTTATATACTTAACATCCATAATAGCACATAATCTCCTTTTAGCCTGCCGCATCCCAAAGTTTCACGGTTAGTTAATCTAAGTCATTAACTGTTCCTACTATGATAATTACTCCTAATTAGGCTTATTTATTCTATTTCGACATTTCATGAGATTAATATTACAAATCACAGACTATATACCTATGATAATAGGCTGATAGAACCAGGGCGTGTCTGAAAACTGCTTGTGCCGGACTGGATTCCACTTTGTGGGAGAACAATAGCAAAGCCCATGCCCCTCTCTGACATTGACAGAAATGGGTATAGCTTTGCTATTATGCTCTATCTAATATACGCTTAAATTGATGATCAGATTTCTCTTGTCATATTCCAGGCATCACTTTATCAGTTACGGAAGAGTCTTTAATTTCGCACTAACCGAATTTGCAAATTCATAGTTGTTACTGGCATCCCAATTAATAGACCAGGTCATTGCACCGCGAAGTGTCGGATATGTCCTTGGTGGCTTGTAGGAACCGCCGCCGGTACCGGTTGTCAGACAATCAAGGGCAGCATTTACAACGCTGGGAGATACATAACCGCTTCCGGCTCCTCTTGTAGAAGCTGGCAGTCCAAGTCCAATCTGGTCAGGTCGAAGCCCATTCTCCAGCTGAATGGCTGCAAGAGCTGTTAAGAAGTCAACACTTCCCTGGTAATATACCTTTCCATCCTGCCCTAACATACTTCCTGAGTTATAATACTGTGTATTAACTACTGTCAGAATGTCCTTGATATTTAGGGCCACCTGGAAATAACCGGAGTTTACAGACTGCATATCAAGAGTCTGAGGAGCCATGGTAATGATTAAGCCTGCTCCTGCCTTTGAGGAAAGCTGGCGAAGTGCAGAGGTCATGTAGGTTGCATTAATACCATTTTCCAAATCAATATCAACACCGTCAAATCCGTATTTTACCATAAGTGCATAAACACTGTTTGCAAAATTCGTGGCTGCCGCAGCATTGCTTACGCTGACCGTACCGGTTTCACCGCCTACGGAAATGATTACCTTCTGTCCTTTTGTCTTGGCTACTGCGATATCACTGATAAACTGCTGTTCTGTATAACCTCCCAATTTGGAAGCAAGACTGGAATCCAGCGTGAAAGTGACTTCACCGGCGTTGCCCGTTGCTGACGCAAATGCTACTGCAATGATGTTATAGGTCTGGGGTACATCGCTGATCTTTAAACACTTTGCTCCATTATCAAAGTTCTGCCAGTATCCTGTCAGAACATGAGCAGGAAGCCCTGTTTGATTCTTTGATATGGTATAAACTGCAGTAATAATGGCTGAATCCTTCAAGCCTGAGGCTGTTGCATAAGCCTTTACAGTAGTTGTGGCTGTAAGTGCTATGGCACCGGTATAAACCTTGGAGGATGCTGTCGGGTTGGTGCCATCTGTTGTATAGCGAATGGTTACATTGCTTGTAGAACAGGTTAAGGTCACATTCAGATTTCCGTAATAAGTTCCTGCTGCCGGTGAGAATACCGGGGCAGACACGGTATCTGCCTTGTTAATGGAATATGTAGCTGAAGCTGTCTGAGAGTCATTCATACCGGAAGCAAAGGCTTTTGCTTTTACTGTGGCGGTAGTGGAAATGGTTATTGCACCAGTATAAGCAGAGGAAGAAACCGTGGGTTCATTGCCGTCTAATGTATAACGGATAGTGCTTCCTGGCGTAGAACAGGTTATCGTCACGCTCTGAGAGGCTGCATATGTCCCGCCTGCAGGATTAAATACCGGTGTAGCTGTTGTCTGTGTTTCCCCGCCGCTGTATAATCCCCAAAGTGCCGGTACAATTGGTGGCTCCCAGCCGGTCAGTGCCGTATGTGCCTGAATACACTTATAGTTGTTTCCGCTGTAAGAAACAATATCATTGACTTTATATGCTGTTCCTGCCTGCCAGGCTGGATAAGCTGCTTTTACAACAGCATTGGATGAAAGGGAAAATACCATGACCAACAGGATAATAACAGCTGTTGCTTTTACCACTTTAATACACTTCATATAATCTCCTCCTATAAGGTAAGCAAAAGCTTACTTTTCTGGTTGTTAGGAATCTGCTTATTTATACCGTATAATTATTGAACCAGTCTCCATAATGCCGGAACAATCTCAGGAGTCCATACGGATAAGGCTGTATGTACCTGAATACACTACCCTTCCACTATTTTTTTACTATTTCATAAATTAACCCCTTTCTCTTTGATCTATACTCATCTTGGCAATTCACAACACCGCGATATAACCAGCCTCTCAAACATCAGGCCAGATTCCCCCTTCCCATTTAATATTGGTTACTATGAACTGTCAGGTAAGCCAAAAGAAAAAAATATTGCATAAAAAAGAAACCTATTAAATATGCCCAGTAAAATATAAGCATAGGCAATATCACAGGACATTTAATTTTTTATATAAATTCGTCTTTGAATAGGATTGAAATACAAATAGAATCTCTACGAGCAGGAAATAAGAAGACCTGCAGCTAAGCTTCCATATTAATTAACCGTATATCCGTTTTATGAGAGTCCTTCTACATGCAAAATCTCTCTTGAGGATCTGTCTTATCAACAAGGTTAAGAAGTATAATAACTGCTGCCGGTCCAGGAAAGTATCGACAATAAATAAAATTTTTAGATTAATTTTATTATAATATGTTTTCAATAAATTGTAATTGTATTAAATTGCTCTTTTTGTTCATTTATTGGCATTTTATTATCTAAAGTCAAATAGCCTTACAAAATATTCCACTACGGATTGTTTCCAGTTGTGGGAAGATAAGATTGCATTAGCCCTTCTTTATACCAACACCTCTTTCGCATACCGGGTTTCCCTGCCCAGTGATTCCTTACAATACAGTTTGCTTTCATTATATCCTGCAGTGTAAGCAAGATATAATGAAAGATACCCGGGATAGTAACGCCGGGGATTATACGACTATCAGATGCCTTTCTCCGTCATCCTTTAGCAAAACCCTGTTTCCCTGAATCAGGCTGCCATCTGCTGTGATTGTTTCCGTGGTCAGTATTCCCTTGCTTCTGCTCTCCACTCTGATTTCATAAAGGGAGCCACCATACTTATATTCAACGGAATACTCTCCGAAACTTGACGGTGTGGCCGGATCGATAATCAATTCCTCTCCTTCTTTGCGAATGCCCAGAAACCAGCATAACAATCCCTGATACATCCAGCCCGCGGACCCGGTATACCAGCTCCAGCCACCTCTTCCGGTATAAGGCGGGCTAAGGGAGATATCTGCTGTCATTACATATGGTTCTTTCTCATACCTGAGTGCATCCTTTCTGTTCTGGGTAATGTTAATCGGATTAAGTATGGAAAACAGGCTCTGAGCCATATTACAGTCGTGCAGCATGGAGGTGGCGATTGCCAGCCAAACTGCCGCATGGGTATACTGTCCTCCATTTTCCCGTATGCCGGGGATATAGTTTTTGATATAACCCGGATTTTTACTGGTTTTATTAAAAGGAGGTGTTAAAAGTAGGGAAAGAGCTTCCTCTTCCATTACTAAATACCGCCATGCGGACTGCATCGCAGTCTTCGCACGTTCTTCTTTTGCCCCCTTTGATATCACGCTCCAGGACTGACTGATGGAATCCAACCGGCATTCATCGTTTTCCTTAGAGCCAAGTTTCGAACCGTCATCATAAAATGCCCGGAGATACCACTCTCCATCCCAGGCATGTTCTTCGATATTTTGGAGCAGCAGCTCCCGTTTCTGTTCCAGCTCCTGCCCGTAATCTGCATCATTTTCCTGATAACATAAAGGTATAAAGTCACCCAATACAGTGTAAAAGAACCAGGCCAGCCAGACACTTTCTCCCTTCCCAAGCATTCCTACCTCATTCATTCCGTCATTCCAGTCACCGCCTCCCATAAGAGGAAGTCCATGTTCTCCGAAATTGGTCCGGTCTATGGTTTTTTTACAATGTTCATAAACACTTTCGGATAGCTCGGAGACTTCCGGAGTAAACATTACATCATGCTGATCCTCTCTTAATATCGGGCCTTTTATATAATGTACCTTCTCCTTTAATATCCCGGTATCCCCGGTACTTCGAATATAAGCGGCAGTGCAATAAGGCAGCCAAAGCAAATCGTCGGTTATTCTCGTTCTTACCCCGATTCCCATAGGGGGATGCCACCAATGCTGGACATCTCCTTCCTCAAACTGTCTGCTGCAGGCAATTAATATTTGCTTTCGCAGAATACCAGAATCCGTAAAAAGAAGTGAAAGGGTATCCTGAAGCTGGTCCCTGTAGCCATAAGCTCCTCCGCATTGATAAAAACCAGCTCTTGCATTAATACGGCAGGATACCGACTGATAGAGCAGCCATCCGTTCACCAGGATATCCGTTGCTCTGTCCTTTGTCTTCACCTGAATTGTCCCAAGCAGTCTGTCCCAGTAAGCTTTCACCTTATTAAGCTCATTTCCGGCAGCAGTTATATCTTTGTATTTATATCTGATGTTATTTATCTCGTTCAGGTCACTGCTCTGACCAATTCCAAACACCACCGTTTTGCTTTCCTTGGGTTGTATTTCTACCGATACCTGGATTGCTCCGCAGGAATCATAACACACTCCCGTATTACAGGACAGTTTGACTTCCGCTCCTTTGGGTTCTCTGATATTTCCCTTTTGTCCCAGAAATTCCTGCCGGTCACCGGTATAGCCGACAATCATCTCACTGGAAAACAAATAAGAAAAACTGTTCCCAAAATTCAGGGTATAAATGTTTTTTGCATATAAATACTCATGCTCATTGTCATAAGCGGTAAGAACATAAGGATTGGTATTCTCCCGCTGTGTACCTAAAACCCATTCTACATAATAGGTAAGGCTTAGATATTTTACCTTATCCGAATTGTTTGTCAGTTTTAGATTCCATAACTTTAGTGATTCATCCAAAGGAGTAAAAACTGTTAGTTCCTGGTCTATAAGACCTTCTTCATGAAGGAACCTGCTGTATCCAAAGCCATGTCTTACCCGGTAAACACCTCTGTCAGATCTTCCAAGGGACATTGGTGTCATCACCTCTCCGGTCACTTCATCCAGAATATAGATTGCCTCGGAAGCTCTGTCACTAACAGGATCATTGGACCAGGGGGTAAGTTTATTTTCCCTGCTGTTGATACTCCAGGTAAAGCCTGCACCGGATTCTGATATCTGGAAACCAAAGTTCTTATTTGAGATAACATTAATCCAGGGAGCCGGCGGCCGATTATTGCCCTCCAGCAGAATTTCATACTCCCTGCCCTCACAGGCAAATGCTCCGAAGCCGTTAAAAAACTCATAGTTCTCTTTTTCTTTCTCCTGTATTGTTGGTGCATATGCTGTATCCAAAGCCTCTTCCTCCTTAAACCCAAAGCTCTCTTTTATAACACGAGCCGTTCTGTCCTAGCTGCCAAATTGAAATCTACTCTTCCAGTATCTCATATATATTTTCTTTCAGATGGGTAAAATAAATACCTGTTTTCTCTGAAAACACAACACTTGCAACCGTATACAGCAAATCAATCTCTGCCGGTATCATTTCATAGGTATGCAGCATAAAGAAACTTGGCTTCTCACTTCCTGAATCATAGATCCGAAGAGAGCTTGTCATATCATTTATTAATATATCCACCTCCTGGAAATAACCATGCTTGGAATCCAGCAGTATGACCAGATCCACCATAATACGGTTAATTCTCAGGTATTCATAAGCCTTTAAGACGTCCTTTACAATTCTTTCTTCCTGATTGGATCGAACCAATAACAGCAGAATGGGATTATCACCGGATATACCAAATTTCCATAAGAAACTCTGATTCTTAAAGTTTCGTCTTATATTTTCAACCGGACCTCGGTAAGCCTTAGCAGTATAGAAAATGGGGCTGATCAAATCCTGAAAGGCATTGAGCTGAAGATTCGTAATTTCCAGATACTTTAACTCCAGTTCCTTCTGAAGACGGAATTTCTCCAGTATATCGTCAACCCTGTAGCTTAGATTAAATTCACCGGCAATTTTTACTGCGTCTTCTTTGCTTTTGCATACTCCTGTTATGAAAGAAATGCAGGCAGTTTCACCCGGTCCTATGCATAACTGTCCCCGCAGGCTCATAATAGGATCATTACAAAAACCGGAATTATTGAAAAAAGCAACACTGTTAACAACGGAGTCCGGATTCTCCAGGGTATTGTTTCTTCCGATAAAACGCTTTCGGTCATTCTCGTATTCTACCTTTTTACTTAGTTTCCCTCCTGTTCTGAGCATGTGCATAAGATAAGGATTATCGTCCTCTTTCTTACGCCTTCTTTTAGAGAGGAAGATTTCCTGTTCTTCCAGATACTCACTTTCCAGAAAGAGCTTATTAAAGGCAGGATGGCTTAATTCTGCCGGAAGGGTATCATCCACCACCTCCAGATAACTGGTCACTTCCAACCTTTTTTCCTCATTACTGTGATTGGTAAAGGTAACCTTTCGGATCTCAAAATCCCGGTCCGCATCCAGGCTCACGATCATATGGGTTGTAATATCTCCATCCCTGCGTTTGTATTCAGCCTGATTCGGTGAAAATATCACCTGATAGTTTTCAGGCTCTGTTCTGGTGGGATGATAAGTGGTGCTCCAAACCTTTCCTTTATTCATATCCTTGATATAGATATAATTACCTGTGTTTGCATAAATATCGGATCGGAAACGGTAAAGCATCCTGTCTTCATATTTACTAAAACCATCTCCATCTGAGGAAATCATCAGTGAATACGAACCGTTTGACAAGTAATTTACAATGGGTGGATTCGTGGCCACACTGTTCACATAACGGTTACTGTAAGTAACTTCCTTAAACAGGGGCTTACCAATTTTAATTGTATATCCATGTTTGGCAATGGAAATCAGATGAGACTGGCGTTTTTCCTCCAGCAGGACCTCTGTGGCCTTTATCATCATCTCTGCATGAAATCTCTCCCGTAGAATCCCTTCATTGAGATAATTATTAATAGCAGCCAGATTCATCCCCTGATGATGTGCCATATAGGATTTCACAATACAATATGGTGTCATATCCACAGAATTTGGTACATTAAAATCCACTGCCTCATAGAAACCATAATCGCTGAAGGCTCCTAATTCCTTTAACCTTCTAAGATTCTTTATGCATTCATCATCAGCGATATCCAATGCCAGCATGGTTGCATAAGGAGCAACCACTAGGGAATTTCTGCGGACAGGCTGAAGTCTTATCTTTGGAACACCAAAAGCCTGGTATTGGTAATTAGAATTCAAATCAAAACGGTAATACTGGGATTCTGATATCCCCCAGGGGATCTTAGTTTCCTCCGCATACTTCCTATGCTGAAGCACCGCTGCTCTGGAGGTCTGTGCATAAACAGAACCTTCATATTCCTTGAATACGATATTCGGCATCAAATATTCAAACATGGTACCGCTCCAGGATACAAAGCAAGGAATTCCACCTACGATAGTCAGGGGCCTTCCAAGTTTATACCAATGCTTTAGAGGCACTTCTCCTTTCGCTATCGCAAGAAGACTTGTAAGAGCACATTCTGATGCCATCAGGTCGTAACAGCCTTCATCCAGCACATGAGAGGATACATGGTATCCGATGTGAAAAAGAGCTCTCTTATCATTAAATAAACACTGAAAGTCAACATTTGTCAAAAGGTAGTCTATTTTATTGCTGATGGCATGAATACGATTAAGCAGGTTATTTGCTACCTTATTATCCTTTTCTGCAATACAACGAAGCGTAGAACAGGAAGAAAAGCACTCTTCCTTCAGTTTCAGACCGGCGGCTTCATTGACAATACTGTCAATGGTACCCATTAACTGCCTGGTATAGCGGTAATCCTCAGCAGGGACAAGCTCCCTGTCATTTAGGTCTTCCCAGATATCCGCTATATCCTCAACCAGTTCACATATCCTTGTATATCCGTTCTTAAGCTCATAACCGGCGGCAGCACCTGTTCTTTGCTGGAGCTCCTCGTTACTTCTTCTTAGTGCAACTTGCAGCTCAGCCAATAGACAGTCCGGATAAATCGGTTTATCCGCTTGCTCCAGTAAACCATTCTTCAAGGCGACCAGGTGCCCGAAAAAGTTACCGCTATCTACGGTTGATATATAGGCAGGATTCAGCACCTCCAAGGTTTCAACCTGGTACCAATTATAGAGATGTCCTTTCCATTTCTCCAATTTATAAACCGTATCCATCAGATGTTCAACAGCCTCCAAGGTAGAGCTCAGGGTTTCAAAACCAAAGTCTCTGGCTGATAGAATCGCCAGGAATTGAAGCCCGATGTTGGTGGGCGAGGTCTTGTCACTGATCTTTGGAACCATCCCAATCTGACAGTTATCCGGGCAGAGGTAGTTATTTTTCTCCGTAGAAAGGTCCTTAAAAAACTGCCAGGTTCTGCGCGCAGTATCAAGCAGCATTTCCTTATCCTGTGCTTTATCCCCTTGATTTGATTTCTTTTCCGGCTGGCTGATCCGATAAGAGATTTCAAAAGCAAAGCTCCAGTCAAGAAGCAGAATTATTGCCAGAACAGTTCCTGCCGGATTTAATATTCCTGTAAATAGAATGATTAACAGCACACATACCGGAAGGAAATTACTCCACATGGTAAGAAAATACCCTTTTCTGGTATTGATAATTGAGCTGTCCACTGCCTCCGCCGTATTCCATCGAAGCAGATTTTTTTTGCTGATACAGATCCGGTAGAGAGTCCTGACAATTGCGTCCGATGCGACATAAGCCCTGTAGGGAGTAATCGTAAACTCCAGAAATGTCCTCTCTGCCATAGTTACAAGTTCCTTTAGAAAGTCCTTATAGATAAGAGCAAGGTTCGGCCGGAGAAACTTCTGTTTAATAATTGCAATCAATAAAATAATGAAACTAAATACATCGCTAAAGAAAACAAAAGGAATAAACAGGTAAAAGGCTTCTCCCATCCATGCCAGATTCAGCAAAATAAACAGTATCTTACTAAGTGGAACCAGACTTCGCCTCAGGTTGTCAAAAATCTTCCATTTTGATAGTGGGCTTAAGCCTCTTCCGTCCCCAGTTTTCCTTATAAACAGCCAGGGCAGGAGCTGCCAGTCTCCGCGCAGCCATCGGTGTTCTCTTTTGGTAAAGGATAAAACGCTGTTGGGAAAGGTGTCCATAATCTTAGCCGCGCTGGAAAAAGCCGTTCGTGCATAGCAGCTCTCAAAAAGGTCATGACTTAGAATCCTGTTCTCCGGTACCTTATTATGAAGCAGCTCGTGAAAAGCTTTTATATGATAAACACCCTTTCCGGTATAGATACCTTCACCGAAAATATCCTGGTAAATGTCTGATATTACAGTTCCGTAATGGTCAAGTCCTGATTCTCCGCCAAAGATTTTTGTAAACCTGCTGCCGTTCTTGCCTACGATATGATTTCTTACCGAGGGTTGAATGATGACATAACCCTCCTTTACCCTCCTGCCTGAGGAGTCAAGGATAGGTTTATTTAAAGGATGATCAATGAGTCCAACCAATTTTGCAGCATTGTCACGAAGCAGATTCGTATCAGCATCCAGTGTAATCACATACCGGAAGGTAGTAAGCAGCTCTTGGTCACAATAAATTGAAGTAAAGGTGGTATTCTCCTTACCTGCTCCAATCAAAAGGTTATTAAACTCCTCCAGTTTTCCTCTTTTGCGCTCCCATCCCATATAACAGTTCTCCGCCTCATTCCATTTACGGCAGCGAAAGAACAGGGAAAAGCGCTGCTGCTCCGACGGATAACGCTCATTCAGCTCCTTCATACGAGCAGCAAGAGCATTTTGTATTACCTCATCTTTTTGCATTACCTCTTCCTGGGAATCCTCAAAATCAAGCAGCAAGGCGAAGAAAAGATTGGGCTGCCCATTTGCCAGATAATGCTTCTCGAGCCGTTCCATATACGTAAGACCCTGTTCCTTGTTGGAAACTATGACCGGCATAACGACAAAGGTTCTTGCTTCCTCTGGTATTTCCTTTAGATAGTCCAGGGAAGGAATCTTCTTGACCTTGATTCTTCTGGTAAAAATAAAATTAATAATCTCTATTGAAATTCCTATTAACAGTGGCAGGATTACCAGCAGGGAAATAAGATACCGGCCGATACCTTCAAGTCCGCCAAATTCACGGAATGCATAGAGCAGGCAGACACTCAGACCAAGAATTACTAAGAACAGGGAAAGAAAATAAAGGAAGCCTTTAACATTTCTTCTTTTCCTGATACCTGTGGGGATTGGTTTTTCTAATATCTTTGCTTTTAAAAGCGGATAACCCTTACCCAAAAGATAAGCACCTACATGATGTGAACAATGCAGATCCTCTCTTCCCTGAATTGCCAGTTCCAGGCAATCCTTTGCTATCTTCTCTTCCAGCAGTCGATAACGGTGTGATAATTTTACAACAACCCCGCGATACATACCTCTGGCTTCTAAATCCATCTTTGAATAGACACCCTCTGGATCCTGTGACAGAATCTGCTCTAGACAGGAATAATCCTGAAAGAACTTTTCCTCATCCACTTCATTGATATCCCTGAGGCTGACAATTAAGGTGCGAATTTTGGACTCAAGGAAGGCTTCCACCCTTCCTTCCTCCAGGATTAAATCAGAGGTTTTCATCTGCTTTCCAAGGGAAGCAAAATGATGTTCCAGGTATTTTTGAAGGGAAGTCTCATCAAAGGAACTATTCTTCAGCAGATATAATACATGTGCATGGAAAGAGTAATTCAGCTTCAGCTTCTCTTCTATCTCACAAAGCAATACTGCTAAATCAGCCGAATCCTGATTGTTTTTTAACTTATCCCTTAAAAAATCTTCTGCCTTAGTCTTCACATCGATGATAGAAAGAATTTCATCTGCAATTACAATGATCTCTTCAAGCAGGCAAAAGCCCAGTACCTCTGGCAAGACCCAGATTTCCTTGTCTGTAAGCGGTAATTTTTGCTGATAAGCTGTTAACATTACAGAGATATTTTCTTCACTTAAGTGACCGCCGGAAAGAGCAACCATCCTTTTCGCCACAATGTAAATACGTGGAAAGTTATGGTATTCCTTTCCCTTTAGGACCGGCAATACTGCATAGCTCGTTCCGGAGGTTCGCACTTTCTTAATTTCCCGGTACATCATCTGAAAATTATCAAAGAGCCAGCGTGCTGCCGGAATCAAAGCAATGATATCCGTGGATAAGGCAGAGATTCTGTCTCTGATTTTATTCAGCTTTTTATAAGCGATCTGGTTGTAATCGTTAAGAACAAAGCTGTATCCGGTTAGTCTGACCTGACTATGGTCTTCTGCCAGCTTAAGCATCTGCTTCTCCCAATCCTTTGGTCCCGTGTTATCTCCTTCACCCAGGGTATAGGCGGGAAAATTAACTTTCTTACCAAAATGATTAAATCGGTTATACAGCATTAATAGAACAAAGCAGATTAATGCAACCAGCAGTAATAAAATAACCTGCCGAAACGGTGAATGTATATAAAAATTAATTCCATACAATAAGACCAGCAATGAAAGCTCCTCCTTATTTAAGAAATCTTCAGACAAGATGCTTGTCTTCTCACAGATCCTCTGTTTTTTCAAAAAAATAGCACAATATTTTATTATAGCATTATTTTAAGATTTTATTTATTTTCTGCCAGATATATAAAATTTATGCAGTGTATTGTAGTTCTGAAGTCACTGCAAAAAAAATATCTCCAGTCACAGTTACGTGACTGAAGATATTTTTTCGTAATTATGAAGTTATTTTCGTTATAATTATATTATAAATAATATGTCTATCCATAATCTATTGAGATATTTTATCGGATCTTGTAAATTCCAAGCCTATATTCCTATGCTTTTTTTCAACCTTACCAGAGCCTATTTTTTTTTCGGCCTGCAAGTAACCGCCTTTGGCCTTTTTCTCTTCTATAAATTTTTTCATTTTTTCCATATCGTTTATTGACATTTTGTGTTCCACCTTTCAATTCTAAAACAAATTTACATGCTTTCTTAACACAACATAATACTGCTATTTCTATATCGCAGTATCAGAGCTTGAGCATTTAATCAAATGTATTATGTTCTAGAATCTATTATCACACAAACTGCTTATAGTTTCAACACAATTTGAAACTCACCAAATTTTAGTAAGTATATTTTTATTATTTTATTTGGCTTTATTAACCTTTATTTATTCAGAATGTTTAAAAGAATCTTTATTTAAGCTTATGTTATACTACTGGGTTTGTGTCAATAAAAGTGTAGTTAAACGTTTAAAATATCATAACTCTGCTTTTTTATAAATCTGTATTGATATCTTAACAGATACCATTAAAATAACTATGCTTAAGAGTATAGAGCCACCTAACAAAATTGAAGGATTTAACAAAACTAAAAAACTTATGTTCAAGCTTCTTTCTATCTTAATGATTTGCGGAAAAGCAAAAGAAAATGTCATAATAACTATTGCAAATAATATTTTTGTTTTTTCACACCCTAACTTGTAATGCACAGGCAGATAAACACTCAGTATTAATGATATAACTAAAAATAACATTACAGGCATTTTAACTCCCAAGGTACCTAATTGCGGAAACATAAGTGTATCAAATCCAAAAAACATACAACATGCCAAATAAATAATTAAACTAAAAACATATTTTGATAATACAAATTCGGTACGGGAATAAGGCAAAGCACATATTAAAGCTGACGCTTTAGGAAATTGAGTTTCTTTAAGGATTACATATTGCAGAAGCATAAAAACAGAATAAACGGTTATAAGAACAAAACCCAGTACTCCTGCATATTCAGGAATACTGGAAATCAAAAATGGCGGAAGTATGATACACAAAGCAATCATAATCAAAGCATATTTTTTAACCAGCAGAAAGTCTTTTTTCACCAATTGCATTAACATTATTTTTACCTCCTTTGATATTGCACAGCATTACATCTTCTATTTGTATTCGTTCAATGAGAACGTCAGGTATAGCTTTTTTAACAGTTTCAAGCTGATTCGTTATACCTGTAAATCCAAAAGCAGTTTTACTTAGATTCATAAATAGGTTTTCCATATCTTTCGTGAGGTTTTTCAAATCACCTTTTACTATCCTGTAACTGTCAAGCAAAAAATCCTTTTCTTCTTGAAATATTATTTTCCCGTTGTCTATCATAATCAACATATCAGCAATTTTGTCTAAATCAGATGTTATATGTGTAGAAAAGAATACACCTCTCCCGCCGTTATCCATAAATTCCTTTAAGATATCTAGAAGTTGCCTTCTAATTAGGGGATCAAGCCCGCTTGTCGGTTCGTCCATAATTAAAAGCTCTGCTTTGTGAGATAAAGCAAGGGCTAGAGCATATTTCATACGCATACCTTTTGAAAGATCAGTTATTTTTTGCTTTTGGTTGAGGGAAAATCTATCAATATATCTTCTGTATACTACTTCATCCCAAGATTTATAAGCGGAAGCTACAATGCTCTTCATCTCTAATAAACTCAAATCATCATAAAATCCGCCGCCGTCAAGAACAATCCCAATCCGCTCTTTTATCTTCTTCTCGTTTGTTTTCATATCCATTCCAAACACTCTAATATCACCGGATAATCTTGAGGTCAAACCTAAAATGGTCCTTAACGTGGTAGTTTTACCTGCTCCATTTATACCAATAAATCCAGTAATACACCCCTCTGGTAAGGAAAACGAAATATCCTGCAAAGAAAAATTCCCGTAGGACTTATGCAATCCACTAATTTCCAAAATGCTTTCCATTCTTACTCCTCCTCAAATAAAATAATCATCATTTCATTTAATTCCTGGATGCTAATATCTAGTGATTTTGCCGTTTGTATCATATCCTGCATTTTTTGCTCTACAAGACGCCGTTTCGAATCTCGTAACAGATCAACATTACTCGTTGATACAAAGGTCCCAATACCAATTTGACTCTTTATAAACCCTTCCTTTTCCAGTTCATCATATACCCGTCGAATGGTTAAAATGCTCACTTTCAAATCATTTGCAAACGCTCGTATAGAAGGTAAAGCATCCCCTTCTGCTAACTCGCTTTTTAAGATAGCATCTATAATTTGGTCTTTAATTTGTTGATAAAGAGGACTTTCAGAAGTATTTGAAATTAAAATTTTCATATCGTCCCTCCTAAGTGTGATGTATCAATATACACACCATACACTATAGTCACTTTTTTGTCAATATAATCCACAAAAATTTCTTATCTATTTCATGATGCTTAGGTTATCAATAAGAAAATATAAAATGTACCAATCGAATCCATTAAGAAAAGACAGTACCAATACTCGAATTTGGTACTGCCTTAAGATAAAAAAATTATAATCGTTGTTAATCAATTTGCAATGCATCTTCATTTGGTAACTTCTTGCTGCTGTCCAAAGTAGAAATCGTTATAGGAATAAATACTTCCAGCTGACCATATCCCAGCGCTTGCTCTAGAACTTCTGAAGTTTTATCTGATGTGATACGGCGTGTCATTCGATATCGTCCCGAACGAAAATCCAGTTCAAAATTATGTTCATTTATCCAAATTTTTAAATCATTAATTGTTTTCATTAAATCTTCAATATTATCATCTTTTGCTATAGCTGATACATACAACCCACCTAAGAAGTCAATAATCTCGAACCCTTTAGTATCTACCTTATCATTTGGTAATAATTTTATCCATAAAAAATCCATTGGTTCATTGAAACAAAGGAAATCGGGGCTTGTAAAAGGTGAACTTGCTTCATCACCTGAAATCCATTCATCCATAAATTCCAGAACTCCCTGAAACTCTCCCTTCCACCCTGATGCTACTGCTTTACATGTTTGGAATTCATTAATACGCGGTCTAAACATGATTAAAAATCTCCTTTAAAGTATACTTGCGTTTCCGCAGTAAACTTAGTATACATGAAAGTCTTATCGTTGTTTTGACATTTCAGGACAGGTTTTCTACACAGATTCGTTTTCAACTGACATATCAGAAGCCGGAAAAAATAATATGTAACCCAATTCATCATCATCGTTTTCAAAAACAGGCATTTTCTTTAAGTTCCATTGTAAGCCCTGAGCCGTATAATCATACTTCTTTTGGGCATGCCATGTACTGTAAATTGCATCTCCATGATTTTCTATTGGGTACTTTGGATAATTGAATACCACATATTTGGATTGAGGCACATGAATTATCTCAAATTCACGTAGCAGTTCGATGGGGTAATTTCCCTCAACCTCCGCTCCAAAGCATAGTCCACTGTTATCCTTTGAAGGAAAATATGCGCCGCATATGGTGATTACATTGGGCAATGAACCGATTTTGCTCATTATTCCTTCTTCCATGCAGATATCATAAAATTTACCCGGTGGCAAATTTTCAGTATTTCTTCTCGCAGAAATAAAAATCCTATCTGGTTTCACAATGATCCAGTTATCAACATTTCCAAAACGAAACAAGCCTTCATTCAAAGCACTATGAGCCGATTGATGTATAAATTGATTAATATGCCAATTTTTAGCTCTAACCTGTTGTTTTGTTTTCCTATACTCTCCGGGATTAAGCGCAAAGTTTTCTTTAAATGCTCTTGTGTAGCTTTCTTGTGACTCATAACCAAATTTGACTGCTATATCGATAACAGGTCTTTCACTATATTTTAATTCAAACAAGGATTTTACAAGCTTTCGCCAACGTATATACTCACTGACAGTTATTCCAGTTGAAAAAGAAAAGATACGGTTTAATTGCCTCAACGAATAATTAACTTCTTTTGCGGCATCATCAGGAGATACCGCATCATCAATGTTGCTCTCAATGTATTTTTTTACAGCTTCTACCGTTTCCTGATGTCGCTTCAATTATTTCACCTCAATTTTAGGTTTGTTAATGTCTGATTGACCTTAACAATATATAACATTTTCTCTTCTATCCACGCCCTAGTAGTATGAAAGTTATTATTTATTCATTTAACTCATTAACATACTTATAACAAAAAGAAACCTTCTGAAAGCAGTAGGTCAAGTTACTTTTCTTTTATTGGAAGTAATAGGTCAAGTTGTAAATAATTCATATCCGCATTGTGCTTTTGGATAAAATTATAGAGATTTAATGTCTCTTCAAAGCCTTGTCCAAGGTTTCTATCACCAGAATAAAGTAATCCAGTTGTTAAAAATATCTTCAGTTAATAATTTCACCTTTATTGTTAGCCAGTCTTTCACGCCAATTACGAAGTTCTTCTGGGGTCTGTCGCAGCCATTCTGTTACTTCACCAACAATTTTCAGGGGTTCCAGTGAACGATATGAACGTGTTGGATTGCCGGGAAATTTTTTATTTGTTACATTGGGGTCATTTTCAAATTCACCCAGAGGTTCAACAATATAGACACGTTCTCTTCCATCTCCTCTTGCCAATCCAGCAGCAAGTCCCGCTCCGTTTATTATGGCGGTGAAATAGATATGATTCATTTTAAGTTCAGGCTTATAATTTGAGATTCCACCTGGTGTAAGCAGCTCACCAATCTGCAAATCTGCTTTTGTTCCATGATAAAAGGGCCCTTTGTCATACTGTTCTAACTTACTGGACTCGGATAATTCCTTCATTCTGCCTGCCTCCTGAAAGTCCCCTAAGTCGTGATAGCATTGGGCAATGTTTGCATATAATAATGGCAGTGCACTTATTACAGCTATATTATTTATCTTTAATACAAGCTGCAACGCCTTCTCTAACCATTGTAATCTATCTGCTATATTTTTTTGGTACCGGCTGACATAATAGGCAGCAAAAAATCTTTCAAAATCGTCCGCAGCTTCCTTCCAGGCTTTCTGAAACAATAAAGCTGCCTCTTCTGCTTTGCTGTTTTCTTCCATACTCATTCCCTGAAGGCAGAGTTTTATTATATTATTATTAGGATCGAATTGTACATTCATCTTAATTACCTCTTTCTTTCGAAATAATAAATTAGTGATTCAACCATTATATCACATCATAATTAAAATAATTCACTAACAGGAATAAGAACACCGATACATTTTTACGATATATTATCTTGCTTAATTTTCACCAAGGTAAAGTCCTCAAGTTGAGTCGTGTTCAAATCTTAAGTTTACCTGACTTACTCAAATAATCCCTACAATTCGTCCGTATGATTTTTTATGTAATCTGCAACATCATCAATTTCCGGATATATTCTTGCCTTATTTATCCCCAAGGAGTTCAACTGCTTCTGGATTTTATCTTTTAAGCCAATAACACAGACTATCTTTTTGCCGTCTATATCTTTTGCCCTCAGATCTGTTATGGAATTCCTTGTTTCATTTCCGTAGATTTCGTCCAGTAAACCGCAAATAATAAAAGCACCCTCTTGTCTGTCAATTCGCCTGTTATTGCGGGATGGAATTACAATAACACTTCTGCATAGATCTTCAGGCAGCACTTCATCCTTGAAGCCGGGCCGTTCTAACCGTACCTCCTGAACCAGTCGTGTTATCCTTTTGTTAAAGGTATCCAAAGTCAAGGTTTTATCCTTTGAAGCGAAATAAAAGTCTCTTTGTACTGTATTTGTAAAGAGGGGTAAGGACGCTAATAAAGCTACTGTATCACTTTGGGGATACTTGATATTATCTATGTCTATTGAAAAAAGGATTACCTCTCCTGCATAGGTATCACGGCTTTCACATGCAAAATACAAAGCAATCAGCGGATTTTGTGTAATGTCCAATAGTCTTGTAGGTAATCCATAATGCTGCATTTCAGCCAATGTCTCCAGGTGATTTTTCATGCGGGAAAAATCACCCGGGCAATTTATCTGTAATTCCTGATACATCTTTTTTTCATTATGTAGCCACTCTTTCTTACGAAAAATGGATGGCAGCAATCTATAAGATATGTCACTATGTCCTCTGAAAAAAACTTTTTTCTCCGGAAGTTTGATTTCATCCAGTAAATCTACATAATTTGAAATTGACCGTATGACTCGTAAATCAACCGTATTAAAGTCGAAAAGGATTCCTCCTGAAATTCTCAGGTCAATATCACTGCTAAAGAAATTCCCAGACAACTCATACAGATACTTCTTCCAGAAACCAAACATCGCATGGGTTTTTTCGCTACGTTCTTCATAGGTGGGTATCGTTCGATAAATATAATATACAATTGCAAACATACTATAATAGTTCAGCAGTTTTATATCAAAAGCTTCTTTCTCTAAAACAGCTAAAAGTCTCTTTTTGGCTTCCTCTATGGTTTTAGGATATATTCGCTTAAATAGGCTTGCCAATGGTGAATTTATCTTGGCTAATTCAAAAGCGATTTCTTCCCTCTTTAATTGCGGTCTGTTAAACACTGAATTCATATCGCAATATCCTTCAGCCATTAATTTTTCAAAACAAATCTTTTTTAACGCTTCCTGTATCATGACATTATTACTCAGATCTTCATCAAAAAAGAAAAAAGGCATTCTTTTACTCCCCTTGCACTTTTATTTTTATTTCTTAAAATTCGTATTATAGAATATACATTTCCAAGTTCTGGTTCTGGTTAAAGTTATTCTCACATCCATTATATACCAGATTTTAACAGGTTTCAAAGGATTCTGCTGTTAATCTACAGAAAAATATCCGACTGTTTTCTATAAAAAATAGCTGTTACATTAAATAGTACTGCTAAAAGATTCCCCTGACTTTTCTTTACACACTGACCTCAAAACACCAGTCGATTTCATATGCTGTAATCTGACAGAATTGTATGATTTTAGCACATGAAGTCCGCAGTCTGTCTACCAGACAGCAAAGTAAAGGATAGCCCGAGGGAGTCTTACAGCCTTACAATTAATATGCAACAGCTCTCACGCTTACTTTATTTCATATAATTTCTTTATTATCTTTACTTAATAGCTTTATCTAATAGCTTTATCTAATAGCTTTATCTAATAGCTTTATCTAATAGCTTTATCTAATAGCTTTATCTAATAGCTTTATCTAATAGCTTTATCTAATAGCTTTATCTAATAGCTTTATCTAATAGCTTTATCTAGATTTCTATATCGATAATTCTATCTGCTTTCTTACAATGCATTGGGTAAGAATCCCAAAGGCTTCTTTTTTATAAACTTATTAAAATTCCGCACTAAACATATAAGCGGTGCTGTATTTGTCATAACCCTCTGGAAATACTTCTGCTGTCCAGTATTTATCCGGATATGGAATTATTACCCCCTGTCCAAGCATAATATTTCTGGTGACATCATACATGGCATCACTGTCATACCCCTCCCTTGCGTGCATTGCCTCCAAATCGCCAGTGAAGGTGGCATATGCATATTGGGATATATAGGGCAGACCTACCTTGCCATTGTTATAGGGAACAAAATCGAAAAAGAGAAAGCCATCCGGCACAGGGGTTTCCGCCTTCATAAACCGTCCCCAGACACCATGCCAAGGACCAACATCCACACCTAACCCATTATGATGCATAAACAAAACATCATAGGAAATATCCGATTTATACTCGCCCATACTGTCCAGCAGGTCAAATATTTTCTTACGGGCTTCCAGACTATTCATTTCCTCGCACTCCCATCCAATAAAGCGCATGGCAGGCATCTTCCTGTATTCAAAGCTTTCTACTGTGAAGTCCTTTTGCTGCCTTGCTACCATATCCGGCATAAACAGCGCCCACTGAACTCCTGCATCGCAGTCTTTCAGACAATTAATATATCCAAACAAATCTACACTATCCGTTCCGGTAGGGCCAGTTTTATTTCCGGCGATCTGTTCCCGTATCCTGGGCTCCTTCATGACTGAAAAGTCAGTAAATACTTTTGCTACTACCTCCTTCAGCCTCTTGTCGGCAGACTGCCCCGACAGCTCCTCATCAAATCGATCCAAGGCCTTGAACACTGCCTGGTTAACCACACCGGAAGGTTCTAATACCGATAGATATGTCCGAAGCTGAGCATTCTGATCTTTAAAGCGTGCTAATACTCCTTGTATTAAGATTTGCTCATTTTCTGGTAGTTTTTCATCACTCCACTGTGAATCATCCTGAATCCATTCGGTCAAGGCATCAAAAACACCGGGATTTTGGCCTCTTGCTTTTGCTGCCCAGTTAACAATACTTTTGTATTTCTCCATATCCGTCAATTTCTCGCCATTTTCTCCCGGCACATCGCACCAGTAAAACTCATCAATCAGATTACATGACATTTCAAATCCTCCTTGAATGGTAATGTTAATGGAAAGTGGCTGAAACAGTTTTACCTTTCCCGGCTGCACCTTTGATGGCGGTATGCCGTGAAACCTTGTAAATGCTTTGGAGAAGCTCTCCTGGGTATCATATTGATATCGCATAGCTACATCGATTATTCTGCTGTTTGGCTGTAACAAATCAGAAGCTGCCAAACTCATACGTCTGTAACGAATATACTCCCCGACGGTCATACCAATCACTACATGAAAAATAAGTTGAAAATGTGAGCTGGATGTAAAGGCCTGGTGTGATACATCCTCAATGTTAATATTATCGGTCAGGTGATTTTCAATATAATCTATAGCTCTCGTTAAGCTTTGTATCCAATTCATAAGCCACCTCCTTCCAAGGAGCATTATACAAAATTTGCGCTTTAAAAGTCATGTCTTAGAATACGACGTTGTGTCACTCATTCGTACTTTTTCTTTAAAAAATGCTTAATTATTCACTTCTTTCCCTTATTTTTCCTGATTATATATCATGTTACTGTATAAATCAACCATTATTTTACTTCTTCTTATTATTCCATATTATTATTTTAATAAGACCATTAGATGATGCGAAAAATCCATCCAATGCACATTGATTGTGAATTGAATGGATTGTTTCAACAGAATCACTTTATTTATTTTTTCCATCCATCAGTAATAATGCTTCCAGCTCAGGTTTTTCGCCTACAAGACCAATTGCATAAACCGTATAATACTCATCAGCGAAAAGGTTAACATCGGGTACTGTAAGTACAACATTTGAGGTTCCTGCCACCCTGACTTGCAGTGTATAGTTCATCGGTGGAACATCAATATAAGGCGTTATGTGCTTAAACGCAACATTACTAAAAACTACTGTCCCATCTGGTAACGTAATATCTACTGCAGGAGCATTCGGCGAAAGATGCAAGAATCTTATCAAGGCTTTACCTGGCTTTCTTCTTTCGTTAGAATCAGTAATAGCCAGTAACCCTATATCACTAAGCTTACCAACTGCAGCTACCGTTAATATAGAATTCTTATTCACTGTTAACATATTAGCTAAAACAGGTGAATTTCTTGTTCCAGCAACATAAAGAGAAATTTTATACGTTCCTTCAGGTATAGATAAATAATCTGTATAATTACCATAAGCAAGATTTCTAATAATTAATTTATCATCAGCATATACGTCAACATTAGGCGCGTCTGGTACCGTGTGTATTACACGAACATAACCCGTTGACATCTCATTATTAGTATATTTTGCATTGTTATACATTTGACCCTCACTACTAATATAGTATGGTATAATATATGCATAAATATATAAATATACTATTTTTGTTAAATTGTATTTGCTTTTACAGTATTCCATTAAAGGATAACAAAGGTACTTTCATTGTTTCAATCTTTTTATGTTTCCACCATCACTTTGTTGTTAAGCTTTAATATACGTAAAAATTCTTCTGAAGCTACGGATAATGGCATATCCTTCTTAATCCCAATTCCTAACGTTCTAGGTGTTATTATTTCGTCAAGTGGCACTTCATAAAGCTGTCCGTTTATTAGTTCAGACATAATATATTCTTTTGTCACGCATGCTACACCTAATCCATTTTTTGCAAATTCTACTATTAAATCCATATTGCTTAACTCTATCTGCGGATGAATATCAATTCCTTTTAATCGAAAAAACTCATCTATAAATGCTCTTGTATTTCCACCTCTTTGCAGCATAATAATTGGATAGTTATTAATTACATTTCGTATCTCCACCTTCTGTCTGGATAATTCTTTGTATTGCTCACCTACCACAAAGCAATCGTGTAGTTCAAAGGTATCTATGATTTCAATCTTATTCTCCTGCATCGGAATGAGATTGAATAAACCCAAATCAATTTCACCCAAATCTAATTTTCTCAATATCTCTAAGCTGGATTCATCTTTCATTTGTATTTTTATATTGGAATGTAATTTATGGAATTCACAAATAGACTTCATCAATGTATGTTTGCATATTTCACTACATGCAGATATTCTAATTTGTCCCTCCGATAATTCTCTCAATTCGCGATATTTTCTCTCCGCCATTTCCATCATGATGTATCCCTGTTCAATATACTGATAAAGTACACTTCCCTCAGATGTTAAGGTAACACCTCTAGCATTTCTATAAAATAAAGGACCTCCGAGTTTAAGCTCAAGTTGCCTGATTGACTGGCTAATGGCAGGCTGGGAGGTAAACAGCTCTTTTGCAGCTTTTGAAATACTTCCCACTTTGGCTGTAATATAAAATATACGATAAAGTTCCAGATTAATGTACATATAATTTTTTAGTATACCTCCACGTAATTTTTATTATTTTTCTTATAGCTGTTAAATGATTATAATAGGCAATAAGATTTAATTCAAGCAATTGAATATGCAAAGGAGGTGTACATCATATTGTTCTATTATCTATTATCATTTATCTCAGGTATCTTTTTATCATTACAGGTAGGTATTAACGGCCAACTTCGCAAGACTGTTGGAAGCCCTGTTTTATCTTCCTTTATCAGTTTTTTTATAGGTGCCTTATGCCTTGGCAGCATCTTTTGTATTGGTGTATTAAATAATACTGATACAGTATCTTTTCAATCCGTGAAAAATATTCGCTGGTGGATGTTAACCGATGGCGTTCTTGGAGCTTTTTATATTTTTTCGACCATATTTGTATCACCCAAAATCGGTTTTGGAAACATGTTTTGTCTTGTGATATGCGGTCAATTACTACTATCCATTTTGATTGATCACTTTGGCCTGCTCGGAAATGAAATTCACTCTATTAACTTATTTCGAATATTTGGTGTTATTCTACTAATATCCGGTGTTTATTTGATACAAAAAAAGTAATATAATTAAGGAGGTCTTTATGAAAAAAATATGTGTTTATTCTGGATCAAATTTAGGAAATCACCCTTCCTATCATGCTCTTGCCACTGAGCTTGGTACTATCTTAGCTCAGAAAAAAATTGAACTAGTCTACGGCGGATCAAATGTAGGTTTAATGGGTGCCATTGCAGACCGGGTTCTACAATGTGGCGGAAAGGTCACTGGTGTTATGCCAAAGAATCTATTCCCAAATGAAATTATTCATCCTGCTCTTACAAAATTAATAGAAGTAAATGATATGCATGAAAGAAAAAAAAACATGTTTGAATTATCTGACGGCTTTATTGCTCTCCCTGGAGGCATAGGAACATATGAAGAAGTATTTGAGATTCTTAGTTGGGCTCAGATTGGTATTCATCACAAACCTGTCGGTTTTTTAAATGCAGAAGATTTTTTTAGTCCATTATTCCGCTTGTTACAGCACACTGTTCATGCGGGTTTTATGAATCCGAAGAATCTGTCATTATTTCGTTATTCTTCTGACCCACTGACTCTTGTAGAAGAGCTGGAATTATATGAGCCACCTGTACTTGCTACCAAATGGCTCGAATTAAATCAAAAGTAAATAAACTCACGGCAGAATTAAAAATAATATCATGAATATCGTTACTTTACCCAACTTTCCACCAGAAATAGAGGGTGAAAAAGATTCCTACTTAAAAAATTAATTTTAACACATATTAAAGCATAGTGATGACATCAAAAAATGGAGGTACTAAGTGCATACAGTATATGAAACAGAACATTTATTATTAAAGCCCTCCCATATCTCATATTCCGATATGGTTGTAGATTATTGCTTAAGAAACAAGGTATTTTTAGAAGAATGGGAACCAGTGAGAGAGGTTGAATTCTATACAAGAGAATACCAGTTAAAACAACTATGCAATGATATGGAAGACAAGAATTCATTTCGACTTTGGATATTCAAAAAAGAGAATGAGGAAAAAATCATTGGGTGCTTGAGTTTTACAAATATTATGAGAGGAGCCTTTCTGTCCTGTTTTCTTGGTTATAAGTTAGACGAGCAGGAAATCAATCATGGATATATGACGGAATCGCTTAAGAAAGGAACAGAAATCATGTTCCAGGATTTTGGACTTCATCGGATTGAAGCAAATATCATGCCTAAAAACAAGCGTTCCTTAAGAGTAGCAGAAAAAGCCGGATTTTACAATGAAGGACTTTCTTATAAATATTTAAAAATAAATGGAAAATGGGAGGATCATATCCACATGGTTCTTTTAAATGAGCCTTCTTTGTAATTATTATTAGGTTGATTACTTTTGGCTTTCACCATAGATAAATTGAAATCATTAACGATAATTTATCAGAAATAAGTTGTCATTAAGGGAACTTTTCAGGAAATCAAAAAATATCCAGTTGAGAATTAAGGAAAAACAAGTCTACAATTTTCCAACTCATCGGTATCTTTTTCTGAAATATATATTTCTGCTGACAGAGATAAATCATTCTCTATAATTTTTTCCTCTCTGAACAGCTTAATAATCATGGGATAGGTACTAATTGCCGATTCTGTTTTAAGCCAAAGTCCCAAAGCATTATTTTCCAGATAGTCATATCCGTTATCTTGAACCAAACCATTGGATACTTCTTCTATACGGTCTGGAACAAGGTAACGTAAATCTATATCTGCATTTTCAAGTTTTCCCGGATATAGCTTAATAATAATGGTTTGCATATTTCATCTCCTTTTTCTATTAATTAACAGTTCATTGAAGCTGGTATAATAATAATCCATATATTTTTCTTTTGCTAGAATATTTGATTCAGAGAAACTTCATACGCTAAAACAAGATGCTAATTGAAGCTAGTAGCCACTTGTTAACCAACAAACAGCTTGCTATAGTAATTACAATATAGACTTTCGCTCAATGTCAAATATTTGTATCTTTTTTTGCTCGAATAATTTCTCAAGCATCTCCGTTCCTTTTTCCTGTGCAAATAAATACTCGTTCTCCGATATTGGAACCGCCAGTAACCACGCTACTTTTTTATCTGGGAATTCAAGTGTCTTAATATCTTCCCATAAAAAAGGTGTTACAAAGAGTACATGCTTCATCTGACTATCAGGAAAATACATTTCTATAATATCCCGAAATATTTTTCCATGAAAAATAGAAAACTTTGAGTTAATAATATAAAATGCACAGGTAGCTAACAAATTAGGATATTGATTAAACTTAGCCGCACATGCTCCAACGATTTCAATGCGAAGTGGAGTTCCACCAATGTTATAGTCAATTGAATGATCGGATAACCCAATCGTTGAATACGATACTATGTTTCGTCCGGTCTAACCGCAGTTAGCAAATCAACGCTACTCACATTCGCATCATCCCAATACTTTGAAACATTCGGTTTCCCCCCAAATGCCTGAAGAGCAGATTTTGCTATTACCTTATTTTCATTCGAAATTCCCATAGAGCCTCCCAGTTAACCCAGATTATAATTACATTATCAGTAAAAGGCGAAGTATTATTTTATACATATCTTGTGTATTTATTATAATTATAGCAAATTATGTAATATTATCAAGAACTACAAAATCCTAAAAATTCTTGCCTAGATGATTTATTGAACGAAAGCCAGATTTTCTTGTAGTAAGACAGACTTATTTTCCCTTTTGACCATAATAGTTCATCCTTATTATCGTCTCACCATGTGTTTTACTAATTCCAAAAGCAACATACCAAATTCTAATAAGATTTAGGTTCACTAAAAATGCATTTATATTGTTTTGAAACTCTCTTTATAAATAAAAAGATATTAAATATCGCAATACTTCCAAATATAATTCTAAATGGAATATCTGAAGTCTGTAACCCAGTCCTTATTCCATTGAGATCTCCTCCTCCGTCAACAAACAATGATAGTACAGATAAATAAATCGGGTCAAGTAGCATAAAACATAATGTGATATAATAAAAAGTAATCAACAACGCTCTGCTTTTTAGTTTATAAACAAT
Source organism: Anaerocolumna sp. AGMB13020 (assembly GCF_033100115.1). NCBI lineage: Bacteria > Bacillati > Bacillota > Clostridia > Lachnospirales > Lachnospiraceae > Anaerocolumna > Anaerocolumna sp. AGMB13020. The sequence continues at coordinate 4,557,413 of NZ_CP136910.1, read as the reverse complement.
TGGTGATAGCGCTAATATGTACCCGATTAATATAGTTACAATACTGCTTAGCCCATTAAATAAAGCCAATCTTATCCCGTCAAGTCCTTTGTCAGTAACAATCTGGATACCCCAAATTCCAACAAACCGTATTCTCTCAAAAACGTCAAATGATAATGCGAACAATAAATGTGTTCCTTCATGAATGATATAATAACAGATAATAGCTATGAAAATACCTGCCCACTGTTTCATTGACTTTAACATTCTACTTTTCATATCAATCTCCTTTTATTTTAGGTATAATTCAAAAAACTCTTGGATATGCTTTTGAATTAACTTTAAAGCCTCATCCAATTTTTCTGTGCAAGTGTCATATCGAAAAAGAAGTAGAAAGACAGGCGAATAAAAGTGAAGTGCCATTATCTCAGGATCAGTGCCGCCTATTCTTCCCTCATGAATTAACTGCCTAAAAACTTCGGTTTGATAACGCAATGTTTTTTCTATAAACATCTCAGTAAACATGGTATTTAATTCCATGCTCCTGTATTGTTCAATAATCATCATCTTACGGAATTTAGACAATATCTCATCCGTCAGATAAAAAGAAAATAGCCTGCAGTAAATTTTCTGTATAAGATCTATGGAAAAATTGGTATCATCAGATACTTCCTGCCCAGCGGTATTAATAAGTTCCTGCTGAAATTCATTTATCCGCTCAGCCGATATATGAATAATTGTATCAAATATTTCTTGTTTATTTTTATAATGCTTATATATAGCACTTTCTCGTATTCCAATGGCTTTGGTAATATCTCTTACAGATACGCTACTATAACCATGTACGGAAAAAAGAGATAGTGCCTCACTCAAAATTCTTTCTTTTGTCGACATATAATTCTCCTTTTTAGGCAAATTGGTGAACAGTTGTTAACCATAATTATAGTTAACGACTGTTCACCTGTCAATATAAATCTTATAATACTTTCATTAATTCACAACTAAAGCCTTGAAACTATCTCAAGGCTTGTTTATAGATTACTATTTAATATTAATCTCAATATTTATCTTATAATTCACTGTATATTTTCGAATTGATAACGCAACCGTCTCTACATGCCATGAAGAACTAATAAAGATGACTATTGAACCTAGTAGGGCCTTGGCGGCAAGATACCTTTCATAAAAACTTCTCACAGGTCCTTCTCTTAAAAATAATTTAACTTAACCAAATAGTAGATCATTACTTTAATCTGGTTTTCAATGAATAACTGCTATTCATCTCCTCTTAAATATATTGGTACGTTCTCTAAGTAATGGCTGGTGATATCAAATTATTCACCTTATTCTGCTCCAATAAGCAAAGCAAAATATCCCCATTCCCATATTAAATTTTCAAAGCTTTTATCCAGATATTCACAGATATCTTCTTGGTCATATCCCATCATTCTTGATATAACAACAATATAATTGCGTACCATCGTATAAGACAGTTTTTCTTGTTCATCAAGTAACCAGCTTAGAAAGATTGAGTGCCTCATTATGGAATATTCCATAGTAATCCACTGAATCATAACAACTATACTTTCCAAATCCGATTCTGGCATCAGACAATTTGAGAAAATTTCAACAACAAGGTAATTTCGAAATAACTTTTCATAAGAAGAAAACAGCTTTTGGAATTTCTGTAATTGTACGGTCATTTTACGCTTATCATAATCTCTCGATAAGTTTTCCGCTATCATAGCTATTGGTTCCAGATAGCTGGTATATAGCCCTTGCTTACGATAATTTTCAGCTATGTCTAAAAAAAGTTCATTATTTTCTTCAAAAGTATCTAAACTTAGAAATTGCATGTTATCTATAGTATCTGATAATTCTTTTAAAACAGTTTTGTCCTTATATTTGTCTATCTCTTTTATTAATGCAGCTTCGTTTTGATGAATATCCAGAAGAATATAAAAAATAATCATCAAACTTTTTGAGATAGAAAATTGCTGATTTTGCATAATAGTAATCATCATAGTTCGAAGCTGCAGCAAAATGTCTTCCTCTATATCAAACATATTCGTAAAACAAATTTTATCCTGCTGATTTATCAAATCCACAACTTCTGGGCAGCAGGATACCAAAGAGTATTCTTTTCTATCTGCAAATTCGTGTAACTGCCTTGGGAAAATCGCACAGGTCTCAGATAAAACTTCATCTCCAAAATTCAATACTAGATTGCAAAGTTTCTGTTCATTTAAAAAAGGACACTGCTTCTGTTCATTCAATGCAATGACACGTGTATCATCTTTTTGCTTTACATATTGATCTAAACAACTATTGTTCTGCTTTGTTAAGCTTAAGCGATTCCAATTTTTATAAGTATCATCATCTACTACAATCTTCCATTCTTGACAACAAGTAAATGAACACTTATCTGCAATACAGGTAAAATTGTCATAGAAGTCCGTTTTGATTTCTTTCTTCATATTCATCTCCTAAAGTACACTGACAAAGTCATTTTGTATACCACTAATTTTCTCAGTGCTTCATATAAATCTAGTATATAACTAATTTATTGTTTTTTCAAATAAACCATTGGCTGTGATTGTTCCAATAATTGCTCATGTCGCTCTCATTTTCTAAGCTTGTGTAGCATCCTTTTTTAAAATCTCAAAATATTGTGGTTGTGGTCTCCGTGTTCTATTTATCATTTTGACCACAACGTACCATCAGAATCACCGTCTCCACATACGATTCTTTAGCTCCAAAATTATAACACGTTAAATCAATCTGTGCGCCAGTAAAATTCAAGGAAATGTATATTGGCTCTACTCGTTCCTTCAATGAACCCGAGCTTTATTACAACTTTCAGCGCTTTTGATCTCAACGTTATAATTTTAATAGAATCCAATCAATATCTGTATTAAATGCGAAAGATTAGCTTTTAAAGGCAATAATCATAAAACATAAACTTAATCAAATAATAAGTGATACGAATGCAAGGCAGTACCAAGCGTTCCACCTTTGGATTATAGGATAAATTTAACGTAACGGTTTTTTACCGATTTTTCGTAGTTTTTCGTATAATCTTCAACTTGTAAAAACTATATAAGAGTATTATAATTTTTAATCATTAATATAATAGTAATGCTAAAAATAAGTATGTAGGAAAAGGAATTAAGTAGAATGAAAAATAAAGCAAATATTAACATAAGCGCCTTACGGTTACCTGTGTTAGCCGTCGGCCTGCTATTGTTCATGTTTATCGTTAGTCTGTTAATGGGTTCAAAAACCTGTTTTGCTGCGCAATCAGAAAAAGAATTGGAGGAAATTACAACCCTGGAAAAAGATAAGGTCTATGATTACGATTTAAACAGTGATGGTAAACCGGAGAAAATACAGTATAAACTAACTTTAGATGATGAAAAATCAACAGTTACTTTAAAGCTGTATATTAATGATAAGCTGTGTATGTCCAGAAAGGATCATGGTTTTTCCTATACCCTTCAGCTTGTTGATTTGGATAAGAGCGATAATTATCTGGATTTATACGGGTATGGAACCATGGAATCAGATTGTATCAGTTATTCCTTCTTTGCAAGGTATGATGAAAATAATCAATATCACGCAACAAAATTTAGTCCCAAAGAATTAACAAATAATTTTATTACAACTCGTTATTCCTTGGGAGCCTTAGGCGGAGATGGTAAGTTTGATTTAATGATGGATACTCCTATCTTCTCTGAGGCAATTGGCTGCTATATCTGCTATGTACCATTTCAATTAAAGGATAATGTGATTTCTTGCGTTCCAGCGAAAACCTATGCTTTTAACAAGTTCTCCAAGGAATATCAGTATAAAGCAGCTAAAAGTTTCTCTGTATATGCTACAGTCGGTTCAAAGAAGGTGGCTTATACTGTAAAAAAGGGAGAGAGGGTTACCTTTAATTCACTGTATGTAACAAAATCAGGAAAAGCTTATTTTAGAATTGTAAATAATAAGGGAAAGACCGGCTGGATTAAATCAACACAGGAGGATTTATTTATAGAATATCCGGCTTGGGGTTGATGGATATTTTTACCACAATAATAATTACAATCCCTATCAGAAATAATAACCTGATATTTATTATTTCTGATAGGAAAATATCGAATATTCTAATATATCATTCTTGTCCATAACCAGGAAATTTTCTAATTCAAATTTTTATCGAACTCCTAATATAATATAACGCATAAATATTTACACACCAATATCCACTGTTATCTCAACATTATAGCTTGCCAAATTTTTTCGAGTTAATAAAACGCACGTCTCAACGGCCTTGAGGAGATAAAAAAGATGTCGTGAAGACCCACGGGTTCCTTGGAGGAGGGATTGCTTTAAACAGTATTTATAATGCAAAACTTTAAATTTCACAACCTTTCCCAATATCTTAGCAAAAATTATTAATTGGTAACTGATAAAATAAACTTTTTCTGCTTTGCAAAATTTATTCCTGCAGATATGTTCCCTAACAGAGAAGCCACCGAATGTCATCTATACACTCAGTGGCATAATCTATTGATTCTTCTGGTGTTACCGTCTTTCCAACTTCACAACTGTCTCAACATGCCTTGAGGAGATAAAAAAGATTCCAGTTAAACCTATTTCCCCCTTGGCATTAAGATATATTTCAAAATAAACCGCCTATAGTGTAATCATCCATAGAATTAATATGAATGTTACTGATAGCAATTTTTTGATCTATGATATGGTAAAAATAACTATTTTGCATAAAAAGATCATTTATGTATTTAAACATAAAATTCTGTATTGTCATACTGTTTAGGGTATAGATAGAACAGTCTCGTCCATCCTTCTATTCCATTTGGTGTTATAACTTTGACCCAAGGTTCTATACTACCATTACCCATCTCTGAAAAAATTAACATACCAGACCAAACAACAGTATCGCCATTATATAACCGATCTAGTTCAATGGAATTCTTTGCTGAGGGAGCATCTCTTACAAGTAAAGAACTCTTAAGCCCTGAAACAACGAGTGTAATAGGGGACACTTCCGACTCTTCTGAAATCTCCTGTGCAGCTTGTATATCATGATTCAAAGAGACAGTTTCTGCCTTATTGTACCAACCACATTTTTCAACTAAATTAATAAGTGTACTTTCATACTGAAGATAAACGTATTCTCCCTTTCGATAAATATTTGTTTCAACCTTTATTAATGAGGGAAATGTAATAGCAGCGACACAAACAACATAAACCAATAAGGATTTCCATAAACGCATCTTTTTAGGGAAGTGCCATGCTTTATTCCAACGCAATAGCACAGAGTCTATTTTCGCCCCTAATTGAGACAGTAAATTATCTATTTTATAAAAGCTTATCCCTAATTTTTTATGAAGTGCTGCTACAGGAATTTCAATCACCCAATAAATAGCTCGAAAAACTCCTTGCAATGCGAACGGAATTATAGACAAAATCCAAAGTATCCATTTTCCAAAAATCCTTCAAATCACAAAAATAATGAAAAATAATAAAATGGCTACACGCAAAAAAAGGGTAGTGATATAAAACTATCTATTATTAAATTCATTAGTCTTGTTCCTCTTCATAAAAACTATCCATAGTAGAATCATCAAATGCTTTTGAGTTTCCTTGTCCAGAGCGTTCCACTATTTTCTGTGATTTGGTACCTACCTTTTCTAATGCTGGAGTAACTAGAGATTTAGCCTCACTATCAGTGAGGAAGCCTTTCTCACGCAATTCTTCTAGACGTTTCACTTGATCATCAAAATTTGAATTTTCGTATTCCTTGATTTTTATTATAGCTTCAGCTTCTGTTAACTTACCTTCTACAATCTCTGTCTTAATTGCTTCCTCATAGCTCTTTGCAAGAAATTCAAGCTGCTTTCTAGCTTTATTCTTTAGTTCCATATCAAGTTGCTGTGTACTTTGTTTATACACGTACCTTTGTGCATCCTTACCAGGTTTAGCATCAACGGCAGAGATTTGGTAACCAAAACCCGTAGATTCATCGGTGTTGCTATATGGAGACAATTTTTCTGTCAATTCGGCATCCAATCCATCAAAGTCTAAAATACTATAGCGCCGTGTTATTCTTCTAACATCGAGTGAAAGTAAATTATTAAAGTACGCATCAACGTCTAAATTCTTATTCCCATATAATAGTATAGGATTTTTTACTTGAATTACAGCCTTGACATATACGTCAAAGGAATAGGCCGTTTCCTTACTGGATGAATTAAGTGTAATTTCTTTTGTGTAAGGCAATGTAGCTATTTCAACAAGCCGTGTATATTTTCCTTGCCTAATTTGCTTTGCCGTTGTATGCTCATCGACGATGATATCATCAGTAGTTCCACCAGTAAGTATAAAAGCTGAACCACGTTTCCTGAAATTCGGTATTTGAGGAAAAAATCCATTTTGATAAACGGAATCTTTTAAAATCAGCTTACGCAAGTTATAGCTTATATTTTCAGGAGACTCAAGGTTGACTGTATCTACACTTGGGATATAAGTATTCAAAGTATCCAAATTTTGTATGAACACCTGGAATTGGGCAGTATTATCAGTTGCATTAAATACATTAGCATTATGCTTACGCTTATTTTGTGCTAAGCCATCGGCATTATCAATAGCTTCATTATCACTAGAATCCTCTTCCTTCATATCTTCTATTTTTTCATTTTTTCCATCCTTTAGGTTCATAAGTCTATATTTCCGTTCAATTGTTGAATAAATATTTGCTTTTCAGCTGTATTCCCTCTAACATTCATCGTATTTTCTGATGTTACAGCTGAAGAATTCTTTTTATCCATGAACTCTGCATTTTTTATTTTTGCAGAAAGATGACTTGCAATTGCCGCAGGATTATCCGACTTAAAGTAGTTAGTGCTTCTCGGATCAAACATGTCTGGGGGTAATGGTGTTCCATCAAGATAGATGGGTATTACCTTCCCATCGCTACTATGCTTAGTAAAAGCAATATTAGCTTCTTCCATCGGAACATCTTTGAGGATATAGTTTTTAGAAACAAATAAAGCTACATACTCCGATTTCATCCCAAAGATACTATAAAATACTTCACGTTGATTTTCCCCACTAAGCAATGCTTGACACTCTGATGAGGGCGCAAAAAATACAGATATATTTTCAGCTTTCAAATAATGATACACTTTTTCCACCAGCTTCTGTTCTTCTGTTGCAAAGGATAATGCAATTTTAAATTTGTGATTCATTCCTATCCTCCTATTCATATATTATTAAAAGTAATTTTATCTCAACTTTCTAATCAATCCTACCATTAAGTCTCCAACATGCTTTGATGGCTACACCAACTTCGAATAAAAGCTGTATTATAAATGTAATGGAAGTTTTTATAGTTGAGTTCTGTTGGCCCCTTTTGGGTTTAGCTTAATCCTTCTCCTGATATGAGTCATTAAGCCGCACAATTACTATTATTTTGTTTCTTCTGGATACTGATTTTTTCATCAATTAACGAGAACCTTAATAAAATTATTGACTAGGATAGAAAGTACATTGCTTGACCTTGGATATTTGAGATTTCAACTTGTTGCAAGTCTTCAAAATTCCATATTATTACCATCACCATTATATACCAATAATTTATAAGTTTCAAAGTATTTATCTATTTTTCTACAGCAGAGTGCACCCATTAATAAATGGGTGCACTCTGCTATAATCTATTTTGTTCTATTAAGCAAACAAACTGTTTCTGTATGATTCGTCCAAGGAAACATATCCACTGGTACCAGTTTTTTAGCCTTATACCCTTTCTTCGTCAAATACGCTACATCCCGCTCTAATGTAACCGGATTGCAAGATATATATACCACTCTCTCTGGCTTTAATACTGTTAGTGAATCCAGGAAGCTCTCATCACTTCCAGCTCTGGGAGGATCCATGAACACTACATCTATCTTCTCTTCCTGAGCTGCCAACTGGGAGATAAACTCACTGGCATCTTTTTGATAGAATTGAATATTTGAAACCTGATTTCTTTTAGCATTCACCTTAGCATCTGCTACTGCATCCTTATTCAACTCCACACCGATAACTTTATCCGCTTTATCCGATGCAATGAGTCCGATTGTTCCAGTTCCGCAATAGGCATCCAATACCGTTTCCTTACCGGTCAGCCCTGCCATTTCAATTGCTTTACGGTAAAGTATCTCTGTTTGCTGAGGGTTTACCTGATAGAAGGATTTCGGAGAAATACGGAACACTTTATCACAGAGGGAATCCTCTATAAATCCTTTTCCATAAATAGCCTGCTCTTTTTCTCCCAGTACCATACTGGTATTCTTGTCATTTACATTTACAACGATAGTCGATATTTCAGGATGAAGTTTTCTTAAGGCTTTTACAAAGTTGTTCTTAGACGGGAAGATTGGTGAGCCGATTACAAGCACCACCATGATTTCTTTGCTGTGATACCCTGTTCGTATCAGGACATGTCGTAACAGGCCATATCCGGTGTCCTCATCATAAGTCTTTATCTTAAAGGATTTTAATAAGCCTCTGATGGATGCAATGACTTCATCTGCCTTTTCATTATGGATAAGACAACTTTCTATGGCAATAACACGGTGGGTTCCTTCTTCGTAAACACCGGAAATTGCATTTCCTCTGCGGTCATGGTCAAAGACTACATGTACCTTGTTTCTGTAATGCCTGGGATCTTCCATGCCGATAATAGGTTCAACCGGACAATAACTCTTGAGCAGTTCACTTACATACCCCTGTTTGTCTTTCAAATGCTCCTTGTAACTTTTTTCCTGAATTCTACAGCTACCGCAATCTCTTCTATGAGGACATGTTCCATCTGGTGATTTCCTGGAATTTTTCTCTTCATAGGATCTGCCACTTGCTTTTCCGTTCCTGTCCCAGCTTGTATCCTTGCCCGTCAGTTTTTGCTTCTTGTTTCCAAACTCTTTCTTATTTACCTGTAAATTACTTCTGCTCTCTGCGTATTTGGTACCTTTTCCTATTCCTCGTGTACCTTTATTGCTTGAATCTCTATACTCTGAGTTTCTATTTTCTGAGTTTCTATTTTCCCAATTTCTATCTTCTGCACTTCTATTTCCTGATTTTCTATTTTCTGAGCTTCTATTTTCTGAGTTTCTATTTTCCGCACTTCTATACTCTGAGTTTCTATTTTCCCAATTTCTATCTTCTGCACTTCTATTTCCTGATTTTCTATTTTCTGAGCTTCTATTTCCCGAACTTTTATTTTCATTGAATTTATTTGCTGAATACCTTTTTTCATTTCCTCTGGCTTCATTGCTCTTATTCTCTGTATATCTATTTTCTTTACCTCTAGCCGCTGTACCTTTATACTCCGAATAGGAAGTACCTTTACTTCTTATGGCTGCATCTTTATTCTCTGCGTATCCAGTCCCTTTTCTATTTCCACCGGCTCCTTGTAAGCCATCTCGCTTGGAAATATTTTTCTGAGTGCTATTATCACTTTTATACTCTGCCCTGTACTCTGTTTCTGCGTTTTTTCTTGCTTCATTATTTTTACGCTGACTATTCTTCTGCCCGGACCGCTTCTTCTCAGACTTTACATTCTTCTCATTACTATTGTTATACGGTTTCATTTTCTTTCCTTCCATTAAGGTTATTTCTATCGTCAATAAGTTCAAATACCCTGAGAATCAAATTCCGGAATGAAGCTTTCCAGAGCGGTATCTCCTTCTTGTATAAATCCGTTCTCTACTCCAATTTCCAGTGCGTAATCTATTAATTCGTCGTATTCCTTCTGTGTTACCTTTCGGTCAAGTTCCGGGTATGATTTCACTTGTTCTAAGGGGGTATACTGATTCATAATACTGAGATAAATTGTATCTCCATAGGTCTCATACAGATATTTTATCACCTTCTTAGAGTCCTTAAGGCCTCCTGGTAATAACAGATGTCTCACAATGACACCTTTTGTCATGATATCCTCCGAAAATTGTGCTTCTCCGGCCTGCCGCACCATCTCAGCGATGGCTTTTGACGCTGCTTCAAAGTAATCGTTGCTAAAGGAATAACGTTTTGAAAAATTTTGTCCACAATATTTCAAATCCGGAAGGAAAATATCCACATTTCCTTCCAGCAATTTAACAGTATCCACACTTTCATAACCGCTGCTATTGTATACAATTGGAATATCCAATCCCTTTTCCCTGGCAAGTCTTATGGATTTTACTATGGATGGTACGTAATGGCTGGGGGTTACCAGATTGATATTATGCGCTTTCTGTCCCTGCAATTCCAGAAATATTTCAGCCAGGCGTTCAGTGGTTATTTCTTTTCCGGTCTGGTTCCTTGAGATATTATAATTCTGACAATAAACACAGCCTAAGGAGCAACCGGTGAAAAAAACTGTTCCGGAACCGTTGGCTCCCGATATGCAGGGCTCTTCCCAGTAATGCAGGGCTGCTCTCGCTGCCGTTATAGAAGCACCCGCTCTGCAAAAGCCCAAAGTCCCCTTTCGTCTATTAACATGACAGTTTCTTGGACAAAGGATACAGTCCTCATAATAGGCTTCCTCTGATATTGCACTTACAGTATATAATTTTGTATCATTATTTGAGTTGTCCATTCCGGTTCCCCTTGCTCACCTCATCTGCCTGCAGATGGGGCAATCCCACAAATCTAGATGTGTATTTATTTCAATAATTCAGACTATCCCTTATAATAAATTATACCCACAGTTTCGTGGATTTTCACCCAGTAATCTGATATTTAATAATCAAATAATCTTATTGATTATATCTGCTTTTTATTTTTCTTACTATTAATTAAATATATAATTCTTTTATTTATATAGCTAACAATTCTTTTTTTAATAAGCTATCAATTCTTTTATTTAAAAAGTTATCAATTCTTTTATTACTGTTTAAACCATCACTTCATTATCTAACTGCTTTTTGTCACTTCTGATTACATCCATTTATTTTTTAAAATGATTTCTGTTACTTCTTACATCCAATTATTTCATAAAATGATTTCCTGTTACTTCTTAATCCATTTATTTCTCAAAATGATTTCTGTTACTTCTTACATCCAATTATTTCTTAAAATGATTTCTGTTACTTCTTGCATCCATTTATTTCTCTAACTGATTTCTGTCACTTGGCCTTCCAACACATACAAATATATTTTACCTTACTCCTTCAAAACGTGCAGAGTTTATTTTACCTTATTCGATGAATAATTACAATGAAAAAAAGCTGCTGCAATCAGTTATTGAATTTTACTGTAGTCCTGAGTAAATTCTTTAACCTATGCAGCAACTTTTGCGTTTAAATAAACAAGTTTACATTTGACTCTTCTGCTTCTCCCAGATAGTAGCCTACACCGCCAATCTTTATACCGTCTATCAGCTCCTCCTGCTTTAATCCCATCACATCCATAGACATCTGGCAGGCTACAATTTCCACTCCGCCGGCTATAGCGGTTTCAATAAGGCTTTCCAGGGAATCCACATTTTTATCCTTCATGACCTTACGAATCATCTGTGCTCCCATTCCCATCATATTCATGTTAGAGAGCTTAAGTTTCCTGCTGCCTCTTGGCATCATTCCGCCAAACATAGTATCCATGAAGCCTTTCTTCACCTTAATCTTCTTTGGCTTCCTTAATATATTCAGTCCCCAGAAGGTAAAGAACATGGTTACTTTTCTTCCCATAGAGGCAGCTCCGTTTGCTATGATAAAGGAAGCTATGGCTTTATCCAAATCACCGCTGAATACCACCATGGTCTTATTATTTTTCTCTGTGCTTGTTTGGAGTTGACTTTCAGTCTTTGTAACCTCTCCTTTTTGAATTACAGCAAGAACTTTCCCCTGTTCTTTCTTTCGCATCAGAAGTTGATTCCCGGTATTTTTACACCAGGCCTTAATATCCTCGTAAAATCCTGGATCAGAGGCAACTGCTTTGATTGTTTCTCCTTCAGTTAACTTATCAACTGCCTGTTTTACTCTAAGAAGCGGTCCGGGACAGCATAATCCTGTGGCATCCAGTGTTTCATGAATTATTATATCCTCTTCACATACCTTTGCATCCACATCTGCAGTAACTGCTATAACATTTCCGATATTGTCTTTGCCATTCTCTGCGTTGCTCTCCTCTAAATCTGCAGCCTTTACTTCTGTTCTGTCCGGCTCTCTGCTATCCTTCGTATTGTACAAGTAGTCTTTGGCACCTACATAACCACCTGTAACGTTCTGTACCTGGTATCCATGCTGTGTAAGTATTCTATCAGCGATATAGCCTCTTAACCCTACCTGGCAATATACAACTATCTTCTGTTCCTTATCCAATTCATTCAACCTGCTTCGCAGATTGTTAAGGGGAAGATTAATTGCACCTTCTACATGACCTAGTTCATATTCTTCTTCATTCCTTACATCTACCAGAAGATAATCCTCTTCACGGCCTAATACCTCCTCCCAGGTAGTGAGGTGGCTGTAACCTTTCAGTACATTTTCAGCGGCATAACCTGCCATATTAACAGGATCTTTGGCTGAAGAATATGGGGGGGCATAAGACAATTCCAGTTTTGTTAGATCCGAAACACTTCCCTTCATGCCCATAACCGCTGCTATAACGTCCATTCGCTTATCCACTCCCTCGTAACCAATCGCCTGAGCTCCAAGTATTTTCCCCTCCAGGTCAAATAGCAGCTTAAGGGAAATATTAAATGCTCCTGGATAATAGGAGGCATGGGACATGGGATGCAGATGCACCATTTTATAATCCAAACCAGCAGCCTTAAGACCTCTTTCATTGACTCCCGTTCTAGCTGCTGTCATTCCAAAGATCTTAATAATAGAAGTACCGAGAAAACCATCGAAGTGAGAAGGGATTCCTGCTATATTATCGGCAGCAATTCGTCCCTGCTTATTTGCCGGTCCTGCCAAAGCTACCGCTGCTGCCTCTCCGGTCACATAATCTACACCTTCTATGGCATCACCTACAGCATAAATATTTTTCACATTGGTTTCCATATGACCATTTACCTTGATATGTCCTCTTTCACCAAGCTCTATTCCGCTGTCCCGAAGAAAATCCGTATCCGGTCTTACTCCCATAGCAAGGATAACCAGTTCTGCTTCAAGGCTCTTGCCGCTCTTAAGCTGAACCTTAGTCTCCTGTGGTGTATCAGTAAAGGCAACTATACCGTCATTTAACTGAAGTTGAATGCCATTCTGCTCTAGCTCTCTCTCCGCTGTAACTACCATATCCCCATCAAAAGGAGCAAGAATATGAGGAGCAGCTTCCACCAGCGTCGTTTTAATTCCCCTTTCTGTCAGGTTTTCTGCCATTTCTACGCCGACAAAACCTCCTCCGATTACAATTGCGCTTTTGGGTTTCATTTCGTCTACATAAGCTTTTATCTTATCGGTATCCGGAACATTGCGAAGTGTATGGATACGGCTGCTGTTGATTCCCTCAATACCGGGTCTGAATGCTTTTGCTCCAGGTGACAGGATAAGACTGTCAAAGCTTTCTTCATATTCTCCCTGATCCCTGCTTATAACAGAAACACTCTTTTTCTTTGTATCTACCGAAATCACTTCACTGTGTATTCGAATGTCAATTCCAAAGCGTGCTTTCATAGACTCCGGTGTTTGAACCAGAAGATTCTCCCTCTCCTTAATGGTCTCACCGATATAATAAGGAAGACCACAATTAGCATAAGAGATATAACCATCCCGTTCGAACAGGATAATCTCTATGTTTTCATCGAGTCTTCTTAGCCTTGCCGCAGCAGATGCACCTCCGGCAACTCCTCCTATAATCAATACCTTTTTACTCATAATAACCTCTTTTCTAAATACCCTCTTTCTCAGGATATTTATAAACCGTTGTTGAAGAAATGTTTATAATCTCTACTTTTATAACCCTATGCACACCGCAAACAAGTAAAGATGATGTTAGCATCTAATTAGTACAAAACAAAATGAGACAATCCCTTGAAATAATGTATAATAACAAGAGGAGGAACTCATTATGCCAAGAAAATCAAAACAACACACTAAGCAGTTCAAGTTGGATGCTATCAACTATCGCAAGGAACATCCTGATCTTACACAGGTTGAATGTGCCAAGAATCTCGGAATTGGTATAAGTACCTTAGCCAAATGGGAGGCTCAGTTCCGTGACCATGATGGTGACATTCCCGTTAGAGGTTCCGGTAACTACGAATCAGATGAACAAAAGGAAATCGCTCGTCTCAAACGTGAGCTCCGTGACGCTCAGGATGCACTTGATGTGTTAAAAAAAGCCATCGGCATTCTGGGGAAAGATTGACAGAAGCTATCTATACCGAAGTTTCTGCCAAGGTAGAGGCATCTAAAGTCACAAAACGCCGAGTCTCTACTTCCGGAATGCTGAAATTTTTAGGCGTGTCTCGCTCTGGATATCATGCTTTTCTGAACCGAAAAGTCTCTTCCACCAAGCAACGTAAAGAGGCTGTCAAAAAGGAAATCCAGAAGATTTATGATAGTTCAAAACAGAATTACGGCGCTCCTAAAATCACCAAGGAACTTCGCAAATCTGGGGAAACCATTGCCCAGCGCACAGTAGGTAAATACATGCGTGAAATGGGTATCAAAGCTCAGTGGATTAGACCTTGGACCACTACAACCAGAGACTCTGATTTCAGTGATGAACTTCACAACATTCTTGATGAACAGTTTAATCCAGAACGCCCTAATGCTGTCTGGTGTACCGATATCACTTACATTTGGACACAGGACGGATTTGTCTATCTCAACTGCGTTATGGACTTATTTGCGAGAAAGATTATTGCCTGGACTCTTTCTGATACTATGGAAGTGTGTTCCGTTATCGAAACAATCAATAAAGCAAAAGCTTGTCGAGACACCGATTTTCCTTTGATTATACACTCAGACCGTGGTAGCCAGTATGTTTCTAATGCCTGGCGAGAAGCCACTGTAAATATGCAACGAAGTTATTCTCATACTGGCTATCCTTACGACAATGCCTGTATTGAATCTTTCCATTCTCTCATCAAACGAGAATGGTTGAACCGGTTTAGTATTCATAACTACAACCATGCATATAAGCTTGTTTTTGAATATATTGAAGCCTTTTATAACACCGTCAGAATACACAGCTATTGTGATTATTTGTCTCCAGACGAATATGAAAAACTGTATGAGAGGGCTAAGTCTCTGCCTGCTGCTTAACATGCAGAACTTCTCATTTTAATTTGTACTAAATCTTGACATAGGACCAAGAACAACTTATGCCTCTATTCCACTTCTGTCTTCTGTCTTCTTTCTGCCATGCTTCTGTCTGGTTGTTTTTTTATCCTTTTTTCTGTTATGATTTTGTCTGTTTCTGTTTTCTGCTTACTTCTATTTCACCAGCTTACTACTGTTTCTCCCGCGTTCTTCTGTTTCATTGGCTTTCTTCTGTCCGCTTCTGTCTCGTCTCTATTTTTTTCTGCCCGTATTACTTGTAAGAATCCGTACAAGTTCTCCGATTCTCTCATCTTTTATCCGGTAGTATATTTCCAGACCTTCTCTGCGACCTTCTATAATCCCTGCAGATTTTAATTTCTGCAAGTGCTGGGATACCGTTGACTGGGGTGTCTTTAAACAGGACTGCATAAAGCTTACATTGCATTCCCCCTTCTCCAGCAGACCATTAACCATACAAAGTCGAACCGGATGAGCAAGAACCTTCAGAATCTCAGCAGCTTCCGTATAATTATCAATGTTATTATCCATATGAGCCTCTTTCCTTAACTGCAAAAATAACTACTGTCATATAACATTACTATATTCATATATTACGATATATGAATATATATGTCAATAAATTTTTATAACTTACTTATAAGAAGCAAATATCTATTAAAAAGGAGCTTATGAAATAAAGCAGTAAACTGCTCATGCATATAATTGTTTCAGTTTATTCTGCCACTGCACTTATAAATATAAGCTCTCATATCGCTGACTTTATTTCAAAAGCTCGTTTCCATAAACTATTCTATAAAAATCTTAATTATATCCTCTTACACTGAAAGTCTTATTGTGGCAAGATGTAGAAATCCTTTGGGAACTTCTAGGTCCTCAAAGGTAATAGTTCTCTCCAGCGCTCGGTTTTCTAATGCCAGATCCAGATGACACATGGCTATGCCAACATCTATTGTATTTAGCCTGGCCATCAAATGTTCGGTTACAAACCCTGCTGGTTTTCTGCATACGAGAATTTCTTTCTCCTTACAGATAAAATACCAGGCCTGTGTATTCCTGGCTGAAGGAGCAAGCCTGGCAGCTTCTATTACCTCCTCATATCCGCTGCCCTCCAGAATTTCCTCTAAGGACTTACGTTTAAATTCCTCCTTGCTGCTTCTATGTACTTCTTCTTTGGGATTCCCAAAAGCCAGCATTATGACAAAGTCAAGTCCGTCGACCGCTTCCGGCAGAGCTACCGAAGGTTTTGCCATACCAAGCCAACAACTGCCAAGATTGTTGGCAGATAAATAGAGATCCATCTGCTGAAGCATATAACCGGCATTTAAAAGAAAGTTATCTTTCTTATCAGAATAGATGCCTACATAATGAGGTGCTTTGATTGCCATCAGACTCTTGACCTCTTCATAACTGTAAACATTGAATTTCACTCTGATATCCGGAATCAAAGGGCTTACTTCTTCTCCAAACTGTTTTATTTGCTGTAATAATACACTATCCACCGGATTCATATCATACTTCCGTACAGATTTTCTCTTCTCAACTACTTCATATAGATTTGTCCTCATTCTCATTATCTCCTTTAATATATTGATTGTCTCTTCAATATTCAGTTATTTAGTCCATTTACACAATTAAGTGTAGTCTTATTGGTTTACTCTTCCTCCTGTAATAAGAAAAGTTTACTTTTTGCCATCCTTACTGAAAGGATTGATAATAATCCATCCTATCTATGTATATTATCTGTATCATTAATTTAATATTGTTTCAAGTTGTTTATGTCTCTTACCTGATAACTGCAACAAATATAACAGCAAACTCCGTTTCATAGATTTTTAAAGGGTACATTCCGGCATTTCCAATAAATTTCGTTATATCTTCCAGCTTGTCCGGATATATTCTGACCCTTCTGGTACCAATCTCTATGTATTCTGCCTGGGACTTATCTATTGACAGAACGAATCTTCCCCTGCCAGTAAGCAGACGGGCTGCTTTAGCAATAGCCTGTTCTTTCTCCTTCACATGCATAAAGGTAAGGGAGGAATAGATGATATCGAATTTCTTAGAAAATTCATAGGTCATAAAATCACCGCAGACCAACTTAACATTGGTATAACACCTTAGGTTCTCTCCCGCTCTTTTCACTGTCTTTGGTGAGAGATCAATTCCCCATAATTCCTTACAGTAACCACAGGTTCGTATTGCAAGCCGTCCAGTACCCACACCGATTTCCAGAACTGTCTTACTTAGCTCCAGCTGCAGATCTTCAAGGAACAAATGTCCATCCCATTTGTCCATGTATTGTCTTAGAGGAAGCGTATCATTAACCGGATCATTATTTTCTTCTACTAATAAATCATAATGTCTAATCACATCATTCATAAATACTATCCTTTCTAATAATATATTTCATCTGGCAGCCTTACCTGAACTTTCTGGCACTCTGATAAACCATTTCATTTGACAATATAGGAATCATACCCCATAATATTTATAAAATTACACTGGCGGATAAAGGAAGAAATAACTTCTCTCCCTAATAAACGTACATGGCAAAAAACATGCAGATAGGAGCAAGGTATGAATACAGCAATAGGAACTGTAACAATAGGAGAACTGATATTATATACAATACTGATTTTACTCCCGACTTTACTTGTTATTTTTAGTATTTATCAGTTGATGACTTTTCATAAAATCAAACGGGCGACACAAAATGAGATAATACAGCAATACACATCGTCTAATAATAAACTTCTTTCCCTTAACCACACTCTGGGGTTACCCCTACCGGAAAACACCTTGTGTAAGATATGTGTTTTTCCTGAACGCTATGAGATCAAAGCGGATAACCAATCCTTTTATCTAAGCAGAGATAAAGTAACCGATGTTAATCTGAAAACAGCTGCTGAGGTTCAAAACAGCTACTTAGCAAGCGCAGGTAGTTATTATAAATCCTATGGCCCCTTAGGTGAATTGATCAATGAGAGAACTGGTGATTCAATGGCTTCGGTAGATATTTCATATCTTATATTTACTTATATGAAAGAAAATACCATGGACTATATTGCATTCAACACCACTGCAATATTAGAAGCTCTTCAACTCGTGGAGGAGTATCATACAAGCCATGATAGAATACGGAAAGAACTATATCTGTGATAATTCGGCTTATCGTCTGAAAACATAGTATTTACAAGTACTCAAGCCTGAAAAATAAAGCTTTACTTTAAAACTGCGTAGTGTTAAAATTATACTATTATAGTATTAAGAATATTTTAGCAGGAGATGAAAAATTGAGCAAAAATATAAGAACCCATGCTGTGGATTATTTATTCGAAGCTATCTTGAGCTTGAAAAGTCAGGAAGAATGTTATACTTTCTTTGAAGATATTTGCACGGTAAATGAATTGCTGTCCCTGTCACAGCGTTTTGAGGTTGCCAGAATGCTGCGTGACCATAAGACCTACTTAGAAATTGCGGAAAAAACAGGTGCATCAACTGCTACAATCAGCAGAGTGAATCGTTCCCTTAACTATGGCAAGGACGGTTACGATATGGTGTTTTCAAGAATTTCGGATTTTAAAGAGGAGAACGACGAACCCAGCGACGTATAAAGACATAAAAGTCTGATTTGTAAGGATTATTCCTAAGCAGTCAGACTTTTATTATTTCTTCTCCGTTTCTTTTGCCATATCATCTATTAATTTCTCAATCATCTGTTTCTTTAGATACACATCAAAGCCCAAAAAGCAGATAAAGGAAAAGACATTCAGGAATTCCTTGTCCTCCTGGGACTTCACCTCCGAAAAGGTTTCCTGGGATTTGCGGTACTTTCTGATAACATCCTTAAGAAGATTATCCATCTGTTCTTCTTCATATCGGAATACTTCTTTATAGATTTCTTCTAATCCGATGCCTGAAGACCCACCATAGTACTTCTCGGTAAGCGGACCAAACATCTGCTGGATATCGTTAATACTGAGGATATTCTTAAAATAATATATAAATATCAGCATCAGCATATGCTCCTTGGTATATTTCTTCTTATTGGGAGCCGGCAGCAGATCATTCTTTGTATAGTTATTGATCATGGTCTTTGTTAAGAGCTTGTCCTCGTTATAACGCTTGGAGGATTTCAGATGCTCATCCATAAAGGTCGTGACCTGATCCATGTATAAATCAATGTTAGGAATATCATCCGGATCAATGTAATCCAGCTTCTTCATTCCCTGTATCAGGGTCTTTAAATACTTGTCATCCCTAAAATCCATTGTAATCACCTCTTCTTCCATTATATAGTATGGAAAACTTGATGTAAACAAATATTTTTAGGAACACCCTTTCACAAATACTTCATATACTGATAAGAGGTGATTTTTTGATGTGTCCGGAAGAATTAGCCGCTTTTGCCGCTTCTCTTGCCATTGCTATTTCAAAAGACAAAACCACAGACGAACTAGATCTGATAGCAGTACTCTTATCTCAGGTCAGCAGTACCCTTGCAACTATTTCCATACAAAAAAGTAATCTGGAACCTGATTCCTCTGACAACGAAAGCTCTGCTGTGGTAGCCGGGCAGCAGAATAATCCAATCAGGTAATGAGAGGTATTCCTTGTCTATCCCCTTATTCCATGGTATAATTAAACATATGTTTGCCTGTGAGCTTAAGCTTTGGGTTGTACAGCGACTGTCTGCACAACCTTTTGCTTTAAGAAAATGTCAGCGCGAAAGAAGTAGACTAGCTCTCTTATTGAGCTTTATTAAGACATTGAGAGATTTTAACCATACAGGAAAGGTGATTTATAATGAGCATTTACGATACCTTAAATACCGAACAACGAAAGGCTGTTGAGCACTTTAAAGGGCCATTGCTGATACTGGCTGGTGCCGGTTCCGGCAAGACCCGTGTGTTAACCCACCGAATAGCTTATCTGATGGAACACAGAGGCGTTAATCCCTGGAATATCCTTGCCCTGACCTTTACCAACAAGGCTGCCGGGGAAATGAGAGAACGTGTAGATAATATTGTAGGCTACGGTTCTGAAAATATCTGGGTTAGTACCTTTCATTCCACTTGCGTAAGAATTCTTAGAAGATGGATCGATGTGCTGGGTTATGATAAGGGTTTTACCATTTATGACAGTGATGATCAGAAGACCCTGATGAGAGAAGTGTGTAAATATCTGCAGATTGATACCAAGAATCTCAAGGAAAGGACTCTCTTATCCATGATCTCCTCTGCCAAAGATGAACTGATAACACCGGAAGAATATGAGCTGCGTGCGGTAGGTGATTTTAACAGGCAGAAGTATGCAGCTGTATACAAAGAATATCAGAAGCGATTAAAGGCTAACAATGCCCTGGATTTTGACGATCTGATCTTTAAGACCATTGAACTCTTTCAGACCAGCAAGGAAGCTCTTACTTATTTTCAGCGGCGTTTTCAGTATATTATGGTGGACGAATATCAGGATACCAATACAGCACAGTTCAGATTAATTAAGCTATTGGCAGACGGAATACATGATGATGGACGCAGAGAACATAATCTATGCGTTGTAGGCGATGATGATCAGTCCATCTATAAATTCCGGGGTGCCAATATCTATAATATCCTTAACTTTGAGAAAGAATATCCGGAAGCCCAGGTTATCAAACTGGAACAGAACTATCGCTCAACAAAGAAGATCCTTGAGGCTGCCAACGAAGTTATTTCCAATAATTCTGGAAGAAAGGATAAGGCCCTCTGGACGGATAACGCGGATGGAGACGCCGTACGCTTTACCCAATTTGACAGAGACCTGGAAGAAGCAGAAAACATTGTTACTGAAATAGCCAGTATTGTTCAGTCTGGAGAAGCTGCTTATCAGGATTTTGCCATTCTATACCGAACCAACGCACAATCCCGTATCTTCGAAGAGAAGCTGGTAGTCAGAAATATTCCTTATAAGATCATTGGAAGTATTAACTTCTATGCACGTAAAGAGGTTAAGGATCTGCTCTCTTATTTAAAGACCATAGATAACGGCCTGGACAGCCTGGCAGTAAAACGTATCATCAATGTACCCAAGAGAGGTATTGGACTTGCAACCATAGACAAAGTAGATGTTTATGCAGCAAATAACGGTATCAGCTTCTATGAAGCATTGAGACAGGCAGAATACATACCGGGTCTTGGCAGAACTGCTGCTAAGATTTCACCTTTTGTAAGCCTTATTGAAATCTTAAAATCCAAAATTGCACGTCCTGATTATTCCATCAGTGATCTTTTGGAGGAAATCATTGAAGCTACAGGTTATGTTGAGGACTTAAAAGGTCAGGAACTGGAAAATGAAGAAGACCGCCTGGATATCATCGGCGAATTAAAGAGTAAAATTGTTGCTTTTGAAGACAATGCTCTGGAACCCCCTTCCTTAAGTGATTTCCTGGAAGAGGTTGCACTGGTGTCAGATATCGACAACCTGTCTGCCGATAGCAACGTGGTAGTACTTATGACTCTTCACAGTGCGAAAGGGCTTGAATTCCCCTATGTATATCTGTGCGGTATGGAAGATGGTCTCTTTCCAAGTTATATGTCTATACATGCAGAAGATCCCGAGACGGAAATCGAAGAAGAGAGACGCCTTTGCTATGTAGGTATTACAAGAGCAATGAAACGTCTGTCCTTAAGTGCCTGCTCTCAACGTATGTTACGTGGAGAGACACAGTTTAACAGAGCCTCGAGATTTATTCGTGAAATACCGAGATATCTACTTACCATGGAGCAGAATCCGTATAACTCAAGTCCGTTCCGCAGCAACTCCCATAACAGCCTGGTACCGGAATTCAATAAAAAGGCTGCAGGTTCAGCAGGAAAAGCATTTTCTGACAATGTATTTGACAAACCCAAAACCTTTGCCCAAACTCCCAGGGAGTTTGGAGGCAGCAATCTTGGCACCATAGACTATGGCATTGGTGATACGGTATCTCATATCAAGTTCGGAGTAGGTCTTGTTACAAATATTAACAATGCCGGTAAGGATTACGAAGTAACGGTAGATTTTTCCGGTGCAGGAACCAAAAAAATGCTTGCTTCTTTTGCTAAATTGAAAAAATTATCTTAATTACATGCATTTTCCAGTTTTTCTATAGTAAAATCTGTATCTTTGTGGTATAATACAAGGGAATAAACTCTACATGAAAGGACGTGCTATTATGAATACAAAGATGGAAGATTTATTTAACTCAGTAAATGACCTGTTACACAAAAAAGAAGAAAAGAAATCCGGCAACTGCATTCTTACTATTTTAGCAGTGATTGGAGCTGTAGCTGCTGTTGCAGGTATAGCATATGCCGTATACAGATATTTCACACCTGATTATCTTGAAGATTTTGATGATGATTTCGACGATGATTTTGATGACGACGATGATGATGATTCTTGTGGCTGTGACTGCGGTTGTAAAACTGAAGCAGGTGACAATGCTACTAAAGTATCTGATCAGCCTGAAACTGAAACAACAACTGAGTAATTAAACATAGACTGACACTACAGAAGGAATACGACTGTGCTGTCAGTCTTTTTTCTGACAAGCTCTGAAGCTCTGCAGTACTCCTGTCTCGTATTTACCAATTTCACATATACACTTTACAATTCTTTGATTGAAGGAACTTCAGTTTTGGAGTATAAATAAAACAGATACCATTAAACCTGTTTATATCAAACAATCAAGGAGGTATAGCCTATGTTTATGCTTCATGGCATTGTAAAACCAATTCTTCTAATCATCTCATTTCTATACAGTATTGGTATGTTCCTGTTCTACGCCAAACGTCAGATTTTCTCCAGAAAATATATCACACTTGCAAAACGACATTATGTATCATAAGAAGCTTACTGCAATTGTACTGGCAGTAAGCTTTCTTTTTACTTCTCCAGTTTTATCCATTTCCATTTCACTAGAAACTACTTGCGGACTGGACAGAGACTCGGTAATCGGTCAAGACCTGCTGCCCAGATAAGGAAGGCACAATATCTCTTGATAATGAAATTTAAAATTCTTTCAATGCATCTATATTAACCTTATGGAGGGGTTCCTATGACAAAAACCTATGTTTTAGACACCAATGTATTGATCCAAGCTCCCTATGCCCTTAGTTCCTTCGAGGATAATAAAGTCGTGCTTCCCATCGCTGTCCTGGAAGAGTTGGATAAGCTTAAAAACGATGACGGAGAAAGAGGTGCTAATGCAAGACAGTCTATTCGCTGCCTGGAACAGTTAAGACAGACCGGTAACCTTTTTGAAGGTGTTACCCTTCTTTCCGGCGGTTCTCTAAAAATAGAAGCTAATTTTGTACATGTGGATCTTCCTTTTATCTATGCCTTGGACTCTAACGATAATCGTATCCTTAAAGTCTGCAAAGGGCTGGCGGAAAAAGGAGAATCAGTTATTCTGGTTACCAAAGATATTCTTGTTCGGTTAAAAGCACAAAAGATAGGAATTGCGGCGGAGGATTTTACTACGGAACAGTCTCCTTTGCTCAAAGAACAGTATAATGGCAGGCTGCACGTCTACGCTTCCGACAAAGCCATGGGTGACTTCAAGAAAAAAGGGATCGCTCCTGATCAAATCTATCAACGTACCTCTTCAGTTAATCCAAGCACTGCGGAAGATGATACTGCTCTGGCCGCTTTCCGCCAGGAGGTTAAACCAGTTCATAACCAGTTCTTTATCATACACTCAGAGACCAGTGAGAAGAAAACCTTACTTGGAAGGTATAACGGCAAGCTGATTGTCCCCTTAAAAAGCCTGAAGGAAGAACCCTTTGGGGTTAAGCCGGCAAATGTGGGACAGCGTTTTCTGCAGGAGGCACTGCTGGAAGATGCCAATACCGCCCCATTAGTAATTGTTAAGGGTCCGGCAGGTACAGCGAAGACTTTCTACTCTCTGGCGGTTGGTCTTGCGTGCATTTTTGAGACAGAGAAGAAAAGTTACCGGAGAATCCTGATAACAAGACCTAATGTACAGTTTGATGAGGACATCGGATTTCTGCCTGG
Organism: Anaerocolumna sp. AGMB13020; assembly: GCF_033100115.1. Classification (NCBI taxonomy): domain Bacteria; kingdom Bacillati; phylum Bacillota; class Clostridia; order Lachnospirales; family Lachnospiraceae; genus Anaerocolumna; species Anaerocolumna sp. AGMB13020. Next base: position 4,533,129 of record NZ_CP136910.1, on the reverse strand, counting down.
TACTGAACAGGAGAAAATAGCACCTTATCTGAGACCTGTTATTGATAACCTTGAAATATTGGTGGATAAGAATGAAAAGGAACGCTATAAGAATGAAAAAGAACTTCGTGGCAAAATCGAGGAATTATTCTCACGTGGAATTATCATGGCAGAAGCGATGAATTTCATCAGAGGACGCTCTATTACCCACACTTATCTCATAATTGATGAAGCACAGAACCTTACTCCCAAGCAGGTTAAAGGTATTGTAACAAGAGTCGGTAAAGGTACAAAAGTCATACTTTTAGGCGATCCCGGACAGATTGACCATCCACTTCTGGATGAACGTACCAACGGTCTTAGTTATGTGTTTGAGAAAATGAAAGGAAGTCCGCTGTGTTACCAGATAACCATGCAGACGGAGGAATGTGAGCGCTCGGCACTGGCCATGGATGCAGCAAAACGAATGTAATCCAAGCCTCCTCTTTAGTCCTCTGACAAATATGGGCTTTTGTGATTCCTATGGATACCATGCTTTTTAAATTCCTTTTTCATCCTTTGATTCATCCCGATAGCCATTATACGGAATACAAAGACCGGTACATGAAACTGTGCCTTTAAATAGTCCTCCTTTGGAGCGTCTTCGTTCCTGCTGATATGCTCTGCAAAAATATGAAACTGCCTGATAACAGTTTTCCCATTCAGGAGTTTCTCTAAGGGTTCTCCGTTCAGCATAGCACCTAGCCCCATAACAAATCCGCCTTTATAATTGACATTACATTTCAGTCCAAATATCTCAAGCAGGGCTAATCCGCATTCGTGAGTATGCGCATAAGGCATTCCGCCTTGAATGATTCCGTACAGACTCTGGCCATGTAAGACATCTTTATGAAATGAGAGCTCTTCTAAAAGGGTCAGAGTCTCTGCCGGAAAAGTATTTACATAACAGGGGCCTCCCAGTATCAGAGTATCTGCTTCGTTAACTGCCTTCAGTAGCTGTGCTTTATCCTTAAGGCTTGGGTAAAGAGGCAGCAGCTTTGTAAGGTGTCCTCTTGCAGCAAGATAGTCTGCACATTTTTGCAGCAGCAAAGAACTGGTTCCTTGGGTTCTGGGACTTAGATTAATGAAAAGTATATTTCTCATGCCTTTGAAACCTCCTCCGTAATTTGCTTTTTCATATCAGTAGTAAGGATTGAATCTATAAAAAAGACTCTTCCCACACCTCTGGTTATCCTAAGATTCTCATGATGAAGTTTTAGAAAGGCTTGCTCTTCTTCTGCCAGTATAGTGTCTGTGGCACCTAATACAAAGAACTTAAACCGCTTTCCCTGCATGCCGCCCTTAACCAGTTCTTTGTTCTCTATATAGTAATAACGGTCCATTATCAGAGCAAATTTATCAAATAATCTTTTTATGGGAAAGGAATAGCTTCCAAACACGATGGGTGTAACAAATATAATAACATCGGATTGTATAACTTTAGGAAATATCCAATCACCGTCATCCCGGACTACACATTTACCATAAGTCTTATAGGTACATCCTCCGCAATTAGTACAGGGCTTTATCGTTACACCCTCCAGGGAAATATACTCAGTCTGGAGGCCTTTACCGGTCAGCTCCTTCACAAGTTCTTCACCAATGTAATTCATCTTACCATCAGAAATAATAGTTATCATGGATTCTCCTTTTTGAAGCGTTATGTACTAATTTCCGTATCCCTTCTTAAGTGCTTTGCTCACAGCACTTTTAATTGCCTCACTAGATAAAGTAGCACCACTTACTGCATCTACATTATAGCTGTTTTGCTGGAGCATCTCTGTGACTATGGATTCCGCCTTGCCTCCCAGTCCGTTTTTATGTTTAAGTATACGTATATTAATAATTTTATTATCCTTTATGGTTACACTTACCTTAACATATACCAGACCTGCATCAACTTCACCAAAGTAAACACCATCAGCTACTTTAGACATATCCACTTCTTCATATTCCATATCTGTCAGGCTTTTTTTTGAACTGTTGACCAAACTGATATAAAGTCCAAGAACAATTACGCCTAAAATTAAAAGTATAAGCCCTATCTTTTTCATTTTATGGCTCCTTGTGCAATGCTTACGGCAAAATTGACTGCTTCTGTAATATCAGTTTTATTTGGATGCCCCATTTTCATAAATAAAAAGCTACCTTGACATAGAATTTCATCAATTACCGGAATACCTTTGTCTTCCAGAATACTTCTTATTGAATCCTGCCCTTGCTTCTTAGCAGCACAGGAAGTTATCAGTACTGCCCCCCGGACGTTGTTCCCCTCCAGGTTATGTACAAATTTTAATAGCTCTGGAAGGCTGTTGCCACCATAAATGCCTCCTACAATAAATAAAATGTCTGTTTCCTTTATCACCGGCTCAGAATTAATATTGCAAGGAATAATATTGAATGCCCTGCCAATAGCCTCTGCTATTTTCTTAGAATGCCTGGTCTTAGTCCCATAGATGATTCGATTCTCACTCACCGTAATACTCCTTTAAGAATTATATTTAATTGAACTCTGAACATTTCTTCAGCCTCTTCCATTGTCAGCTCCCGCTGCCTTGAAATCATAAGATGAAAACCAAGAAAAGAGCTCCAGATTGCAAATGCAGCCTTCTCTGTGTCCATCTCTTTTATAAGACCCTTATCCATCCCCTCCTGTAATCTCTTACATAAGTGGGTAATCCACCCCGGCTGTTCTGACTTTCGCCGGCTGTACTTGTGCAGAACTATAAGATTGTATTTTTCCGGTTCTTCAAACGCAAGTTTTAAGATTCGTTTGAATACTGTTTCAATTTCTGCCGCAACGTCCTTTGATTCATCCAATAATTCCATAATCTGCCCCTGCAGCCATTTTGTCTCCGCTGCTTCTATGGCATCGATTATTTCCTGCTTATCTTTAAAATGATGATATACAACACCTGTCGAGTATCTCATCTGATTAATAATTTTACGAATAGACAATTCCTCAAATCCTTCTTTCATTCCGATCTCCAGGGCCGTATCCAGGATTGCCTGACGTACACTATCACTTCTCATTTTCTGTTCTTCTCTAGCCATCACTAATCCCCTTATTTGTTAATAGTTGTATCGAAATCATTCTTAACAACCATGCTAATTAAAAAAGTATCTGTTTTTAGATATCTGTTTTAACATATCTGTTTTAGCATATCTGTTTTACATATCCGTATTACGTATCCATTTTGCATATCCGTTTTGCATATCTGTTTTACATATCCGTTTTGCATATCCATTTTGCATATCCATTTTGCATATCCGTTTTTTTATTTCTTTATTTTGTATTTACTTTTATTCACTTGATTTTTTTAAATAACGGTGTTTTTTTTAATAACAGTGTTATGTTTATAATACCAATTTATTATATCAATGTCAAGATTGGATTACCTTAGTGTCCGTTTATTTAATTCTAGATTAGGTTTTACACCGCAAAAAAAGCTGAACAAACATTTAATTGTTTGCTCAGCTTCTTTTATACATCAATTATCTTAAAGGTATCTTACGGCTTTAACAGGTGTTCTGTAATCATAATCTGAAATTCTGATACCTGTTGATGGAGAACTTGCACTAATCACTTTCCCATTTCCCATATAAATTCCAACGTGATTTATAACACCGTCTTTGGCGTAGAAAATCAGATCGCCAGCAATCATATTATCAAGAGAGATTCTTGTCCCACCTGTTGCCTGAACCCTTGAAGTCCTTGGAATTGATATTCCAAATTTTTTAAAAATTGCTTGGGTAAAACCAGAACAGTCAGCCCCATTCGTCAGGCTGGTTCCTCCCCATACATAAGGATTACCAAGAAATTGCACTGCATAATCCACAATCTTACTTCCTAAATCAGCATTACTGCCTGTTGCTTCTTTGGTCGCAGTGTTATTTCCTGTACTTGTATTATTATTGGATTGATTGCCTGCAATTTTAAGCTGACGCAGTCTTTCCTTCTCCAGCGATACGGCAAGTGCTTCCATACGCTTTATTTCTGCTTCAACAGAATCTGCTGCCTGATTCTGTCTTTCCTCTTCAAAAGAAATTGCTTCTTCTTCCAGTCGCTGTATTTCCTCTTCGATTGAGACTGCTTCTTCATAGCTTGTTTGGAGCTTAACAAAGTCAGTTGATACATATCCATATGTATTCTCATCTAACTGAACCTTCGCCCATCCTTCCAGTTCTTTCGTAACCTTTAGGTCATCTCCTTTGGCAATTAATGCCACAACCGCTGCTTTGGTAGATGCTTTCTCTCTAACCTTTAGAGTTTTTGTATTTACCACTGCTACTCTTGTTCCAACCTTTTTCGCTATGTTCATTGCACTTTCACCTGTTACAAGATATTTACTTACTATGTATCCTGTAACTGATCCTGATTTAATTTTATACCAGGCTCCCTTTTGAGCAAGGATAGTTGCTGCTGCATTGTCATACAATTTACCGACAACTTCGCCTTCTTCACTTGCTTTGTTCCTTATATTCGCATAGTCAGCAACCTGAGCAAAAGACAGCTTCTTTTGAATGATCAAATCTTGCAGCAGATTATTTACTACTTTTTCGTCAGCAGATTCCGCATTATCATAAAAATCATTTAAAACAACAGCTATACCAGCCATTGGCATTTCTTCTGCCTGGACTACCATTGTCTTACCTGTTAGTGTTATAACTCCTAACATTAAAAATGCTGCCAGCCTTTTTACTTTGGTCATTTATCCTCCATAAATTCAGTTATTACATTTTTGTTACAAAATTATTCTATCAACTGCCAATGACTGTTTCAATATGAAATTGTTGGGTAAAAACTGTAAGAATCTTATTCTGAGCGAACCTGATTAATTATCTGTGTAAAAAAAGCCGCACTACATAAGCCGTAAAACTAAACCATAAAACATAAGACGTATGACATAAGCTGAATTACATAGCTGTATTAACAAAAACAGCCGTATAACAAGCACAGCCATAACAAACATAGCTATAGCAAACACAGCTATATAACAGAGCAGCCGTAAAACCATATAGTTTTACAGCTGCTCCTTTTATAAATCAATATATACTTTGTTTAATTATATCTTACAGCCTTAACAGGTGTTCTATAATTATAACTTGTGATTCTTATACCAGTTGAAGGTGAGCTAGCACTGATAACTTGTCCACCGCCAATATAGATAGCTACATGGTTTATTGTACCACCCCTGGAATAGAATACTAAATCGCCTGCTCTGAGGTTATCAAGTGATACTCTTGTTCCACTAGTTGCCTGTGATCTGGAGGTTCTTGGAATACTTATTCCAAACTTTCGAAATACAGACTGTGTGAAGCCTGAGCAATCAGCTCCGTTTGTTAAGCTGGTTCCTCCCCATACATAAGGATTGCCTACAAACTGTACTGCATAATCAGCTATGCTGTTGCCGCTGGAGGAGTAATTACTACTGCTGCCAGAACTACTACTACTACTACTACTACTACTAGAGCCTTTGGTCGTAGAACTGCTTCCATTACTTGAAGAATTGCTGCTTTGACTTTGGGCCTGTGACTGATTTTCTGCCTGGCTGCTTGCCTGTTCTTCCGCAAGACGCTGACGTTCTTCTTCTATTGAAATTGCTTCTTCATAAGTCGTTTGAAGCTTAACATAATCTGTGGAAACATATCCATATGTATTTTCATCTACCTGAACTTTAGCCCATCCTTCCAGTTCCTTTGTTACCTTAAGGTCATCACCAATAGCGATCAAGGTTAATACTGTAGAATCTGTGGAAGCTTTTTTTCTGACTTTCAGGGTCGTTGTATCAACTACTGCAACTTTGTTCCCTACTTTCTTTGCAATGGATACTGCTTTTTCACCTGTAACCAGGTAATCTCCATTTATGTATCCTGTAACCGATCCTGACTTAATTTTATACCAGCCATTTTTCTCACCTAAGATCGTTGCAGCTGCATTATCATATAGCTTACCGATTATCTTGCCTTCTTCACTGGCTTTACTTCTTATATTAACATAATTATCTACCTGTGCAAAAGCCAGATTATTTTGTATCGATATCTCTTCCATAAGCTTCTTTACTGCAGTTTCGTCAGAGTTTTCAGCATTAACATAAAAATCATCTAGTACAACCGCTATTCCGGCCATTGGCATCTCTTCCGCCTGTACCATTGTTACCCGGCCTAAAGCTGCCAGAGTTCCAACAAGTAAGAACGTTGCTACTTTTTTAAATTTTAACATGTATCCTCCAATTCCAGACATTTATTACAAGAGTATTAAATTTATTACGAATTTATTATAACACATTCCGAAAAGATTACAATATGAAAATTATTCCACTGTTGCAGAATCCTTCTTTCTTCTGCTGTTTCAAACCAAAAGAACGGGATTGGCCATTTTCGCTCACAATATATCGAATAAAGTCATATATTATTATGCAAGTAGTTTACACCTGGTGTATTCTAATTTTTAAGAAGCCCTTAAAAAATAAAACTCAAAATACTTTATAAAAGCTGCATGCAGCACCTTACACGGATACGCACAATGAATTTGGGATGCTATAAGGTTCAATTTCCATAAAAACAATTACAAAAATCAGAAACTCTAGTATGCAAACTGGCTCAAATGGTTTTTCAATCAGACCTGATTTAAAAACATTAACATATTTTTTATAGGAATCAAATAGGGGGGGAGCGGATAATAGAAATGAATGAAATAGATGATTACGATGAAAAAAACTCACTGGTAACCAGGGAGTACTCCAAAGAGCAGGTGTGGGATTTTGTTTCTGCCCCTGAGCTGCATCCAATGAAAGTAACTGTAAATGTAGCTAAGCCTGGTACGGCTCCTGGTTCCGTCTTCGTAGCTCCGTATACAATATATGGAGCTACTATGATAGGTCAGACAGGTGCATTGATCATGGATCAGAAGGGTAATCCTATATGGTTTAAACCTCTATGCAGTAAATATATACAGAATACTGATTTTAGAGTACAGTCATATCATGGATACCCGGTACTCACCATGTGGCAGGGAACCATATCCGGTACCCAGTCTTCTGAACCTGATCTGCCCGCAGGAGATCCGGAACCCGGTGCTTATTACAATATTTTAGATCAGCATTACAATATCATCAAACAAATATCCGCAAGAAATGGGTTTACATCTGATTTGCATGAATTTACTATTACAAAGCGCAATACCGCATTATTTACAGCGATAAAACAAGTACCCGCTGATCTCACTTCCTATGGTGGTCCGAAAGATGGGTATTTTGACGATTACTCCATTCAAGAGGTTGATTTAGAAACAGGACGGCTTTTGTTCTTCTGGAATGCACTCTCCCATATTAACCCTGCAGACTCCTTCCTGCCAGCATCCTCAGCATCAGAAAGCAATAATATCTGGGATTGTTATCATCTTAATTCCATAGACGAAGGTTCGGATAACTCCCTTCTTATTAGTATGCGAAATATGTGGGCTATCTATAAACTTAATAAGGAGACCGGCGACATCATCTGGCAATTAGGCGGAAAACAAAGTGACTTTACAATTTCTCCTGACGCTGCTTTTTCCTGGCAGCACGACGCGCGTTATAGATCTGATAACAGAATCAGCATGTTTAATGATGCCTGCTGTGCCTCTCCGACCTCTCCGCCACAATGCCAATCCCACGGCTTAATTCTGGAGCTTGATTTCTGCAATAGGACTGCTTGTGCAGTCCGAGAATATTTCCATGATCCTGCTCTATACGTACCAAGTCAGGGTAACGTACAGAAGCTTCCCAATGGTAATCAGTTTATCGGTTGGGGACAGGAACCATATCTCTCTGAATATGCAGAAGAAGGGAATACAATAACCGAACCTTGGTTGAACTTTTTATATGATGTACGTTTTCCTAATGAGAATATATCTTACCGTGCTTTTAAGAACAGGTGGATAGGTCTTCCCTCGGTTCCGCCAAGTATTGCAGTTGTCAGAAGCTATGATATGACGGAGGTATTTGCCTCATGGAATGGTTCAACGGAGACTGCCGCATGGCAGTTACTTTCGGGCCCATCACCTTATTGTCTATCCATCCAAGTAGAAAGCATTCCAAGAACCGGTTTTGAAACGAAAATATGTCTGCCATGTGATGGACCTTATTATCAGGTAAATGCCCTGGATTCCTGCGGTTTTATTATCGGTACCTCTAAGCTTGTTAAATTGATGGACTAAATCTGTTATAGATTACTACAAGTTAAATAGAAAAAACCATGCATATCCTCGATTTATCAAAGGAATAATGCATGGTTCTATTTATATGTTTCTGTATTAACACAAGTTGATTATTCTTCTCTAAACTAAAGTCCCTGTAATTTAAGTTATACTTAAACATCTAAAAATATTTTTATTATTTCTTGTAAATTTAGCAGAGTTATATAAGCTTATACTTCTTAATTGATCACTACATACTCTTCTGTCTGCCTACGGCTGCAAGGTAAATTACAAATTCATTTTCTCCATCTAATTGAAACAGATAATCCACTGCTTCCTGATCATATATACCAATTGCACATACACCCATAGCTAACGCTTCACCTGCTAAATATAAATTCTGGCATACATGTCCGATATCAATTAATATTTTCTTATGTGCTGTAATATCATATTTCCACTCAGAGCGATAAGGGGTTGTACTCCATGCAAAGGTAACACATGCTTTCTTGGCAAAGTGGGGTACAAATGGCTGATCTAATGTAATGGCATCTAATCTATTATCGACATCCTCTAAAACAAGGAGTAATAAAAGCTTATGCTCAGCCGGAAGATATCTATATAATCCTTTCTCCAGACCGGTCACATTCATTATGAACAAATAGGTTTCAAAGGAATGTGTCGCCCCACTGCAGGGAACTGTACGAAAAGTAATTCCTCCAGATTTATTTTTCCCGGTTATACCTTGGGTTGCCCATAACAGAAAAGATAATTCATCAAGGCTAATTGATTCTTCGCTGTAAAGTCTTGTACTTCTTCTATCCTTTATGCATTCATAAATATCTCGTTTTTTCAGGATGTCAGCCTTAACAGCCGGCAGCTTTATTAGCATGGCGTTCGAAGGATAGTATTTGTTTTCTTCCGGTTGCGGCATACCCTTCATTTTATCTGTCTTTATGTTCTTAAAGTCATTGAAATTGGATTTTAGGAATTTTCTCTGTTGTTCATAAGTTCCCATTTATATTCTCCTTCGTTCTTTTAACACAGTTTCCTGCGGATCTTAATTCATTATATCAAATTGAGAGAAAATTTCCGTGTCTTATGTTACGGTTCAATTTATTTTATATTGATTGTTAGTAACCTATTCTATTATATTTTATAACAGTTTCAGATGTTAAGAGCTGGAAATATACTCGTCCCTCTGCCAGCCTTAAATCAGCGTATCATAATTACTTATGAATTCACCAATTCTACCCTAGGAAACCGAATAGTTACTTTAAACATATCCCCATCAATATCTATTTTAAATTCGCCATCACATACTTCCGAATATGTTTTTGCAATTGCAATTCCAAGTCCATTACCTCCATCACTTCTTGATTCATCACCCCGGACAAATCTTCCGGTAATTTCTTCCGGTGAAAAATCTATTTCATATGCAGAGGTATTTTGAAAGCATAAAACTGCATTCTCAGACTCTAAATATGTTCTGATATAGATTCTACTGCCTGTCAAAGAGTATTTTAATGCATTACTTATCAAATTTTGGCAAACCAGATATAATTTCGATCCATCCCCATAAATCTCCAAACCTTCTTTCGAATATACTGTTTTTACATCAAATCCGGAATTTGAAATAATATCATCCATATCTGCCATAGTTTGCATTATCAATTTATTCAAATTCAGTTTTATTTTATCAACTTTCATATCTCCACTGGAGGCTTTGGACAATTCAAACACAGTGTTGATCATATCACGCAAGTTCTCCGCCTTTTTGTTGAGTTCATTCACATAATGCCTGTCTTCACAGCTTAAATAATCCTTTGCACTCAATAAGTCTATGTAGCCTATGATAGAAGTAAGCGGTGTTTTCAAATCATGGGATATATTTGTTATTAGATCGACTTTAAGCTTCTCATTCTTCATTTGCTGCTGCATACTGTTCTGTAAATTGATTGAAATATTTTTTATCTCTTCACCAGTCTCATATAGATATGAGTTTTTAGGGATCTTATTTTCAATCGTTTTTTGTCCTTGCTTCATTTTGTGAATTTCATCAACCAGGGAACGGATGTCCTTTTCCTTTATCTCCTCTTTACATTTCCATAAAATCAAAAGTGCTTCACATAATAAAGGTATTGCAAGAAGAATAAAAAGATTAAAAAGTAAAGTCGATTTTTTTCTGTTAAGGATCATAATGCTTGCTATATTTTCATATAGGATGATTCCCAACTGAAGAAACAGAAAGAGAATATCATTAAAATATAATTGTCTTAAGGAACTTATCCTATTTCTGTTATAGTGCTGAAAGAGCTTTACAAGCAAGCTGTCCTCCTTCCAGTACCTTCCTTTCATTTTTACCGTGATTCCTGTAATAATCCATAAATATCCACTACCAATCAGTATATTCTGAATAAATCCTAACACAATTTTCTTGATTATATCACCATAAGTTTCCCAAAACTCATAGGCACCTTCGAAATATACTTCCTCAAACTGAAACGAAAACACTTGTTTATGACGATATAGATAATAAATAAACAAAGTATACAAAGCAAAGATTATTACCGCTAATTCTGATGGTACCTTTCTGGCATAAGAAGCTTTGTCAATCTCTGTGTGCTTTATACTGCAAAGCAGGAAAATCAGCATCATTATCTGAAGTGCCAATACGATACCAGTAAATATACTTGGATATCTCCCTTCATAGGCATACTCACTATATATACCAAAACACATACTGCTTTTCATACTGCTTATAATTGCCCAGAACATACCATAAAGGATTACATTAATACAAAAGAATACATGATACCCCCTACATTTTTTCAATTTTGTATCCAATTCCCCACACCACCTTCAAATATTTTGGCTTCTTTGGATCAATTTCTATCTTCTCACGTATCCGACGTATATGTATCATAACAGTATTCTCAACGCTATAAGCCTCCTCATCGTCCCATACTCTTTGATAGATTTGTTCTGCGGAAAAAACTCTTCCGGCATTCTCCATCAGTAAATCCATAATTTTATATTCAGTCGCAGTAAGACTACATACCGTTCCATTAACGTTTATCTGCTTACTGCAGCGGTTAAGTTCAAGCACTCCGTTGCAAAGGATGCTCTCTGTCTCTTCACTCCTGCAATTTTCAAGAAAAAAACACCTCCTGATTTGTGCCTTTACTCTGGCTAGCAATACTGGTGTATTAAACGGTTTTTCAATATAGTCATCCGCACCTAACTCTAAACCTGAGACAATATCACTCTCCTCTGTCTTTGCGGATAATATAATGATAGGAATGTTTTTCTTCTCCCTGATTTTTAGCATTGCAGTCAATCCATTCATTTTTGGCATCATAACATCCAATAATATTAATTGAAGCTCTTGTTTTTGTACAAGCTCCAAAGCCTCAATACCATTATAGGCTTGATGTACAAGATAGCCCTCCAGCTCTAAAAGTTTGGTAAGCACCTCAACAATATTTTTATCATCGTCTACCACTAAGATGTTGATCTGATACATAAATTTTACCTTTCTCGGTATTTGGTTACTTTTATTATAATCCATAATTTCTATAGATAGCCTAATACAGTTTAGCAGATAATGGCAAAAAAGAATAGAAATTCAAGAAAAAAATTGCTGTAAGTGCTTGCCTTATAATAACTGCTCTCTCCTATGTCATTGGATATGACTTCTTATTTCCTCCCACTCACTACTTGCTACAGTAGTAGCCGCTTTTTAACTCGTCCTAATCATAATCATTATGCTATGGTTCATTTCCATTACTTTAAGAATAGCATAAGCAATCCCTTTATCTTTGCTCTTTCAGCTTATCTATAATTCCTTGGGGATTAATAATCGTATCCAGCTTGTCATTAGCAATTGCAGTATCCAGTGCGATTTTCCAGAACTCTTCATAATCAATATCCGGTTTTACCTGACACGCCAGCGCATATACTCCAGCAAGATATGGTACACTCCAGCTCAGTCCTCCTGTTTGGTAGATAGCATAATCATTGACTCCAGTAGGTGCTGCCACACAACGATTATCCATAGGAATGCACAAATAATCTTTTTTGTAATAATCCATTTCTTCTGCCCAAGAAGCTTTACCATATGCGGAAAAATCATTTGGATCCGTTAATTTTGTTTTTCCCATTCCAATGAAATTAACTTTTTTGATATCCTCTCTAGTACCCTTTAGCAGTGAAGTTGTAATAACGAATACACCTTCCTCTTTGGCTCTCTGATATGCCTTTCTCAAGTCCTTATAGCCATTACTTTCTTTTTCCTCCGCACCCCAGGAGATTGAAATAACACGAATTTTTTCATCTTCCTTCAGTGTTTTATTCAAATCTAACAGTTCATTAATGTCCTTGGCTATTCTGCCGGTATAGTTTTCGATAATAAAATTTTCAGCTATGTAATAAATGCTAGCCTCCGGCGCAACCCCACAGGTTTTCCCCACTGCGATGGATGTTACTGCAGCTCCGTGCATCGCAGCTGCAGACTTTGTTTTGATAAAATCACTCTCTGAATAATATTTCAATTGTTTTTTAAATTCTTCATGCTCCGTTAATAGCTCTTGATCAATGATAGCTATTCCTACATTCTTTCCTGTTATGCCTTCTTTGTGTAGCTTTCTTACCCCTAATCCCGGATCTTTGCCTATCTCCATAATCTTATCTGGATTAAAGCCTTCTGGTAAATAATCCGGCCATTTCGTCTTGCTGTCATAAGTAGTTAACAAAAGGTTTTCGAGCTCATCAGACAAATCAGCCTGCGATAAATCTGCACTTCTGATTTCAATCTGACCATCATCAGCATCTGGTAATTTTGATACTTTCCCCATATAATAATTATCGGGAGATGGATGTCTTTCAATATAAGGCAAAGACGTCGTTTGCTTTTCCTCCGATGTACTATTCTTAGATACTTCGCCCATACCATCTTTCTCTGCAATGTTTTCTTTTTGTGAGCACCCGATTGCCTGCATCATTATAGTAATTATTAATATGATGCATAATACTTTTTTTAAACTTTTCATATGAACCTATTCCCTTTCTTTTCTTTTTTCTTGTACAGTAGCGTTAAAGCTTTCTCTTCTTACCTTTAATAGTCTAACAAAGAAAACCGATATTTTTTCTACATTATTCTTTCAAAATTCTTTCAATTGTCATTTGTAAATTGTTAATCCCTTCACTGATCTCTGACATTATTAAAGATTATAACTTGATTGCTGTATCGTATTTATAAGCTGAGTTGTCTGTCTCTCACACTTGTATAAATGTATCAGTTCGCTTAATACTGCATTTTAAGTAAGCTGAAGGCACAAGCTGCAATGGAAACAGCTTCTGGGAAATGGCTATAACTATTTTTCTTAATGACCTACTTCTTGAGCAAATTCGCTTAACATCGATAGTGCTGTTAGACAAAAAGATGAGGAAGCTACGTATTAAACAGCTTCCTCATCTTATAAACATCTATGAAATTATTTCGCTTTTTCAGCATAAGTTGTATCTACTAAATCCGCATAAGGAGCTCTCTTCTCAATAACTCCGGCATCCTCCAAGATATCCTGTAACAGTGTAAAACTCTCCTCCTGAAAAACCGTATTCTCTTTCCAGGACTGCTGATCGTAGTACCTCTTAACGATTGTAGTTAAAGTGTCCAGGTCTGTTTCCTTAAATTGAGGCTGTATGATTTTTGCGATTTCCTCCGGTGTATGGGAATTCACATAATCCAGTCCTTTCTGAACTGCTTTTGTAAATTTCTGAATTACTTCCGGATTTTTCTCAATATAACTCTTTTTTGCAGAATAGGCTGTGTAGGGAACTTTACCGCTCTCAATACCAAGAGAAGCAGCAACCTTTCCAGTACCCTCCTTCTCCAGCGCTGTAGCCGCAGGCTCAAATTCAATCGTATAATCTCCTGTTCCTGCTGCAAATGCCTGTGCCGTTAAACCAAAATCAATATTCTGAACAATGTTGAGATCTTTCTTTGGGTCAATACCGTTTTTCTTCAGGATATACTCAAATACCATTTCCGGCATGCCCCCGGTCCGTCATAGTATCCATGTAAACATTGATCATATTTTGCAATTGTTCCTTACTAGCTAAAATTTTATACGGCTTTAAAGGGTCTTCAGTAGCTTTTAGAATATTTCGATCAATCATAATTGCTATGTAGGGAAGAACAGACTTTTTAGATTTTGCAAATCCTAAGCTTGTTAACTCCCTGGATAAATATTTAGCTGATGTATAGTCTCTTTCTTCCTTTAATATTAGCTGCATAGTTGTAAGAATAATTTCATTCTCCCTTTTATTCAATTCTTCAGCAGGATCATAGCTTACAAGATCACTTAATCCGTACTTGAATTTTATATCCGGATTTCCATCTTTATCAACAATAATTTTATCAATCAAAATTTCAATATCTTTACCAGTTATAGAATTCTTATCAATGATATTGTCTATAACTTTTAATGCGGTATCAAGCTTCTCTTTAACATTGCCTGTATTAATTTGGGATTGATCTATTTCCCTTAACTGGTTCTCATAACCGGAAAGCTTAGCTAAAATTTCTTTTTGCAATTCTTCATAGGTTTCATCCATTATGGATTTTTCATAAGCTCCAGATGCCATATCTTTTAATTTCTGTGATAATAAAGCTTTTAATTCATTCTTTTTGGTAACAATAGAAGATTCCAAAAAACATCTTTTTTCTTCTAGGTTATTCTTATCTTTGTGAAAGTCATTTAAATCATATGTTTCAATAACATGTTGCAGTGCATCTCGGCACAGTTTTATGTAGATATTTATATCCTGCAGCAATGTGTCCTCAGTAATTAAATGGGAGCTGCCACAATATCTTTTACCTTTCTGATTATAAGTATTACAAATATAATATAGTTTTTCTGTATTTTTTCTCGTTATCGGTGTTAGCCTTGACCCACAATCTTTACATATAAGGCTACTACCAAATATCCTGTTTAATCCTTTACCCCTATAATTAGTTCTTAGACGTTTTTTCATGGTTTCCTGAACTAATTCAAAATCATGTTGAGTTATTATTGCATCATGATTATTTTCAAAAACAAACTGTTGCTCCTTGGGTACTCTTGTATCAGTTCCATTTATTAATACTCTTTCTCTTTTACGTTGTCTAAGATGACCTAGATAAAAATCATTCTTTAAAATATCGCTAACCATACCTTCACTCCATTGTTCTTTGGGTATGGACTTAACTGTTCTTCCCTGCTCTTGTAATCTTTTCTTTTTCATTGCAGATGGAGTTGGTATCTCTTGATCTGTTAGCTGCATGGATATTTTTCTATACCCAAATCCTTCAAGGTAAAGATTAAATATACTTCTTACTATCTCAGCTTCAGCTTCTACAATTACTATTTTATTATTCGCATTTTCACTTCTATCAATACAATATCCGAATGGTACACTTGTCAAAAAAGTTCCCTCCTTTTGACGTGCTCGAATTACTCTTCTTACTTTTTTGCTTGCGTCTTTTACATAACGTTCATTATACCATGTTTTAATACCAATTACATCATCTTCGTCTTTAAAAGTATCATAGTCATCTGTAACAAGAAGCAGCCTCTTACCCTTTTCTTTTAATTCATCAAGAAGCAATAATACCTTTGCATTATGCCTGCCTAATCTGGAAAGATCTTTTGCAATAATAACATCAATATTATCCAAATTATTTATTAAGTCTACAAATCCTGGGCGATTAAAACTATACCCTGAGAATCCATCATCTTCATACCACTGATCAATGACCATGTTCATTCCTGCAGCAAACTGATTGCCAACTATTTTTTGATTTTCTATAGAAACGTAATTCTTTTTATCTTCATCTCTTGACAGCCTCGCATATCCAACTACTACCATAACGCTCTCCATTTCACTCAAATATAACACCATGTAAATATAGGATATATTTAATTCTTATCTAAGTCAATGACTTTATTGAGTGTTTATATGGTTTTGAATAATTGCCTTCATAGCAATATTGATGTCTTTCTCGCAATCACCATCTTGAAAAACAACCGTTCGAAATCCCATTGACTGCCAATGAAGTTTTTGCTTACATATATCTTCCTCATTCATCTCTCTCGTTTTCCATATGTAATATGTAGGTTTGCTTTCATATCGACGCATCTTATGTCCTACCCTTCTTAAACTCTTTAGTGAATTATATGTAAATAAAAATACCAATAGTCAATTAAGCATAAGACAATGTAATTTGTTAGGGGAGTATAAATTAATGAGGGGTGTCTTATGCTTAGTTGATTATTGGTGTATATCAACTGCTGGATGTTTATATGCACCCAGCAGTATTAATCATAATTGCGTATTACTACGCTAAGTGTTCAAACGAGTCAGGTTTCGATTATCATAAGTAAATATTAGATAAACTATCCTCTCATATCCAGGTTAATCTGGATCTACCCATTCCTATGGATAGCTGACCCAATTATTACGATCAGAAGTATCATTATAGCCTCCGGTGGTCGTGGCGAGCAGGTAACCAACTCCTGCCTTGATAGAACTATTTCTCGCTCGGCACCTTTGATGTCATCTTATTTACGGATATGTCCGCAGGTGGTCGTGGCGCAGTTTATCATCGCTTAGCCTTTCGGGCACATTGAATATTAACCACAATATCGTGTAATCTCGAATATCATAGTCAACTTCACGGAGGAAAGTAAGTGAACACTTTATTAAATTTTCAATGTACGTTATTAAAATATTACTACCTTAAGAGACATTTGTCAATATATTGTTCTTTTTAGTGACCTTTATTTGACAATTTCTATTTTAATTGTATAATAGGAAAAATAGGAAGGATAAGGATATGCTAAGCAATCGTCTAAAAGAACTCCGGAAAGAAAAAAACTTAACACAAAGTGAATTAGCTGAGATAATACACTTAACTAGAAGTTCAATTGCAGGGTATGAAAATGGAAGTAAAATACCGACAATTGAAACAGTTATTGAATTATCAAAGTTTTTTTGTGTTTCAACAGATTACTTACTTGGTGTAAATAATTTACGTAATCATGAACTAAAAAATGCTAATACAATAAAGCACTTTCTTAAGCTTTTTGAAAATAATTATAATAAACTTGATGACTCTATGAAATATATAGTAAGTGATGTAAATACAATATTACTAGATTCTTTATATTCTCTCCAACAAAGTAATAATGTTACTTTCTCAAAAGGATTAGAAAAAAATAACAAGTCCGAATCACAAGTTATTAATAAAGATTCTGATGTAGATATTGAAATCCAAAAGGAATTAGAGAGTTATAGAAAGCAATTGATGAGTGCTAAAAAAGCAAAACCAAACGTAACTAAAAAGGTAAATTAAAGTATATTGACGAAATAAATGATTAGCTTAATCCTTATTATATATATTAAATATACATATGAGGAGAATTTTGAATGATTAAAAGGAAGTATTGGTTATCAGTAAGTATATTTTTAGTAGCTTTATTTTTTTCATTACTTACTTTAAGAGTATCTGCGGCAGATACCTTTGCAACAGCAGAAAGTTTAACTTTAAACAAAATATCTGAAGGTACTTTGTATACTGAAGACTATGTAAGTTATTACAAATTTGTTACTTCAGATAGCGATTCTTATTATAAAATTGAATTAAGGAACACTGAGGCAACAGAAAATATAGCATTATCATTATATTCTGATAACGATTTAACCACTGAGGTATACAGCCTAAGTGCTGGAAAATCTAGTGTAGGTGAAAGTTCTAGAAAATTGGAACCCAATCACACTTATTATATCTTAGTAAAATCCCAATACTCATCTATTTGGCTTGCAACCGGTAAATATAAATTAAGTGTTTCAGAAATTAAAGATGATGTAGCCGATAATTTTGATAAAAGCAAATTAATACCGCTAAATAAGAAAGTTGCATATAATCTTGAAACAGAAGATGATGTAGACTTCTTTAAATTCAAAACAACTACTAATGATTCATTTTATAAAGTAGAAATATCCAACTCAGGGGCTACAGATGGTATTGGCATATTCTTATACTCGGAAAATGATTCAACAACTGGAATTACAGATTTCATCGTTCCAGTAGCAAAATCAAATTCAACTGTACTCAAATTGAAACCTAACAAAACATATTATATTGCAGTTAAAAGGTCTAGCAGTTATTATAAGCCAACAGGTATATATAAAATTAAAATTAAAGAAATAAAGGATGACGCTTCAGATACTTTTAAAAAAAGTAAAACTTTATTATTTAATAAGAAAAATTCATTTAAAATAAATACTGATGGCGATATAGATTATTTCAAATTTAAACCATCCAAAACTGGATATTATAATATAACCTTAGCTAATGGTTGTAATGATTCTATAAATGCTACAATTTTTAATGAAGATGATATTACTCAAAATATTGGCTCTATTTCCACTATCGATGGTACCAAGAAAACCTCAAAATTCAAATTTAAGGCTAATCATACTTATTATATTTCTGTACAGAAAAGCTATTCATTTCGAACAGTTGAAGGAGCATATTCTTTGACCTTAAAAAGTATCAAATAAATTAAATGTCCCTGAGCATTAGTCGAATGTTCATAAGGATACTTTATGAACCTACTAAAAAATACAGGGTATAAGGTGGACAGTTTCGACTGTTCACCTTTTGATTTACCTTAAATTGCGGCTGGTAGCTCATCATCAAACAGTATTTCATCATCCGTTCCATAGAACGAATATTGTATTCTCTTTGACATCGGTCAACATTCCAATGTCACAGTAGCAATAAACATCCGGAGTAACTCCGGTATCAGTTTGGTAAGGTCGGTATACTTTTTCGCTTTTTCAATAACCTGTCCACGTTTGTAAGGGAGTTCATGAGCTTATCCTTTCTGGTTTCAGCCTTGTACAACTTCGTTTACCCTAATCCCTCCAATATGTGGCTAAGCAGTCGAGTTGATACATCTTCTTGTATCAAGGCACTCTGTTATGGTTCACTATCTTTTAATTCATTCCATTCTAAAAAACCAAAAGAAAGGTATAAAGTATTGATCCCTTGCTCCTCCGTTGCAGTCTTAGCCTTGTCCCTCAGACTACGCAATATCTTCTGCATATCCTTAATAGATTGATTTGTCATAATACTTGCATGCAAGGTAATATACTCTTCATCTTCAATATCATCATAAAAAGAAAATTCAAGAGGCTTTTTCATTTTTTCTTTCACAAAATAGCATTGTCAAGACTTTATCACTACATTTGCACATCGTTTTTTTAATCTCCATCCTCAACGATCTGCACCTTCTCTTTTGGAAGAATTATATAGATAATACTATGTATATGTTTAAAATTATGGGATTTTATATATCGTCAGTATTTACATAAAGAGTGTAAGTTAGTATCATTAACTTGAGGTGAACGATATGAACAAAAGATTAAAAGCATTAAGAAAAAATATGAATATGACACAGAATCAATTTGCTAAATGCCTTGGTATAACCTCATCTTTATTATCACAGTATGAGAATGACATAATCTCCATTCCTGAAAATGTTATAAATAAGATATGTTCATTATTCTTTATTGATAAGTTGTGGTTACTATATGGCAAAGTCCCCGGAACCAATGATTATTTATCCCAGATTAAAAAAAGTGCTATTGCTATTATAGTTAATCTTGATGAAGGCTTATTTAATCATCTGGTTCAAAATTTAATACATTTTATTGAATTACATATGGAAAATAATATTGAAAACAAGATACTTTCATATCAACGTGAATTGGAAGCTGAAAAAAAGGGGCTAATATACAAAGTTTTACTAAATATAAACGAAAAAAACATTTTTAGTTTTTCTTCCCCAGGTAGACTTACATGGGGAATTTTTATGATTATAAATCGTATTTCACACTTTCTCTTTCAATACTTTTTAACATGTGAAGTGGTTGAACTTAAATCTATAAGAATGAATTTATAAGTACAATCCCCTCTAGTTAAGTCAATGAAATGACTTTTGAGCTTATATTGAAATCACCATTTTAATAGCGGGATATATAAGCTTTAAATCTTCTTTTATAGCTTTAACAACGTAAGCAATCTGATCTATAAAAAATACAATCTAAATTGATATTAAGAATTATAAGTCGAAGAAAGAGGACATTTAAAAGCAAATGCCCCACTACTAAAGTTTAAATATAGTAAGTATTTTTAGATTGTATTGTCAATTTCATCATTCACATGAGCTAATCTCATCACATCATCAATAAACCTAAACATCCTAAACATTGTATCTTCATATTTTGATAATAATTGTAGCAATGCTATTATACTCTTTTCTGAGGATTTAATTAATTCTTCAACTATCTCTCTTGCATCTGATGTTGCCATCTCTACACAGTTTTCCAAATATTCATCATAAGCCTCACTCGCATAATCATCTTCAAGCAAATCATTTACATATTCATGAGAATCAAATCTTGCTAGTTTTTCCAACTTATAACAAAGGCCATTGATACTCTTATTTGAAGAGCTTATGAAGTTATTATAGTCTTTTAGTAAATCTTCCAGCTCCTCATAATCCGCTTCTTTTTCACTCGTTTCCAAATCACCAATCAAATCTTCTACAATTGATTCATAATCATATATTGTTTCCATCAGTTCTTGCAGCATTGTCCAATTTATGTAATTATTATAAAAGTCAAAATAGTATAACTCTCAAAACACCCATATGAAGCATCATGGATTTCATCATGAATATTGTGTAAATAAGCTATCGCTGAATACATACTTAGCACACATACATTGTATTCTATATCATAGTAACTTATTGGTTCCTCCAGAACTTCCGGGATAATAACTGAATTTACATATTCAATAAAATTCTTATCTCTGGAAAGCGTTCCACATTCATAATTTTTCTTACTTTCATCTGAGAAGTTCGCAGAACCCCAATATATAATGTTATTTGTCATTATCATTTTTCCATGATTATTAAACTTAAAAAATACAGAAGCCAACTTACCTATGGATGTAGGATTAAGTTTTCTTTCATAAACGTCAATCTTATTTCTGGCTACTTCCTTTGTATTTTCATTAAAATAATGAGGCCACCTACCCGGTATATTTGTAATAATTTTAATTGGTATATCCCTCGCACCAGCTCTTTTTACAGCATCTAATAATATATTTTGCTTTTCTGAGATATAAAATGTTAAGATATTTATATATTTAGCTTTTGCAAAATCTTTTAATACATCCCCAAAACAAAGTGATTCCTCACCTGCAACAAACTCTGCATCTGTCATCCTCCTCAACTTCAGCTTCATTAAAAAGAGAAAGTTGTCCGGCAATTTCCCCCTTAGGAGTTTTTTCACTGGAAGAACCAAACTTTTCTTTCCGAAGAAGTAACACCATCTCAGTAAGGTTATTTACCTGATTCTGCAGGTTTTGTATTGTATTTTCAAGCTGCCTGATATAAGCATCTTTTGGATTCATTTATATAATTCCTTATCATTTTTGATAAGATAATTATACCACTAAATATGTCAGAAATCTAGTAAATACTGGGTTTTAAGCCATTTGTGTCTAACAGAAAGCACCTTGCAGTGCTGGTCTGGTTGCTCCTTTTTGTTCTATCTTAAGTCCCTCCATTAACCACCTGAACTCCTGCCAGTTGATGGGACGGAATTCCGATTCCTGTCGTGGCCATTTGAAGTTGCCGTTTTCTAATCGCTTGTAAAGAAGAACAAAACCATCGCCTTCCCATAGGAGTGCTTTCATAGGATTTCTGTGTCTGCCACAAAAAAGGAAAAGGCTTCTTGAAAAGGGGTCGAGATGGAACTGTTCTTTTACAATGGCTGCAAGTCCATCTATGGACTTACGCATATCTGTATACCCACAAGCGACATAAATATCCTTAGCAACCGTGATGTCACCTAACATATATTTCGCAGTGCAAGAAGCACTGCTTCAACCGTCTGCTGGCTGGTTCCCTCATAAACTTCAACGGTTGCAGATGATAGATGAATAATAACACCGGCTTTTATGTTTGGAAGTGGGGATGTAACCTCCAGTTTTTTGAAAGGGACAGACTTGGCCTGTTCCCGTTTAGCCGGCAGGTTTTCGCAGGCTTCTTCACGGATCTTGTGAAGCCAGTAATAGTAGGCATGTTTCGTAACATCATGACTTGCACACCAATCTTCAACTTTAATGTCACTGCTTTGACATTCAAGAATTAGCTTTTTCCACTGTTCCTTACGGAACTGTGTTTTAACAAAAGTTACTTCATCCATAAAAACCGAACTCCTTGCCGAGTTGAGTTCAAGTAGAAAAACTTGAAAAACTCTAAATATTTTAGTTTGAGATTTAGAGCTATTATCTCATGGATGATAATAAGAATTAAAGGCACTCTGTTATAGTGCGCTTACTGTATTTTAACTAAATCTTGAAAATTATAATTATTAAAACTTCTGCTATCTTTTATTTGCATGTAATGACTTTGAGAAATCATGTTCTTCTTACACTGATTACAGTAAAGCACAGTATCTTTAATCTTTTTACCGAATGATAATATCCTTACTTCCATCTTTGTATTATGAATTGGGCATCGCACACTATCTTCTTTCATAATATATATTACATATTTTTCGATTTGGTTACCTATTCCTACACCCGTCAAAGAATTGTTATCTTTCTTTATAAGTAGAGATTCACCAATGTGCTCATATACAAATTCATTCTGTGTTGAACTCTGCCGAATATTTTGTTCATAAACCTTACTATGCATTCGAAACAGGCTATCTATTTTTTTTACTAATTTATTTGCATCTTTTACATGATATCCACGCTTATCCATAGCCGACATTTGGAATATTTCTGTTTTACTTGATTGCTTGATTTTCTCTATTGTCTCAAATATATTGTTGCTATCAAAATAATAATATCCATTTCCAGATATAAAAGATTCAAATACAATTAGTTTATAATCTTTATATTCAAATGCAATATAATCGTTCAAATTCTCAATATTTAACTGTCGGTATATATTTGAAGGTTGCTTGCTTAACCAGAGATTTAATCTAAATTTTACTTCCTTATCAGTAAGCATTCTAACCTCATTTTCAATTTTGTCAATATCAACTGAAACAGCTGTAGGTTTGCTGCTGATTTCATCAAATACCATATTAGTATTTGCGAAATTGCATTCTAATAAATTATCAATTGGAATACAGTGTTGTTTAAATTCAAAAAACCATTCTTTTAATCTTTTATATAATCCACAATCGTTTTTTAGAAGATATAGTGTATTCAGCTCATAGTTTCCAGCAAATCCTGATAATGATAAATTCGAAGAACCAATAATACAACAAGAAATTTCTCTCCCTTGTAAAAAATAGTATTTGCCATGATAGAATTGATCTTCGTATGTACTGACACTAACAATTTTTTCATTTATAAGATAATTCAAACGCTTTGCAGTATTTATATCCATATTAATTATTTTATTATCTGTAGATGCTTTATAATAATCCTTAAGGCTTCCTATTATCAAATCCATTTTACTTTGCTTATCTTTTAATCCATTTATTGCTGTTTCGATCATATCTAACCCAGTCTTATATACATAACCGCAAGCTACATACATATCTGTAATATGTTTTGATATAGAAAACTCATTTATATATTCACTTAAGGGTATTTCAGTAGTAATTAATTCAGAGGCCATATCACTATTATCAAGCTTTAAGATTAATTTACTAAAAAATTCTTTTATTTGAATACAAGCCCCCTCTGTTTTTTTATCCACATTACTAATCGCTTCAAAATCCCCATTATTCTCTTGTGAATCACTTATTAAAGGGGTCGTTTGTTCTTCTGTACGTTTTCCATATTTTTTTTCTAATATTTCAAATGCACTTACTATCTTTAATTGTGTATTAAAATCGTCGAGGTCATAAACATCAAAATTCTTATCAAAATATAGTTCCGTATATACTTTTGGATTTATTTTTTTGATGTATTGTAAAGCACTATAATCATTTTGTATTGCCTCAATTTGTATTTCATAAGAAGGATTTTCTATATTACGAATTTTATCCATAATGTCATTATTTATATTCTTCAATTTTACTGACGAAAACTCTGCCCGTGCTTTCACAAAATTACCAGCTTCATTTTTTACATATCTTTTCATTTTATTAGGATCTATCTGATTTGCATATTCAATTATCTCATTACATGGCTTATATATAACTTGAATTGCAGCAACATTTCTTGATAATGCTTTCATTTGTAGATCAATGCTTGGATTTTTTATATATTGAATACTGAACGGATTTTTATTTATTGCATAATCAATTATAGAATCAGATGGATTTTTAACATATCTTATTGACATAGCATTTTCATGCAATGCCTCCATAATATTTTCATCTGTTGGATTATTGTAATTACGAATCCAGTATCCGTTTTTTATATTACTCAAATTAGTCACCTCTATTGTTCCTGTTTTCTGATGATTAATAAAATCACAGCTTAACATTAAGATACTAGTATTGAAATATGATATATACTTGGATTAAGTTCCCTTTATACAATTACTCCAATAATATCTATCAAATCCCCTGCTCACATCATCTTTTTAATTTGTTAATTATATAGTTTATGCTAACGAGTTGTAACAAATAATTACTAATCCTGAATTATTCATGATAATTCATGAAGCGGTGCTTAGCACCGCATAGTTACTGCATTTTCATCTTCTTATTGCTTTCACTTAAAAAGTGAACTCAAAATAGTAGTAAAAGAGTTCCACCTTTGTTAGAATGAAGTCACCACAACAAACATTTTCACAAAGGAGAAACCCTCATGTCTAGTTTAAGTGTACTTCGTTCTGAATGCAATAGTAAGATTAAAATAAATTTTCATGGAGGAGATTTATCCTCCGATGCAGGTCTGCTCTTAATCAAAGAGTTTATCTGCAAAATCGGTCTCGATAATCTAATTTCACAACATTTTCAGACCGATGATAAAATATTCCGCATACACAAGGATGCCCAAAATCTATTACAGAAAATCTATCAGCAGTTGGCAGGTTATTTTACCGACGATGATTCGGATGAGCTAATAGCCGACCCCATTTTCACAAATCTTCTGGATAAGAGTTCTTTGGCATCGCAACCAACACTGTCCCGCTTTTTTAATCGAATGGATGACATTACGCTGATGCAGCTTGACTGGATTTTATCTCTTCTTCGGAAAAGAATCTATTCCATCCGTAAGCCGGAAATGATTCTACTAGACATAGATTCTACCTTGTTTAGTACCTTTGGCAAACAGGAGGGAGAAGGCTTCAATTACCACTATTCAAATCATGGGTATCATCCATTGCTCTGTTATGATGGACTGACCGGTGACCTACTGAAAGCTATGCTCAGACCTGGTAATGTTTACACTTCCACCGATTGCTGCGAATTCCTAAAACCGTTGCTCATGGAATACCTGGAGGATTATCCTGATGTAGACCTATATCTGCGAGGAGATAGTGGTTTTGCTGATCCGGATTTATTTGAGTTACTTGAAACCAATGGCACCTCCTATGCAATCCGGCTTAAAGTAAATGCTACCCTAACAAAACTGGCAGAATCTCTCATAAAGGAACTTGATGAGATAACTGCTGACAACAAGGTGGATTATGCTGTAGTCTATGGGGAGTTTCGCTATGCTGCATCAAGCTGGGGACAGACCAGAAGAATTGTCGTAAAGGTTGAAAAACCGGCTGGATAGCTTGTATATATGCACACCTTTATTGTTACAAACATGGACATGAAACCATCAGAAATGATGTGTTTTTACTGTAATCGTGGAAGGATGGAAAATTTCATAAAGGAATCCAAAAGCGGTTTTGATATGGATACTATGTCAAGTCACAACATGACTGTTAATTCCAACAGAATGCAGATTTCGGTGCTGGTCTATAACATTTTCAACTGGTTTCGTCGTCTTGTGCTTCCTAAGTCCATGAGGAAACTCCAAATAGATACCGTGCGGTTAAAGTTGCTGAAAATCGCAGCCAAAATGGTGCGTTCAGCAAGATATCTGACATTCAAGCTTTGTAGCAGTTGCCCTTACAAGGAAGCATTTATTGAAACCCTTACGAACATAAGGTTACTACCAAAGCTAGAATAGCAAAAAAGGTGTACATTGACAGCTCAAAAACGATAATTATGGATATCACAGGGATTTTCTACCCTTTTTTGGGTATTGGATTCAGTAATTATCAATGCAAGTGGGCTGTAAAGGTAAATCGGTGAGTAGAATGTATTGTCTACATCACCATGAATAATTCAGGATAATTTAACTGACATTATATTTTTAACCCAAACTAAGTATATTAATACATCTGAATCAACTAGTTTCTCTCAAACAGTATGCTACATTTACTTCGATTTCTTTTACGATCTGACGTATGCTTTTGATTCCATACAGATACTTGATTAAGGGGTAATCAGCATTACTGGATCCATACTTGGTTGCCCATTCACCTGAGAATATTTATCTTTTACAAGATCATAGATAAAGTTCCAATTGATTGCACTGTCTATTATTCGAAGCAGATAGCCCTACGAGACCATGTCATCCATACAAAACATTTGAACTTGTTCTCTCTTTTTATCGTTATTCTGCGTCATCATAAGTATCTCACCTCCTGTATTTAATATCTATAGTATAGCAAAAAGAGCCTTAAAGCCTTGTAGATATTGACTAAAAGTAACTTCATCCATAAAAATCGAACTCCTTGCCAATTTGAGTTCAAGTTGAAAAACTTGAAAAACTCTAAATATTTTAGTTTGAGATTTAGAGTTATTGTCTCATGGATGATAAAAAGAATTAAAGGCACTCTGTTATGGTGTGCTTACGAAATAGCTATAAATAACAACAATGTAGTAGTAAATCAATCTGATCCATTCAACAGTGAACGCTTTTACGAGTTTTTATCTAATGTAGAAAAAGGAATACCTGATAAAATTAGAATAACAAGATATGGTTTTGATAATCCTGAAATGGCACTCAGGACTATTCTTGAATATAATGGAACGTATTACATTTTTACTATCACAGGCGATACTACTTCACCAAAATCATATTATGGAAATGAGCTTACTCTTAAACGCAGAACCCCCGACACCCATGGCAATACTTCCTTAATACATATGAGGGAACGAAGTACTAGTCTTTACTTTATATAACTTTCATTAAACTAATTAAGTGATTGGTATCAGCTTCAGACTGTTGACTAACCAACTTCTCGTTTTTCCATTATACAATAATTGAAAATTTGTACAAAACAAAAGCACGAAAAATACTGTAAACGATCAATAAAAGAGTTCCTTATATAAAATAACAACTTCAGTTATAATTGTACTCCTTTAGTGTTTTCCACATTCTGCTTGTACGGCTTTTGACCAGGGCATTAATTAATCCAGTACTTCCGGGTAATTCCTCCAGTCCGTATCTAGCATATACAAAAGTAGATATTCCAGATAGGTATATATGTTAATACCATTCGCTTTTGCTGTCTCGATAATAACTATATACTGCAGCTGATGCAGTAGCTCCTCCCTTAGGGGTGTCTGCCATGGTCTACAGCCTGATTGAGACAACCAAGGCGAATGGTCTGAATGTCTTTACATATCTAGAATATCTTCTTTTGTACATGCCAGATTCTGACTGGTAAAACGATCCAGAAGAGCTAGTTGTACTGATGCCGTGGTCGAAAGCAATACAAGCAGAATGTAAACAGTAAATCTTAGGGGATGGTATTATAAGCCATCTCCTTTTTATTGAAAGGCACTATTTTATTAAGCGCTTACTTTAGAACTAAGAATTTTCTCGACTTTTTACTCAATTAGAAACCCATCTAAATGCTACTCTCTTCGGATGGGTTAATTTCATTTTTGCTTATGAAGTCCATGTGTTAATATGGAAAATCGGAAACTATAGTGTCGCAAGACACATGCCTTCGTGCTATTCATTAAATCTTAATTATAAAAATTAAATTCAGATTTGTCTATAAAATAAAATGGAACTATATTATCTTCTGAGTCATCCTTTCCACCAATACGTTCAGAAAAAAAGTTTGCCAAATCTATTTCTTTGTCATTGTTAGAAAATATAAAAAATGAATTTGGGGATAGCTTACCCAGTTTAAGCTTTGTGTTGAAATAATTCTTTAAGTTCTTGAAATCTTCATCTCCTAAAGTGTATAGGATCTCCTTTTTATAATTAAATGATGGTGGTAACTCATAATCATAAATTATATTAATAAAATTCTTCCACTCTTTGCTTTCACGGCTAACCTGCCCACCATACCAGTCAGTATAAGCCAATCCTAAATATCCACCAGAATTATTATCGAATACTTCAATATAAAAATCAGTTTTGTTCACCCAATAGCCAGGCTTATCAAGAGCATAGTTGATAGAAATAAAGCTTTTACCTGTTGATGTTATATAATCATCTATATTTGAGTACTTTATAACTGTGGGGTCGTTGCTTGAATTTACCTCTAGCATTCTTTTATATTCATCACTATCTATTGATGGACCATAAGGCTCATATTCATTAAATGTAGTAGAATTTAGTTTAACTTGTTTGCTTGAGCCTATATATGGCTTAAATGATTTGTCGCCCGACACTACAACATAGCCTAATAGTGAATCGTCCTCTTTAAAATACGCTATAATCGAAAAGTACTCATTTTGGTTATATGCGAAATATCCGGGAGTCCTTTTTCCGCTATAAGTTGGGTATGTAGTAGTTTTTACAATTTGGGGAATGCCCAAGTCTTGCTTATAGCACTCAAATGATTCACCTATTAGTATACCTTCAACTTTGCTAGTAGAAATCTTCCTCTGATTTGGAAATGCCATTATGCCATTTATGAATACAATAATTGCTACCAACGAAGCAAATGTAGAAAGTACAGGTTCGCATTTGGTTAGTA
Source organism: Anaerocolumna sp. AGMB13020 (assembly GCF_033100115.1). NCBI lineage: Bacteria > Bacillati > Bacillota > Clostridia > Lachnospirales > Lachnospiraceae > Anaerocolumna > Anaerocolumna sp. AGMB13020. Next base: position 4,503,891 of record NZ_CP136910.1, on the reverse strand, counting down.
ACCTTTGAATTTTTTCTAAAGATACAATTCCCCGTTTTGAGTTAAAATTTTTTGTTTTTAGAATTTTTTTGATAACATATAAAATTATCATTAAAAAGCTAATCAATAGAAGAAGAATTAATGCAAAACTACTAATAATTAGTAAAATAAGATACCAAACGCTCATAACATCCTCCTTATATTCTTTTATCCTTGTCTTAGACTAAAACAAATAGCGACTATTGATTATAACTATCGTTTTAAGGTAAGCTGTCTGGCATATACAAAAGTAGATATTCTAGATAGGTATATACGCTTTTGCTGTCTTGATCATACTATATACTGCAGCTGATGCAGTAGCTCCCTTAGGGGTATGTGTGCAAACAGCCAGTTTTTCTTTAACTATTTTACAATAATAAATATGATGCGAAGATAAGTTGAATCTTCAATTAATTGATTTTTGACGCAATGCTAATCTTTGAAATCATTTTCCATATTGACAAGTACCATTTTAGGAATGTAGTAATATACGTTATTATTCAAATCTTCAATGCTATCTGTTTGTCGATAATCATAACCATCATTATATATTTCATTCGGAATATCAAAAAAGTCATAAACGCTATCTTCATGAAAAAAAGAAATCAGTGTACCAAGTTTAGCATGAAAATTTTCAAACTCAATCACTTCGCCAAATTCATTATTGATTTCGATTTCATCTAATGTCAAATGAGAATCATAATCTATATGTGAATTTTTCTTATTATAATTTATTCTTGAAAACGAGTGGCATGCATTGGATATTCGAGCACCGCACCCACTGCAATAAGGCAAGCTCCTATTGCACGTAACAGAACATGAACTTGCTAAATCCAAATCTATTTTATCATTATTATCATAGTAAAAAACGGAATATGTTGTTACTGTATCGTATATACTCCCATTAAGAAAATTCGAGACGGCAGGCATAATTCCAGATCCTAATGTAGGAGTAAATAACGGTTTATTTTGCAACAAGTAATGTTGTCCACAGTTTATATTAAATTTACCCAATCCACCATAATTATATAGTTTTTTCTTGTTCTGAACAAAAGATACTCTAAAACAATCACTGTGTTTAATAATTAATAAAGTATCACATAATTCTCGACGTATTGTTCCTGTTGTATAAAGAAAATTAACGTATTTCTGATGATACATCCTACTCTTAATATTAGGTTGCATATTCAATACATCTACAAAAATTTTTACCAGTTGCGGTTCTGAAACTTGTGCAATATCTTTCCCTGTTTTTTTACAATAAGACCTTATTTCACAATTAAATTCTTTTTTCAGATTCATTGCCGCCTCCTATATGTTCGCACCAGTAACTCATTTAAAGTTAATAAACTCATGTTCAATATTTCCATTATTGCTAATTTTAGTACCTGCCCATCATAAATATAATGAGAAGCTTAATTTGACTCATTTACAGAGAAGTATCAATACAGTCGTGGTGGGCACCCCTTGTTTTCAACCACTCTTCTCACACAGCCTTCCCACTTACCAATGAGCTGTTGCCATTCATGAGAGTTAAAATATGTGCTAACATGATTACTTAAATCAAATTCTGGTAGATATGTACCTGTTACTCCTTTTTCTAATATTCCCTCAGCTATTACCCCCTTCTCTCTTAATATGAGAATTGGATGACCTAGCTGAAAAGCCATGGCAGGCTCAATTTGACAATAAGGGCTCGTAAGCCATTGATTTGAAAGATCATAATTTGGCTCATTAATATCACTGTTTGGCTTTCCTTGACCGTTTTGGATGTAGCCTCTTTTAAAAGCCACTGTTAGCATCCCGTTTGACTCCATCATAAGTCGTCTAATAGCCACCAAAGGTTCTTCCATATCATAGTCAGTAACTCCAAGTGTTCTAGGTTCGAGACCTCGCGATAGTAAATATCTAGTTATTTCATCTATAAAATCTCTTTGAACTTGCATATATGGCTTGGGATAGCTTAAAAAAACCGAAATCTTCATAAGTGCCTCCTTAAACTGTGGTAATTTTGTATTAATATAAATATAATGGGCAGTTCATACTACCTACAAATTTGGAATTTGTCAATCACACGAAACTATTGTTTTAATTATTCCCAATCATTTGTAAACATTATTAGTATGTCTTTATCTGTATAATTCATTTTTAACTTTTCTAACATCCTATTGCCACGAGCTATAATTCTTGCATTTACATTCTCGATATATGTATTTATTGTTTCGTTTGTTATTTTCTCTAAAGAACCTCTGCTCTTAATTTTATCATGTTTAGTTGCTAAATCAAAAATAGAGTTATTATCAATATAGTCGTTTAAATAATTCATTTCAATATAACCATCATTTATATACCATTTAAATTTATTGTAACTTTCTTTATATTTACTTTCATTATAGTTTACAATGTCATATAAAAAATAATCGATTCTTTCAAGAAAACCTTCTCCATATTTAAAATATGAATGAATACTATTCATTGAATTTTTCGCCCTTCCCAAGCAAGGAACTGGCATAAAATTCCCTAGTGTGTAACACAACCTTGCAAATAACTTTAATTGAAAAGGGATTTCGTGTAAATTTGGATATAAAATTTCTATTGTCTTTTGCTTTGGAAAACTATTCAAAAGATCCCCTGAAACCTTACATGTAATATCATCCTTCCATCTCATTTCATAAAAGTAATTAACAATTCCGCTAAATAACTTTTTCCCTTTTGTAATTTCAATTGGCTTTTTTGTATTCAATACGTTGTTCCACAATAACTCATATAAAATTATTACAGCTTCTGGGGTATATAATGTTTTCATTCCTTTAGATCCATCAACATCATGTAGTATGCTCCCAATTACCTTAACTGGATTTTTATCCAATTCTTTTTCTTCCGAGCAATATTTAATTGGAAGAAAACAAAAGTGTCCGTTAAGAAAGTTATAACAATCAACTTCATTTTCTTTTTTGTTAAGTACACTCTTAATTTCTTTTACATTTGTCCCAGAAAGAACATCATTAATACTAATCATAAACACTTCCTATGCAGCCTTCGCATATCTTATTGCCCCACAATTGCTATGCTAATTTCACTATCGTTCCCAAACTCAAAATAATAACCAGACGCTAATACAACATATTCTTCAGCTTGCCATAGATGTCAATCCCAGAATTCGGTCTTACCATTTATCCAAAATTGTTCAATCACTTTTGCTTGTTGCCCTTCTTCCCAATTATGGTATTTTGCTGCTCTATCGTCATGGCTGATTTGCTCAATGATGTTATAAGAAATTGGACAATTAATGTATTGGACAGAGGTGAGATTAAGCCATTTGGTAAAAGGTATAATTTGATGATGCACGCCATAATGTTGTTCTTCCATAACATGTGTAATATCCCGATTAACACTGCAAAAAAGAACATAATTGAGACCAGAAGCATTCAAGCTACTTCTAAATCTGATACCATCGTATCTATTTTTTCGAATGTATTCAGCTAACAATTGTGTTGCAACGTATTCAAGCGCTTGCTCATCCTCAGAAATTGGTGCACTTATTTCATTTTTAAAATGATTAACAAAATCCCCAATCCAGTTTTGAGAATGGTCGTAAGCAGGTGAAAAGCAGCTGTTCACTGTATATGTTGAAGTGCTTGATAAATCTAATATTTTTAAGACCTTTTTAGTTACAAACTCACCTATTAGAGCATTATCATTGCTTTGCACATGTATTTCTGCTAAACATGTATCAATATTGGAAGCAAGGTATGTATATGAAATTCCAGCAGGACTCATACGACTATTTCGAGCCGAATTAGGTGGCGGAGGTGAAATCTCTTTTAATAAATCAATATCACTTAAAGTCTTTCCATTTGGGATTTCAAAACGACGACCACGGTACACCTGAGTACCTTTTGGAAGCGTTATTTTCATGCTCGTAAATATGTCATCTAAAGATGATAGGATTTTTGCTCGGGATGATCTGCGACCGCCTAAGTCAAAGAAGCGATTAAAATGCTTACATGATTCCTTAAACTCTTCCCAATAATTATGTTGCGCTGTCGTCTCATATCCATATAGTGCATCTTTCACCACGAGGTTTTGATTCACAATCCAATTATCAGCACCTTTTTGAATAGCTCTTAATGAAGGTCCGCTATTAGATATCAAATCATCACACAAACAGTCTGTTTGTTCACTATTAAGGTTATCAGAAAAAATACACAAATCCCACTTTAGAATAGATGCAATATTATCGCCTTCATTTGTGTATGATTTAGTCTCCGAATCATACATAGAACCCGTACCAATGTACACCGCCTCATATGCTCGCTCAATTCCCTCACGGATGAAGTTGCCTACATCTTCAAGAGAACCACAGTATATCTGTTTGCTTCCACAATAATCGCAATCTGAAATTTTGTCCAGTTCTTTAATAAAGGATTGTATCTCAATTTCATCAAAGCATTTTATGCAACATCTTTTACTAAACACTACATCCCTCCTGTTTATTTATTAACAATATAACATCAATTACCGATTAAATTTTATGATTACTTTGAACTTTCAATTTCTCCTGAATTATCCATTCAGCATATAGCTTTTTTCCAGTATTGTTTACTGGAACGTCGAAAGGTGTTAATCCATTAATAAGAAATATATCATTTTGATCTATTTCAGAAATATCTTTAATTATAATACTTTCAATTTTTTTTATGAATGATAATTTAGTTTTTAAGTCCTGCGTCTCTAAGTCTTTCATTAATACTGGTTGAAACTTATAAGTTTTATGCTTTGCTACAGCCTGTTTCAATAACTTTAAATTAAAATCATTTTTTGCCTGCATAGTATGAAGTCGACAAATCTGATTTATAATAGTCAAATCATCATCTTTATTAGCGTAAGTATCTATCGTACTATCCCCTATAATAATTCTGTACCAATATGGGTTATTCTTATCAATCCCCGTAATTATTCCTATTGAAATCTTATCTGTTTTTGATTCCTCTATCCATTTTCTGAAAATATCATATCCTTCGATCTCCTCAAAGACCAAGCCCACCAAAGGTATATTGTCAAATTTCTCATCTGATAGAACGAAAAGACCTTTCCACTTAGCTTTATCCCACAGTGGCATATAAATAATGTCACTGATTGTAATTTTATCATGATGAATTTTTGAAAAATTAAATCCTTCTGGCAGTTCCCCATAATGTAATGTTTTAATTTGTTTTTTATCTTCTTTATTATTTTCTTCAACTTTGTCATGATAAAAAACAGATTTTTCTCGGATATTTTTATAAATTTTATTATTTCTTTCAAAATTATCTGGCAATGAATCCTCTTGCTCATAGACAACGAATGTATCTAACGTATTAGAGCAATTAAGCGTCCTAAACATCGCTTCCTCTGCTTCAATAGATTTTCTAATTTTTTCAAACTCACTTGACAAAGGTAACATTTGTGCAGTAAACATTGCTAAAATAATATTTAACTTTTCAAATACGACTTCTCTATGTGCGTATTCAGTCATTTCATTTATATTTGAAACAATTATCTTAATGGTATTATCAGACCTTATGAGTTCAATATCAAATTGCTTTGACTCTATATCTTCAATATAAATGGTAAATTCTGCGAGCATAGGCATTATATGTTCTGAAACAGATGTAGCAAACATGTTTTCAAATAAAGCCAATATAGTTGCCCCTAATTCTTTGTGAAAATTATCTCTTTTGGTCTTTATTATCACACTACAACCCATAACTTTTGATTTCAATTCTATTTTTTCACATAAGGCACTTTCTGCTAATTGTTCATGAAAATCATCTGAAACTGGCTGGTTGAATAATTTTTTCATAAAATCATCTAATGCTTCTTTCGAGCCGATAGCTTGAACATATTCTTCATCATAATAGCCAAGATTGTATTTTAATGCTGCAGCTGACGTCTGTAATCCAATCTCATTCAAATAATCAGGCAATGCTTCATATTTTTTTATATTACATTGTTCCAAATTTAAAAAGGCTACTGATAACAGACTATCGTACTGTAGATAGCTTTCGAATTCCTTTTCATCATTAATTCTATATGGATATAAATTTAATCCAGTTAATTCCAATTCATTAAACTGTAGAGAAGAATTAATATATCCCAACCGTAATACTAAATACTTAAGTGCTCTAGCCGACAAAAATAAACCGGGAATGGCATTCCCCTTACTAAAGTACAAATTGAACGAGTCCATAAATGCTCTTATGTAATAACTTCTAGCCCCCCACAACAATCCAATCTGTTCAAATGCTCCACCTAATTTCATTAAAGTTTTAATTAAGTCAAGTTTTGAACTTTCATGATATAATTTTGTTAAAGCTCTGCCATAGAACTTAATTGATTTATATATATCATTTTCTATGTAGTCATCTCCTCTATTCAAAAGCAATTGAGACGATTCAATATTTTTAGATTGTTCACCCAATAAGTGTATAAGAAGTTCAAATAATTCATCATATTTAAGACATTCCTTTAAAACAGGAAGCTCTAATACTTTTTTTAACTGAAATAAGTCGATATCGTTATTAAAATGCATATCTTGGAGTATTTCAATATATACTTCAATTACATCAGACCACAATTCAGGATATTGTAATCTCATCATCTGATAATCATATTTTGCCAGTTTAGCTCTTTTAGGATTCTCATTATCTTGAATAAATTTAGCATATGAATTCACCAGTAACTGAGTATGGTTTTCCATATCTGAGATGCTCTTTCTTTTTTGGTTATGATTAGCATATAAAGTAATCCATAAAGTACTTAAGTCCTTTAAAATTGGATATTCATCTGAGTTTTCTTTGTAAAGATTTTCTAGTTCTATATACATTTCATAGTATTTATCACGATCCTCATACCACCATATAATCGTCCAACAATAATTATATAATGCATCTGCGTAATTTCTCAATCCGCCATATTTTTTAGCTAATCTTATATTTCTCTCTAAAGCATTCATGATTGTGGATTTTTCAACTTCTAATTCCCGCAATAACCCAACAGACTCTTCGGAAAGTTTAATAATTCTTGCCGACTTCAAATCTTCTATATTCTGTAACTCTTTTTCAATTTCATCTAAACGTCTTTTTCGTTTGGTATCATTTGTTCCTTCTACAATTACATCATTTAATTCATCTGACATATTAAAAGAACTAATTGCAATTTTTTTATTATCATTTTTAAATGTATTATCCAACAGCCATGTCTTGTCCAAAATTCGTATATCAGTTTGATACTCTCTTCTCAAATTGTCTTCCGCTTCTGCTCTTTTTTTATCGGATATAAACTGGTTGGTAACAAAAAATATTTTTGTGTATCCCCTCTCATGTTCTTCATTCGTAATAATAATTTTTTTTACATCCGATGTTAGCTTTGGTTTCCAATCTTTCTTCGCACTGATAGCAAATGCCCATCTTTCACTATGGGCTGCATTGTTATATCCATAGAGCCACCCCTCTGCAATAGATTCAGAAACTGGATATGTTTCTGAATCCACTTTACTGTCTCCACCTCCTGTTGGACCTGTCTGCGGAAGTAAATTCGGACAAATAGTTGCTTCAATTATCTTGCGGCAATATTCTTCAAACTCCTTTTCCTTACTTTGGCTGGTTAATGCCTCTAAAAAATATGAAAAAAAATCTTTTGAAAGTTTTCCTTCTTTTTTAATTTCCGAATCTGAGAATAGGTTTGGATGAATTTTTTTGTAGAATGCTTTTTCGCTCATATATGCAGTACCCCCAATTATAGATATAAATTACAAATAGTTTTATAATACAATAGTTTTACTTGCTTTAGTTTAAACATTTCCGCTATAGCTTTCTTTAAGTTTACGTTAACTTTATCAAATTCTTCATCTATGTGTTTATAAGTTTCAAGCTTTACAATAGACGGTATAATGAGTTTTATCTCATCATAATCCAGCAATTTCTCGAATGTCTCAACCAGTTAACTCGATACCTAATTTTTTCTGTCGACAAGTACATCTAAAAATATATTCGTATAAATTAATATATACTTCATAACTTCTTTCTCCTTTCAACATGATTCTATCCTAAGGTTTCAAAGAAATCATCCACTTTACCCAATTCAGATTAGCTTTCTATTGCATGCATATATGTAGGATTCTCATTTTAGGACTCTTTCTATTTTTTTATCCACTTCTTCAACAATGAGTTAATGTTTACTCGCGTCATAAAAGCTTGCATAATGCCTTTGTAATTCCTCACAACAAGCTGCATTATAATACTCTGAATGTAGTTTGTTGTTAATTCTTATGAATTTCTTATATTCTCTATATCCTGCAACATAACGCATTAATGTAAAAAAGCAAGAAATTTCATCGTTGTAGCTCAAGGTCATGCATGTCCAATATTCCTGATGTTGAATAATTAAAACATTATACATTATTTTATAAAGTTCAAACTGTTCTTCTGAGAGGTCGAACCATTCTTTGCTAATGATCCTTTTTTCTTCCAAATTATTATCTTTAATTTTTCTGATATCTCCAACCTTATCCTCTTCTAGTCCTTTATCATGAGATAACGCATACAAAAATCTCCCGATGAATCCGCTTATTAAGTCAGAAAAGCGTATCTGTATCATTTCCTTTGAATCTTCTTGCATTACAGAAGAAAAACAAAATTGTTTTGCAGATATCGTTGTTTTCTCTTCTTTATCTATAACCACACTAACAAAGTTAATGTCAATCTCTTTTTCTGACAGTAAATTTGCCAATCCCTCAAAATTAGCATAATAGCAAAAATCAAACTTTCCAGCAAAATCCATTTTCATTGTAGATACTGATATAACCTCGTATAATTGACTATATGCATTAATTTCACTTTTCTTTCTCTCTATGCCATCAATCGCTTTTAGAATGTATTCCAGGTTTAGTAGTAATAGTTTTCGAAAAGAATCAAAAGAGTTGTCATCATGAATATTGTAGAGTGAATTTAACAATTCAATATTATGATAAAATATCATAAATTTTGTTAATGTGTAATAAAATACGTTTTTATTAAAATAATAATAATCAGGCATTTTAACATTTTCAAATGCCCTTCGTATGAAGAATTCGATTTTACTAATTGCATTGATTTGAATAATCGGACTAATAAAATCAAGAATTTCAAAGAAGTCTTGATAAAACGCTAAAGTGTTCTTGTTAAATGAATGAATTCCATACTTGTAATTTGTTGACTTAATAATAGTTGATTTTAATTCTTGTTCTTTAGTTAATCCAAAACGATCCTTTTGTCGTTCTTCGAATCTCTTTAAAATTTTAACATTTGCCCCCAATTCATCTTTTTCACATCCCCAGAAAACCCCTATATAACTTTCAAGTGAATTATCTGCCATAGCATTTATCTGACCGTTCTTATTTACTAGTATTTTCCTATCGTGAAATGATTCATCAAAATAAAATACATATGATTTCATAAAAACTCCTCTTTCTATTAAAAGATAATTTTCAACTTAGATATTGGTTTTACGACATCCAATTCGCCAGACATAAGTTTCAGAAACAAAGAATTTCTTATCCTCTCACCAATACACATTTCTGGTAAATACTCTATTGATAGAAACTAAACTTCTATTTTTCTTTTCTTATAAATCAAATGACTGTTCCTAATTCACCTTGCATACTTTTGCTGTTTACCATACATAACTTTGGCTGTCTTAATACTTATAACTTTGTTGAATCACTAAATTTTTTTGTCTAGAATATTTTTATTCCGTGTTGGACTCAACTTCCCATTATTGCTAATATATGTATTTCCAATATATCACTTTTTGGACAATATTACAAATTTTATACAATAATATTATCCACATTATTATCTAATGAAAACGACAAAACTAGTTATAGTTAAATTTACAATATGATTAAGATTCTACGACAATACTACGATGATTTCAATTGTCCGTTGTATTGGGAATATCGTTTTTATTATAGTAACGACATTCCCCCTCAAACACTTATGTTTATAGGGTTAATCAATAACTATAGTTATGTCGTTTATTTTTTTGTTTTAATGTCTGAATGTCTGTTATCTTTATAAAAGCTGCAGACGAACTTTCATACAAATTATAGTTCGTTGTTACTAAGACAAGATCAGGATTTTTTTGTAATGCTTCTAATATACTCTCTCCTGTCAAATACCCTCCCCCAGCTTATAACAAAAAGCTAGAAGCCACAAAATATGGTTATTAAACATTAAATTTTTAATACTAACTATCTAAAATTAACAATATAATTTGATAACGCAGACAAAATATGCTAATATTATTATAATTAATACAAATACTTATGAGTTTTTACATTCTTATATTGTTATAAAACATATAAAGCAAAGGAGGATTGTAAATATGGTTCTACCAAAGTCCTTTAATTACAAATCAAAATCTAACAAATCTGGCACTAGATTTATAACGTTGCTCGAAATTGAGTCACTTTCGCCAGATATAGAATCTGCACTTGATAATCATATTGTCAGTATTTGTGAGGGGGCCTCTGGATCTGACTTAAGTCTTGTTAAACAGCGCCTCATCAACTTATTTTGCGATAAAAATGACGAATGGAAAATAGGTGCAATCTCAGAATTTTTCATCCATTTGTATGCTAATATGTACGGTTTTAAACAAGAGTGTCTCTTTTTTAACTTAGAGGAACGCTCGATAAAAAAAGGATTCGACGGATATTACTCTTTTGAAGCTGAAACATGGGTTATGGAAAGTAAATCTGGATTTAAATCTACAAAGGGCATATCTCATTCAAGTAAAATTAAAGAGGCAATGTCTGATTTAACTGATAAGTTTTCAGGAAGAAGCAAAAATAACCCTTGGCAAAATGCTTACTCTCATGCCAGCCATTGTGATGTAGGAACATCAAGTGACATTAAAAAGAGTATAAAAAAGTTGTCGGATAATTTCATATTAGGGTCTTTTGATTGTATTGATAATTTTAACATTATGCCTTGTGCTACAATTTTTCTCGAAAGCACCTGGAGTCCCAAAAAACATGCAGATATTTTTGATGAAATTGTTAAAATTTTACCTGGGTTGAAAGGTAAAAAAATCCGCGTTATGTGCATAACTCAAAAAACAATTAAGACTTTTATTGAATACATTGAAAAAAAATAAGCGAGGGCAAAACACTATGTATGGAAGTAGAAAAATTCATAGTCTTAAAAGCATTCCAGAGTTTGAAAAAGTTATTTCTAAGCTTACGTGTAATGATAGAACAATGTCCACGGATGAAAAGACACTTCTTTTAAGTAGTGCTTTAATAATGTTGCGAAAGTATAATCTCGATAAGAGAAATACCAATTTTCTGGATTTTGCTTATTACATAATACTAAAGTATAGTACATTATATTCAGACTATACACCCCTCTACGATTTTTCTGTAAATTTTGGATTTTATCCAGTAGCCCACACTATTAAAAAGCTTTATCCAGATATTTTTTCAAGAATTGACTCTGAAATTATAGATTACTCTATTGAAAAAAATTATAAAATTAATGAAGTAATTGAAACTTTGGAACAGAATATTGCAAGGAACAATGTTCTGTCCAGCACTGTAACTGAAATAAGTTATGTAGCACCAACCTCTTTTGGAAAAAGTAGTGTAATTGTTGAGCATATGAGTGCTCATATATTGGAATATAAAAAAATTGCAGTTATAGTACCAACTAAGTCTCTTTTATCACAAACCTACCGCTTAATTCGAAATGCAAATTTCAAGAGAAAGATCTTAATCCATGACGAGATGTATATAGATGAGACAAAGTTTATAGCTGTTTTTACTCAGGAGCGAGCTTTACGTCTATTACATAAAGCAGAGTTATCTTTTGATATTCTATACATCGATGAAGCACACCGGTTACTTGAACGCGACCATAGAAGTGTTTTGTTAACGCGACTAATTAAACTTAATAGTACTAGAAATCCGAATTGTAAAATAATCTATCTTTCTCCACTAATTACAGACAGTAATAATTTGAAGTTAGATATTGAACAGGATATTATGGAGCAACGGATAAGTCACAATATTAAAGAACCAGACTATTATGAATATCGTCTTGATAACGGAATATTTAAATACAATCGTTTTATTGACTTATTTTATAAGATTGGTTGCTGTAAAAACGCTTTTGAATATATTGATAATTACAAAACATCGAAAACCTTTTTATATTTATATTCTCCAAGAAAAATAGAAAACTTTGCAAAAGAGCTGTATGCTAATACACAACACATTGAATTAAGTACTGAAATAAATGAAGTACTTTTAAATCTAAAAAAATACGTCCATGAAGAATTCTTTATTAATAAATACATTGATCATGGAATTCTGTATTTGCATGGAAAAATGCCAGACAACATTAAGGAGTACCTGGAATATAAGTTCGCAAAGGTGGATGATATTCACTATTTAATAGCCAATAGGGTGATTCTTGAAGGGATTAATCTTCCAATTGATTCTCTTTTTATTTTAAATACTTATAAGCTTGGTTCAAAAGACCTAACTAATCTTATTGGTAGAGTAAATCGCCTTAATACAATATTTGGTGAAAAACAAAATTTATTGAAGCTTAATCCCCCTATTCATTTTGTTAATACTGAAAATTATAACCGCATAGCCAGTAAAATGAGTGAAAAAATCCGCTCTCTAAAAAAGGGATACACTGACGATGAAATAGAAAACCCTCTTCTTCTAGAGTTCGATATGGAGCAATTGGAAAAGCCATCGAAGGCAGCTTTAAAAGAAGAATGTGAAATGATAATAAAAAATGAAAATTTTGTATTAAGAAAAGTGCATAATGATGTTAGTCGCTTAAAACAAAAAATGCTTGAGTTGGGCATGGATTCGCTATACAAATTAGAGGACAGCTTATGTTCAATAATTTTGAAAAGGATGGATGCTTACAGACTACACTCATCTAACGAAGTACATATCATGGATATTATTAAAATTATATTCATTGATGGTTTGACACAATATATCCATGACGATGAATATCGAAGATTAGATAATGATGCAGCCATAAGTTATTATAAAATGTTTTTGGAAAACTCTCGCCAAAAGTCACTAAGAGAGAATATCGCAATTGAAGTTAAATATTATGAGCAGAAAAAAATAAATAACAATAGTAAACTTTTTATAGGCGAGAGTTATGGTGAAATACCTTATGGTCAAAGTACGGGATATGAGAAACCTGTATATATAGATCTCGCCACTAAAAGCCGCCAAGAGCTTGTTAATATTGCAATTATAAAGATTAAAATTGAAGAGGATTTTGTTAGTCATAAGCTAAGTATGCTTTTTCAATGCTTGTTGGATTATAGCGTTATTACATTAGATGCATATAATCAACTCGTATATGGTACAACAAGTACTCAAAAGCTTCATCTTATTAAAATGGGCTTAACTATTAATATCGTAAACAAATTAGAAAAAGACGACCAATTAAAAAATATACGCATTGATAATAACAATAACTTATATTATAACGAACAATTTAGCTCCTACAAGAAAACAGTAGATGATTTTTTTAGTTTTGAATTAAGCAAATTTCTATAAAGTAAAAACTCTTCTTAGTAACTCAATTTTCCCACCTATAAAAGCAGGTGGGAAAAAAATGAGAACCTGACAAAGCTTCTGACCAATGCCGTAAAATCTAAAGAAAGGTCTGGAAACTTTCCTTGATGATAGGAGAATCAACTATCTAACAATCTTTGAAAGCAAACCCTAAACCATTTGCAACTGCAAGACGTGCCTGGCTGTTTATTGATACTCCAAAAGGGAGCCCGAGTTTACGCTGTCTTGAATACACTGTTGGAAAGTATCCGAGCTCATCATCTGGATGTTATGAATAGAAATATCTTCTTGAAAAGATGCCAAAGCAACAATCATCTCCGACATCCAGAACTTCTGAATCAGTATCTTACATGGTCAAAAAAATTGCCTGACAGATGCCAGCTTACATTAAACATAAAAAGTTTCATAAATGATGCCTTTTAGTACGCCACCCTCATTACGTAATTACATAATTTTTTACAAAATACATAATTGTCTTATTTTGGTTTATTTTAACATTATTATGTTGTATAATGATATTTATCTTGTAAATAGCGGAGGTTTAAAATTTATGGTTGATTTTAGTAAACGACTATCAGTAAGTAAAAAGCCAAAAAAAACTAATCCTATTGACATCTATAAAGAACTAGATAGAAAAAGCGAAGCTGGTCCTCTGAGACCGACACAAGAAAAAGTCCTAGAAGAATGGTATAATAATAGAATAAATCAAAAGGACTTAATAATTAAGCTTCATACTGGTGAGGGTAAAACTTTAATCGGATTGCTGATACTACTTTCAAAACTAAACTCAAACGAAGGTCCCGCTATCTATGTATGTCCAAATAAATATCTTTTACAACAAGTATGCCTTGAAGCTGTTAAATTTGGTATTCCAATATGTACTATAGATTCAAATAAAGAAATACCAGATGAATGGTATAGTGGAAAACGCATTCTTATAGTGTATGCACATCAAATGTTTAATGGAAAATCAAAATTTGGTATAGGTTCAAGATGTGAAGATATAGGGTGCATTATTTTAGATGATTCCCATACTTGTATTGACATAATACGTGATGCTTTTACTGTTACAATTGAGCGAGAAAATAAAGATACTCCTGAATCAGCAAATCTCTACTTTAAACTTCTTTCTCTTTTTGAAGATGATCTTCGACAGCAACGTGAAGGTACCTTTATTGATATTAAAGAAGGAAATAATTTTGAAAATCTTATTCCAGTTCCTTATTGGGCATGGAACAACAAGTTGTCTGAAGTTACTAGAATATTACAGTCATTTTCTATTAATAAATTCATGCTATTTACTTGGCCCCTAATAAAAGATATGTTAGCAAACTGTCAAGCTTTTGTATCTACAAATCAAATAGAAATATCTCCTTATACAATACCTATTCATCAGTTTGGCTCTTTTCATAATGCTAAAAACAGAATATTAATGTCTGCAACAACCCAAGACGATTCATTTTTTATAAAAGGACTCAATTTTAGTCCAGAAGCAGTTAAAAACCCTGTCATTAATACTACAAAACTTTGGTCTGGCGAAAAAATGATGCTAATACCATCTTTGATTGATTCCGCCTTTGATAGAAAAACAATTATTTCGGATATTATGGGAAATGTTTCAAATGCTTTTGGAGTAGTAGCTTTAATTCCTGGACAATACAAAGCCACTGAATATAATAATTGTGGCTGTATCATAAGTACTACTAATACTATATTTAGCGACATCAGGTCACTTAAAGATAAAGATTTTACTAAAAACTATGTATTTAAAAATAGATATGATGGTATTGATTTACCTGATGAATCTTGCAGGATATTAGTAATAGACTCTCTTCCTTATTTTGATAGAGTATATGATAGATATGAAGAAATATGTAGGCCAAATAGTGATATTATTAATAAAAAAGTTGCACAAAAAATCGAACAAGGACTTGGCCGTAGTGTTCGTAGTGTAAAGGATTATAGCTGTATTCTTCTTATTGGTAGTGATTTAGTCAAATTTATTAAAAGCAGTAAAACAAGGGACTACTTTTCCTTACAAACACAAAAACAGATCGATTTAGGTCGCGAAATAGCTGAGTGGGCAAAAGAAGACTTTTATGAAGGATGCGATAAATCCAAAGCACTAAGGAAACTAATAAATCAATGCTTAAAAAGAGATGAAGACTGGAAAAATCTTTATGAAGAAACAATGGACTCTATTGAAGCAGAAGATAAAATTTCTGATATGTATGACATTTTTTCTGAAGAAAAAAAGGCTGATAATTTCTTTTATGAAGGTGATGTTGATAATGCCATAAAAACGACTCAGAAAATAATTGATAAATATACAACCAATAATAATTTTGATAAAGGCTGGTATCTTCAAACAATCGCTAGATATAAGTATTCTGTTAACCGAGCAGAAGCAGATAAACTACAAAAATTAGCTTTTCAATCTAACTTCGAACTTTTAAAGCCACAAGAAGCAATTACTTACACAAAAGTTTCCAATATTAATGCAAACCGAATAAAAAATATATGTGGTTGGATTACTAATTTCAAAGATTATGAAGATATGCTTCTAGATTTCAATAGTATTCTAGACAATCTATCGTTTGGGATTTCAGCAGAAAAATTCGAAAATGCTATGTTTCAATTGGGGAAATTGTTGGGATATTATAGTGAAAGACCTGATAAAATGATTCGTAAAGGGCCAGATAATCTATGGTATCTAGGTAATAATAAATACATAATATTTGAATGCAAAAGTGAAGTTGATACTAAGCGATCTACTATTCATAAATATGAAGTCGGTCAAATGAATAGCCATTGCGGTTGGTTTGAACATGAGTATTCTGATGCTCCTGTAATTAGGGTAATGATAATTCCTACAAAAAATGTTTCATCAGATGCTGATTTTACCCATGATGTCAAAATCATGCGATCTCATTCATTAACACAATTAAAGCAAAATGTTAAATGTCTGTTTAATGAGCTAAAAACATATGACATTCACACTTTAAATAATGAAACTCTTCATAATCTTTTGTATCAATATAAGCTTAATGAAACTGACTTCATGATATACACAGAAGATCCAGTTAAAGATACCGTTAAATAATCTCTCTTGGGGCAAGAAAAACCTTAAGCGATCTATAGATCGCTTACAAAAAAGGGCAAATGTACACAGCTTTACTAGGTATAAACGTAAAAAAAGCATTAAGTAAAATCATCCCCAGGCATTTAATACATGGGGATGATATTATATAAACAACAATCAAATTTTTCTATCTTATTTTGTTTTTTCTTTATTAACTCATAATCTAACAATTTTATCATTCGAGGCTCTCCTTCTCTTGTGGTAATCTTGGAACCAGTATAGATATAGCTTGCGCATGTTTGTTTACCAGTAAAGGTGTAGTGCAACTCCTTTCCTGATTAAATATATTGACGACAATGGTGAAGTTCAGTTTATAAAGAAATAAAAATAAACTACATGGAAAATAAGCAAGAAAAATTCCATGCCTTTTTGTAACATCGCCTCCAGCTGCAGAAATCTGCTCTCTTAAATCTTCTCGACATCCTAAATGATATTTGATACGCAGCTTCCCAGCTTAAAAAAGCTGAATTAACATCGATATGAAATATTATTTTTTCCATATAGGCCGCCGTCAAAAGAACATATGTTTGTTTAAAAACATCAAGCAAATGATCGATTGAAAAGAGGTAATATATGTAATATGTATACAGCAAAAAAACGTAAAGTGAACTGTTTATTAATTAAAGTACAGTTAGTGAGATATACCTAAAGTGAGTAGCTAAAAAATGCACTTTAAATACCCCCATTGTTTCTTATCTGATATTATTGCTCTCGTTGCATAGTTCAGTATTATTCTATTAAACTTCCGAATGACCTCATTATTAGCCATTCTAAAGTCCACCTTATTCAGACTATGTTTTATTTTCCATTGGTCTTTGTTGTTGCCTAAATGTTATTGTTTTGTCTGGACCCCCAGTGCGCCGGATGAGTTCATCTTGTCCAATAACCTTTACTAGATTGGCTATCTGTTGACCATATACATCTTTGTTATGATAAAAGATTGTAGTCTGCACATTATTATTCAAAATCAAATCTCTCAGTATATCTTTATCTGTTATATCTAATGAATGCCCAAAAATATATACATTATGGGTTTCTGTTTTACCGTTTAACAATTTTAAGGCATCATTTATTTTAAAAGATAACGAAATACCATTATCAATGTAATCAGTAACTTCATGTAAAGCATTTCTTACTTTATACAGATAATCTACATATTCACCGTGAATCTCACTTACCCAATCCTTATAAAGGCAGCCTGTTCTCTTGTGTATTCTCTGATAGAACTTTTTAAATGCTATAAGATCAACTTCATGATTTCTTCTGTCTTCTGGCAGATATTCGTCAATACCCAATACTAAGTTATTTATATCTACATTATTATAAATGTCTGCCTTACCATGAATAAAATCAAATTCAATATTGTTCTTTTGGCTATATACCCTCTCATATGTATCAGTATAATTAAAACTTAATATCTTATCAGGATTCATACCCTTAATGTCTGGAGATTCAACGGTTACCTTGATTTTATTTACATATTCTGATAAATATATTTCTAATGCATAAATGAGGTTGTTTAGGTCTTTCAATAAGATATTACGGATTTCCTCAAAGGTAATTCTCTTATCTTCTACATCAACTAGAAATGTGCCTTCTTTATAACATTGCTCAAGGAACTCATTACTTAGATTTTGCATTTCTGCTTTCAAAGGTTCTCTTCTCTCATTCCGTTTATCATACATATCTACATCCAAAGATTTAATAATTGTTGCTATTGCAGATTCAAAATCAATCCAAGTCTCATTAATAAAAGTCTGACTGAAATATTCTACCCATATATTATTATTTATTAGGTTTAAACTATATACCTTATTCTCAAATATACTTCCTGAAGAGTTTCTTACATGTTTTCCGATTTCATATTTAATTTTTTGATTCAATTTACCCCAGTTTACACTTTCTAAAGATTCACCATATAGTAAATCTTTTATCACCCTAATAAATTCCAAAAAATCAGCATATGTTGTTGGTAGATTGTGTGCTAAATCAAAACCATTACCTATAACCAAAATTTCCATTCTTTTTCCGACCTCTTCTTCCATATTTCTTCCATATATCAGATTTCATTTTAATAAAAACAATATTTTAAACCTACTAAATGATATTGAGGCATTTGAAAAACGAATGCCCCTCTTTTGTCTTTCTGATTATTTTATTTTGTATTATCAATTTCAGCATTCACATTAGCCAAACCCATTATATAATCTATAAACCTAAGCATAGTATCCTCATATTCTGATAATAATTCTAGTAATGCCAAGATACTCTTTACGGATGATTCAATTAACTCCGCCAATACCTCACGGGCATCATTTGAAGCCATCTCTACACAATTTCCTAAATTTTCTTCATATGCTTCACTTGCATAATCATCTGCTAGTAAATCGTTTGCATACTCATGCGAATCAAATCTGGCTAATTTCTCTAACTTATAACATAGGTCAACTATAGTTCTATTTGATGAACTTATGTAGTCATTATATTCCTTTAATAATTTCTCCAACTCTTCATAGTTAGCTTCTTTTTCACTGCTTTCCAAGTCATCAATCAAATCATCTAGGATTGTCTCATATTCATTTATTGTCTCCATCAGTTCTGTCAGCATTGTCCAATTAATATAATTATTTTGAAAGTCAAAATACTCAATTTCTTCCGTAAAGCTTTCGTGATATCCATAGGATGCTTCATGAATTTCATCATACATATTATGAATGTAAGCAATGGCTGAATACATACTCATTACACATACATAATATTCTGTATCATAATAGCTTGTTGATTCTTTTATAACTTCCGGAATAATAACTGAATTTACATATTCTATAAATTTTTTATCTCTGGAAAGTGTTCCACATTCATAGTTCTTTTTGCTTTCATCCGAGAAGTTGGCAGAGCCCCAATAAATAATACTATCCGTCATAATTATTTTTCCATGATTATTAAACTTAAAGAACACTGAAGCTAATTTTCCTAAGAAGACTGGATTAAGTTTTCTTTCATATATTTCAATTTTATTTTTAGCTGCCTTCTTTCTATAATAATTAGCATAATAAGGCCATCTACCCGGTATATTAGTTATGATTTTTATTGGTATATCTCTTGCACCAGCTTTTTTTACAGCATCTAGTAATACACCTTTATTTTCAGATATATTGTAAGTTAATATGTTTATATATTTTGCATTTACAAAATCATTTAACACATCTCCAAAGCAAAGCAATTCTTCACCAGCAATAAATTCTGTATCTGATAGGCTATATCTAAATATCTTACTCATTATCTGAAACTATCTCCTTAATATTCTATTTAGTCATATTAAAACTCCAGCCACACTAGTTAATGTAAGGTGCCACAAAATCAATTAGCTTTTGCAAATTTCGAACTAAGGTCGTGATACCATTAGCTATACCAGTAATAGGAGCGATTAACTTTACCCCACTGTTAATAGATTTCTTAGGTTCGGGTTTTGTCAATTCATCATAGTTGGTCTCCTCCCAGTATACAAACTATTCCGTTTTACTATTCGACTGTGACTTAATTCTTAATATATAACAAGCTAAAAAGCCAAGAAATAAAAATCCAAAAATAATAAACCAAACATATAATGGAATTAAGATAATAGCTTTTACAATCCAAATAACAAAAGATCCAATCAAGAATAAAGCAGTACACACAACAAGACGTATTATCCAATGCAAAATACTTCCTATACTTGAACCTTCTATTATATCATTATCATATAACTTTCCTACTATCCTGTATGCAATTGCAAAGGCGATAAATCCTATAATTCCCATTGCAATATAGTTGTACAGATAATTATCAAACAAAGTAAATTGATCTATTACGAAATTGAAAATTAACTTAATCATATTAATCCTCTCCCAAATTACAATTTTACCTTTTACCATTTTGTTATATATTTTTAAACACATGTTAATTATAACATATTATGTAAATTTTACATTTAATAGTGTGTTTAATAAATCTATTTCTTCAAAATTCCGTTTCTGACATCCAGTATTTTAATATACTGCAAATGGTTTGCTTTTCCATCTATGTGCAATCAAAGAATGCAAAACACTTTTGGGCAATCCATATAGAGTAATACCCCACCTTTAGACATTTCAAAACATACCACAAGCATAACAGCTGTAATCAATATGGCAGGCATAGAGACGCTCGTAGTCTTACAGTTGCCATCGATCAGATGATGCTTTCAATTAAGCGAAAAGAAGCTGTAGAGAAAGTACTAACTGAAACAGTCTAGCATTAACAACAGTTCTATAGTCTCCATAAACCGCCATTAAATGCTACTCATTTAGGTATTTTTTTCCATTATAACTTATTTTCCAATATTTATCAACGCAAAGATAGTAAGCGATAAATTCGCTTACGTTCGATCAATGGAAGATTGGTTATATCTCTATCTTTGTAATAAAGACGTAAGCGATAATACTGTAACTCTGCAAGCTCCGGCAGTATTGGTATCATCATCTTATTTCGCTTATTACGCATATCTGTGCTACTCTCATCCAAATATGTTATACACCTAATTCCATCCCATTTGATTTCGTAGATATAATCCTCGGAGTCAAACGCTTCTCTCATTTCCGAAATGAGCATAGGGTTTACTCTCTTCTCTTCAAATAAGTCCATTTGCTATACCTCTTTTTATTCATGAAATCTGTATTAGTATCCCAGCAGTTATGTATATTTATTTAACTAAAACTAAATATATTAAATATAATATACTCTTTTTCAATATCTTAGTTTTTTATAGTATAATTTGGGTGTCATAGTGACACCCCTAAAATGGGCATAAAAAATCATATAGTTGGATATGTAATATAAACCCTAAAGTCTTAAATTTAGACACTTTAAATATTAGCATATACTTAATGTTCTCATAATGAAATTGAACATTTAATATCTTATTAAAACTAACAGCTGCAGTATAAATAACATAGATATTATGGAATTTTATTGCTATACATATATTATTTAATGTTTTCTTGTAGCCAATGAGTTTCTGCTTAATTAATTCTTTATTATACGTAAATGACGGGTTTACAACCTCCATACTCAGCTCTTCAGGTTTTTGTATTGTCTCAATTATTGTTTCATTTATACATGATATGGGCGGAGTTGTAGCCTCAGTTTCCTCTTCAAATGGATTATATATAGTGATATCATCTTGTAGGATTTCTGACATTGATACCAGTTCAAAATCATTTTGAATACTCTCATCAGTTAAGTAATCTTTATTTTTAATCTCTATGTCTGTGTTAAGTGTATATTGATTTGATGACTGGCGCCCTTTGTAGTATCGCTTATCTATCGTTATAAAATTTTTTTCCTGTAACTTTTTGGTGGCTCTCTGGACCGTTCTCACTGATACACCACAATGTTTAGAAATAGTCTCTACTGATGGATAACACTCACCGGATTTATTAGATTTATAGACGAAATACTGTGCTACTAATTTTTCCTTAGATGATAGATCGCAGTTTTCACAGATAAGATTTAAGATCTTAAATTTTTTCATAGCCATATTTAATTCTCCTATTAGTTTTTAGTTGTTATTGAAAACAAAAGTACAAAAACCAGAACTAAATACCAAAAAACTAAATGATAGCTATTTACTATTCTTTTACATATGTTATAATAATAGTAGCTATTAGTTTTTTAGTATAGTCAGTTTACTGGCTAAGATAAACGCCACATGCCCTGGCGTTTATTTTTTTGTCTTATTCAATTTCTTTAAAGAATCCATCTATGTCTTTATTACCAGTAAAACCGGAAGGCAATATAAGATCTGGGCAATATTTTATGTTTGTTATAAGTTTTGCTTCGTTCTGATATTTCTTTATCATTTTATTTATTTCTTTTTCCGTAGCTAGGTTAAAAAGTATATTTATTTTAGTGTTATCTGCAATTATATTTATAGCTGTATCAAGTGCTAATAACTCATATGACTGCCTACCTGATACCAGGAAAACTTTATCCATGTTATTAACAAATTGATCAATTTTATCCACATACTCATTAATGCAGCCAAGATCAAAAATAATAAAATTATTACCGGCATTTGAATCATATTTGTATTCAGGAAAATATGATACAGTTTTTTTTAAGTAATGGTCCTTTATATTCAGGAATTCATTATCCCTTGCAATAAGATCCAAATGATTATGTGTATTAGCTTCTACATATGACGCTTTCGCTCCGTTAGACTGCAGATAGTTTGTGATTTGAATAGCTGCAGTTGTAGAACCAGCCTTCCTTTCTACTCCCATGATACCAATCATAAAATTCTGGCATTTCCATTTACTTTTAGGTTGCTGCTCAGTAATATAATCTTGAAGTGTTTTAATCTCAGGATTTCTCTCTTCTTCATGCTCAGGAAGTTTCTCATTTTCCTTCTTTTGCTTGATAGGAGACTTTAAAGGATTTCCTTGGTTTACTTTAATAGGTTTTCTAATTATCTCCTCAGCAGCTATTTGGGGAACTACTGGAGGTTCGACCTCAGCTTCTAATAATTCCTGCACATCCGTTTTTATATTATCTTCAACCGGATCAGCCTCTACTAAATCTTCAGTAACATCATTTACTTCTTTTCCAGATTTAATTTTATCTATGATATTATAGATTTCTATCTCTGGGGTATCTGGTTCTGCTAGTATAAACAGCTTATTAAAATAATCAGCCTGCAGCTCATACAAACTATCGCTCTTGCCATCATCTTCGGGTATTAGAATTATTTGACTTTCCGGATACAGCAAATAAAATGAATCAAAGGCATCTTTCAGCACCATAAAATCATCTATTTGAAAGCAATTAAGGTCAAGTATGAGAGACTCGACCTTAATGTTTCTTACTTCCTTCTTCAAAAACTTCATAAAAGAATCATAATTCATATTCTTTTTTATTTCTTTATTAAGAATATAGTTTTCCTGCAGGAAGTCGAACTTCTTTTCATTGACTTCTTCTGTTATGTAAAAAAACATTATTGAACCCCCTTAATTACTGGATTATATTCACTACTGTCATAAACAATTGTTGCATTATCTTCCGGTTTATTTTCAACAGTTTTTAGATTTATAAGGAGGCTTGCAGCAATTACAAATACTGCTATAGCACCCCAAATAATTAGAATAAGTATTTTATTATCTTTCACAAATGAATCTCCTTTGCTTTTCCATATCAATGATCTGATTTGCTACTGATTGTCTCTCATTATATGTAATCTCAGTTCTCTAATTTCATCAAACTGTGCACTTTTTTCTCTCCCTGGAACCTGTCCGAATCGAAAGCCCGTTTTAGTTATTTTGGTTATAGTGCAGCTCCCAATTGCTGTGGTAGTGCACTGCTATTCATCTGTGTACGTCTACACGGAACCGGTTCCTTACTCTAGCTAGATATGTAATCTCCTTTCGATTTTCATTTATGGAAAATAAAATATAATAAACATGAAACCTCTAATATTAAAAGAGCAATATTATAAAGTAAATTTTTAAACTTGAATTTCTCTCTATTTCTAGGTAATAATAATAAAATTAGTTTACTTAGAAAAAGTATTGAAAATACAGTAAATGATGCAATGTAAAAGACATCTTTTGGTGAATAATTCATATATCTTTATCTCCTAATAATGGGGGTTCCCCTTTATATAATTGACAACGCTCATATAATTGGTGTCCTTTTCGTATCATTGGTTTTCTATGCCTCTTTAGCCAATTATTATTGTTAAGATGAGCATTTACAATATGCTGCATACTTTCCATATTTAACATTAGTTTTTTATTTGCAAAAGACAATCCTCCACCTAATATTGCACTATTTCCATTATAAGCAAATGCATCGATTACTAATGGCTTTGTTTCATTCAACTTAACATATTCTTTATTCATTTTTATCCTTCTTTTCTATTATTACAGAGCATTTATTTATAGTTTCTTTTATCATATCAACTTCTATATCTAATGTAGAGAAATCAAGACAATTATTGCCTGCATTATCTCCTTTTAAAGTACTAGACAAATTAGATTTGACATTTTTTTTCATTTATGATAACCTACCTTTACAAGAACTTAAGCTAATCCGCCTTTCACCATCCCCGAAAGGCGGATTATTTTATTCCATATAACCTATAGCTTTATACAGCCGTTCTTTCGTAACTGGTTCATTTTCCCCAACAACAAACGGCTCATACATGGAATTATCGAATGTTATTCTTTCGTCCTTGTTTGAACGAAAAAGAATTAGTATATCTTTTTGTTTATTACTAACTTGTATAATACCTCCAATACTCTCATCATCCGCTGGGATCCATAACTTCAATTTATTATCAGCAAAAGTTATGCTGCAGATTGTATCAAAAGTTTCTTTTTCTAAGATACTTCTACAATATATCCCCAACTCAGAAGTTTGAAATAAGTGTACTCTTCCAAGAACTTTATATTTAATTCCTGACTTACTTTTCTTATAATACTGAAAGCCAGCTATCATGGTATCCTTATTAGGCTCCATACCACCATACATTTTAAAAAATTCTTTCTTTAACTTTTCAAGTGTTTCAGGAAAGATTAGATTGTTATATACTTTCCCATCTTTACCAATAGTTTTTATATAACACTTTGTTAAGCCTTTATCCTCCAACTTTACAAGCCCAGCAAAAGGAAAATAAAAAAATCTCACACCATCATTTTCAAGAGTCAAATCTCCGATGGATTTTTTCATTCTACTTACTTTAACTTTCTTCATTCGAAAGTAAACCAACTTTGAAAACAATTCTCTTGAATTTATTTTTTTATTATTAAGTATAACTTCTGCATATGTATCCATGTTAATACTTCTAATTAAGGATGGTAATGAAAGTTTAGGTTCTTTCTTACTTTCCTTCTTTGTTGTTGCCTCTTCTTTTTCAATAACAACCTCTTCTTCTACATCTTCCGTAATTTCTTCTTCTGTATTACTTTCTTCGTTTTCAACATTCTCGCCAAATTCTAACTTTTTAGGGTTGAATTTTAGATAAGCAGTAACTGTACCATCTTCATCACTTACAACATAAGCTGTTTTTCTCTCCTCTTCACCTGTGTCAGTCCTAAAGCGACAACAATTCCGGTCATGTTTATAATTATTATGTTCGGGGTATATTTTCAGATCTTCTGCTATTCTATAGAAAAGCTTTTGATCAGATCTACACCCACACCACATATATCCTCTTGTTGTACCATATTCATTTTTCAACTGTTCTTTTTTTTCTTTATCCAAATAACCCGGACAAATCGTGGTACCATCCTGTAAAACAATTTTTGTATTATACATTAAGCCTCCTTCTTATTAATTGATTCAATAAAATCCAGTGCTTGCTCGCAGCTTGTGATAAACTCAGGGTTATCTTTCCCATTCTCCTTTGTCTTATCTATTGCTTCATTTATTAAATTGATAATTAATTCAATGATTTGTTTTCTGTTCAAGGATTTATCCTCCATCACTGAATGCGGATTATAAACATCTGGTGAATCAATGATTAACAGGCTTTCAATTTCTCTAACTCGATATTCTTTTTCCATGGCATCTTCTACCCATCTGTCCATATCCTCTGGATACCCCCACTCTTCAGTCCCATCCTCCCAACGGATTGCAATAAAGTTCTTAAAATCTCCTGATCCAAATTCCAATACCTGAAATGTATGTATGCCATCACTCAGTAAAGCCTTATATGTCTCTCCGATCTTATAACTTTCCATAAATATGAAACTCCTTTCTTGATTATTTTCTGTCTTGAATTAATTATATATCACAGTATATATATAGTCAACTACATATATACCACAATATACACACACTCTGGTTATACTTATTTAAATACATATATCATGTCCTATATACATTGTGCAGTTATATGTTGCATACTATAAATATTTTTGATATAATCAGCATGTGAGGTGCAGATATGAAAATAACAATTGATAAAGTTATTGAAAAAAATAACACATCAAGATATTGGCTTGCAAAGGAAGTTGGTGTTACATATATATCAATGAAAAAATTATGTGACAATAAGACTTCTTCCCTAAATTTTGATATTCAAGAAAAAATATGCAAAGCTCTTGGATGTACTCCAAACGACATCTTTGAAATAGAATAAACCAGTAACGGAATATTTTTTCCTATTACTGGTTTATTTTTAGTTATTACTATATTTGACTTATATTTTGCTTTATGTTAAAATTGCATTAGAAAAGCAACCAGTCCATGTGGCATGGTCGCCTAATATTGTTAATTAGATAAAAATAATCACACTACTTGACGGGAGGGTGATTATTTTTTTTTGTCTTTATAGTTTAATATTACAAATACAAGTCCTACAAAGCTTATAATAAGCATTAATTCCTCATATGTACTCAAACTATCACCCCCTTTACGGGAGCGACCATAATCACCCTGTTCTGGTTGCTAATACCATTATATTTCATGTCCTAATATGAAACAAGCACATTATTTAATATCCAGCATAGTTTCTTTTCCTTTAATGGATCAATTACAGTATCCTTTGGGAAACTTGTTTATGCACTATAATAATCCGCTTATAAAAAACAGAGAATCCACATCTATACTGCAGATATGGATTCTTTATTTGTTATCCCTAATGCTTTTTAGTTTAGATATATGTAAATCGCTCCTAATAAACTTAATACATCAATAAAAATTAATGCTAATAAAGCAACTCTAAATACAGCAACGTTTGATACTCTATATTTAGTCATAAGATAAATAAGACCAAAGTTTACAAATGCTAAAATACATAATATAAATACAATACTTTTAATCATAATTATTGAGCTAATTGTTTAACTCGTTGAAAAGATTGATTACAATCTAATGAACAGTTATAAGCAGCAACCCATTCTGCTACTGCAACACCACCTGCTAAAATAGCAGCAACTACTCCAATAATTGCACCTATGCCTGCTGTAGGTCCTGCTGAAGCAATAGCTGCCGCAATTGAACCAGCACTTGCACCCGAAGCTGCTGATGCTGCCCACTGTGCAGTATCAAGAGCTCTTACATTAGTACAAAAATCATAAGCCTGATCTCTTAAATTAGATTCACCATAATCATATCCAGTCCAGGTACCATTATCGTTTCCAGATTCCAAGTACCAGAACATACCATACGGGGGACTTTGATCGTAGTAATAATTATAATTCCAATACAGTGAATATTTAGCAGTATACCTTGCTGCTGTATTGTCATCATAATTAATATCAATTAAGTAACTTTTAGAACTTGATGCATCAACAGTTTCTGTGTTAACATGTAAAAATTCACCATCATTTGTAATTGTATTTATCTCTCCATTACCAATGACTGTTACAGTTTTACTTCCATCATCATTGATAGTTTCTTCAAGCTTGTACGTTACCCCTTCAATGTCAATAGATGAATTATTAGTGGCTGCAGATGCTGAAATACTTGAGCTTAATGTTATTACTATTGCCATTAACATTGCAAAGTATCTTTTGAATCTTGACATAATATAACCTTCTTGTTAAAAATTGTTAATAAGCGACTCGTTTATAATAACATATCATCACTAAAATGTAAATAACATCCAAGTAAATATATCCTAAAACACAATAAACTACACGAAAATGTCATTTTCCGATTGCCCAAAAAGGTCCTCCAGCTCCGGCTCCCCCTTTAGACTCTTTAATTATTGTTTCAATATCCCATTCTTGATTTGTTCTCTGCCGGCTGGCACAATCAGCAACCAATATTTTACCACTTTCAGTAACACCTCTTAACACAATAAAATGCCCGCCACTTGTAAAATGTCCTGGACCCATAATAGCCACAACTAACTTTCCACTAGACAGGGCTTGGTATATCATTTCAGCAGTATTATTAATTTTGGCTATTCCAGTACTATTAAGATTGTACTCTGTAGCAAGAGCTGGTATTAGGGAATGGCTCGACATAGCATATGGTTTCCCATTGTCATACCCCTGCACCAAATAACCTTTATTATATGACCAATTTGCAGTTATTTCTGGTGTTATTTCCTGCCCAGTGAATGTAGAAATAACAATTGCCATAGATGTCGGTCCACACCCACTAGCTCCTATTGTTCGTATTGTTCCATATAGCATATTTTTCCATGGGTTATCATTTTGATTATAGTAAACTACCTCCGTTTCACCACTTTTAATAACGGATTTTGTATAATCCCTGGTGTAATCTTCACTAGATGAACTGTCAGAGTAATCTATACTGATTTGCTCTTTAAATTTCGTAAGCCCTACCGTGTCCTCATTATCTCCTAATAAGGCTTCAAGCGGAGCAACAATTATATAAGTCAACATTGATAAGAGCAAGAAACAAATCGTAAATACTGTGAATATTAATCCCAGTATTTTTTCCCTCTTCTTTTCATCTTTCAGGTTCCTGGCTGCTTCAAGAGTAACCTTGGCAACTGTAACAGGTTCCATTATCTACCTCCTGCAGTTCCTATGTATTCAAATTTATACTCTGGTATTTCGAAATTGACATGAAGTCTTTTAGATCCTATCATCATAAGGGCATGGCCACGTTGTTTACTTAATAGCAGCTCTTCTTCTGCATCTGTAAGGTTATACAGTTCTTTAATTTCTTTTAGATTTTGTCCATCACAACCGAAAATGATTTTATAACAAGGAGAGTCCATAAGAGCCTGTCCATACATTTTGACTGAAGGATCAAGAAAATCTACTACTGAATGTGATATAACTCCAATTCCTGCTTCAAACTTCCTCGAACTTTTAACACTATTTCTTAAAAATGCAAGAGATTGAGGAACTTTAGGATCTATCTTTAAGTAAGCTTCATCATATAAACTTAAGACTGGTTCCGTAGGATCTGCAGTCATTACCTCCCAAGTCCAACTGTCAATGTTAAAATATTGAGCACACTTAACATTATCCGGAGCGTCCTGGAGGCTTTTTGTTACCAGGCATATTACTCTTGACTTAGGATCAATTGTTGTATATCCATTCCATAGTGCACTGTCTGATCCAATAGCTGCATCTTCCAGAAGTATTGATAAATTCTCGTAAATATTTGTATCGTTACCTTTTCTTACTTCTTCTTTCTCTAACGCTTTCTTTAATAGTAGCTTATATAAGTCCTCCATTATAGGGAAGTCCTGCGGCTTCAACTTTGTTATATCTGTATCCCAAAAGATATTAAAATTGTTATACATCTCAATCAGAGTAGATTTAAGTATCGCTCTTTCAATTGCTGTAAGTGAGGGTAAGTAAATAGCAAAGAAAACCTCAAGATGCTTGATATACAATGCCATATCTCCCATACCAAACCCCTCATCAGCATATACCTTTGTTGTTTCATCATTTGCATCTTCATCAGTATCTCTAGGTATTGCACGAATTTGAAGTGGATTAATTCTTCCATTCTCACCACCACCTGCATTGATTAAATCCCCCCCTAGCTTCTTAACGAGGAAAGTATACTCACCCTGCGGATCAGTTAAAATGACTTTTGTACCTTTCATAAACTCAGAAATTACTATATGCTTAATAGCTGTAGATTTACCTTGTCCTTGTATCCCCAAAATAACAAAATTTGTATTTGTCCTATCTCCTGATCGTAGCCAAAAATCCAGTATAACCAACCCGCCAGAGGCATCTTTAGCAACATAATAACCTGTCCCATCATTAAACCCAGAACTTGCATTTGGAAATCCGCCCATTATGGCTGATAAAGGAACTACTTTATTTGTAACCTGTTGTACATAATCATCAACGGTATACATTGGAGACATTTGCTTTAACGAACGACTTTGTAAATCGCTGAGCAACCTCGACCTGCATTTAGCACTTTTTATAGAGCTTACGGCTCTTCTCCTTATTTTCTCAAAGGTTATAGGATCATTTGATAAAGGCATAATAGTTGTACTCAGTACACCTACTGCTTCACCGTTTTGATCTATGTTTTTCATCAATTTTTCTCCGTCATCAGCAGCTTTCTGCGCTCTCTGTATTGTAAGCGTATCATTAGAAGACTTAACAACACCTTTACTATGGCTTATATTGCTGTTTAGTGCATCAACAAATTCTCCATTTTCAACTGGTTTAAAATAAAAACTCACTAACGTACCAGGTATGTTAGTGAGTTTAGAAAGCCAACCATATTCAGGATCCATGGGATAACGTATTACACCATAAATCTTACCAGTGTTTTCGCCTATCGTTAATTGATTCTTTTGGAAGTCAAGTCCTATTGGCGATATCAGGTTTAAAAGGGCATTATTCCTTTGTATTGTCTTTTTTTTCATGCTTTATTTCTCCCTTACTATTTAATTAAAAATATTAGTATTCCAGAAATGGAAAAGTTACTTCAGTATCTGTACCCTCAATTGTTGCAAAAGCTGGATTATTAACCAAATTACACAAGCGTATAATATCCGGTTTTTTTATAATATCGCACTTAAATCCTGACTTACTTAATTTCTCTTGCAGATCATTTACTCGCTTTTTCAGATCAGCTTCTGCATCTTCATTTTCTTTTTCCCATATCATGTAATAGAACTCCCGTTGCACAACTTCACCAGACAGTGAAAAATCTGATACTACTGCAATCTCATTTCTTAATATCTGCTTTTGGATAGGGTTGCTGGAGCTTTTCATTAAATCCGCATAGTCAATCACTAGTGGGGTAATGTCAACGGGTCTACTTACAGCAATAAATTTAAAACCTTCTTCAAGTTCCGAAAACTCCTGCGTAGATTTTTTAGTGAGAACCTTCTTTTCTGTCTCACTTAATAAGTCCTTTTCAAAACTCTGTACCTTTATGTAACTTATGATATATCCATCCATTGTATAAAGAAAAATATCTTGAATGTCTTTTACATTTACAAAATCCTGTGCAGACTTCTTAGATCCTTCACTAGTCTTCCTTGCATTTGATACAGCTTTGTTTTTACTGTATTTTAAATATATTTGTAGTGCTATCATTCCAGTAATGCAAATAAAAATCATCAATATTGGAAATATAAGTTCTTTCATTTTTGTCCTTTCTGTAATTATTTATCTAACCAGGCATTCTTTTCATCCATTGCATACGGACTGTCAGTTAAAACTGCAGAGAGTATCTTAACTTCTATACCAGGATTATTTACCAGTTATTTAACGGCTGCAACAACATTAACCATTGGTTCAAGATTCAGGAAATATCCTTTCTCATATAATGGCTCTAAAGTATTTAATTTACGATATACTGCTAATGTTCCATCTATATCCACATATAAGCACTGTTTATCATCTAGCATAAAAATCCTCCTTCTCTGAAAGTAAAAAGGCAACCGCAGTTAGACGGTTGCCTTACTTTACTTAATCAACTTCTTGTACCTATTAAATCTTTGGCTGTATTTCTTTTTTACAGTTATCAATATTAAATAACCTTATCCTATTATCTATAAAGGTTTGGATTTATTCTCTGCAAATTCTATCTCTTCCACTATTACCTTTATGCTATAAGCCTGTCCACTTTTACCAGCATAATTATTATTTTCTATTCTTCCGGAAATAAGTATTTTACTGCCTTGTTTCACATATTTATCTAAAAACACTGCTTGTTTATTAAAAATAGTACAATTTAGATAATCCACTTCTTCCTTACCATTATTTTTAACATTCCTGGTAACAGCAAGAGAAAAATTCCCGATTGCTATTCCTTTTTCAAAATATTTAATTGTAGGATCTCTAGGTAATCTTCCCATCAATACTACTTTATTCATGGTTAGTACCTCCTAATTTTTATTGCTCTTCCTCGAATTCTACTTCCAGATCAGATATCTTTGTAATATCGAATGGAAGTATATCAGCGGGATTGGGAAGTGACTTCATGTCTTCTAAATAATCATTCTCTTCAAGAGAATAATAACAGTCATTGCCTATAATTATATGGTCGAATATATTAATCCCCATAGTCTTAAAAATAGCAACAATCCTTCTTGTAATCGTTATATCCTCTTGACTGGGTGTTGGATCTCCTGATGGGTGATTATGGCTTATTACGATTCCTATACAATCTAACTGTAAGGCTCTTTTCACTAAATCCCTTGGATAAACTATACATTGATTTATACCACCTTGAAATTCGTCACAACTTAACAAATGCATTTTCGAATCTAAATACGCCACAAGAAAGAACTCACGATCCTTTTTATTTTCTAATTTAGATTTAAAATAATTAACAAATTTTTTAGGTGTATTAAAGCTTTGTTGTTCTGTGTCTCCTTTTCGGTAATATTGATATACATTTATAAACTCCTTTAACAATGAGATTTTTTCTCTCTGCACATCTGTCATCTCTAACATTGGGTGATCAATTATCTGAAGAAGATCTTCAGGAGACATCTCATTAAGTTTGACCCGATCCAGTCCTATAATTGTTACAAGGCCATCAATAAAGATATCTTTGTTTGCTATAACTTTTATCATATGTCCTCCACGATGAGTAATATTATATCTTTTAAGGCTTGTATCTTCATATAGGACTCATCCGTTAATAACAATGTATGGAAATCCTCAAAAAAAGAATTTATATTATTTCTTTTAAAAAAGCTGCAGACTATAGCTTTATCCTCATCTGCAATGTCTAACAGTTTTATTAATAAATCTTCCAGCTCATTACTTTCCATAAACACCTCGTGTTTTAATAATTTGGCAGTACACTAATGTGAAAGTCATCCCACATAGACCCCTTAACATTTATACTAGCAGTAGTATAATCGCAAAGCATACCGCCTGGAGTCCATGCATCTAATGTTTCAATATAAACTTTATATTCCTTATCTGGGAACCATATTGGTAAAAAATGCACTCGACTTTTATGTAAAGAATACATGTTTACTGGAAATTCTATAACCCCATTAAGACCAGCTCCTGGTAACTTACCAATTCTCCTATATGTTCCATACTTAAATTCTGGAAAATAAACTACTGCATTCTGTATACCAGTAACATCAGAATTACCGGAGATAGATGAATTAACTTTTAACTCTATTCCATATCCACTCTTGATATAATAATCATTTGTATTTGTGACCTTAGTCTTACTATCCGGCTTAATACTTGCTGTAGTACTAATCAATGATGCACTATAATTATTAGTTGTAAAATCATAAACTGTAGTGTATATAGGAATTTTACTTCCCCAAGCATCCAAAATATAATTTCCTTCCCAATCAGTCTCATAATCTCCTGTCCAAACTGACCTTTTTGTACAGGTATATGTATGCCAAGAAGTTGATTTATTAGGTACTGAAAAGTTCTTTAACTCAAGAATTTTAGGGAAAGCAGGTAGGGTATCATCAGACCAGGTACTTTTTCTCTTATCGTCTGCAGTAGGGTTAGCAGGTTCTTTCTCCACTATTGGTTTAACTGTAATATCTATTACTGCAGATGATGTTGTACTACTACCTTCAGTGATATTTACATAAATTTTTGAATTTTTAAGTTCTTTAACGTAAGGTGTTCGCCACTTAAACCAAACTGGTCTGGATCCTCCAGCAGGTATTACAATTCCTGTTACTGTAGTTGTTGGGATTAGATCTCCAGAGAATTGCACCGTAATAGGGTTATCACTTGTTGCCCCATACCCAATATTCTCTACACTTACATCTACACTTGTAATTACATCAGTGTTGGGACGATACTGATAATTACCGCCTCCCACATCAACTTCAGTACCTTCTGGCTCAAAAGATAGAATTCCAATACCTAAATACTCAAGTATCTGCCCATTATTAACTCTATCCTTTTTACTTCCTGTCCATCGTTTTACTCCCAGCTCTTTTTTCTTTAAAAATATTGATAAAGGTAAGTTTTTGTGTGAAAAAGATACAAATTTAGCTCTTAGCTGACCTCCTGTTGTAGAGGTACCGCCAAGAGCCATATCTAATTTGGCAGCTTCATGCGCTGTCATTGCAATATATCGTCCTTGAAAGGTTAAATATATTACTGGTTCGATAATCATTTTATAATTTCCGTTTATCATCTCAGAATAAGAAATACCAACTCGTGAAGCAATCACTTCTAATCTTGCTTTATCATCAAAATAATCTTTTATTTTTTCAATATCAGAATTACCAAGTGAACTACTAACAATAATCGGCATATCCTCGACACGATAAGCAACTGTCTTCCCACTACCATCAACACGATAACTTTCAGCTGACTGCTGTAGCGCTTTAGCAGATGAGTAACCAGAAACTCCCATGTATTCAAGTTTATTAACTTTTCCAAAATGTGTTATTGTTTTATCTTCTTTTGATTTTCGAAAATAGTCAATTGACCATGTACCTGTTGCCCTCATTCCTGTTTTTATGTCAATAATAGTTATTCTAACACCATCGTCTCCGGACGAGTAAAAGTTTTCACTTGTCCCTGATTGTGAACCTCCTCCACTTCCTCCACCGTCCATATTGGTATCAGCTTTTACTTGTTTACAATTAATAATCATAAGAATAAAAAAAAGCAAAAAAGCTATACTAACAAATCCTTTAATTTGCATCCTTACCTCCACAAAAAAAGCATGGCTATTTTAGCCACGCTTTTACAAATACACATTATTAAGGTATGCGGATTTAGGTGAGGTATAACTCACTATAATCCCCATCTTTTACTGCTATAGCAAATAGGAAACCATCTCTATCCTCAACAATGTGGGTATACTCATTTAAAGTATTATTTATAAGTTCCTTTATAATTCTTAGTGTACCATCTTTGTAGCCTATGTTTAATTCAACTATATCACTTATATCCGTTGAATTTGCATATGCGTACTCCTTTTCTATGTCAATAAATTCGCTATCAGAATAGCACCCAACACTATATTTATCTACTTTTGATACCATGATTCCTTCAAAAATGGACTTCACAACTCATACCTCTTTATTATTTACTTCTTTCAAAAGGAATTATTAACCCCAGTTTCCTACATGTTCACCACTTGCAGGAACATCACCATTCACATCTGATCCCTGTTCTGGATTAACATCAAAAAAGTTGAACTCGCTTGAGGAATTTCCGTTTGTCTTAGATTTTGTGCTTTTATCTTTTTTAGTTGAATTATTAGTACTTGGTGATGTTGATTTAGCATTCTTTGGCTTGGTTACTGTCTCTTTTTTCTTAATTGTAATAGTTATTGATTTAGTAGTCTTATTTTTAGCACTATCTACAACTGAGTAAGTAACCTTATAAATACCTGCAACGTTAATATTTACATTAGTAGTGTCCACCTTAATTTTTGACGTTATATCGCCATCTCTATCATCAATTGCAGTTACACCATTTAAAAAATCAATTTTTTCATTTAAATATGATGTTTTATTAGATATTCCTTTAAACACAGGTGACTTATCCTTTAATAAGGTAACTTTTATTTTTTTAGTTGTCTCATTACCAGAACTGTCCTTTATGGAATATAACACACTATATTGTCCTGGTTTATTAAGATTAATTCCATCAGTGTTAACCTTAATATTTTTTGAAATATCTCCATCGCGATCATCAATAGCTGTTATGCCATCAAAATAATTGATTTTCTCATCAATAAAGGCTGTAATATTTTTTATACCACTCAAGACTGGCTTTTTTTCATCCTCGATCACTTCAAAACTAACATTAATTTTTGTCTCATTACCAGATTCATCATTCAATATAATAACTTCATTAATGATTCCACCTTGGGTATATGTATGATTTACATTACCGTCTGCAAAAGAAACCGTTATCTTGCTGTAATCTTTCATATTTACAATTAAAGATTCTGCCTTTACTACTTCATTTGTTAAAAAAGATAATCCTTCAATTTTATCTGCTGTTGGAGGTATCGTGTCGACTACTTCAACATTAAAAGTCAACTTCTGCGTTTTATTAGAGATATACGCATTATAGATACCTGCCTTTGTTGTATTAACATCTGATAGATCCAGTTTAGCACTGCTAATATTCCCTTTTGCATAATTTGAAACTTCTGCATTGAGCTGCTCCCCTAATTCAATTACAGTTGTATTATTTTTTAAATCCATTCGAAAAAACTGAAATCCTCCAATCATTAAAACCGAAATAAATAAAACTACAATACTTGATATTGTTATAACTTTTCTTTTCATAATATATCTCCCCTTTCTTTAAACTAATTCCAATTTCCTAGATGTACACCACTTGCAGGAACGTCACCCTTTATGTCTGATCCCTTTTCAGGACTGACATCAAAAAACTCTATTTCCTCCGGGCTATCTTCTCCTTTATATTCATTTTGCTTTGTCTCATCCTTCATCGTATCCGAGGATTCATCAATAACAATTTTATTAGAATCTTTAGAATTGCTACTTGATGGTTCAATTTGTGACTCATTACTTTTCTCGTCTTTACCTTCTGCAGCAATTGAGTCTATTTCTTTTTCAGCATCTTCTGTTACCTGCTTACTATCTTCATTCGTCATATCATTTTCTTCTTTAATACGACTGGGTTTATAAGTTAATGAATTATCATCCTCTTGCTTGTCCTCATCTTTATAGGTATAATCTTTCACATCTGCGTAATCCAAAAGGGTTAGTTCTTTTTCTTCATCAGTACTTATATCTTCATTTTCATCTAGAGAAATATCCAAATGATTCTCAGTCGCAGCATCTGATTTGGTGCTTTTTTGTGGCAAGATACTAATGATAAGGAAAAACAACAAGAGAAGAACCGGTAATGTACTTATGATCATTATTTTCCATTTATTACTTTTTATTTCGGTCTTTTTCTTCAATATAATAACCTCTCTTTCTTCAAATACCCAAAATATTCTAAAAAGGTTAATATTTCCCAATTTAATTATACTACATAACGAGTAGTTAATCAAGTTTTTTATCATCCCTTATATTATTTAATACTTTGGTGTGTATGCCGTTTTTATTTTGATTGGTAATTCTATATCCGTAATTTTTATCTTTACAAAATATAGAGGAACATGAAGCCGGATAACTCCTCTGATTTCGTACCTGCCCCCTGCTTCAGAGCTATAATCCCTAACTTCAACAATCATGTTATCTACGACGTAATTATCATTTTCACTAACATACGTTTCATCCTCTGTTTGCTCCAAATTTAATAACTCCTGCAATTCATCAATAACATTACCGTAATCATTAAGCGGAAGCCATTCAGGAATCTCTTCTATATTCCCACCACCTGCAGGCCCTCCCTCATACACACCACCTGTATATTCAATCTCTCGAAATCCTGCATATACTTCATTATAATTTTCGGACGCTACAGTAAGCACAGCTCTCTCAAAATTATCACGAATACCATAAGCAATTATTTGTACTTTTAGATATTCAAAAGCTACAGATAACAGTAACATACAAAAAAGAAAAATTATTACTCCATCAATTATTCCTGATCCGTCTTTAGTTTTAATTTTATTAATTATCTTTGGAACAAATATTCTCCGTTTCATTTCCAATACACCTCACTTCTTGATTGAGCTGTATTTTTCAGTGTTATGGGAAAACTACCAAATGTAAAAAAACCAAGATCATACTGAGTAGTTACATTGACTTGAATAATATCATTCAACTGTATTTTTTCACCTCCAGAGATAAAATCTGAACCATCTAAAGTTATCGTTACATTTCCAACCTCACTCTTCTGCCGAAGCTCTTCAATTGCTTCACGCACTGTATTGTCATATCGCCCTTCAACAGAAATGATTCTACTAACACTAGTAGCAAATGTATTTAGCTGATTCTTTAAGACAAGTACTGGAACTACTTTAACAATAAATACAACTACTATAGCTACTATCAGTATGGTTACTACCATCTCAAGATAAGTTGCTGCACCTGATTTGTCTTTTAAAATCTTCGATATCTTATTCTTTTTTCTTGTCATCGCAACTCCTTTACTAAACCATACTTATGGTGTATACAGCCATCATAACGCAATACATAAATATCAGCGAAATAAAAAGCATAAACAGATACTTTTTAATTTTACCTGGTTGCTTCATCGCAATATTTTCTAATCTTTGTACTTCAAGCATATCCAGATCATGGCTGAGCATCTCAAAATAAGTTACATTATTATCACCTCTTAATACACCGATTAATCCTCTCATAATATCTGAAAGTGCAGGTATAGAGATTCGACTTTCAAACCGGAGCAACGCTGCTTCATAATTTCCAGATCGCATATCCGCAACTGTTTTCTCTAATTCTTTTTTCATAGCATCACCAGCATTCTTCTTATAATTTTCAAGTATCGTAAGGACATCTCTACTGCTTACTAGTTCTTGTTTTAACGTGCAGGTAAACCTGGGTAATTCAAATTCAATATCTTCTTTCTTCTTCCTCAAACGTTCCCTGATTTCCATATCGTTCTTAAAATAAATAATAATTGCAGCTGCAATAAAACCGATTGATAATATAGGAACGATCAATAGACAAGGTATTACTCCAAGTAACATAACTGCAGGTTTTATAAGTGTTTTGGCTTTATAGATTTCCGGTGATTCATTAATATCCAGCCCCTTAAGGTCAGCTTCTAACTTTTTTCGTTTATAAGAATCTATTCGTATATAAACGCTAAGTTTAACTGCCAGCCTTTCCAAAAATCTGTCTGTATTTTGTAGCTTTTTATAACGGTTATGATATGCATTCGCAACTTTTTCTGTTTTGGAAGATACCAGTTCTAACTGCCCAGTAATTATTGAATAAATACCAAATGCCGTCATAAGAAACAAAAAAGTATAAATCATTAGTACCATCGGCTACTCCTCCTATCTAACGCTTATATTCAACTGGTCGAGATATTTTGATAATATTAACTGTAGAAATGAATATTACAGCAGCACATACCGCAAGAGTAAACTTTCCTGCAGTGTGAAATACAAGTATCTCAAACCAGGTGCGATTAAGAAAATACATAAGTGGCACATTTGCAACTACAAGTAAAGCCAAGGTTATAAATTCTTTTATTGGTGCATACAGCAAAGCATCTAACCTTACACTAACAAGACGGATATTCGATAGTTTCTTTACAATTGGCGTTAAAGTAGTTTTTAGAGCTCCATCATCTTGGCAAGCGATAATAGCATCGCACCATTCTTGAAAAATACTATTATCTATCTGCTGCTTTAAACTGTTTAAAAGTATTTTTATATCTGGATTAACCAAATTCGACTGTAGAACAAACTGTTCAAAAACATCTTTCACTGGCGGATTTAAATAGTCTTTATTTTCCGAAATAGCAAGCACAATGTTCTCAGATCGAATATAAGAAGATGTTATGATAGACAAAGCAGTTTCAAGTTCTTCATTCTGTTGTTTTTTTAATCTAATCCCCAGGTATTTTATGTATATAAATGGGACTGTACATAGACCAGCACAGAGTACAGGCACAATGAAATAATTAGACATAGAAAAACCGATAAGAATACCCACTATAGAA
Source organism: Anaerocolumna sp. AGMB13020 (assembly GCF_033100115.1). Classification (NCBI taxonomy): domain Bacteria; kingdom Bacillati; phylum Bacillota; class Clostridia; order Lachnospirales; family Lachnospiraceae; genus Anaerocolumna; species Anaerocolumna sp. AGMB13020. The sequence goes on along the minus strand of NZ_CP136910.1, from coordinate 4,463,573 downwards.
AGTAATACTGAAAACACGCAAACTCTTGGAAAATCATTTTCTTTTCCATTAAGTTTTAAGATATTTCTTGTATCTTCTATCAGAAGATACAACCAGCTTTTCTTTTTTTTCCCTTGTGCATATTGTATTTTATCTTTTAAGCTTTCTTTGCCATAAAAAGGCGCTGATAGATCCTGTATTACTTCAGCTACATTAAGCCTTAGTAAATAAAAAACTCCTAAAATATAAAGCGCAAAAGATAGTAATCTAAGCAAACCTATCATATATTTTCAGCCTCCTGACCTTCAGTATCATTAAGCTGTACACCATTTTCTAATAGCATAATCTTAAGATCATCACTGATATCATTCACTTTAATAAATTCGCCAATAATCTCTCTTTTCCCGTCTTTGTTAATACGGTTTTCTTTCACCTTGTATTTGAATAAAGTTACTATTTTACTGTTACCGTTTTCATCCCTGTAGCATTCAGTTATTTCTTTTATCCTCCGGACATTATCCTTATATTTTGCGATATAAGCTACTACTGGAAAAGCATCCTTTAACATCTCCATTAAAGTAAAACTATCCATATTGGTACTGGTTCTGCAAAGATTTTGCATCCTTGGATAAGTTGCTCTACAACTTTTGGCATGGGTTGTAGTTATAACTGTATGTCCAGTATTAGCAGCTTCCTGAGCAGCATAACTCTCCCTCCCTTTCATCTCCGCTACACAGATTACATCTGGATTCATTGTCATGGCCGTTTCTAAAAGTTTCTCTTGATCAATTACTTTGGCCGGATCATCTGATTTTCTTGTACAAGTATGGACTACATTGTTTAGTACTTTGCCCTTTTCATCTGTCACGACAAGATCAAATTCTCTTACATCTTCTTCTATTGTGAAGATTCTCTTTTCATAAGGGATTGTTGTCAAGAGGTAACTCATGAATGTTGTCTTACCAGAACCAGTCTCACCTGTAATACACATAGATACACCGTTTTGAAAAAGTACCTCCAATAAATCAATCATTTCTTTAGATGCAGTACATTTTTCAATAAAATCCTGTTTACATAACTTTTTAGGATTAACAATACGAATAGATGAAGCTAGCCCTATGCTGGAATCAATTACACCGTCACCCATTACTGTTATTCTAATTTTCTTGGACAAATGCCCTCTCACAATAGGTCTGGATTTATCCAGAATCATTTTTGATTCTCTGTTCAGTAATCTTCGGATAATATTCTCGCAGTGTCTTGGGCCGGAGAAAGATTCTACGCTTTTTGTAGTACCATCCGAAAAATTTACCTTAACATCATTCCATGCGTTGATATTAATTTCCTCAATATCAGTTCTTTTGGGATCAAGGTATTCATTTAGAACTGAAAATTCTGTCATTTCACTATATAACTTATCAATGGTTTCCTGTATGGATAATTCCTCCGCTTTTAACTTTTTATCATTTAAATATTTGCGAATATTATTTTTTAGTTGCTCCCTGGTGTTATCTGTTTCCTCTTCCACAATTAAATTGGAGAAGTTTTCGGAAATGTAACTCTGCACCTCCTGTAAAACTTCAAAAAAGGGTTTTTGCCGAAGATCCTTTTCATTGAATAATATATTATCCATTACGATACCTCCTTGTTTTTGCGGGATTTAAAAGCTGATCTTACAGATTTCAAATTAGCTGCAGCTTTGGTAGATGAGTTCTTGTCACTATCCGGTTTTTGCACTTTCCTTGCTTTTTTATCAAGCTGTGTCAAAGCTATATTTTCATTATCTTCTATTTTTTTCTCAAAGAATACGACATCAAGAATATTATCAATCCCTGCGTTATAACTCTTCATTTCCTTATTGTCTGTAAGCTGGAACAACTCCCCTTCTAACATCTGTTTTTCCAATTCACCCACGAAAGGAAGCTCAACATTTATACCACCAAAATGGCTAATTGCAATTTCCTTCGCTTGGTTGCTTTTAACTTTTGCCAAAACTTTAAAATGCTGATCAGTTCTATATCTGCTATCATTTAGCAATGCAAGATTTGAATCGTAAAAAGAAAAAGATTTCATGGTCGGCTCACCCAATCGTATTACTTTGTCGGCTAACTCTAAAGATACTGTAGTTATTGAATTCCATGCAAAGGCCTCTACACAGTCAACAATAATAAATTCTGCAAGGTTTTTCAGCTTCATGAAAATCTCCATGATATTTTCTTTTGTATATTCGGGGAAAGAGAATATATTATCACCACTCCTGAAGGAAAGTACTGCTAAATGCTTTGAGTCGGTTACATTGCAAGCCTTAAGAATTGTATCTATACTACAATCTGGCATAGCCCATAAATTTCCCATAGTGTTAATATCCTTTTTTTCAGGCATTAGGACATTAATGTCAGGAGCCAACAGATCCGTATGTATTAAAATAGTTTCTCTTTTCATGGCAGCAAGTTTGGAAGCTAATTTTACTGCCAATGTTGTTTTCCCACAATCCTTACTCCCCCACACAGCAATCAGCTTTCCATTACTCATTATCATCACCTACCTCATCTATTTTCTGATCTGCATCACCTGGTAGTTTTGTATCTGCAGATTGATCTTTTGTTGTAATGTCCTCTGAATCTTCTAAAAGAGGATCCGCTTCCATTTCATTAATAATTTTATCTTGCTGATCCAAAAAGCGCTTACTATCTTCTTCTGTTCCCCTGAATACTAATTCAAGATGTGATTTCTCCAACTGTTCAATATTTGCCATGGCTAGTGCTTGTTTTCTATTAACTTGAATGGTTACTGTTACTGGTAAATTATCTTCATCTGTATCGCTGTTCTTTTTGCTTTTGTCATCTACATCTTTTCCCTTTTGGGTGGTGCTTGCCAATACTTTTACATACATAAGCTCCGGTAGTACCTTCGTTTCTTTTGTATTAGCATCTGTAGCAATTATACTTACAATATCCCCAGACAAAAGCTTACCGGATAATCCTGCAGCAAATGATTGCAATGTTATACTCATTGCTCCTTTAGTTCCATCCATACCCTCCAGATATTCATCTTCCGATAGAGGAGTATCAGATAATTTACTGTTTATGATATTTTCATCTTTGTATAAATCAGCTGCTGCATATTTCCCAATCACATCTTTTTCAGCGTGATAAACTCCTGCTTGTATATTATAGCTACCGACTTCCTCTATTTTAATGTCATCAGAGGTTATCTGGCTCCCTCTCTCAATATAATTTACCACCCTTACAACTTTTGTCTTTGCTTCGAGTGCCCTATTATAAAGTGGACTTATGATAAAAACCACAAGTAATCCGAACACAATTGCTAAAATTCCAATAACCGTCTTATTCTTTAAGTATTTCATATGTTTTCCTTTCGAGTATGAATTATGGTATAAAAAAGAGTCATTGCTTAATTAACAATGACTCTCATGATAATAGTTACTAAGAATCCTATGGAAAGAAAAGGTACCAAAGGTATTTTATCAATCTGTTGCTTTAAAATATATTTACTCACCAATGCAAACAACACCGCTAGAGGTAAGCCAATGATAAGTCCTGCATAGCCGGCAGAAAAACCAAGATACAAGATATTAGAAAATATAAATTTAATATCTCCTCCACCAATAGAGTTCTTATAAACTGCCAAAAGCAAAATAGGCAATGTAAATAAAAAGGCTACTAACAACCTCCATATAGTAAAGTCAGAACACATAATAGCTAAAAAAGCAATAACTACATTTATTCGATTCTGTACCGTTAAATACTTATAATCATATACTGAAGCGTATAGCAGTGTGATAATATAGCATAGGATATCAATCATTTCCATTCATCCTGCTGGACATAATAATACTTCTTTTGCTCCTTTGCATGATCGACCATGAACTTTAACTGATCTACTACTGAAATATTACAGTCGTTCTTTACGATGCAGAAAACAGTAGTAGTTGGTAGTATTAGTACTTCTAATACTGCAGCTATTATATTATCAGTTACTAAATTGATAAATATTCCGATTCCGGCACCGAGTAACGTAAAAATTATTGTAATTATTAGCTCTTTCTTTCCGTAACCATAGAAATATTCACGTTCTAATTTAATACCCCATGGAATGTATAAACCATCTTTCTTTTCATGATCCTCCATTTCTATCACCTTTCAGTTTTTATTTATAAAAAGTATCTTTCTACCAGTAACATAAGTGCAAGGCTGCAATTTGCAAATACCGCAAATATAAGTACATGATTAATTTTTTTCGTATAGCTACTCACTTCATCCGGATTAGCCATAATCCGGATGAGACAGTACAATGCTCTAAAGCCCGCACCAATATCTGCAAGAAAGATAAGATATTTAATAATATCAATTAATGTATTCATACTTACCTCTTATTTCACAAAGCTACGAATCATATTTGCAGTATAAGCAGTTGATGTAACCTTTTGTGCTACCCCTGGCCCACCTGATCCGACCATTATAAACTCGGACAATACTTGGGGAGCTTTTAATGAAGTCATCATTGTTGCAGTAGCCCATATATAATGACCATTAAGCATTAATGCTACAGATAACTTAAGTAAAAAAGTTTGCACAAGAACTGTAAAAAATTCTTGGGCAAACTTTTTTATATACATCTTAAAAACACCTCCATCAGAATCCATTAAACCAACACAGGCAAAAGGTAGACCAGCTTTTAAAATGAAAATCTCAAGGCCCCTTCCAATGAATTTCAAATACAGCATTACATAGCATACCAGGTACACTAAGACAAATATAAGTACAATAATACCTTGAGACATAAACTGTCCCAAAACAAGTCTCATGGACATATTCCCTAAGTCAACCCTATTAAGAGAACCAAGTACTTGGTTTATAATATCCACTATTATTTCTACTGCAAAACCATATAGGCTGGAAAAAGAAGCCGCTATTGCTATTGCTTTAAAAAAATTAGTAAATAACATAAACGGATCCATGTCAGAATCTCCATCAGTCCAAAGAACATATACATCAAATCCCTTTTTTAATGCTTTGAGCAATATTAGATAAAACCCAAATATACGGATGACAGAAAAGATACTATTTAGATTCATTCCCATGTTACTTTGCATATATGTTTCTGCATTGAACGATATATCTGATATGTAGATTAAACTTGTATCAAATGCTTTAAGTGCTTCCTGCAGTAAGTAAGAGAGAAATCCCTCAAAACCCATATTAAAAATATTAACTATAGTTTCTTTTAAACCATCTAAAAACAAACAATTATGCACCTTCTTTCCGCTAGAATCTAAACTAAAAAAGCTGCAGACCGTTCTCCAATTAATTACGGTCTGCAGCTCATATTATGCTGCAGTCAGATAAGTCCACATATTAGGATCTTTTGTTCCATCATCCACTCTGATTTTAATATAATAGATATAATTAATATCACCTTTTGAAACAATAGCCATTACATCAGTACTACCTTTTGTAATACCAGTAATTGTTCCATCTTTAGAAACAACTGCGATATCAGAGTCCATATTAATGTACGTTACAGTTGCATCCTTATCTAGCCCACTTATACTAAGTTTTGTACTAGTACCAGCTTTTAGCTGCTTATACATAATTAAAACTGGGTTATCACCTGTTGCCTGTATTGGTGACGTGAAAAGGTTTAACGTTGGTGATCCTTTTCCATCGGCTATCGTTACAACAATCCGGTAAGTGTAACTTCTCTTACCTTTCACAGAGCAAGTGATAATCGCCTTTCCTTCCTTTACTGAAGTAATCAAGCCATTTTTATTAACTTTAGCGATTTTAGCATCAGAAGATTTATAAGTAACATCTCCTGTCACATTTGCAAGCTGTACCTGGTAGTCATATCCCAGATAGATAGTCTTGTACATTGTAAATATCGGTGAGGTATCATCTTGGGTTACTTGGGTTACTTTTTCTTCAGGTATCTTAAACCCTATTGTTTTATCTACAGTGTAATTTCCGTTTTTATCGATAAATTTTACATATATACGGAAATTATTATCCTGCTTTGGTATCGTAAATGAATTTCCTTTTACATTTATCCATGTACCGTCGGGGTCAAAATCCATGCTTTCTGGCACTATCTGATATTTAATAGCTCCTTTTCCATAAGTTCCATAATCAGCGGAGAGTTTAAATGTAATTGCTTTGTCAGCCAATACATTATAAGAGTTCTCAGGTGTATAATTTCTTGGCTCTTTTAAAATTGAGGAAGTTATGGTTGTAACTGGTGTCGTGTACTCCTCTTTTTCAATATCAACCGAGCATACATAGATATTATTTTTATCTATGACACGTCTTGCATAGAAGGTGTATTTCATAAAACCATCTTTTGTATCTGTCAGACCAGCATTTGATATTCCATTATAACCGACTGTTAAAGCAGCTCCTTTCACTGCTGCATCTACACTCAACCCATTATCAAAGAAAGTATAAAGTCCTGTGTAATTTTCTGTTACTGGAAGTAAGGAACCAGACCAGACAGCATCTTTTGCAAGTGATGTAGAAATTTCCCAGCCTTCCCTTGCTTCAACCGTTGCATTACCATCTAATATCACAGGATCTTTAACAACTGAATCAACTTTATCTGGATTTACTTCCTTAACAATGGTTTCGGGTATAGTGGTGTCTGCTACTTCATCAGATACTCCATTATTGTCGGCCGGAACAGGAACATATACTGTTATAGGATTCTTTTTCAGTTCATCAATTTGCTTTTGAAGATTACTTATAATATCTTTTGCTTTATTCAATTCATCCGTTAATTTGTTAATCTCTGATTGACTGCCTCCTGCATTTTGTAGTTCTTCTATTTTCTTTTGTAAGTTACTAATTTCAGTATTTTTTGCTTCCAATTGATTTTTCAAGTCATTAACCTGTTCTGTCAATTTTGTAATAGTATCATTTCCTCCAGATAAATTATTTATCGTTTCTTGGAGTGTCTGAACCTGGATCTGCAAATTATTGATTTGAGTATTCTTTGCTGCTATCTCTGTGTCTTTTTCAGCTATCAATGCTAATAATTCTGCGATTTGAGCATCCTTATCGTTTATCTGCCCCATTAAAACATCGATTTGATGTTGTAAGGATATCAGTAGTGTATTAGCTGTATTTAACTGTGAGTTCAAGCTTGTATTTAATGCATTCGCTTCATTCAGGTCAGCCGTTATAGTAGACTGTTTGGTTTTTATATCTTGAATCTTTTCAAGCAAATTGTTGCCTTCATATTCAGTTAATTCTGATAAAGCATTATTTATCTGAATTTGCAGGTTTATTATTGTGGTATTTAAAGCTGTTATTTGACTATTTAGGTCAGCAATCGTCTGTGTTGACACGTTTAACTGATATGTAATATTAGTCAAATCTGTTTGTAAATTATTTATCTGCTGGTTCAGAGCTTCTTTATCACTTTCTGTTTGTCCCAATTGTAACTGCAGATTACTTATTTGAATATTTAAAGTATCCACCTGAGATTGTAGTGCAGTGCTTTTTTCTATTTCTGCAGTAAGGCTACTCTGTAAATTATTAATCAGTGTTTCTGCTTCTTGTAACTGGTGAATCAAAGAAGCATTTTCAGCCTGCAGGCTTTGTACCAAGTTATTTAAGTCTGCTAACTGTAGCAAAAGTGAATTTCGCTCCTGTTTTAAAGAGTTTAATTCACTTTTTAGCTCTGCATTCTCAGAAAGAATTTGATTGATCTTATCTTGTAAAGCTGCACCTTCATACTCGGATAAACTATCCAGAGCATTATTTACTTCTGTTTGCAGATTCACTATAGTTGTATTTAAATTGGTTATTTGATCATTCAAGGATGTTATCTGAGTATCTTTCTGGTTAATTATTGTGGTAAGGTTATTAACCTGTGTTGTTAAGTTGCTTATTTGTTGCAGCAATTCGCTTGTATTATCTCCGGCACCGTCTAGCTGGTTCTTAAGCAATGTAATCTCTGCATTAAGATCATTAACCTGATTAACCAACTCCGCGTTTTGAGTAGTAAGGTTATTTACCTGCCCTTGTAGAAGAATAATTTGAAGTAAAGCAGTATCCAACTGTGATTTAAGGTCATTATTTTCATTTGTCAGATCTAAAATCTGCTGCTGTAAATTACTAATAATAGTGTTTGCAGTAGTGAGCTGATTTTGAAGGGAATCCCTTTCAGAAGTTATTGTTGTTACCTGCGCATTAAGAGTTTCAATCTGAGTGGTCATATTATTGATTTGCGTATTTAACACTGTAATCTGACCTTTTAATTCCGCATTCTCACTCTCACTGGCATTCAGTAATGTCTGGAGATATGTAATTTGAGTATCTTTATTACTAACCTCAGTATTCAACTCATTAATAGTTATCTGCAGTGTAGATTTTTCTGTATTGGCAGCATCCAAATCTATCTGCAGGTTATTTTTCTGATCCTGCAATGCATTAATCTGATCTTGCAACTCTGTAACATTACCATTTAAGTTAGAAATCTGTGTTTGCAATGCTGTTATTTGATTATTTAAATCATTAAGCTGAGCAGTCAAATCATTAATAGTATTCTGTAAGGTGGTTAAATTGTTATTTGCAGCATCAAGCTGTCCTTGCAATGTATTAACTTGCTCTGTTAATGTATCAACAGCACCCTGTAGATCCTCAACATCACCGGCTAGCGGATTAGGATTTACTGTAAGCACAATCGGGTCAGATGTTACCACTTCACTTCCTTTAGTAAGAACATTTGTATAAGTAGCTTCATCAGCTTTTTCTACAGCACCGATTTCATATTTTGCAGTTGTAGCACCAGGTATATTAACTCCATTTTTCTTCCACTGATAATTAACACCATCTGTACTATTTGGTATAACATATAACTCAACCTTTGAATCCTCTGTAACACTCTTATTACCTGATTGTGCCAATATTACAAGTGCTGTTTCTTCTGGTACTCCAGTGGTAACCGATACTGATATAGGCGCTGATGTAGTACTACCAATCTCATCTTCAGTAACGACACATATATAATCACCGGCATTTAAATTATCAGGGTTTTTTATAACTAGCACGTTTGATTTTTCACCTGATAATAAAGAACCATCTTTATACCATTGATACTTTAATATTGTACCTGTATTAACAGGTGATGCATTAACAAATATACTTCCTTCTTTTCCTTTCAGCAGCGTAACATTACTTCCGGATTGAGATGTTATTTCAGGTTTCTGTTCAATAACTTCTCCAGGTGTACCAGATTCATCATAATCAATAACATAGAGTGCTCCATTATATCTTAAATAAATTCTCTTAACCCCTATAGGAAAAACAACACTGAACTGACAATTAGAATCTGTGGTTGTACCTGTCCAATTATCTTTATCAAATGAATATTCGATAGGTAAATTAGCAAACGGTGTGAATGTCACTACTGTTGGCTGAATTGTTATGGCAGGTTCATTTGTATTTGTGTCATTTCCTGTTATGGGATCAAACTCTAATTCATAATTCCCAAAGTTGGCAGCACCTTTTTCATCAGTAACCTGAAATTTAAGCTCTGTAGAGTTTTTGGGCACATACGGAAATAAATAACCGTTTTCATCCAGCAATAACTTAGATGTATAACCGTCAGGAAAAGTAACCAATACATAATAATTAGGATAATCTCTTAAGCGTACTTTCTTAAGAAATAAATCCTCTGCTGCACTATTCGTAGGTGTTACATCCAATACCCACCCTTCTCCGGCATCATTATAACTACTGTAATCCAATTTATAACTTGTAACTATGGTATTACTGTTTGTAAGACTTTTATTAGCAATAGTACTTTCAATCATATTTACAGTGTCCGCATAGAAAAATGTCTCAAAATTATGTATTACAGCATTATTTAGGGTTAAATTATTTACTGTCCCTATAGTTGCAGTATTAATAGTTGTGTTAGTTATCTTACAGCCGTACCTAAAACTTGAAGTAAGAATAAGCCTGTCTATATTAGATGAACTTATTGATACCAGATCCGTATTATAAATACTACCGGATGTTCTCTCAATTGCCAGGAAGTTAGCAGTAAGGTTACTTATTGAAAAACTAGCTGCGGAATTAGTATTAAAAGAATAATTACCGTAAGTTGTCACTGAAGATGTGATTGAACAATCCGCTATAGTAACATTCTCATAAAAATACGTTCCTGTAGCGATACTGGTACAAGAAAGTTCTAAATCTTTCATAAGAAATGACTTGGCATAGGTTGCATAACCTCCAGATACTCTTCCTAGTACATTTTTTGATACAGATAACTTAGATGTCTCTCTATTCAGCCCTATTACACTCAAAGCGATTGGCGATGCTGCAGAAGTATTTCCTGACATTGTTAATCCATACCCATTTGTATTTTTTACGCTGCCCACTATTACTAAATTACATCCCTTACTATTACTAATTGCTATATTTCCGGCCCACTCTGTTTCCAGTAAATAAATTGTAGGAACATAATTTGTATTATTTATGGTTATGGTATTAGTACTGGTTCCCTGGCCCTTTATAACATAGGCATCTTCATCGGCGTCCCAGCTTTCACTAGTACCGTTGGTTTGTGTGTATCCTGTATCTGTTATTGTTATATTTCCTGTATTAATGTTTAACTGTTTAACATACTGGTGATCAAGAATGTATTGCGTACCACTTGCTCCAGTTACAGAAGCACCACTAGCTGCTTTTGCACTTGTTAGCTGAAATGACTGCATTATTAATGTAATAAGAAGAAATGCAGCCATTAGCCTATAAATTTTCTTTATTTTCATTCGTTGTCCTTTCTTTTATTCTGTTATATAACGGTATCAAGTTTCACTCACTTAACTTGATACCGTTTTGATTGTAATTAGGCAGAGAAGTTAAATATTTCCTGTACTTTTGATCCAAGACCAGGAATTATAACATTTTTAAACAGTAGATAGATTCCTCCTAAAAAGAGTAACCCTACTACTATACCAGCTATGTACTTCAGTGCTTCTTCAAGGAAGTTTCCACTGTTCTCAGACAGCTTTAAAATTGCTGTTTCACCAGACTTGTGTAATTTAACCTTTAATGTAATCATTTTTTCCTGTGTAAATTCTCTTAATTTTCTCATGTTCTTTATCCTCCGATTTTAATTTATACAAAGTATCCTGTAATAAGTGTAATACCACTAGAAACCAGTACGGCTCCTATAACTGAAACTCCAGTTATTACTAACCTTTTATTCCATTGTTTCTGATCCTGCTCATCAGCTGCATTCTTTCTAATGAAGAAATAAATAGCAAATAGCCCTCCAACAATAGGTGATATAATTAGTAGAAAGGATGATACGTCAGTTAATAAATTCTTTAACCCTGAACCTGCTTTGCTAGATGTAATTTTATTACCTCCCTCTGTAGATGCAGCATAAATCATCACTCTGTTGCTTAACAAAAAAAGCAAGGTCAATAGATACATAACCTTGCTTTTCATTCCTTTGAGAACTTTTTTCATATTATTTAGTTTTTTCATTACATAATTACTCCTTTTCTTATTGTTACTATTCCAGCTCAGGTTCTTCGCCAAACACCTTATCTTGCCAGCATTCAAATTCTTCAGGACTCATCGAACCATCAAATACATATGGGTCTAATTCTAAGTCAGCTGGCTTCTCACTCCAGATCATGTGCTTAGGTATTTTCTCTGGTCTTGGTATTCTTATTGTGTCATGCATCACCTCCTTCAAATCATATAATTTCTCTATTACAGCTGTGTAATCATAGTAAACATTACTCTTTAACGTTAATTCATTCTTTTCTATGATTTCTCTGCAGAGTTGATTTACTAAAGCCGCCTTTTCTTTATCTTGCATTTACTCATCCTTTCGATTAGGAATCAAAAAATTGATTGGACTGAGCTGCCATCACTTGCTCAGCCATTTCTTTCATAGCTTTTGCAGTCTTGTCTTTTTGCTCTTTTACCATGATTACTTTATATTCATCCCAGATTCCCCATAATTCTAGCTTTGGAGAAACGCTTCTTTGGGGCCTTATATTATCTCTGGCCATTCGCACTCTACGATTATGTTCCTCATTTCCTAAACCTAACATCGAATTGAAATACCAATTTGATAAATCTGGTGAATTTAAAATAGCCGGATCATTACGGCTAGTCACCAGAGTGTATGGTCGTTTAATATCTTTAATTTCATCTGGTTTAAGCAACTCTCTTCCAGTTAAGCTTACATTATGCGAAGAGCTGGGATTACTGAATTTCTGATGATTTGCAGTTAAGGAATAGGTACTAATTGTATAATTACCAAGTTTCTTTGATAATCCCTCTAAGGTATCGGGATCGTCAGTTTGCAGATATATCCAATTTTCACAGTTGCTTCTTATAATCTTTCCCTGTGTATTTTCGTAAATATCATCAATTTGGTTGTAATCCTGCACTAAAATATTAAATCGAATACCCTTTCCTCCACCTACTGTTTGCATAGTAGTAAAATTAGGAATCTTAGCAAAATTACCAAATTCATCAAGAATATAGTTTGTTCTTCTTTTTAGCCTTCCACCTCTTAAATCAGCTGCTCTACTTAATAGTTGATATTGCTGTGTTACATATAATGTCGCAAGAGAATAATATGTCTTTCTATCATCAGGAAGGATAATGAATATTGCTGTCTTTCTATCCCCTACTTTCATTGGATCGTAATCCGTACTTGAGGTCATGTCAGCGATTAAAGGGTTTGTAAACAGTTTTAAAGTCATAAGTGCTGATGTGTAAAAGCTTCCTCTAGTCCTAGACGGAGCTATATCTGCTACAGCAAGTAACCCCTTTGAAGGATGTTCATAAGGCAAGTCTTGTACATATTTTGAAATTGGAAGTACAAGTTCTTTTCCTACTTGGATTGGCGTACACATCTGACTTAAGAAATAATACACATTGGTAAGATTTCGATACTTATGATTTTCGGGGGACCGGTTATCATATACAACTGACATTGCACAAGCTGCGATTGTAGATGCTTCACCATCGTTCCAGAGTCTTTCACCTTTTGGTTCACCTACAAGCTGAGAAACCAAATCCCAGGTTGCATCAATTGCACCTGGGATATCATCTTCATCTACCCTATCGATAATTGGCTGTAAGAAATTAAATCTTGTACTTTTTCTCGGATTCTTAAAATCAATTGTTATAGTTTTGTATCCCAGCAACTCTAAAATCTTTTTGTAGTAAAAATAGGATTCTGCCTTGGGATCCGTAACTATAATGCTTTCTCCGGCCAAGAGTAGCGTACCTATTGTCTGTAATACTACTGTTCTACCTTTACCAGATCTTGTAGCTCCAAGTACAAGAGTATGTACATCTTTTAAAATGTAGTAAATTCGTTCTTGGGAAAACGGAACCCCTGAAACCAATTTGAATAAAGAATTAATTACTTTTTTTTCTTCAAGGTCTTTTTTACCTAAAACAATTCCACCTTTTTGTGGATTAATATTATTTAACGCTCCTCTCTTTATTTCTTTTTTTATGTCATCATAAACAGTCGGATTTGTTACATCATAAATAATTTTATCTTCATCCGTTAGTTCATGTTGTTTTATATCAATTAGTGCTTCAAGCTCTTCTATCCTTGTATCATCTTCTTCCTGCTCTTGTTCTTTTGTTAGCTTATCAATCTCCTCCTCTAAGGCGGTTATTCGTTTTAATTCCTGTTTTATATCATTTAAGCTATTCATCTGAATTTTTTTGAGCGTTGGATTATTTTGATCCAATATAAAATTATCAAAAGATGTATCAAATTTCTCAGGAGGTAACCACTTAGCTGTTCCGCATTGCCCCTGTCCTGCAACTGCAGGTGTTGATATATCTGGTGTAACAAAAATTTGCTTGCTCTGATAATCTTTACTGTCTTGCATCGCAGTAACAAAAACAAAAAGTATAATTGCAACCAGAAGTATTAAAAAAAGCTTCCATGCATTATTACTGGAAGCTACATACTTTATAATATAGAAGATATTCATACTTTCTAATTTCTGTTTAAGTAGGACACTATCGAACAGAGCTGCAAAATAGATTGCTAAAACACTACCTATTAAAGCTAAAAATGAATATAGATAAATATTTTTTTTATTCATATAATATACCTTAATCCTTTTCCCAATCTAATCCCTTACCTTTTTCAGATTCTATAATTTTGTCTTTCAAGGCTTGTCCATCTATGAAGTAAGGTTTCAATGAATCTGAATTTTGAAAGGGGTAAGGATTTGAAGAGTCTTTTGCTAGTGTATCTGCCATTTTAAGTAATTGATTTCTTAACCGTTCTTGCCCGATCTGGATACTTGTATTATGATTTGTTTCTACTTGTCTATTAAGAGCAAACTGCTTCTCCAGAGATTCCTTTGTTAATGGAGTAAAGTTCTTTGCGGGATACCCCAGCTTGTCAGAATTAATTTTCTTTCCGTCGGAATTGGTATAAGTAATATCTTTACGACTTTCTTCCCACCGTACCTGATAACCAAACCTATTCATAATATCTATAAACTCATCACGACTTCGAGAAACCTTTCTAGCTGCCATTCCTGCATATAATGTTTCAGCCTTCCAGCTCCTACCTTCTTTAGCAGCTCGATACTCTCCCTTTGAAACATGCTCATGTAATCGATTCTCCATTTTAACCCTGGGTATTCTTCGCTGTTCCATCTTAGGAAGAACGGACAAATTATTCTCTCTACATAATTCATTACTCCAATCTTTTATTTTTTGTAGATCATATTTTGAAATATGCCATCTCAGCCCTGTTTCATAATTTACAGAGTTAATAGCAAAATGAGTATGGATGTGTTGCTGATCCGTATGTACTGCGTAGACTATTTGAAACCCTTCAAATAGTTTATGGGTAAGAAGTTTATCCGCAATATCTTTCGCTAGTTCCGGTGTAATTTCTTCTACTTTAAAGCTCTGTGTAAAATGTATTACTTCCTCAGATTTGGATACTGGGCCTTCAGGTAATTTATTATGAATTGCCTTAGTCAGTACAAATTCATCAAAAGCTGTCTTCGGATTACAATAAACTCCCCCCATTAATTCATCTCTGGTTTTGCTTTCCTGTAAGATGTAATTAATTAATCTTCTTACACTACCAAGAGTCTTATAAGTTAGTTTTTCACCTTTCTTATTTTTTCTCCCATTAAAAAAAGCAACAATAGCCATGTTATCACCTGCCTGGCTTAACCTTTTTATTTAGCTTAACCAGCTCCTGGTACACTTTACTTAAGTTGTCTTTAGTTTCTGTAATGTCAGGCGTTTGAATAAGTCCTTGATGACATAGCATAGTAATTTGATTTAAATTGTTGCCGACTTTATGTAGTTCCTTTGCTAATACTTTCAAATCATTTATAACAATTATTTGTTTATTCTGGCAGCATAGTCGAACAAACCTACTTAAGTTATTAATGCCTGAGATTTTATATTTTTCGATAATCTGTTTTTTTTCCTCAGCAGTGACCCTTATATGTATACTTTCTGGATCACTATTCATAATCTTTTCCAACATTGCTGGTGATTGCAAGGGCATCTCATCTTTTAAGCAACAATAAAGCACATATTCACATTCCTTCATTCCAGCTTCTTTCGCTTTACGTTTAACAAAAATTTTCTGTTCAAGTGTGGCTCTTGCTTCTATCCTTTTAATCTTAGTGGTGGGCTTTTCCTCCATTGCAAATACCTCTTTAAACCTTTAAGGTTCTAAGTCCATATCCGGATCTTGTTCATTACCGTAAAGAAAATGATTAACAAACTCCTGATTTACTGTGGTTGACTGTTCCTCAATCTTTTCAAGGCTCTTCTCATCTTTATCATATTTATAAGCACTATTAGAAAGCCTTTCATTTCTGGAAACTTGCTCCATGTTAACAGTTCTTACCAACCAACTTAGCTGAGATTTATCAATGTCTCCTTCATCTGGAATAAGTATTACTTCATGTACGGATGAAGGTAATATATAAAAATTGGATTTGAACTTCTCTGCTAATTTTTCTAAAATACCTGGATAAACTATCGTTGAAGCCCCGTTGATTTTTATGTTATTTGATAATACATACAAAGGAGGCGACATCTTGTCTATATCATCATAATGAAAATTATCAATATCAGAAGGTGCAGACTCATTCATAAACATTTGCTCCATAGATATAACCTTTGCTGGAAATAAACGCATCGTATTCTCAATAGCCAGATTATGCAACTCCTCATAACTACTTAAATCAAGAGTGTTTAAAAGAGTGTCATCAATCAATGCAGAATGGATACTTTGATCTTCAACTTTTACAACCAATCGATATGTAATCACCATGTCATTTTGCAGCCTATAGGGATGAGGCCGCTGTGAGCGCCTATTTTCTTCCTGACTAATTAGAGAAAATATAATATTTTCTTTCTTTAATAGATTCATTTCTTCATTTCTGTCTACAATCTTAATGTCTTTATTTTTCATAATATCTACAATTTCCTTTCTTATTCTTTGATTGTTTCATCTCTTTTTGTATAAGTTCAGCCTTTTTGAATCGCATTTGCTCTATAGAAAGACTATAATCTGAATATTGAGAAACATCTAAACCACGCAGCATTCCATCAATAATTTCTGCCATCTGTGCTTGTTTGAATCGATTGTCGTCAAATATTTTCACACTCAATCCATTTTCAATACCTATGCGTATTTGACATATCTGATTATGGTTATGTGTAAAAAGGTACTGAGTCAAGTCTATACCTTTTTCAAAGCCTAATCTTACCTCCATCATCTTCCATTCATTGTGAATAGGTAGAGCATATTTCATATAACTCACTCCTGAAATCATGCCTAAATATATCTGCTCTCTTTGCTTATGATTAAACTCTCTATCCAACAGAATATCGACTTCAAATTTTTGTTCTATTGCTTTTCGGATAATAGCCATATCTTTGGAATGTAGAAAACGGTCTTCATAGCAGGTTGTATCTATTCCAGCTTCTTGACCCAGGCGAAGTTCTCTCATCTGTGCGTAATGATAATATGGTTTTGCATATATCAGAACATCACATCCAGATATAACTCCTGTAAGTATTTCATTCCATTGTTTATCATTAAACTCTTCTCGAAACAACTCCCCTAACTTGAAGTTGTTTTTATCCAATTAATTACCTCCTCTAAATTTTGTTATAATATATTGATCTTAACTCTATCCTTTATCCATATTTCCTAGTATATATTCCGTAACAGATAAATCCCTAGAATTCTCTTTTAATAGATGGATATTCGCTTTCTGCCTACCAAATGTTGTATAGGTTATATTGAGCCGTTCACAATTCTTTCTATTATGAAGTAATATTCTGGTTAATAACTGAGGTTCATCCATTTTATTAACAAAACTTTCAATATTATCAATTATCAGATTAACACTATTGTCTTTTATATTTGTGCTAATGATTCCAATAATATTCAGCAGAAAATCGAAACGCTTTTCTTTCTCATCCTCCATGTCAAAATTTAAGAAAAGATATTCGCTTTCATTATTCATGAAATCGAATACCTTATCTATAGAAATATCTAATCCATCGAGATAAGTACTACCATCTAATTTTTTGCTAAGTGCGGCATACTCATCATAAGACGACAAACATATTGTCTTTCCTCTTGACCGGAGCAATTCAGATTTAACATAAAAGGTTTTTCCATATCCAACCTTTCCTTCTATAACTTTAATTTTCATGATTAATCTCCTTATTCTAATATTTGTAACTCAGCCTTAATATCAGGCGGTACATTGTCTTCCCATATGAAACTGTTCTTAAGTATGTAATTGTTATAACTATTAGCAGTTTTATTTGCCCTCATCTTTGCTTGTTCTGCCCAGGATTGCTTCTCTTCATTGCTGCTGTCCTTATATTGTTCATAAGTTAATTTGTCTGTTTCATAACTACTTATCATTGCTCTACAAGTATCTTCTACTTCTTTGACGGTCTTGTAATTAGTTATATCATCAACCTTTTGCACCTGAAAAAAGTAAGTGTTTATAGCTCCTCTTCCAAAAGGCGTTATATAAATTATTAATAAAAGAGACATGATAACAAGTACAACAATACCTGTTCCCTTAAAAAGACTATTCATCGACTTTACCTACCTTTAATACCGGATCATCCACTTCGAAAGGGATATCTGAATATAAATATGTACCTGTCCACTCCATATATTTTCCATCTGGAGTAAAGAAGAATATTCCATTGTCATTTTCTCCAAAGGAACCATCTACGTCTGCTAACTCTTTATTTATAGTTGCTCCATTTGAGTAGTATTCCTCAATATAATTAGGGGTTAAGAAGCTGTTTAAGCTACTTACTTTCCCATCAACTACAAAACTTCCAAGGACAGCTCCATTATCAGTTATTAAAACTATATATCCTAGAGGTTTCTCAATAGAGCAAATTAAGCTATTGGCTTTTTCTCTTTGTCCATTAACCCAATATGCTCTACGAGTTAGATTATAACGTTCAAGAGAGTAATTTATATCAGTTGGAGTCCCCTGATTATCAGATAACGTTTCTTGGACTATCATCTGATTATCTACATCGGCAGTCGTATAATTATCACATCCCACCAAAGCAAGCATAACTAAAAATACTGAAATAAATAACTTTGCTAATTTTCTCTTCATTTATTTTTTTTCCTTTCTTTAATAGAGGGTTTGGGATTCATCCCAATTCTGGGGTTCGGGTCTCCCGACAAGATCTCTTTGTGTGACAACAGTCACACAAAGGGGAATCTTGCCAGTTATACACCTACGGTGAGTTCCTCCCCCTTTTGAGGGGCGATATTGAAAAAGAATCATTGTTCAGGTTCATAATCGAGAAAATCTTCTTTTACTGCAATATAATCCTGTTCATCCTGAAAATTTTTAATTACATCTTTTAAACATAGAAGTTTATAGAACTGCCTTGCATCCACATCCAATAATTCTGGATGATCCTTAATGGTAAGAAGTTCTAATTCTTTTATATTATTTTGTGTAAAAGTCTTAGTAGGAATTTCTGTCAACCCCGATAAACTCTCAGGAATATTTCCTTGCTGATACAAAATATTATTTAGCCATTCCAAGGCATTCTTTGTTTTCTGACTTAAAACTATGGAGTCTGCATTATCAAGAAAAGTTTTGATTCCTAGATCACGTACCAGGCGTTCAATTAACTCTTTCTCATTACCCGCTGCTCCTATTAATCTTAAAAAAGAGTTTGATTTTGAATTCATCATAACCGCAGTGCTAAAACACTGATCCTTTCTATCTATTTCATTTTTATATCACTACCTCCGCTTATGCTGGCTCACATTCATGATTCAGCTCATTAGCCGGCTCTGCCAGCTGGGTCTGTAGTTGCTCAACTTTCTTCAGATTCATATTAACTAAATCCGCCTTCAAGACTTCATTGAAATCTTTTTCCTTGAATGAAATACGTTTAATCTTATATTTACTGGAATACTGCTTAAATATATCATTGCAAGCTTCATTACCTGCCGTATCATTATCTAATCCCATTTGTATTTGTTTAATCTCAGGGTGATCCATCAGATATTGTTTTAATGCAACATCACTCACTCCACCAAGAGATAAAATGTGGTCATTTTGGATTTTATATCCTAATCCATGGTAGTGATAAATTGACATATAACTTAAGAGATCAATAGGAGCCTCAACGATTGTCAATCTGTCATTTGACCCTATTTTTGCAAAACCAAATCTTTTATCTGATCCTGAAGCTTCCCCTTTGAAAGATGCACCATTTGTATTTGTACTTCGAATACATGCATACTTCTGATTACCTTCTTTATCTATCCCGACGAATACGCAACTTTTTTTATTATTTTCATATAGAAGTTTCTTATCTACAAATTCTTTGATAACTTCCTGGTGAATTTTACGTGTCTGACCAAGATATGCGAAGATATGTCTGTAAGTATTGTTTTTTTCAGGTAGTACAAAATCTTTTTTTTCCACAATCAATTCTTTTGAAGGTACATATCGTGAATATGAACTTTCACCATTTAATAACTCTGACATAGCATCCTGCCAACTTGATCCATCCAGATACATAACTAATTGTATAGGGCCTCCACCTTTATGGGTAGAATGACAGTACCAGCGATTTCCTGCCTTATCAATTGATAATCCTCCCTGCCCCTTTACCTCTGCCCATCGTTGATTTACATCTTTAACGTTGTAACCCTTAGATCTTGCCAAATCAGGTATACTAACTGCATTAGCCTTTGCAATATCCTCATCATTATAAATCTGATAGTTTGCTGGTGCTCCAGCTCTTGCATAACGTGCCTTACTTTCCATATAATCACCTCATAAAAAAAGGGCAACAGCATATTATTAAGCCATTACCCTAACCATAATTTTCAATTCTGAAGTTTTTACTGTTCTAATGAAAGTTCTTCGCTTATTTCTTCCTGATATATCTCTTCCTGCTGAAGCATCTCTTCCATTGATTGTTTCGGTAAATCCGGATGCAGATCATCAGGCGATAATCGACTTATCAACTTCTCAGCTGTGCCTGTACCGAAAACTCTTTCAATTGTGCGATCGAATATTTCATGCTTCAATTCTAAGGGTATCGTAGAATCATTCACAATTGAGTTTGTGAAGTCAATTATTTTGTCGTTATAGTCATTTTCATTCTTATAAAATTGTTCCACATAATCTTCTTCCAGGCTCTCTAGTGCTGCTCGCTTAAGGGCATTTTCTTGTTTTTCCTCAATTACATTATTTACAGCTTCCTCAAATTCTTGGTTCTTTTCAATATCAGATTTAGCAGTAAATTCATTCTCCTTAACCTGGTTAATAACAGTCCTTAGAGCAGATATAATAACATCTTTTCTCTCTTCCACCGGAAGATCCTGCATCTCATCTGAAATAGCTTCATAGATACTTTCAATTGTGTTTTTAACTTCATTGATGGCAGCTTTTTCAATATCAACCTCTTGTACAACAGTGTCATTTACCTCATTTTGTGGTACTTGTTCATGCCTGATAAAGCTTTGATCATGTAAAACATTACGTTTAATTATTGAGATGAGATTATCAAAGATATTTCTAAGCTGAACCTTTATTGCATCCATGATATGATTCACCATAATTGTCATTCTAATAGAATGAAGATCTTTTGCAGTATAACTGCCGTTACCCAAGTTTCTCATCTGAATCATTCCATCTTGAAGCCCAAGCCTCATTTCTTTCATAACTTCCGGATCTAGTTCTTCTTTAGCAAAAGCTGCAACTTCTTCCGGTGCCAATCCATACTGTTTCCCAAGTCGTATTTCCTTCGCCTGTTCAGCAGAATATACAAAGTTACTCTCTTCATTTTTAAAGCTGCTTAGATCCACTCTATTTTCTGCAGCTAAACGCATTTCTTTCATATATTCCGCAGACAATGAAGGATCATTAAAACCTTTCGAATCAATACCATTTTGCTCTGCAAGGCGGAGCTGCCGCATTTGTTTAGGAGATAACTTAACATTATCAAATGAGGTTACATCTATTCCTCTTCTATAACCCGATAAGATTTCTGATAACTGCTCCTTTGACATTGTTTTTCGTGTCTGGCTTTGCGTCTGTATCTGAGAATTATTTATTTCTTCTTTTTTTTCATTACTTTGGCTTGATTCTGATTGTTGATCATTAAGCTCTTCAGGTAATAATGTCTCTTCAGTAGGCTTCTCTTCTGAACGTTCTCCAAGTACTTCTTCCTGCTCAATAATGTATTCACTATCTTTTTGGATTTCTGTAATGATTCCAGTGTCTTTAAAAGCAGCAAGAGATTTTATTGCTTCTTCTCTGCTTAGACCTTGTGCTCTCTCTGCAAACTTGATTACATCTGCATCTCGTACAAACTTTGAGTGCCAGTCCCATTTATTACTGTTGTTATATATTAGAATCCCTTCAAAACGTGGATCTCTAATAACTGTAGTCTTTCCACGATTTATTTCATCTGTTTGAAGCCCTATTGCTCTGGCATAATCAGCGATTCGTACAGTTTTAGCAGTTTGGAATTCCAGATTTTCCGACTTAATCAAATCTTTATTCCTTGTATTTACACTTTCTAAAGCATCCTGGTTATTTAAATTATATGTTTCTACATAAGCTGCATTATATTGATCACTCGACAGATAGTCACCTCTGTCTGCAACCAGTTTATCTAATGCTTCTCTCCATTCGTTATTTTCCATTTTAGCTACGAAACGAATAGTATTACCGTATTCAGCCCTTTCATCTTCTCCGTTTGAGATTGACCATGAGTTTCTGTCTTTAAAAACTGTTAGCATTTCACCGCCAGGTGTTTCGATCCTGGCAATCTTCTTATCCTCATACAAGACATCCATATCATTTTTGTTTGCATAATCAAGTATGCTTATACTATTGGCAACTTCAACCTTCGCATCCTCTCTTTCTTTCTGTTTTTGTTTGACCTTTGTACCTGTTTCGGCCATAATATTTACCTCCTTATAAAATATATAAAAAAAGAACAGTTCTACTGTTCGACTTCGAGTTACCTGATTTTATGGTTATTAATATGGTTTTTGTAAAGTGAAATTATCTATGTCAAATGTTAAGCAGCTTACTGCTCTACTTTTCTCTAATCTATATCCTTCCAGTATGAATAATGAGACTATTTTTCTACTATCATCTTTATTTGTATAATGTATTAAGAAGTCATCATACTCAAACATACCACCCGATGAAGATGAAATCTCTAACAGCTCATCTATTTGAGGTATTAAATTAATTAGTTCAACCCGATTATAATATTTTGAATCTACGTCCTGAAGGTCGTTTGATACATAGGTGACTATTAAAAGACAAAATGGCGATATCATCACCAGACACCCAAAAATCTGCATCCTCAAGTCTGATATCCAGTCTGAAAAAAACCAGTGTTGTAAAAAGAAAACAATGGGTACAAGAAACAATCCTATAGCAATTCCAATAGAAATTATAATTAAATTATGCTGTTTACATTTTTTCTCTTTATCATGTATATTTTGCAACTCTTTATCCATAACTATGTTGCATTTAAACTCATACATTGTATTTCCTTCATTATCAAAAAAATACTTATCCATTTTATTCCCTTTCTTGCGCTTTATGGCTCCATTTCCGCATCATCTTCTATAATGTTATATGCGCTTATAATTTCCTTAACCATTAGGCTACTATTATTCTTTTCAATATCCATGTCCTCATCGGCTAAAACCTCATCGGTTTTATCAAGTTCCAGAAATTGATTCAATTCAGATTGTCTCATAATTTTTTTAGAAAGTTCTTCCTCATAAGGAAAAACCTTACCACAATTTATCTGTGCTTCTTTAAGATTATCTTGTGCAATATTAAGCTCTTCTTTGAAATGCTCTAACTTTTCCTCAAGCCCATTTATAAGATTTTCCAACCGGCTCATGTTTCCTACTCCACTGGTTCCCAAATCTAGACTATATGTTCTTGTTCCATCAACCATGATATTGCTTCTATTCTGAGATATTTCTGTAGTAATATGGTATAAACGAAATCC